>NZ_AYXC01000001.1:0-674140 GCF_000502275.1 Mesorhizobium sp. L103C131B0 | reverse complement strand
TGTCTCGGCAGCCTGAAGAAGGTCAGGGTTTGTTCGATGGCATCCTCGGCCCAGCCTGTCAGGCGCGGATAGCGTGCCGACCATTTGGCAAGCCATGCGGCAAGATCAGCCCTGGCCTCTGCGAGATCGCGCCGGTCGTAGAGCCAGCGCAATTCCTGCAGGCAGTCGTCGCCGTGCTTCCTCGGCAGATGATCGAGCGCGTTCCTGAAGAAGTGCACGTAGCAGCGTTGCCAGGCGGCTTCGGGGATCACCTCGCCGATCGCTCCACCAGGCCGGCGTGATCGTCGGACACAACCAACTCGACGCCCTTGAGGCCGCGCGCCTTGAGGCCGACGAGGAAGTCCCTCCAAGCCGAGCGGCTCTCGCGATTGGCCATCTCCACGGCCAGGATCTGGCGCCTTCCGTCCCAGTCGATACCGACCGCGNGCGAGATCGCGCCGGTCGTAGAG
Source organism: Mesorhizobium sp. L103C131B0 (assembly GCF_000502275.1). Classification (NCBI taxonomy): domain Bacteria; kingdom Pseudomonadati; phylum Pseudomonadota; class Alphaproteobacteria; order Hyphomicrobiales; family Phyllobacteriaceae; genus Mesorhizobium; species Mesorhizobium sp. L103C131B0. The sequence continues at coordinate 673,691 of NZ_AYXC01000001.1, read as the reverse complement.
CCAGCGCAATTCCTGCAGGCAGTCGTCGCCGTGCTTCCTCGGCAGATGATCGAGCGCGTTCCTGAGGAAGTGCACGTAGCAGCGTTGCCAGGCGGCTTCGGGGATCACCTCGCCGATCGCTGCCACCAGGCCGGCGTGATCGTCGGACACAACCAACTCGACGCCCTTGAGGCCGCGCGCCTTGAGGCCGACGAGGAAGTCCCTCCAGGCCGAGCGGCTCTCGCGATTGGCCATCTCCACGGCCAGGATCTGGCGCCTTCCGTCCCAGTCGATACCGACCGCGATCAGCACCGCCTGGCTCATGACAACACCGGCTTCACGCACCTTCTCGTAGCGCGCATCGAGGATGAGGTAAGGAAACGGCTCTTGAAGGGGGCGCCTGGCAAAGGCAGCGAGGCTCTCGTCCAGCCGCTTGTTGATGGCCGAGATCGACGAGGCCGAGAAGGCATGGCCGCACAGTTCTTCCGTGATCGCCTTCACCTTGCGGGTCGACACGCCCTGNGTCGCCACCAAGGCCCGCTCGGAACGCTGGTAGCGCTCGAACAGCTCGGTGGAGAAGCGCCCGGCCCGGTCCTGCGGAACCCGCAGCTCGAGCTTGCCGACCCGCGTTACAAGGGTACGGCCGTAATAGCCCGAGCGATACCCAAGGCGCTCAGGCGTGCGTTCGCCCTTCGAAGCACCCAGCGCCTCCTCCATCTCGGCCTCGAGAACCTCCTGCATTACCGCACGGATCACTTCGTGCAGCCCCTCCGGGTTCGAAAGCAGAATGTCTTTGACGGCAGCGCTGGTCGATTTACCTTCTGTCTTGGTCATGGTGGCGTTCCTTCGCGGGAATCAGGTGACGTGAACAATCACCAGCCTGCCATGACCGCCCTCTCTCAGCGAATTTGCAGAACTCTCAGCACACTACCCCCTCCCAACAAGGGGGAGGGAGACTAGGTTGGCGCTGATTTCCGCAAAACCGTCTAAGTCGACTTAAAAAAGGGCTGGGCGTGCGGCAGCGTTCCCTCCGCCTTGTGAGGGTCCGAAGGACGGGCGAAACCCTGGCTCGCCCCGGCAAGTTAGAGTGGCGGTCCTCTTCGTAAAAGCTCATATGCGATAGCCCTTGCCCCGAGGCATTGGCATTGCCAGCTCTGTATGAAGCGCTCCTCCGCTCTCCCCACCAGCTTTGCGCCTTGACCCACCGAGGGCTCTCCCTGGAACCAAATCCAGCCTAAACTGTTCAAGTTGGTTACGACGCCGACGAGCCCTGCCGGTTGGGCAAGCGGCGATCCTGAGGAGCTCCCACCATGACCATCTCGTCCAGCTTTCGTTCGCTCGCGGTCGCGGCCATCGCCACCGTTGCCGTCGGTGCTGCCAGCGCTGCTCATGCCGATAGCGGTACGATCCGCTTTGCCGTCTACAAGGCAGCCTTCTTCGTCGGCGGCTCGGGCGGTGAGGGCACGCTGACCTTCCATGGCCGCTCCTATCCCATCACGATCGGCGGCGTTTCGGGCGGCTTCGCCTTCGGGGTTTCCAAGACCTATTTCCGGGGCACCGTGCGCCATATCCGCAGGGTGCGGGATGCGACCGGGGTTTATGGCGCGGCCGGCGGTGGCGGCGCGCTCGGCAAGGGGGCGCAGGTGATCGTCATGACCAATGACAAGGGCGCCCAGCTCGAGCTTACGGGCCGGCAGGTGGGGCTGCAGGTGAATGCGGATTTGAGCGGGTTGGCGATTTCGTTGAAGTAAGGGGCGTTGCGTCTGGGTGGGCAAGGTCGCCCAGGGCGATGGCAACCGCATAGGGTGCTCCCCCACTCCGTCTCGGCTTCGCCGAGCCACCTCTCCCCCACATCCGTGGGGGAAGAGGAAACGCTAATCTCCGAGGTCGCGGCCTTCAAAAGTTTGGGTGTCCCTCTCTCTCGAAAAGCTTGGGTTCCTCCACGCCAAAAAGCTTGGCATTTCCTCTCCCCACGGACGTGGGGGTAGAGGGGGCTCGGCGAAGCCGAGAGGGAGTGAGGGCTGGCGCTGGCCTCGGCCCCTACCGCTCCTCCACAATCCGCAAATATGCCGCCGTCACGAACAGCACGATCAGCCCGAACAAGATCCGCCGTGCCCCCTCCGGCATCTGCAGGATGGTCAGCAGTGTCGTCAGCACGGTCAGGATCAGGGCGCCGATGATGGTGCCGGTGTAGCCGCCGCGGCCGCCGAAGATGGAGGTGCCGCCGATGACGGCGGCGGCGACCGAGGGCAGCACCAGCGGTTCGGCGAGCGACAGCGACGGCGCCTTGATCAGGCCGATATAGAGCAGGCCGGTGATGCCGGCGAGCGCGCTGGAGGTGACATAGAGCGCGGTGATGACCTGCCAGTATTGCACGCCCGACAGGCGGGTCGCGCGCTCATTGTCGCCGACGGCGTAGAGCAGGCGGCCGAAGCCGGTGCGGGCGAGCGTGAAGACGATGAGGGCGGCGAGCGGCACGAACAAAAGCAGCGCGTTGGGGAAGCCCCATGTCACGCCGGTGCCGAGCCAAGCCAGGAAGTCGGGGATTTTTGCGCCCGACGCGATCACCGTGCGCTGGTAGACCTGCAGGCAGCCGGTGCCGATCAGGCTGGTGCCCAGCGTCATGATCAGCGGGTGGACGCGGAAGACGCCGACGCCGATGCCATTGACGAGGCCGATCAGCACCGCCGGCATCATCGCCAGGAGGAACGCCACCGCCGGATCCTGGTTGACCACTTGCGTGGCCATGATGAAGGCGCTCATCGTCGCCACCGTGCCGACCGACAGGTCGATGCCGCCGGTCAGCATGGTTATGGTCTGGCATCCCGAGAGGATCGCCAGCGGGATGGCGAATTTGATGGTGTTGGCGATCCAGCGCTCGTTGACGATGCCGGGGCGCAGGACCTGCAGGATTATAACCAGGATGGCGAGCAGGACGATCAGCGGGATGAGCGGGCGATCGGCCATGAAGCGCTTTATGCGGCGGCCGAAGGGGACCGGGGTGATGGCGGTGGTGCTCATGGGGCGGCTCTTGGTGTTGTGTGCTGCGAGGATGGCGCTCTACGGCGCCCCCCTCTGGCCTGCCGGCCATCTCCCCCACTTGTGGGGAGATTGGCAGCTCCAGCGCCTCGCTCCTTTTTGCAACGTTGAAGGCTGGCGAAAGCGGCGATGACAGCTGATCTCCCCCCTCGTGGGGGAGATGTCCGGCAGGACAGAGGGGGGCGCGAAGGAACGCCGACGTCTCTCTGCGACAGCACACCCATCATTGCCGCCCCCGCATGGTGATAAACGCCCCGAACATCACCACCGCCACCATGATCAGCCCCTCGATGATGGCCGTGACATTGGGGTCGATGGCGAGCAGCGTCAGGTCGGTGCGCACCAGCCTCAGCACGAAGACGGCGACGATGGGGCCGAGCAGGCCGCCTTTGCCGCCGCCGAGCGCGACGCCGCCCAGCACCACGGCGGCGACGCTGGCCAAGAGATAAGGGCCGGGGATGGGGGCGCCGATGCCGGTGCTCATGGTCAGCGCCAGGCCGCCAAAGGCGGCGAACAGGCCGGACAGCGCATAGGCGATGATGCGGGTGCGCTTGACCGGCACGCCGGAGCGAAACCCCGCCAGTTCGCTCGAGCCGATGGCGTAGATGGAGAGGCCCAGGCGCGAGCGCCTGAGCGGTATCCAGATGACGCAGAGGCAGACGATCAGCACCAGCAGGGCCTTGGGCAGCCAGGCGTCTATGGCGTCGGGCAGGCCGGGGATCGGCACGGTGCCGGAGATCAGCGCCTTCAGCCATTCGGCGATGCCGCCGCCCGGCGCGTCGAGCACCAGCAGGGCGGCGCCCTGCAGCACGAACAGCATGGCGAGGGTGACGACAATGTCGGGCACGCGGGTGACGACGATGAGCAGGCCGTTGAGCGCGCCGAGCGCAAAACCCATGGCGAGCACGAAGGGCACCACGAACAGCGCGTATTCCTCGCTCGCGCCATTCATCATCGACGCCGCGGTGACGCTGGTCAGCGCCATCATGGCGGCGACCGACAGGTCGATGCCGCCGGCGATGACGACCACCGTCTGCGCGGCGACTGCGAAGGCATAGGGCAGAACGGCGCGGGCGAGCGAGCCGAAATCATTGCTGCCATAGGCCGGCTGGATGATCCTGGTGGCGATGAACAGGACGATGAGCAGGGCGAACAGGCCGACGACCCAGCCTTGGCGGCGCAGGAAATGGCTCATGGCGCGGCCTCCGGCGAAGCCGAAGTGTTCGCGGTCGGATCAGCCAATATGCCGATATCGGCCTTGGCGCCGCGCGGCAGGCCGTAGGCGGCGCGCATCAGCGCCGGCTCGTCGGCCTCCTCGACCGGAAAAATGTCGACGAGGCGGCCGCCGAAGATGACGATGACGCGGTCGCAGACGCGCTGCACCTCTTCGAGTTCCGAGGTGTAGAACAGCACCGACTTACCGTTGCCGGCGAGTTCGCGCAGCAGCTTGTAGATCTCCTGCTTGGTGCCGACATCGATGCCGCGTGTCGGGTCGAAGCACAGGATGGTGCGGGCATCCGCCGCGATCCAGCGGGCGATGGTCACCTTCTGCTGGTTGCCGCCGGACAGGCGCTGCACCTCGCCTTGCGCGCGGGTGTCGATCTGCAGCCGCTCGATGGCGCTGAGCACGGTCGCGCGTTCGCGGCGCATGTTGATCGGACCCCAGTTGCGCAAGGCAGCGCTGAAAGGCAGCGCGATGTTTTCGCGCACCGAGCGCTGCATGGCGAGCGCTTCCGAGCGGTCGCCCGGCACATAGGCAATGCCGGCGCGGATGGCGTCGATCGGATGCGAGAATTTCACCGGCTGGCCATCGACTTCGATCGTGCCGCCGGAGGGCCGGATCGAGCCGGCAAGGGCGGCGAACAACTCGTCCTGGCCCTGGCCTTCGAGCGCGACGACGCCGGCGACTTCGCCGTCGGCGAGATCGAAGGAGACATCGCTGAGCTTGGCGCCGACGCGCAGGTTTCGCACCGAAATGCGCGGCCGGGTGGTCGCGGGCGCGGCCTTCTCGGCAGCGCTGCGGGCCGCGACATGGGTTTTGACGATGCGGGTGCCGAGCATCAGCTCGACGATCTTTTCCTCGACGCCCGGCACGATGTCGACGACGCCGACGGTCTCGCCGTCCCGCAGCACGGTGGCGCGGTCGCACAGTGCCGAGATTTCGACGAAGCGGTGCGAGATGAAGATCACGGCGCGGCCGGCATCGCCCTGGCGGCGCACCACTTCCAGCACCTTTTCGGCAAGGTTGGCGGGCAGTGCCGCCGTCATCTCGTCAAGCAGCAGCACGTCGGGCTCGACGGCGAGCGCCCGCGCCAGGTCGAGCACGCGCAGCACGGCCAGCGGGATGTCGCGCGCGGTGTCGCGCAGATCGAGGTCGGTGATGCCGAGCTCGCGCACCCAGGCGCGGAACGGCTCCACCGGCGTGCCGGTGAGCCTGAGATTGGACAGAACGTCGAGATCGGGGATTAGCGACGGCTCCTGGTAGACCGGCAGCAGCCCGGCGCGGCGCGCGGCGGCCGGCGAGCGAATGTCGCGCGCCTCGCCGCGGATCAGGATGCGGCCGGCGTTCGCCGGAATGGCGCCTGTCAGGATCTTCACCAGCGTCGACTTGCCGGCGCCGTTGGCGCCCATCAGCGCGTGGACCTCGCCCGGCAGCACGGAGAGCGACGCGTTGCGAAGCGCTGCAACCGCGCCGTAGNGCCCATCAGCGCGTGGACCTCGCCCGGCAGCACGGAGAGCGACGCGTTGCGAAGCGCTGCAACCGCGCCGTAGTTCTTGGCGACGCCGGTGGCGTCGAGGAGGGGGCTGGTGGTCAAATGGTTTGTTGTCAAAATTGATGGTTCCAGAAACTAATGTCGGCGCTCTACGGCGCCCCCCTCTGTCCTGCCGGACATCTCCCCCACAAGGGGGGAGATTGGCAGTTCCGGGGCCGCCCCTCGTCTTGCGACGTAGAAAATTAGCGAAAGCCGAGATGACAGCCAATCTCCCCACCTGTGGGGGAGATGTCCGGCAGGACAGAGGGGGGCGCCGTAGAGCGCTAGTCTGTATAGCGAGGACGGCAGTTCGCCGTCCTCGCTAATTCATTCAAGCCNGCCCATCAGCGCGTGGACCTCGCCCGGCAGCACGGAGAGCGACGCGTTGCGAAGCGCTGCAACCGCGCCGTAGAGCGCTAGTCTGTATAGCGAGGACGGCAGTTCGCCGTCCTCGCTAATTCATTCAAGCCCAGCCTTACTCCCCCGGCCCCTTGCACGCGATGATCTGCTCCTTGGTGTACGTCGTCCACTCAGGGATCGAGATCGAGACCGGCCATTCCGGGCTCAGCGACGGGTCGGCGGCTGCCTTCAGCTTGGCCTTGCCTTCGTCGGTGGCGTTGTCCCACAGCTGCGGGTCGACCAGCACGGTCTGCTGCGCCGGCTTCTTGCCGTCGAGGATCTGCAGCGCCAGCGTCACGCCCGCGCCGCCGATCGAGCCGGGGTTGGTCACGGCTGCACCGACGAGACCTTTCACCGAGCTCAGCTGGCCGACGAAGCCGGCATTGTCGGCGCCGACCACCGGTACCAGCGGCGCCTGCGATTCGACCAGCGCGTCGACGATGACGTTGTCGATGCCCGACGTCCACACGCCGTTGAACGGCGTGCCGGTGGCCAGGAACGACAGCATCTGCTGCTTGGCCTGGTCCTGCTGCCAGCCGGTGAAGACTTCCTGCGCCACCTTCACGCCGGGGTTTTCGGCCAGCGCCTTCTTGAAGCCTTTGTCGCGATCGCTATCGGCCGAGGCGCCGGCGGCGCCGCGCATGTAGAACACTTCGCCCTTGCCGCCCATCTGCTGGAACAGCCATTTGGCGCCGAGATAGGCATACTGTTCCTGGTTGTTGGAGATGATGTAGGCCGACGGTTCGGTCACCGCCTGATCGACGGCAACGACGACGATGCCGGCCTTGGTGGCTTCTTCCAGGCCCGCCTTGATGCCGGCGGGATCAGCGGGGTTGACGACGATGGCGTCGACCTTGGCGCTGATCAGATTGCGGATGTCTTCGAGCTGGCCGGCGGCATCGGTGTTGCGGTGGGCGATGTTGAGCTTCGTCACTTCGCCCGAAGCCAGCGCCTGCGCCTTCATGGCGCAGACCATTTCCTCGCGCCAGCCATTGCCCTGCACGGTGTTGGAAATGCCGATCGTGTATTTGCCTTCGGCCGACGACACGCCCATCGATGCCAGCAAGGCGACTCCGCCAAGCAGCGGGACCATGGTCAGTATTTTCTTCATGTCAGTACTCCTCCACATTGTTGTTTTTCAGTTTCTGGGCCTGACCCGTTGGCAGGATCAGACCAAGTCATTCACCTCGTTATTTGACGAACGGACGCAGCACGTCGCGGGCGAGCAGGAAACCGCGCTTGACCTGATCGTCGCTGCCTTCAAAGCGCCTGTCCTCGTGTTCGATGATGACGGAGCCGTCATAGCCGGCACGGTAGAGGCCGGAGAAAAAGCCGCTCCAGTCGACATCGCCCAGCCCCGGCATGCGCGGCACCTGCCAGCCTATCCCGGCCGAAAGGATTCCGCGCTCGAAAAGTCCATCACGATCAATCATCAAATCCTTGGCGTGGACATGCAGCATGTAGGGACCGAATTCCCGGATGAAGCGGGCCTGGTCGATCATCTGCCAGACCAGATGCGAGGGGTCGAAATTCATACCGACTTCGCCGCCCCAGGCCTCGAGGATGCGCCGCCAGATGTAGGGCGAATAGGCGATGTTGTGCCCGCCTGGCCACTCGTCATAACTGAAGATCATCGGGCAGTTCTCGAAGGCGAGTTTTACCCCGTGGCCGCGCGCATAGGCGACGGTCTCGGGCCAGACTTTCAGCGCGTCCTGCCAGTTGACGTCGACGGTCTTCGAGGCATCGCCACCGCAGAAGGTGTTGACCACCGGCACGCCCATATTGGCGGCCAGCACGATGACCTTCTTCAGATGGCCGATGACGGCCTCGCGATGGGCAGGGTCCGGATGCAGTGGGTTGGGATAGTAGCCTAGGCCGGAGACCGTCAGCTTCTTCTCCGTCAGCGAAGCGACGATCTCCTTGGCCTGCGCGGGCGAGGTGGAGGCGGCGTCGATATGGCTGGTGCCGGCATAGCGCCGCGTCGCGCCGGAGGTCTTCGGCCAGCAGGCGATTTCCAGCGCCTCGAAGCCGGCCGAGTGCGCCCAGCCGGCGACCTCGCCAAGCGGCGTCTCCGCAAACGGTGCTGTAAGCACTCCTAGTTTCATTCTGCCTCCCTAGACCCGACGACTATAATGCCGATTGTTTGGATCGCTTCAACCTCGCGACCTCATCTTGTTCGAGACTGTGCCGGACAGCCGCCGTCGGATCGTCCGACAGCAGGTCGCCCAGCGCCGATGTGACGGCCGCGCGGAACGTCCCGTCAGCGGCAAGGCCGGGGTCGAATATCCCGTCGATGGCAAGGATGGCGGACACCAGCGCGCTGGCATCGGGACCCGTCGCGTCGGCGATTGCGGCGACCTTGCCGGCATAGGGATCCGACACCGGCCAGCGTCTGCCGAAACGTTCCGAGGCCTGGATCAGATAGGCCATCCAGCCGGCGACCGGCACCGACAGCAGGCCGATGCTCTGGCCCATCGCGAGCCGGTCGCGGATCGGGTTGAGCAGGCGCTGGACGATCTTCTGCGAACCGTCGGTGGCGACCTGGTGGTTGCGGTGGCGGATCGCGGTGTTCTTCAGCCGGGCAAGGCTCTGCTCGACATAGGCAAGCGGCAGGACGCCGGATACCGGCATCAGCGTCGGCACAGTCTCCTCGACCAGCATGCGCCTGATGAAGTCCGACAGCAGCGGGTCGGCCATGGCATCCGATGTGTGCTCGAGACCAGCCAGAACGCCGAGCGTGGCGAGTGCCGTCTGGGCGCCATTCAGCACCCGCATCTTGAGATGCTCAAACGGCGTGACGTCGTCGACGAAGGTGGCGCCGACCAGATCCCAGCGCGGCATGCGGCCGGCGAATTTTTCCTCGATCACCCACTGCCGGAACGGCTCACCGACAGCGACGGCGGCATCGTGGTAGCCGAACCATTGCTCGACACTGTCGAGGTCATCTTGCGTTACCGCCGGCGCGATGCGGTCGACCATTGACGAAGGGAAGGCGGAATTGGCTGCGATCCATGCGGCCAAGCCATTGCCGCGCTGCCTGGCGAAGGTCTGCACGACATTGGCTAGGATAACGCCATTGGCCGGAATGTTGTCGCAGGACAGCAGTGTCAGCGGCCGCCCATTTGTGGCCCTGCGCTGCTCCAGCGCCCGCACCAACAGGCCGGGGACGCTGCGCGGCGTCTCGGGGTTGGCGAGGTCGTGGACGATATCAGGATGGCCAAGGTCGAGTTCGCCGCTGGACGGGACGTGGCAATAGCCTTTTTCCGTCACTGTCATCGTCACCAACTCGATATCGGGTGAGATCAGCACGCCGAGCGCCGGTGCCGCACTCTCCTGGCTGTCGACCACCCGGACGATGCTGCCGATGACGCGCGCCTCGATGTGGCTGTTCTCGCGGATCAGCCTTGTGTACAGCCCGCCCTGCCGTCCCAGCGTGTCGGCAAGGCTGGGCGGGCGGATGTTGATGCCGACGATGCCCCAGCGGTCGAAGCGCAGCGAGATGAGATCGTCGGTGTATTCGGCCTGATGGCAGCGGTGGAAGGCGCCGACGCCGAGATGCGCCATGCCGGGCGCCAGGAGCGTACGGTCATAGGAAGGTGTCTGCACCGATGCCGGCAAGCGATCGAGCAGCGCCGGCCCAAGCGTTTCGATGGAAGCGCTCACCGGTTCGCCCCGATCACCGCCTGCTCTTGGTCGACAACCGCGCCGGTCATCGGGCCGGCGGCGTCGGACAGCAGGAAGACGGCGAGGCTGGCGATGTCGTTCGGGGTCAGCAGCCGCCCGAAAGGCTGCGCGGCATTGGCCTTGTCGAGCCAGCCGGGGCCGTTGCCCAATGTCTCCGCCTGCATGATGCGTTCGGCCGGCGTGTCGGTCCAGCCGACATTGATGCCGTTGACGCGGATGCGGTCGAAGCGGTGGGCGTTGGCGGCGTTCCTGGTCAGCGTCGCCAGCGCGCCCTTGGTGGCGGAATAGACGGCAAGCTCCGGCGAGCCGCAATGGGCATTGATCGACAGAATGTTGAGAATGGCGCCACCTTGGCCGCGCTGCTTCATGTCGGCAATCGCCGCCTGCATCAGGAAGAACGGCGCGCGCGCATTGACGGCAAACAGTGACGCCCAGTCGTCGAGGCTGGCGTCGAGGAAAGAGGCGCGATCGGTCAGGCCGGCGGCGTTGACCAGCGCATCGATGCGGCCGAAGCGCTCGATGCAGGCCTGCGCCAGAAGGGTGGGGGCGTCAGGATCGGCAAGGTCGGCGGCGACGAAGATGGTCGGCGTGCCCAATTGCGAAAGCTCGGCCGCCACGGCCTCGCCACGCGCCCTCTCGCGCCCGGTGACCAACAGCCCGGCGGCACCGGAACGCGCCAGCGTCTCGGCAATGGCGCGGCCAATGCCTTGCGTCGACCCGGTGACCAGAGCCACCTTGCCGCCAAGCCGGATCTCCATTCCTCCTCCCGGGAATAAAGTTTCTATTTTGAGAAATATGGAACGGCAATTCCCGATAGTCAATTGGACCAGTGACGCCTCATTCGTCGCGCCGCGCCGCCACGCCATGGACCAGCGCCATCCCAACGGCGAGCGAGGCCGCCAGCGAGCGGAAGCCGGCAAAGTCGGATTCCACCACTTCCAGCCAGCTGTCCGAGAGCGGGATCAGCGGGCTGAAGGTGCTGTCGGTGACGGTGACGATACGCGCCTTGCGCTCATGCGCCACCGCGACGAGATCGGGCGTGATCGAATTGTAGGGGCTAAACGAGACAGCGAGCACGGCATCCCGGCCGCCGATGCAGCCGATCTGGTCGAGTGCGGAGGAGCCGACATTGTCGACCAGCACATTGCGCACGCCCTGCTGCGACAGTGTCAGCGAGAGATAGGCGGTGACGGGAAAGGCGCGCTTGGAGCCGATGACATAGATCAGCTCGGCGGCCGCCAGCAGCGCCACCATCTTGTCGAAACTCGCGACATCGAAGCCCGCCTCGATGCGGCCAAGCGAGGCCTGCGACGCGCCGACCATGCCGTGCAGGAAATGCAGATTGGGCTCGGTCTCGGTGCGCGGTTCGCCGCGCCCTTCCGGCCATGAGCCCTTGATGTGCTCCTTGAACAGGCCCTGGAAATCGGAAAAGCCGGAATAGCCGAAGATCTGGGCAAAGCGCACCAGCGTCGAGGGCTGCACGCCGGCCTGTGCCGCAACCTGCGCGATGGTGCCGAGCGCGACGTCGCTCGGATGCTGCCACAGGAAGATTGCCACCTGGCGCAGCCGCTTGGGGAAATGCACCGTGCCCGACGACAGCACCGCGCGTAGCTCCTCATAGGTCTGCGGCTGGATGTAGCCAAGCGCGGCCAGCGAGCGTCCGCGCTTGCGCGTCGCCGCCTCGTCGGTGCTGGACCGTCCGGATGCCTTGCTTGCCCCACTCATGATTTCAGGCTAGCGCGATACGATCGTTTTACAATATGAAAATTGGAAATCGTATTCGAAAGCGGTGTGCCGGGAGGAGCTTGAAAATGGTCTACGCAACATCGGACGGATCAGCCGGCAAGCGGCTGCGGGTCGGCATGGTCGGCGGCGGCCGCAATGCCTTCATCGGCGCCGTGCATCGGCTGGCCATGCGCCTCGACGACCAGATCGTGCTGGTCGCCGGCGCGCTGTCGTCGGACCCGGAAAACGCCGCCGCGTCGGCCGCCGAGATCGGCATCGCGCCAGATCGCAGCTATGCCGACTACCGCGCCATGGCCAGGGCGGAAGCTGAGCGGCCGGACGGCATCGAGGCGGTGGTCATCGTCACGCCCAACCATCTGCACGCGCCGATCGCCACGGCCTTTCTCGAGGCCGGCATCGACGTGATCTGCGACAAGCCGCTGTCGACCACGCTGGCCGATGCAGAGGCACTGGTGGCGCTGGCGAAGGCGAAAAAGCGCCGCTTCGTCGTCACGCTCAACAACACCGGCTACGCCATGGTCCGCCAGGCGCGCGAGATGGTGGCGGCGGGCGCGCTTGGCCGCATCGTTTCCGTGCATGGCGCCTACATCCAGGACTGGCTGACCAAGCCGATCGATGCCGAGGGCCAGAAGCAGGCGGAATGGCGCACCGATCCGGCGCGCGCCGGCCAGTCGGCGGTGTTGGCCGACATCGGCGTGCATGCCTTCAATTTGGCGAGCTTCATCTCCGGATGCGAGGCCGAGGCGGTGTCGGCCGATCTGTTCACCGCCGTCCCCGGACGCCGGCTCGACGACAATGCGCATGTGCTGGTGCGCTGGACGGGCGGCGCGCGCGGCACGATCCTGGCCAGCCAGACCTCGCCCGGCCACTACAATGATCTCTCGGTGCGCATCTACGGCGACAAAGCCGGGCTCGAATGGTCGGGCGGCCGGCCGGAAGAACTGCGCTTCTCCATCTACGGCGAGGAGACCCGCACGCTGGTGCGCGGCGGCCATGGCTCGACCACTGAGAGCCAGCGCGTGTCGCGCATGCCGGCGGCGCATCCGGAGGGATATATCGAGGCCTTCGCCAATTTCTACCGCGACGCCGCCGATATCGTTCGCGCGCACCGTTCGGGCGGGACGGTTGATCCGGCGCGCGCTGCACAGGTGCCCGATGTCATCGATGGCGCGCGCGGGGTGAAGTTTGTCGCGGCGGCGGTGAAGTCGAATGCTGCGGGCGGGGCTTGGACGGCGGCAAGGTTCGGGTGAGGCGAGCTATCCCTTGATCGCCGAGCCGACGATGGAATCGACGAAGAAGCGCTGCAGGAAGACGAACAGGATGAGCGGCGGCAGCACGGCGAGCGTGGCGCCGGCCATCACCAGGCCGGTGTTGACCGCACCTCTGTTGTAGCTGAGCAAGCGGCTCAAGCTGATGACAATCGGATAGGCGTCGGCATTGCCCTGCAGCACGGTCAGCGGCCACAGATAGCTGTTCCAGTGATAGACGAAGGCGAAGAGGGCTAGAGCCGCGATTGCGGGGGCGACGCTGGGAGCGACGATCTTGTAGAGGATCAAGAACTCCGAGGCGCCGTCCATGCGCGCGGCGTCGATGAGCTCGTCGGGAACGCCGGAGATGAACTGGCGCATCAGGAAGATGCCGAAAGCGTTGGCGAGGTTTGGCACGATGATGCCGGCGAGGCTGGCGTTGAGGCCGATCGAGCCGACGAGGCGGTAGAGCGGGATCAGTGTCACGATCGGCGGCAGGAACATGGTGGCGATCAGCACAGAGAACAGCAGCGATTTGGCGGGGAAGTGGTATTTGGCGAAGGCGTAGCCGGCCATCATGCTGGTCAGCAGGATGCCGGCGGTGGTGATCGAGGCGATGACCAGAGAATTCCACATCGAGCGGCCGACATTGACCACGCCCGACACCTTCTCATAGGCGTCGAGGCTCGGCGTAAGGGGGATCCACACCGGCGGCACCTGCATGCTCTCGGCCGGCGTCTTGAGGCTCGACAGCACCATCCACACCAGCGGGAAGGCCGAGGCGACGGCGACCAGCAGCATCAGCGTCGCCAGCAGCGCCTTGCGGCCGGACAGGCGTCTGCGCGACAGCCGGCTCGACGATTCCGCACTCATTCGTCGTTCTTCCGGTTGGCGAAGGCAAACAGCGCGCAGACGACGACGATCAGCGAAAGCATCAGCATGACCGCCATGGCCGAACCCAGTCCGCCCTGTGCGCGCTCGATGCCGACGCGGCGGATGTGGTAGGTCAGGACGTTGGTCGAGCCGGCCGGCCCGCCCTGTGTGATCAGCGCCACCGGCTCGAACACCTGCACGGCGTTGATAATGGCGATGACGGCGCTGAACAGAAGCGTGCGCCGCATCAGCGGCAGCGTGATGAAGCGGAACTGCTCGAAGCGGTTGGCGCCGTCGAGCTTCGCCGCCTCGTAGAGGCTGCCTTGGATTTGCGTCAGCCCGGCGATGGCCAGCACGGTGAAATAACCGACCTGCTGCCAGACATTGAGGAAGACGATCGAGACCAGCGCCGAGCGCGGCGACGACAGGAAGGGCTGTGGTCCCATGCCGATCAGGCCGAGCATCTGGTTGAGCGGCCCTTCGCTCGGCGAATAAAGCTTCGACCAGACCAGCGCCACCGCGATCATCGGCACCATGTAGGTGGCAAACAGCACCGTGCGCAGCGCCGTGCCGCCGGGCACATCCTGCTGGTAGACCATCAGGCCGAAGGCCACCGACAGAGGCAGGATGAGGACGACGGAGAGCGCGGTGTAGACGGCTGTGTTCGTGAGCGCGGCCTTGAAGTCGCGGCCGATCGAGGTGGCCCCGAAAATCTCGCGGAAATTGTCGAGGCCGACGAAGCTGGCGCTGGAAAACGGCGTCTGCGTCGACCAGTCCTGGAACGACAGCCAGACGGTGAGCAGCATCGGCAACAGGATGAAGATGCCGATCAGCGTCACGGCGGGCGCCAGCATGATGCCCGCCGAGGCACGGTACCTCTGAATCATTATTTGGCGGCGCGCTCCAGGATCGAAATGGCGTCGGCCTGCGCCGTCGCCTGCGCATCCTTGGCCGAGACCTGGCCATACTGCAACGCCTCGAGCGTCTGCTGCAGCGATTCCGAGAATTCCTGGCCGCCGGGCACGACAGGGAACGGCTTGGCATCGGTGAGCACGCTGACATAGCCGGAGAGGAATTCCGAGCCGAGCTTGTCTTTGTGCGCCTCGATGTCGGAGAGGCGTGAGGGCAGGATGCCCATCGACAACAGGATATCCGACATCGCGGAAGCGCCGTTCTTGCCGGACTTTGGATTGTTCAGCCAGGCGAGGAAGTCCCACGCCGCCTTCTGCTCGGCGGCACCTGCATTGGCGTTGACCACGGTCATCCAGGAGTAGGAGATCGAATGCGGCTTGTCGCCGCTCGGGCCGACGGGAATCGGCGCCGTTGCAATGTCGGCGAATCTGTCGCCCATGCCGGCCTTCAGTGCGCTCTCCCACCAATTGGCCATGATGATCATGCCGGTCTTGCCGGAGACGAAATTGTCGAGGAAGGGGCCGGTGGTGTTGGCGTCGGCTGTCGCCATCGAAGGCACGCTGGCGCCGGACTTGATCAGGTCTTCATAGAGCTGGAAAGTCTCCTCGGCCTGCGGGCTGTCGAGCACCGGCTTGCCGTCCTTGACCAGGTCGCCGCCATTGGAGACCAGCAGCGAGGCGAAGGGGTGGACGACACCGGCGGCCCATGAATTGATCATGCCGAAGCCTTGCTGTCCCGCATCCTTGTTGGTCAGCTTCTTGGCCGCATCCTTGAACTCGTCCCAGGTCTTGGGTGGCGCCGCGATGCCGGCCTGCTTGAACAGCGCCTTGTTGTAGTTCAGCGCATAGACGTCGATTTCGTTGGGGATGCCGTAGAGCGTGCCGCCTACCGAGGCGGCGCTGGTGATGCCCGCCGGCCAGGCGGCCTTGACCTCGCTGGCCACCGCATCGGGAGCGGGCGCGACCAGCTTGTCGCGCGCCAGTTCCGGCAACCAGAGATCGTAAATGCCGCCGATCGTCGGGCCGTCCGCGCCGCCGCCTTGCGAGCGCAGCGTGGTCAGGAGGTCGCCGAAGGGGACGGCGCGCACGGTGACGCTGACATCCGGATTGGTCTTGGCATAATCCTTGGCCGCCGCTTCCAGCAGCGCGACCGTCTCCGGCGACCAGTGGGTGAGATAGGAGATGTTGACCGATTGCGCCCAGCCGGTGGTGGGCAGGATGGCGAGGCCTGCGGCCAGTGCCAGTTTCGACGTCCAGGCAAACGACATTCCTCATCCTCCTATCGGTTCACAATGACGTTATGACAAGTTAGCGCGGCGACGCAAGGGCTTGCTGGCGAAAAAGTCTCACATGGCACGGTCACAGATTTCTTTGCAGCGCTGGAATGTGGATATTTATCGTTAGATAACAAACGGATGCGGGTACTGCAATGTCGTGAGGCGGCCAACGCCGCCATTCCTGAGGCGCAGCAGACCTCTTGCGAATGCCGCTATGTCATTATAATGACTTTTCCCGAGCCAATGACTCTCTCACGGCAGGAAATGCCGCGGGACGCCAAGGACAGAGAACAATGGGAGACTGGCAATGAGCATGCTTTCACTTGACCGGCGCGCAGCACTTGGCCTGATCGGCGGCCTTGCCGCCGCCTGCGCCGGCGTCTTCGCCTCATTGCCGGCGCGAGCCGCCGACAGCACGGTGACGCTGTGGAGCTGGCGCACCGAGGACGAGGCAGCGATGCGCCGCATCTTCGATGCCTTCGAGGCGAAGAACCCCGGCATCAAGGTCGCCATCCAGTTCACGCCCGATGCCGACTACCAGAACCGGCTGAGCACGGCGCTGCGCGGCGGGCGCGGGCCCGACATCGCCCAGCTCAAGGCCTATGGCGAATTGCAGCCCTTCGTCGAGGCCGGCTATCTCGACGCGCTGGACGACAGCGTGCCGGAGCTGAAGAACATGGAGGACGCGGCGCTTGGCGGCGCGCGCGGCCGCAGCGACGGCAAGCTCTATGGCGTGCCCTATTCGGTGCCGATGATGGGCGTCTTCTACAACCAGGATATCTTCGCCGCCCAGGGCATCGAGATACCGAAGACCTACAAGGATTTCACCGCCGTCTGCGAGAAGCTGAAGGCGGCCGGCATCACGCCGATCGCCACCGGCGGCGCCAACGGCTCGGCCTGGGAACTGGAGATCGCCGTCGGCGTCGTCGGCCCGACCGTCTATGGTCCTGAATTCTACGACGAGATGATGAGCGGCAAGGCGACCTTCGAGGATCCGCGCTATGTCGCGGCGCTGAAGCGCTTCGCCGAGCTGAAGCCGTATTTCCCCGACGGCTTCGCCGGCATCGACTACACCACCGCCACGCAGCAGTTCATCGGCGGCAAGGCGGCGATGTTCCTCGGCGGTTCGTTCGAGAACGGCAGCTTCAAGGCGCAGAACCCGAAGCTGAAATTCTCGATCTTCCCGTTCCCCGCCGACGATGCCGGGGCAAAACTCTACACCTCGGCCTTCTCCGACGGCTCCTATGGCCTGGTCTCCGAGAGCCAGAACAAGGAAGCCGCGACCAAGGTGCTGGGCTTCATGGCTTCGGCAGAGTTCGCGCAGATGTTCGCCGACGAGCTCGGCTGGCCGCCGGCCCGCACGGATGTGACGGTGAAGGATCCAGTGCTGGCCTCGATGATGGAGATGGCGAAGAATTCGACGCCCTATCTGACGCTGGTCGGCTTCCGCTGGCAGTCGCCGACGGCGTCTTCGGTGCTGCAGTCGGAGATCATCGACATGGTCGAAGGCAACATCGCGCCGGAGAAGCTGGCGGCCGACATGCAGGCCGCAGTCGCCACCTGGTTCAAGCCGAAGCAGTAGGCGCGGCCGGTCGCAAAGCGGCCGGCCTCTCACGGACCAGAAAAGCGCATGAGCACCCTTCGCCGCACCAGCAGCCTTCGCCGCACGCAGCAGCGCATGGCCGTGCTGTTCATCCTGCCGGCGCTGGCGGTCTATGCGCTGTTCGTCCTCTATCCCCTGGGGATGTCGCTCTGGGGCAGCTTCTTCGTCTGGAAGGGGCTGCGCATGGTCGAGTTCGCCGGCCTGTCGAATTTCTCAAGGCTGTTCGTTTTCCCCAGCGGCGCGCGGATCTACGGCGCGCTGTGGCACAACACCGCCTGGTTCTTCGGCATCATGGTCTTCCAAAATGGCCTCGGCCTGTTGTTCGCCTGGCTGCTGTTCCTGCGCGACAAGGGTGCGGCCTTCTTCCAGTCGGTGTTCTTCTTTCCGGCGGTGCTGAGCCCGGTCATCATTGGCGCGCTGTGGCGGTTGCTTTTGGCACCGGGTGGCGTCGTCGAATGGGCGCTGAACGGGCTCGGCCTGCACCAGGGCAGCCTGACTGTGCTCGGCAACAGCCACACCGCGCTCGCCATGCTGATCGCCGTCGATGCCTGGAACTGGATGGGCCTGCCGGTGCTGATCTACACGGCAGGTCTGCGGCAGATTTCCGGCCAGATTTTCGAGGCGGCAAAACTTGACGGCGCCGGCAATGCGCGCATGCTGTTCTCGATCGCGCTGCCGCTGCTGATGCCGGCGCTGGGCACGCTGACGACTTTGTCGTTCATCAACACCTTCAACCAGTTCGACCTCGTCTATGTCATGCAGGGCGTGCAGGGCAATCCGAGCTATTCGACCGACACGCTGGTGACGTACTTCTACCGGCTGGCCTTCGGCGCGGAAGGTGCTGTCGGCATCACCGATATCGGTCTGGCTTTGGCGCTCGGCACCGTGCTGTTTTTGATCCTCAGCATCGGCACGCTCATGATGCTGCGCTTCTTCGACCGCCGCACGGTGCAGCTATGAGCGCGCTGGCGATTTCACAAAGACCGGCCATCTCTCGGCAGCTGGCGCGGCTGCCCGGCTGGACGGTGCTGGTCGTTTGGACGGCGGCCGTGCTGTTGCCGCTCTACATCCTCATCGTCTCCTGTTTCAAGACCACGGCCGAGATCTACGACAACAGGCTCGGCCTGCCGCAAAGCTTTGCCTTCGACAATTTCATCAACGCCTGGACGCGCGCCGATCTCGGCCAGAATTTCATCAACAGCCTGATCGTCACGGGCGGCGCCGTCATCCTCACCATCGTCGTCTCGGCGATGGCCGCCTATCCGCTCAGCCGCTACAAGCTTGGCTGGAATGCCATCATGCTCGGCCTGTTCCTGTCCGGCATCATGCTGCCCATCCGGTTGGCCTCGGTCGAACTGTTCACGCTGATGCGCAATCTCGGCCTGCTGGATTCGCTGACCGGGCTGATCCTGGTCTATTCGGCGATCCGCATTCCCTTCGCCGTCTTCATCTTCGCCAATTTCATGCGCGTCTTGCCCTCCGAGTTGGACGAGGCGGCGCGCATGGACGGCGCCGGCGAGGTCCGCATCCTGTTCCAGATCATCCTGCCGATGGTCAAGCCGGCGGTGTCGATCGTGGCCATCTTCACCGCGATCGCGGTGTGGAACGATTTCTTCTTCCCGCTGATCTTCATCTTCGACGACCGCTACAAGACGGTGCCGCTGGCGATCAGCGTCTTCGTCGGCCAGTTCCGCACCGACTGGGGCCTGGTGTTCGCCTCGCTGGCGATATCCATGGCGCCCATCCTGATCATGTATTGTCTGCTGGCGCGGCAGATTCGCGAAGGCGTCGGCACCGGAGGGGGCATGAAATGATCGAAGACAGGATTTATGCGGCGAAATCCATCCTGGTGGTCGGCGCACACGCCTTCGATGCCGAGGTGATGGCCGGGCCGCTGGCGGCCGCTGCCGTCAAGCGCGGCGCCACGGTGACCTTCCTGCATCTGACCATGGGTGAGCAGGGCCATCCGTACCTGGTTCCCGCGCATTATTGCGTGCAGAAGGAAGAGGAAGCGGGCAGCGCGGCGGAGCGGCTCGGCGTCGCCATGCGTAGCTTTGGCCTGCGCGACGGCTTCCTGCCCACAGACGATCAGACGGCGCTCGAAGTGGGCGACATCATTCGCGAGCTGAAACCCGAGATCGTCATCACCCATTGGCATGGCAGCTGGCACAAGGACCATCGCGCCGCCGCGCATTTGACGAAGACCGGTATCTTCTTCGCCGGACTGCCGACCGTTGCCAGCGACCATCCGGCGCACACGCCGCAACTGCTGCTGTTCGGCGAGAACTGGGAGGACGATGACGGCTTCCGGCCCGAGCATCTCGTCGATGTCAGCGACGGGTTCGAGGCCTGGCGCGACGCGGTCATGGAGTATGAGCTGGCGCGCGGCCTGAGCAGCTTCCCCTATGTCGACTATTACAGTTCGCTCTACCGGCTGCGCGGCTGCCTGCGTGGCACGCGCCATGCGCAGGCCTTCGCGGCGGCATCGCATTCGTGGAATGCCGGCAGCGGCCTGTTCTCGCTCCCCTTCGGCAAAGGGTCCGGTCGATGACGCGGGTACTCGCCATCGATCTCGGCGCCACCAATCTGCGCGCCGGCGTATCTACGGGCGATGTCGGTGCGTTGGAGACGCGGGGCAGCGAGCCGGCGCCGGCAACCCTTGATGCCTTCATTGCGCGCATCGACGCGCTGTGCGTGGAGGCCGGGCCGGTCTCAGCGCTTGGCATCGCGGTGCCGGGTCTGGTCGAGGGCTCAATCTGCCGCTGGATCCCCAACCTGCCGTTCCTCGACGGCGTCGACATCCAGACGCTGTTTCCCAAATTGCGCGTAGCGCTCGGCAATGACGCACAGATTGCGCTGCTGGCGGAGGCTGTCGAAGGCAGTGCGAAAAACATGTCGGATGCGATCCTGCTCGCCATCGGCACCGGCATCGGTTCGGCGGTGCTGGCCAATGGCCGCATCGTTGCCGGCGCGCATGGCGGCGCCTGCTCGTTCGGCTGGGCCTGCGCCGACGTCAAAGATCATGGCGAGGAGCGCAGCGGCTGGCTGGAGCGCGTCGCGTCGGGCCGGGCGCTCGATGCCCTTGCCGGACAGATCGGCCTTGCCGACGGCCGCCAACTGATCGCCGCTGCCCAGGCCGGCGAGCTGGCTGCACTCACCTTGCTTGAACTGCCGGCGCGACAGCTCGGCACCGCGTTTGCAGGCGCTGTCGCGCTGCTCGATCCGCAAGCGGTGCTGATTTCGGGTGGTTTGGCGGACGCGCTGGATGTGATCCGGCCGCCGCTGCTTGCGGCGCTGCGACGTCAACTGCCGCCGCATCTGCGCGGCATCGACGTCAAGGCTGGAAAGTTCGGTCCCTGCGCCAGTCTGGTCGGCGCGGCGCTGGCCGGCGCCGTTGGGCAAGGGTGGAGGCAGGTGCGATGAGCGAAGCAAGCTTTCAGCAACCGGACCGCAGACGGCCGGAGCCGCTCTGGTACCAGGTCGAAGAGGCGATCCGAGCCATCGTCAAGAGCGGCGAATGGGCAACGGGCGACCAGATCCCGGCGGAGGACAGGCTGTGCGCCCTGTTCGGCGTCAGCCGCATCACGCTGCGCCACGCCTTGCGCAATCTCGAGGAGGCAGGACTGCTCAGGCGCGAACATGGCCGCGGCACGTTCGTGCGCTCGACCACGCTGGTCGCCGGCACGCGCGAGCTGACCAGCTTTACCCAGGAGATGGGCAATATGGGCGTGGTCGCGGGCTCGCGCCTGCTCGACTGCAGCCTGACCACCGCCAACGCGGCGGCTGCCGGCGCGCTGGAGATCGAAGAGGGCGATCCGGTGGTGCGCATCCGCAGGCTGCGGCTCGGCAACAACGAGCCGATCGGCATCCAGACGGCGCAGCTGTCGGCCGTGCGCGTGCCGGGCTTCCTCGATGCCGGCCTGCTGCAGGGCTCGCTCTACGAGGCGCTGGAGCGCCATTACGGCATCGTGCCGGTGGCCGCGCGGGAGAACTACCGGGTCGGCGCGGTCGGCGCGGCGGACGCCGAACTGCTCGACCTCGCTGTCGGCAGCCCGGCCTTCGTCGTCGAACGCATCACCACCGACGAGCGCGGCCCGTTCGAATTCACCGTCTCGATCATGCGCGGCGACCGCTACGAAATCCGCTCGACGCTGCGCGCCGGACGCGTGCCGCTGAACCCAAGAAGCTGATCCATTCCAGACCGACACATCAAACAGGAGTACCCACGTGTCCGATCTCTACATCCACCGTCTCGCCGCCCTCATCGACCAGGCTGCGAAAGCCAATGAAGAGGCCTTTGGCCAGGCGGCCAGCCACTTTGCCGACTCGCTCGAGGGCGGCGGGCTGGTGCATCTCTATGGCTCCGGCCATTCGGTGCTGCCGGTGCAGGAAGTGTTTCCGCGCTATGGCAGCTATGTCGGTTTCAACCCGCTGACCGACCCGCGCGTGATGTGGCACAATGTGCTCGGCGCCGGCGGCGTGCGCGAGCTGTTGTGGCTGGAGCGGACGGAAAAATACGCCGAGAAATTCCTCGACCACCAGCCGCTCAACAAGGGTGATTCCATCATAATCTTCGGCCATAGCGGCCGCAACTCGTCCGGTATCGACACCGCGCTCTATGCCAGGAAGCGCGGCATCTTCGTCGTCGCGGTCACCAGCAAGAACAATCTGGACAAGCCGGCGACGCACTCCTCCGGCAAGCGGCTGGCGGATGCCGCCGACCTCGTCATCGACACCTGTTCGCCGATCGAGGACGCCATCGTGCCGGTCGAGGGCTGGAGCCGGCCGGTGTCGGGCTCATCGACGGTGCTTGCCATGATCCTGGCGCATGAGCTGATCGCGCGCACCGCCGAGCAGCTCGCCAAGCGCGGCATCGAACTGCCGGTCTTCGCCTCGCCGACCATTGCCGGCGTGACGCTGCACGACACCGACGTCATCTACGGCGTCTACCGCGAGCGCATGCTGGATGCGCAGAAGAAGCACCTGCCGACCTTCCAGGCAACGATGCGCGGAGAGTGAAAAAAGGGAGGCCCGGCACATGCCGGGCCTCCGACGTCTCGTTCCGCAATTCCTATCCGCTCAACGCCGCTTCGGGCGCCCGGCAGGCGATTTGTTGCCGCGCGGGCCGCTCTGAACCGGCGTGTTGCCCTGGTTTTCCTCCGACAGCTTGCGCCAGCGGGCAAGGCGCTCAGGGTCGAGCGTACCCGCCTTCAACGCAGCCTGCACCGCGCAGCCCGGTTCGTGGACATGGGTGCAGTCGCGGAATTTGCACAGCGGTGCGAGCTCGGTGATTTCGGCAAACAGCGTGTCGATGCCGGATGCGACGTCGCTGACATGCAGCGTGCGCATGCCCGGCGTGTCGATCACCCAGCCGCCACCGGCAATGGGGTGCAGCGACCGCGCCGTGGTGGTGTGGCGACCCTTGGCATCGTGTTCCCGGATGCCCGCGGTCTGTTGCGGCGATTGCTGCGCCGATCCGGCCAGCGTGTTGACCAGCGTCGATTTGCCGACGCCGGAGGAGCCGACCAGCGCCACCGTCTGCCCTGCGCCACACCAGGGAGCAAGCGCCGCTGCGGCATCGGCGACGCGCGGGTTCAGCACCACCACGGCCAGCCCACGCTGCAGGGCGGCGGCCTGGCCTTGGTAAGCCTCGGCATCGTCAGCGGTGTCGGCCTTGGTCAGCAGGATCACCGGCGTCGTTCCGGCCTCGTTGGCAAGCGCCAAATAGCGCTCGAGCCGGGCGATGTTGAAATCGGCATTGCAGGACGTCACGATGAACAGCGTGTCGACATTGGCCGCGGCCAGCTGCGGGATCCTGCCGCCCTGGGTACGGCGCTCCAGCACCGTCTTGCGGGTCAGCCGGCGGAGCAGCAGATGTGTATGCTGCTCGACCAGCACCCAGTCGCCGACGGCGTAGTCGCCGGTGTTGGCATTGGCCGGCAGCGTCAGATCCACTGGCCCTGCCCGGGACAGGCCGGCCAGGCGGTCGCGGTGCACCGAGGCGATGCGCGTCGGCACGAGGTCTGCCTCATCGGCTTCAAGCTGGTCGCCGAAGAAATCCGTCCAGCCCAGGCTTGCGAGGGAGGCCGTCACGGTTTTGACCACGGCGACGGCGTCACAGACATCGGAGAGTATCCTTTGGCAAAATGGGCGCGGACCCTCGGGGCGGTTGTTCAAGCCGTGTATGGGCGGCATGGCGGAATTTGGCAAGCCGAACCGCGCCGATGGCCGAGCCGTTTCGCGCACCACGTTGGAACGCATCGCGGCGGTGGTTCGCTGATGCGCTTACGCGTCGTTACTCTCAATGTCTGCAACACGGAAGGCGAACCGGAGCGCCTGGCGGCCATTAACCGGGAGCTGAGGCGGCTCGACCCCGATCTGTCGCTCTCCAGGACGTCGTCCAGACAGCCGATGTGAAATCCCTCGATACGCTGCCGATGGTCTTGATTTGCATGCCACGCATCAGGCCTCGTCGTCGACCTCGAAGTTGGCAGGGACGGCTGAGGATGGCAGGTCGAGAAGCCTGCCAAAAGGGGGAGGGGGATGGCCGGTACCGCAGGGGGCGGGGGGTTGGGATGGGGTTGCCTGAAGCACCGGCCAAAGCGGGACACGTCCCACGCCCACAAGCTAGCAGAGCTTGGATCGGTTCATATGGTGTGATCGCGGAACTGGCGCAAAAGCGCTTTCACATCCCCGCGCCGGCGTCGGCAACGAGCCCGCAACCGGGGGTTTCCGGTCGGTTGGTGGGTTGCGCAAGCGTCGGTTGAAGGCGCTGCGGGAGGCTGTCGTTTTTAGTGCGGTTCGAGTGCTATGCGCTCAGCGACAGGTGCTCAAGGCAGGGCAATCGCGTGGCGCCACCACATGCGATTGTCCTGCTTACGCCACCGGCAGCGTTCGCCCCGCAATCAGATCCGCAGCCTTCTCCGCAATCATGACCACGGCGGCGTTGGTGTTCGACGACACGATGCTTGGCATGACCGAGCTGTCGCAGACACGCAGGCCTTGCAGACCGCGCACGCGCAACTCGGGATCGACGACGCTGTCGGCATCGCCGCCCATCCGGCAGGTGCCGACTGGGTGATAGGCGCTGCGGCCATGTTCTCGGGCGAAGGCTTCGAGTGCTGAGCGCCCCTGCATCGCCTTGCCGGGCAGATGCTCGCGGCTGATGTATCTGGCGAAGGCTGGCTGCGACAGGATTTCGCGGCTGATCTCGATGCCGTCGATGGCGCGTTCGAGATCATAGCGCTCGGCGAACGGGTTGGGGTCGATGATGGGCGCATCGCGCAGGTCCGCGGACTTGAGCGTGACGCTGCCGCGCGAACGCGGGCGCACATGGTAGGAGTTCAGCGTGCAGCCATTGCCGCCGGGAACCGAGCCGATGCCTTCCTCAACGCCGGCGCCGGGCAGGAAATGGAACTGGATGTCCGGCGTCTTCTCCGCGCGGTCGCCCCACCAGAAGCCGCCGGCCTCGACGATGTTGGAGGCCACCGGCCCCTTGCCGAACAGCGCATATTCAAGACCGGCGACCGCTTGCCAGCGCTTCTTCTTGTAACGGTCGATGCCGTGTGGTCCGTTGAGCTCGGCGACGACATCGACGTCCATGTGATCGTGCAGATTCTGGCCGACGTTTTTGGAATCGTGGACCACCTTGATGCCGTGCTGGCCGAGATGCACGGCCGGGCCGATGCCGGACAGCATCAGCAATTTCGGCGAGCCGATGGCGCCGGCGGCGACGATGACTTCGCGCTCGGCGCGGAGCAGTTCGGTGCGGCCATTGACGATGATCTCTACACCGATGGCGCGGCCGTTCTCGACCACGATGTGGCTGACCGAGGCGTCGGTGCGTAGCGTCAGTTTCTTGCGGCCGAGCGCCGGCTTCAGATAGGCGACCGCCGTGCTCGAGCGTTTCCCCCGACGCGTCGTCGTCTGGTAGAAGCCGGCGCCCGCCTGCTCACCGGCGTTGAAGTCGGCGCGGAAAGGAAGGCCCGCCTGCTGCGCCGCCTTGACGAAGATGCGGGTCAGCGGATGCGGCGCGCCGCTGGAGACGCCGAGCGGGCCGTCAGTGCCGTGCTGCGCATCGGCAAAAGTGTCGTTGCCCTCGGAGCGGACGAAGTAGGGCAGCACGTCGGCATAGCTCCAGCCGGCACAGCCGGCGTCAGCCGCCCAGCCGTCATAATCCTCAGGGCAACCACGGGTGAACACCTGGGCGTTGATCGAGGAGCCGCCGCCGAGCACACGCGCCTGCGGATAGACCATGGTGCGGCCGTCGATCTCCTTGCCGGGCGCGGTGTCATAGCCCCAGATCAGAGGCCCCGACGTCATCTTGAAGAAGCCGACCGGCAAATGGATGTAGCGGTCGGTGTCGGGCGGACCGGCCTCGAGCAGAACGACGGACACGTCCGGGTCCTCGCTCAGCCGGGCGGCCAGAATGCAGCCAGCCGAACCGCCGCCGACAATGATGTAATCCGTCATTTCCACTCCCGGGTTCTCTTTGTTGGAGCATGATCTCCGGACAAAACGGTTTCCCGATTTGTCCGAGAAAACCGGTTCCCACTTCCAGGGATCATGCTCCGGCGGGCGATGAAAATCACCGCCCCTTCCTCTTGCGCGCGACGATCTCAAGTCGCTTGTGCCGCGTCAAGAGAAAGGGTATGGTTATCGTGTTGAAGGGTTGTCGTACAAGTGGAGGAGCTTGACGATCCTCACCAGGAGGTCCCGGCCGCGCTCCACGCGCAAGATGCCGGGCGGAACAGAATTCAATCGGGAGGTTTCGAGGTATGAACGACACGAAGAATTTTGCGGTCAACCGGCGCACGCTGATGATGGGCGCCACCGCCGGCGTGGCGGCACTCGCGATGCCGAGCGTGCTGCGCGCGCAGGAAAAGCCGACGCTGGTGACGTCGATCCGCTCGCTGTCCAACCCCTATCACGCGGTGTGGAAGACCGGCGCGGAAGCGTATGCCAAATGGGCCGGGCTGGAACACGTCACGCTGGTTTCGGAAGGCAACAGCGAGAAGGGCATTGCCGACATCAAGGCGATGCTGGCCAAGACCGGCGGCAACATGGTGCTGAATTCCGATCCCAACGACACGCCCGATGCGCGCCCGATCGTCGAGGCCTGCGCCAAGGCCGGCGCCTATGTGGTGACCCAGTGGAACAAGCCTGGGGATCTGCACCCGAAGGATTTCAACCCGAACTATGTCTCGCATATCGAGTTCGACGGCATCGACAGCGGCAAGACCATCGCCGAGATCCTGTTCAAGACCATTGGCGGCAAGGGCGGCATCGTCGCACTCGGCGGCCTGATCTCGACCACGGCGGCGATCGAACGCAAGAAGGGCCTCGATGCGGCGCTCGCCGCCAACCCGGACATCAAGCTGCTCGACTTCCAGGTCGCCAACTGGAAGTCGACCGAAGCCTTCGACCTGATGGGCAATCTGCTCACCCGCTTCGGCGACGACATCAAGGGCATCTGGGCGGCCAATGACGATATGGGCTCCGGCGCACTGGAAGCGCTGCGTGCCGAAAATCTCGCCGGCAAGGTGCCGATCGTCGGCGTCGACGGCATCAAGACGGCGGTCGATGCGGTGCGCACCGGCGAGTTCGCCTGCACCGTCACTTCGGATCCGTTCTGGCAGGGTGGCATGGGTCTAGCCATCGGCTACAACGCCAAGATCGGCAAGTTCGACCCTACCAAGGAGCCCCCGGAGCACCGTGAGTTCTACGGCAAGGCGGTGCTGATCTCGCACGACAATGTCGAGGAATATTACAAGACCAATGTCGATACGAAGCCCGAGATCGACTGGAACGATCTGTGGGGCCGGGTCACCGGAGCAATCCGCACCTGATCCATCGGAGTGGGCTGCAACTCCCTGGCGGCCCGCTTCCTCCCGCAGCCGTCGCGATCCCCTTGTCGCGACGGCTGTCACCAGCAGACGGGAAGCGGTTTCTTGACAATCCATACAGAACCCCTGAAGTCCGTTTCGGACATCGAGCGGACGACGCCCATGACATCGTTCCCCGGCCGCATCGCGACATTCCTGGGCGGCAGGCGCTGGCGCAGCCTTGCGCCGCTGGCGGTGCTGATCGTGTTGTGCATACTCATCGCCATTGCCAACCCCAATTTCATCGAGCTGCGCAATCTGGTGCGGCTTGCGAATTCCGCCGCCGTGCCGCTGACGCTGGCGATGGGGCTGACCTTCATCATCCTGATGGGCAGCATCGACCTCGCAGTCGAAGGCACGCTTTCGGTGGCGGCGATGGTGCTTGTGCTGCTCGCCGCCAATGACGGCAACGGCAACGACTATGGCTGGTGGGCGGTGCTCGCTGCCATCGCCGCCGGCACCGCCATGGGCTTCGTCAGCGGTCTCATCCAGACCATGCTGCGCATCCCGTCCTTCATGGGCACGCTCGGCATGTGGTTCATCGGCCTCGGCCTGTCGGTCTATATGCTGGGCGGCACGGCCATCAAGCTGAACGACGCCTCGATCCGCGACCTGGCCTTGCACCGTTTCCTCGGCCTGCCGGTGGCGGTCTGGGTCGCGTTCGGCGCCTTCCTGCTCGCCACTGTCATCCAGTATCACACCAAGCTCGGCCGCCACATATTGGCGATCGGCGGTGATGAGGATGTCGCCAAGCTCTCCGGCGTCAATGTCGTGCGCGTGCGCATCACCGCTTTTGCGCTGGCCGGGTTCTTCTTCGGCATTGCCGGCGTGCTGGCCGCGGCACAGCTCGGCCAGTCGCACGCCGTCATCGGCGACGGCAGGCTGTTTGCAGCGGTCACCGCAGTGGTCGTCGGCGGCACCGCTTTGACCGGCGGCGAGGGCGGCGTCGTCAACACGCTGATCGGTGTGCTTATCGTCACCGTGCTTGCCAATGGCATGATCCTGCTCGGCATCTCGCCCTACATCCAGCAGACGGTGCAGGGTCTGATGATCATCGCCGCGGTGGCGCTGTCGCTCGACCGTGTCCGCCTGAAAATCGTCAAGTGAACGCCATGCTGCAGGCGTCCAGCATCATCAAGAATTTCCCCGGCGTCCAGGCGCTGCGCGACGTCTCAATCGAGGTGCGGCCCAATGAAGTTGTCGGGCTGATCGGCGAGAACGGCGCCGGCAAGTCGACGCTGATGCGGGTGCTGGCCGGCGGCTACCGGCCGGATAGCGGCTCGCTGACGCTGGATGGCGAACAGCTGCGCATGCGCAACGCCCGTGATGCGGCCAGGCATGGCATCGGCATGGTGTTCCAGGAGCAGTCGCTGGTGCTGAACCTGACGGTTGCCGAAAACATCTATCTCGGCGAAGAGGACCGCTTCACCCGCTTCGGCCTCGTCAATTGGCGCGCCATGAACGCGGCGGCGCGGCGGCAACTGGCCAAGATCGGCATCGACATCGACGTCACCGCGCGCACCTCCGAACTCACCTTCGCCGCACGCCAGATGGTCGAGCTCGCCAAGGCGCTGACCTTGGAGGAAGTGGTCGAGCGGCAGTTGCTCATCCTGCTCGACGAGCCGACCTCGGTGCTCAGCGCCGCTGATATCGAGGTGCTGTTCGCGCGGGTGCGCTCGCTTAAATCCCGCGCCAGTTTTGTGTTCGTCTCGCACCGCCTCGACGAGGTGCTCAACATCTCCGACCGTGTCTACACGATGAAGGACGGCGCGGTCGTCGCCGAGCACCGCGCAGCTGAAGTCACCGCGCCGGAGCTGCACGAGATCATGGTCGGGCGCGGCCTGCAGGCCGAATATTACCGCGAGGCCCGCCAGCTCGCGCCGCGCGATATCGTGATGGTCGAGGCCAAGGGGCTTGGCGCCAACGGTTACTATCACGGCGTCGATCTCTCGATCCGGGCCGGCGAGATTGTCGGCATTGCCGGCGTCGTCGGCTCCGGCCGCGAGGAGGTGACGCGCACCGTTGGCGGCTTCGTCCAGCATGATGCCGGCGAGATGAAAATCGCCGGCGATGCCGTGCGCTTCTCCTCGCCGGAGCCGGCTGTGCGCAAGGGCATCGGCTATGTCCCGCGCGAGCGCCGGCTCGAAGGGCTGGTGATGTTCCTGTCGATCGCGGAGAACATTTCGCTGGCCGATCTCTCCAGCGTCATGCGCCATGGCGCCATCGACTATGGCAAGGAGCGCCGGCTTGCCGCCGACTGGATCAAGCGGCTGCGCATCAAGGCGCCCGGTCCCGATGCCGCCTGCCGCAAGCTCAGCGGCGGCAACCAGCAGAAGGTGGTGCTGGCGCGCTGGATGACGGCGGGCTCGCGCATCCTGGTGCTCGACCATCCCACACGCGGCCTCGATGTCGGCGCCAAGGAGGAGGTCTACGAATTGGTACGCGATCTCTCGGCGCAAGGCGTGGCGATCCTTTTGATTTCCGACACGCTGGAGGAAACGATCGGTCTGTCGCACCAGGTGCTGGTGATGCGCGACGGTGCAATCACCGCGCGCTTCGATGCCAGTCCGGGCAACAAGCCGAACCAGGTCGATCTTCTCAGGGCAATGGTGTGAACCGATGAATGAGGCGTTCTCCATCAGGCAGGTTTTCGAGGGCAAGTGGACGCAAGGCGCCATTCCGCTGATCCTGCTGGTCGGCCTGCTGCTGATCATCGAGATCGCCGCGCCCGGCTTCCTCACCGGCGAAACCGTGGCGCTTTTGTTTGCCAACACCGCCGTGCTGTTCATCCTGGCGACCGGCGTCACCTTCGCCATTCTGCTCGGCGGCATCGATTTGTCGATCCAGGCGGTGGCGTCACTAGCCAGCGTCATCCTGGGGCAATTGCTGCCGTCGCTCGGCCTCGCCGCCTTTCCGGTGGCGATCCTGTCGGGGCTCGCCTTCGGCGTGTTGAGCGGTGTAGTCCACGTCAAGCTGCGCGTGCCGTCCTTCGTCGCGACACTCGCCACCGGCGGCGTGGTCACCGGCCTGGCGCTCTGGGTCTCCAATGGCCGCGCCATCACCATCGAGGAGGCTGGTCGCGAAAACACCGCCTGGATCAACGCCACTGTCGCCGGCATTCCCGTGGTGGTGCTGATTTCGGCGGTCATCGGCATCGCCGCCTTTCTGGCGCTGCGCTACACGCGCTTCGGCCGGCAAGCGATCGCGGTCGGCGCCGGCGAACCGGCGGCGTGGGCGGCCGGCATCAATGTCGACCGCACCAAGATCATCGCCTTTGCCGCGTCGGGTATGCTCGCGGCCATCGCCGGCGTCGTGCTGGCAGCCAGGCTGTCGAGCGGTTCGCCGGTGCTGGCCAACCAGCTGCTGCTGCCGGCCATCGCCGCCGTAATCGTCGGCGGCACGGCGATCACCGGCGGGCTCGGCGGCGTTGCGCGCACGGCGGTCGGCGCGCTGATCATCTCGATCGTGCGCATCGGCATGACCTTTGTCGGCGTCAACATTTTCCTGGAAAACATGGTGTTCGGCGCGGTGCTCATTGCCGCCGTCGCCATTACCATCGACCGCAGCAAGATCGCGGTCATCAAGTGATCCCGCCTCCCAGGCAAGCGCGGACAGGACGGGACCGCATCGGCGCGAGGCCGATGCGGTCCGGCCCGATCGGATTACATCGTGTCGAGGCCGATCAGCTCGATCTTGTAGCCATCGGGGTCTTCGACGAAAGCGATGTGGGTGGTGCCGTGCTGCATCGGGCCGGGCTTGCGCGGGATCTTGGCGCCGCGCTTTTCCAGTTCGGCGCAGACCGCGTAGATGTCATTGACGCCGAGCGCCAGGTGGCCGAAGCCGGTGCCGATCTCATAGGGTTCCTCGCGGCCCCAGTTCAGCGTCAGCTCGACGACGGCTTCCTTGTCCTCGGGGCCGTAGCCGACAAAGGCGTTGGTGAACTTGCCGCCGGGATAGTCGTCGCGGCGCAGCAAGGTCATGCCGAGCACTTCGGTGTAGAAGGCGATCGACTTGTCGAGGTCGAGCACCCTGATCATGGTGTGCATATAGCGAAAGCCCGGGGCGTCGCTCATTGGGGAAGTCCTCCGAATTCTGTGATTTGCGGGTCTGATCATCCACATCGCACGCTTGGCGGCAAGCCTCGCTTGATGTTCTCAATCAGGGTTGTATGATAACACGACAACGCCGGTATTTGTCCAGCCGTTTTGCCGAGGGGCCCAGAGCCAATCCATGAATGCCGTGCCGCCACCCTCCGCATCGCAGATCGCAGCCCTGGCCGGCTTGCTGCCGAATGGCGGGCTGCTGACCGAGGAAGTGGATCTGGCGCGCTACAGCCGAGATTGGTCGGGCGATCATTTCGGCCGGCCGCTGGCGGTGGCGCGGCCCTCTTCGGTGGAGGAAATGTCGGCGCTGATGCGGTTCTGCCATGCCGAGCGCATTCCGGTCGTGCCGCAAGGCGGCCTGACCGGGCTCGTCGGCGCCGCAGTGGCGGCGGATGGCGGCGAGATCGTCATCTCGCTGGAGCGCATGAACAGGATTCGCTCGATCAGCCCGATCGACTTCGCCATGGTGGTCGAGGCCGGCTGCATTCTCGAGGACGCTAAGCGCGCCGCCGAAGCGAGCGACTGCCTGCTGCCGATCACTTTCGGCGCGCAGGGCAGCTGCCGCATCGGCGGCAATGTCGCCACCAATGCCGGCGGCTTCAACGTGCTGCGCTACGGCATGACGCGCGACCTGGTGCTTGGCCTCGAAGTGGTGCTGGCCGACGGCCGCATCTGGAACGGGCTGAAAGTGCTGCGCAAGGACAATCGCGGCTATGATCTGAAGCAGATCTTCATCGGCTCGGAGGGCACGCTCGGCATCGTCACCGCGGCGGCGCTGAAACTATTCCCCAAGCCGACGCAGATCGAAACCGCGCTGGTTGGCCTGCGCTCCGTCGAGGACGCGATGGCACTCTATGGAAGGGCGCGGCGCGATTGCAGCGATTTGCTCACCGCCTTCGAACTGATCCTGCGCGGCGGCATCGAGATCACCATGCGCGAAGGCCAGGATTTTCCCGATCCGCTCAGCCAGCCCTATCCCGTCTATGTGCTGATCGAGGTGTCGTCGGGCGGGCTGATCGACCTCTCCAATATGCTGCTGGGGTTTCTCGGCAGCGTGGAGGACATCGTCGAGGACGGCGTCATCGCTTCGACCAGGGCTCAAGGTGAGCGGTTGTGGCTTTATCGCGAGATCATGGTCGAGCGGCAGGGCAGGGGCGGGCGCTACCTGCGCACCGATGTGTCGGTGCCGATCTCCAGGCTTGCCGATTTCGTCACCGATGCGCTGGCCGGCTTGGAGAAAGCCCGGCCCGACGCGCTGGCCGTCACCTACGGCCATGTCGGCGACGGCAACATCCACCTCAACGTCGTGCCGCCGGAAGGCATGGGCACCGAGGCGATGGAACATCTGTTCGAGCAGGCGGAAGCCGAGATCTTCACCGTCGTCGATCGCTATGGCGGCTCGATCAGCGCCGAGCACGGCATCGGCCGGGTCAAGCAGAAGGCGTTCCTCGAACGCATCGATCCGGTGACGCTCGACCTCGCCGCCGGCATCAAGGACGCATTCGACCCGCGCCACATTCTCAGCAACGGCCGCGTTCTGGCGTCCGCACCCGCCGTCGACTATAGGTGAGCGATGACGCTGAAACTCGACAAGGTCAATCGCGGCCCACACCTCTCCACTCTGGTGGCCAGTTCCATCTCGCGCGAGATCGCGCAAGGCCGGCTGAAGCCGGGTGACCAGCTGCCGACCGAGGCGGCGCTGGCAACCACTTTCGGGGTCAGCCGCAACGTGGTGCGCGAGGCGATCGCGCGGCTGCGCTCGGAAGGCCGAATCTGGTCGCAGCAGGGGCGCGGCGCCTTCGTGGTCGAGAGCAACAACCCGACGGTGCTGACCATCGACCATGAGACGCTGCAGCGCGCCGACTCGTTTCGCAATCTGTTCGAACTGCGTGGCATCCTCGAAGTGCAGGCGGCGGCCCTTGCCGCAAAACGGCGCAGCGACGCCGATCTCAAAGCCATGGGCGATGCGCTGTCCGGCATGCGCGCCGCCCCCTATGGCAGCGTCGCCTGGCTGCGCAGCGACCTCGAATTCCACCGCACCGTCGCCGAGGCGACGCGCAATTCCTACATGGGCCAATTCCTGGTCTTCGTGTCCGAGCGGGTGCGCGAAAGCATTCTCGCCGCCGGCAACCAGCAAAAGTCGGACGACATGGCCCGCATCACGCTCGGCGAACATGAGCGCATCCTGAGAGCGATCCGTGCCGGCGACGCCGAAGGAGCGCAAGCGGCGATGCGCGACCATCTGGCGGGCGCGGCGCTGCGGGTGGGGTTGCATGAGGGGGAAGCTGCGGAGATAGCGCCGGGGCCCGAGGCGGCGTCTCCGGTACGGCATTCGCGGTTGCGGAAGGCTGTGCGCGGGCAGGCTTAGGGATAGCCTTGCCTTATCCGCGCGCTGGGCCAATCGCCTATGGCGGCGCTGACCCCCACTCCGTCTCGGCTTCGCCGAGCCACCTTGCCGGGGCGAGCCACGGGTCTCGCCCGTCCTTCGGACCCCCCATTTCATGGGGGATGAGGAAATGCCAATCTCCGACATCGCAGCCCTTCAAAGCTTGGGTTTCCTCTCCCCCACGAATGTGGGGGTAGAGGTGGCTCGGCGAAGCCGAGACGGAGTGGGGGAGCGCCATATCAGATTTCACTCGGTCGTCGGCTCAACCAGCTCAGGGCCGGAGATAGGCCGCCACCCACCGCGCTATTTCAGCGGCAAAAACAGCTCAGGCACCACCTCGCGCACCGGTCCGTTCGACGAAAAGTGTCGCTGGCAATAGATCGGAAAGTCGCGCGCCTCCTCGCCGCTGGCCGGAAGCCATTCGCGGTAGAGGTAGAGCGCTGCCGGCTCGAGATTGTTGGTGTTGCCGGGATAGCGCAGCACCGCGCAGCGTCCGGCGGGGATCACGCCGGCCTTCATCTGCGCGTCCTCGATCCGCCCGCCTTCTACCGGCAGGTCGGTTCCGGCACAGATATCCATGCTGTAATCGGCCGGGTTCGCCGGCTCCCTTTCGGAACGGAAGATGTTGAAGGTCGGGCTTGTCTCGGGCGAGAGGCCGGCCGCCTTGCGCCAGGCGATGAAGCGCTGGATGGTGTCCTGGAGCGTCGCCCGGTCGCCGCGATGCTCCATGATCGCCACAGGCGTCGGCGGCACATCGCGGATCATCACGTCGTCGGGTTCGAAGATTATCTGCATGAGCGTGGTCCTTGCTTTGTCGAGCGGCCCGAAGGCCATGAGCCACGACCCCCAGTCGGGAGATTTCCGAAACGACGAAGGCGATTGTCCGAACCGTTGCCTGAAGGCGCGGGCGAAGGCATCCGGCGCGTCGTAACCGGCATCCATCGCTATGTCGGTGACGCTTTGGGCGTCGCTCTCGGCAAGCCGGTACGAAGCGCGCTTCAGGCGGGCGAGCTGGACATAGCGATGCACGGACAAGCCGAAGGTTGACGTGAACTGCCGGTGGAAATGGTATTTCGAGAACGCCGCGACGCCGCTCAACGCTTCCAGGCCCAGATCGCCGTCCAGATGCTGGTCGATGTGGTCCAGCACCCGCTGCATCCGGGCATGGTAGTTTTCAAGTGGCGTCATCAAACGTCTCGTCCTGCGTGGCGACACCAGATAGGCGCTCCCGGATATATCGCGCTCGACCGATCTTGCGGTTTGACACGGATGGACGCGTGCCGCATCTCCGGCGCGCATTAACGACTGCGGATGGCTGCGGGCAGGTCGCAAGATAGGCAGTGGCTCAGTCTGTCCGGTCGGCGGACTGTTCCAACACGACATCGAGAGTGATCATCGCAGGGCTAAGGTCGCTGGCGGCAGTGTGAATGACCTGCCGTACCCGTCGGATTGGTGAAGCTAAGCAGAAGGCGACGCGTCTTTTGCTTTTACGTCAGAAACGAAGGGAAACTCCGCGCCGTTGAATGCCCACCAGTAGCGATTAATAATCTGCCACCAAGTCAAGTAAATGCGCTTTGACTTGTCGCTGCCTAGGCTTTCGGCAGCAGCATTGTAGGCTATGGCGTCCATTGCGCGCATCGGAGGCGGCTCCTCTGCGTAGAGGCGTTTAAGGGTCGCCTCCCAATCTCTGACCGTTGAGGGGCTAGGCTTGTCGGCCTCAGCGATTTCCGCCGTTAGTTCGTAGAAACGGCGTTGCAAAAATTCATGTGTGCGCGCCTTACCTCCAAAGTCGAACACCAACTGCAATAGTCCCGCCATGGTTGCCACAAAAGCCAGAACCGCCGGGGGAGCGAAGGTCTTCTCAAAATCGGCTACGGCCGCTGCGCCCGCTGCGACAATTATCAAGCTCATGAGCCGGTTGAGCAGGTCGTAGTAGTTGCGCCGCGCGGTGTGGTAGATCGCGTTTCTGAGCGCATCAAAATTGATTTTAGACGGTTCGCGCATCGCATTTGCCATCAGTTTGGGGGCGGTTTAACTCCCGGCCCCGCCATCCTAATATAGATCTTATTCCCGACCGGAGCAAATATGAGAGGTTTGATACTCTCGTATCCAAGTTTTTCAGTTATCGCTCCAAGCGCATCAACGAAGCCAGACTTATACGCGTCGAAATTGTCAGATTTTAGAACGGCGCGAAAATCAGAAGCGTCATTTTGTGACACCTCGATGTATGAAATCTGTCCGGCCTTGGCATTGGCGATCAATGCACCTGGCTGCCCATCAAGCATCACTTGATATTCCCCAGGCGGCACGCGGTATTGCCTTACGAGGGGAAAACCGGGCAGGTTCCATTCAAAATTGTCGAGAGAATTGCCCTTCGCATCGGTGGCGGAAATGGACAGTTCTTTGGACGGATTTTGGACATAGACTGCTATCCCACTCTGATCGGGAGGCATCTCAATCCACTTCTGTACATCGCCAGCAAATGCTGGAAGCGCGGCCGATGTTGTTGCAAGAAAAATCAGTGCTGCCCGCAACATCGGGTTCCCCAAATTCGATGAAGTGAGCACGGATAATGACATATCTATGGATTGATTGCTATCTGCGCTTTCTGGACTTGCCCAGGCCTGCGGATTCGTCTTTGTGTCTCTACTGTAGCCATGCAGCTGCGGCGTTTTGAGCATTCGCTTCAGCGTGTCTTTAGCTGCATATATCCGTTTTTCACTAGGTTCTAGAATGGCCTACGACGAATTTGAGATTGACAGAATTAAGCACGCTCTTGGCGACATGTGCATTGCATGGGCACATCTTGAGGAAGGGTGCTTCATGGTCCTCTTTTACACCATGCGGGATATCGAATACACGGCCTATGAACTTATCCGAAACGAGCTCGACCTTCGCGGTGCTTTGCAGGTCTGCAAGGGACATGCGGTCGCTAACCGCTGGGAGCGCCACAGCGACCATATCCCTATCCTGGTTGACTTGATCGATGGTGAAATTCGAGCAGCCCGCAACCGATTTATCCACGACCCAATCACTAGTGGGGTAACATCGTACATTCGCCAATCATACGTGACGCGCTACCGAAAGAGCCCACACAAACTCGACGTGCATATCGGCACCCATACCGAGGTGAGCTCCGAAGAGATTTATACATTCACGCGCGCCGTGCGGGCACTAGAGCGCTACGCTGGGTCAATCGTCCAATATCTCGATTGGTTGGATGGTGAGCGTCAATTCGATTGGGAGTTTCCGTCGATGGAACTCGCTCAGCTAGGCGCGCACTTTGCCATCACCGAGTACACCCAGATCGCCAAATCGCGGGGTTCAGTTCGATAATCCTCTGGCACCCATGGCGCTCAAATATATGATCGCGCTGCCCTATCGCTCCAGTCCCATCACTCCCCCGCCGTCTCCACCAGCGACACCCCATTCAACCCCGCGACAATATCCGACAATGCCGGCACGAACTTCTCGCCGTGGCCGGTGGCAACCGCCGTGGCAAACCCATTCCGCACGGCAGCGCCGATCGGGTTGGCCACACCTGCGGCCTGGGCGAACGACGCGAGGTAGGTCATGTCTTTCAGCGCGTTGGCGATGGCGAAGCGCTGGGCGTTTTCGTTGCGGTTGAGGACGAAGTCGAAGAAGGCCTGGTAGAAGCCGCAATCCATGCGGCTGCCGGAGATGACGCTGTTGAAGACCTGCGGCGTCAGGCCGCCCTTGGCGCCCAGCGTCAGCGCTTCGGAATAGATCGCGGAATAGCCCATCGAGACGAAATTGTTGAGCAGCTTCATGGTGTGGCCGCTGCCGGTCGGGCCGGTGTGGACGACACGGGCGGCAAAGGCTTCGAGCACCGGCCGGGCGCGGGCAACGACTTCCGCCGGACCGCCGACCATGACGTCGAGCTTGCCTTCAGTGGCTTCCTTGGGCGTGCGCGCCAGCGGCGCGTCGATCAGCGTTATGCCTTGCTGGGCGAGATCGGTGGCAAGCGCTGTCGTCGATGACGGGTTGGAGGTCGAGCAGTCGATGATGAGCAGAGGCGTCGCGGCCGCTGCCAGCCCGTCCGGTCCCTTGACCAGCGCTTCGACCTCGCGCGTGCCGGTGACGCACAGGATGACGATGTCGCAGGCGGCGGCAAGCGCACGCGGGCTTGCCGCTTCGGTGGCGCCGGCCGCGATCAGCCGGTCGGCGGCGGTGCGGCTGCGGTGGACATACACCGCCAGTGGCCAGCCTTTGCTGAGCAGATTGTCGGCCATGCCGGCGCCCATGCTGCCCAGGCCGATGAAGCCGATGCGTTCTTTCATGCAATCCTCCTTGGACCCGCGTCGGCGGGCTCACCTTTCGTCACCTTGCGGCGAACACCTGTCGATGCAATCCTTCGAACAAGAATCGAACCGGAGTCGCGCCGATGGCGGAGCCCATGACTTTCGATGCCATACCGCAGGCGCCCAATCTCAGGACCGGGCTCGTCAACACGCTGATCGCGCAGATCGAATCCGGTGACCTGGCGCCGGGCCAGCGGCTGCCGACCGAGCAGGAGATTGTCGCCGCCACGGGCGTCAGCCGCACCGTGGTGCGCGAGGCGCTGGCGGCGCTGCGCGCCCGGGGGCTGATTACCACGCGCCAGGGCCTCGGCGCCTTCGTCGCCAAGGATCCGATGCCGAAGATTTTTTCCGTCCTGCCAGACGATCTCGAATCGATCGACGAGGTGCTGCGCGTGCTCGAACTGCGCATGGGCATCGAGGTGGAAGCGACCGGCCTTGCCGCCGAACGGCGCAGCGAGGCAGCGCTGGCGCAGATGGGCGCGAAGCTGGACGCGCTGGAGACGGCGGTGCGTGCCGGCGGTTCCGGTTCGGAAGAGGATTTTGGCTTTCACCGCGCCATTCTCGCCGCGACGCAGAACCCGAATTTCACCCGGCTGTTCGACACGTTCGGCAGCGCCATGATCCCGCGCCAGTGGACGCGGCTCGACCGGATGACGGAGGCTGAGCGGGAAAAATATCTCGACCGCATGCAGCGCGAGCACCGCGCCATTCTCGGGGCCATCGAAGCCAGGGACGTCAACGCCGCGCGCCGCGCCATGCGCAGCCATCTGACCAAAAGCTATGCCCGCTTCGAGGATCTGCGCGACAAGGCTGTTCACGATTAGGGAGCCAGCCACGGTTGACCGACTGCTCATCCGGCGACCCCGCCGAGATAAAGTTGGCGCATCAGCGACATGTTCCTCCCGGCTCCAAATTGTTGCAATCTTGCCGGGTTGTCATACAACCCTGTAGTCTGGTAAATCCCAGGAAGAGGGATGTCAATCGCGTTGCCATGCGGTATGAGGCTCCCGAAATCAGAACCGTCATCAAAGCCGCAAGTCAGGAAGCAAAATGCATTCACGGAAATTTGGCCGTACCGGCAGATCAGTCAGCGAGATCGGCTTCGGCGCGTGGGCGATCGGCGCCGCCTGGGGCGAGGTCAATGATGACGATGCGGTCGCAGCCCTGCATGCCGCGCTCGATGCCGGCGTCAGCTTCCTCGACACCGCCGACGTCTATGGCGACGGCCGTTCGGAAAAGCTGATCGCACGGGTGATTAAGGAACGCGGTGGCGCGCGCCCGTTCATCGCCACAAAGGCCGGACGGCGGCTGCCGAAGCAGACCGTCGAAGGCTACAGCGTCGAGAACCTCAACGGCTGGATCGACCGCAGCCTGAAATACCTCGAGACCGACACGCTCGACCTGGTGCAGCTGCATTGCCCGCCGACCGATCTCTACTATCATCCGGAGGTGTTCGAGCGTCTCGACAAGCTCACCGAGCAGGGCAAGATCCGCAATTACGGCGTCAGCGTCGAGCGTGTCGAAGAGGCGCTGAAGGCGATGCAATATCCCGGCGTCGTCAGCGTGCAGATCATCTTCAACGCCTTCCGCCAGCGCCCGGCCGAGCTGTTCTTCGACCAGGCGAAAAAGAACGATGTCGCCGTCATCGCCCGCGTGCCGCTGGCCAGCGGCCTGTTGTCCGGCAAGTTCAGGGCGGACACCAAGTTCGAGACCACCGACCATCGCCTGTTCAACAGGAAAGGCGAAGCCTTCGATGTCGGCGAGACGTTTTCGGGCGTGCCCTATGAGGTCGGCCTAGCGGCGGTCGAGAAGGTGCGGCCGCTGGTGTCAGGCGACACCACGATGGCGAAATTCGCTCTGCGCTGGATCCTGATGTTCGACGCTGTGACGGTTGTCATTCCCGGCGCCCGCAATCCGGCGCAGGCGGTTTCCAATGCGGAAGCGGCGGAGCTTGCGCCGTTGTCCTCCGAGTCGATGGCCAAGGTGAAGGCGGTCTACGATGAGAACATCAAGCCCTACGTGCATCAGCGCTGGTGAGCCAGCGCCTGCCGCCCTCGACCGGCTGACTGACCAGAGGTCAGCCGGGGCAAAATTGCGCTCGTCGTTACAAGCTGTGCAGCGGATCCTTTGATCCACCGGTCATTTAATCGGCCGTGCCGCTTGTTATTGTGCAGTGCAGCAACGATATTGCTGCGTGTGCGTTGTGTGCACGAGTCTGCCCATTCCGGCGCGCAAGGATACCGATTTGCGAGACATATCCGATACGATCGCCCGGCTGAGCGCGATGCG
This sequence comes from Mesorhizobium sp. L103C131B0, assembly GCF_000502275.1. Taxonomy (NCBI): domain Bacteria; kingdom Pseudomonadati; phylum Pseudomonadota; class Alphaproteobacteria; order Hyphomicrobiales; family Phyllobacteriaceae; genus Mesorhizobium; species Mesorhizobium sp. L103C131B0. The sequence continues at coordinate 633,196 of NZ_AYXC01000001.1, read as the reverse complement.
CCGCCGGCCAGCCGGTGCAGGGCTGAGCAAGGACGACCACCTGTCCGAGATGACAGGGTTCGGGTCCAATCCCGGCGCCTTCCGCGCGCGGTTTTATCTCCCTGAAAACCTGCCGAAGGAGGCAGCGCTGGTCGTGGTGCTGCATGGCTGTACCCAGACTGCCGCCGCGTACGACCATGGTTCCGGCTGGACCGAACTTGCCGACGAGCAGGGTTTTGCCGTGCTTTTCCCCGAGCAGCAGCGCGCCAACAACGCCAATCTTTGCTTCAACTGGTTCGTGCCAGGCGATATAAGCCGCGACAGCGGCGAGGCGCTGTCCATCCGCCAGATGATCGAGGCGGCCGTGGTCACTCACGGTCTCGACCGCAAGCGGATATTCGTCACCGGCCTTTCCGCTGGCGGCGCCATGGCGGCGGTGATGTTGGCGACCTACCCGGACGTGTTTGCCGGTGGCGCGATCATTGCCGGGCTTGCCTATGGCAGCGCCTCGACCATCCCCGAAGCCTTCGACCGCATGCGTGGCCATGGCGGCCCGTCCAGAAGCGACCTGCAGCGTCTTTTGCGGGCTGCTTCGCCGCACAAGGGGCCGTGGCCGAGGATTTCGGTCTGGCAGGGCTCGGCCGATACGACAGTGGTGCCTTCCAATGCCGACGCGGTGCTGGCGCAATGGCAGGGCGTGCACGGCCTCGCTCAAGCGCCGACACGCACGGAAAAGGTCGACGGTCAGAGCCGCAAAGTCTGGTCCGATGGCAAAGGCCGCGACGTGGTCGAGGCATACAGCATTGCCGGCATGGGCCATGGCACGCCATTGCAGGCGAGCGGCGACAATGCTCTCGGCAAAGCAGGGCCGTTCATGCTGGATGCCGGGATTTCCTCGACGCGCCACATCGCCCGTTTCTGGGGGCTGACGAAGCCAGAGGTACGACGCACGGCGAAAGCCGAGGCCGCTTCAGGCACTGCATTGCAGCCTTTCTCGCCGAAGGAAAAACCGCGAGCTGTCCGTGTCGATCCGGCCCCGGAGCCTGTCAATCCGCCAGGCGGTCCGGCGGGCGGGATTACCAAGGTCATCGAGGACGCGCTGCGGGCAGCGGGATTGATGCGCTGAGGCGGAGGCTCGCCCCGCACGAAGGACAAGGGCAAGCACCAGCATCATTATCGCAGCAGGCCTTCGTCCTCGAACGCATCCCAGCCCTTCAGTCCGGGCGGCGGGCCCTCCGTGTCCCGGGCGTTCCTCGCAGTGCGCGCTTGGCCGGTGCCCTTTCCCGCGCGCGTCAACGCGGCCTTGCCCGCGCCGCGCCGCCTGTTCTCGGCCACTTCCTGGACATCCTGCTCTCTCCACACGGTTGCCAGATCGCGGTCCAGGACGTCCTCGATGTGGTGCGGGTCGAAAACGTGGAAGGTGAGCAGACTTTGATCGCCCACGCATCTTGACGGTGCGTGTGCCGGTGCTTTGCAGCCGACCGTCCTTGAGCCATTTGTGGCGCTCGCGCGAAGAGATCGTAAGGATATCCTCGACCTCGCGTGGAAGCACAGGCAGCGCTTCCACTCCCTCCAGTGTTTTGGAGATACTGGCAGAGGCGGCCTTGAACGCTTCCGCTTCTGATCTCGACATTCGCAATGCGATGCGGCCCGTCTCGGCCTTGACGTGCTTCCTGACTGCCCATGGCAGCCGGGCTCTGACTTCACGTTCGATCCCCTTGGAGCGCACGGCGGACCCGAGTGTCGCTGACGGCGACAACGGCCATTCGGCAATCAGTTGCGGGGACGGGCTCATGCTTTCCTGGGGCTGGGTTCGTTGGTTCGACGTCAACACGGCGAGAGCCGGTCAAGCCAAGGCAACAGCGAAAAGATGAGAACCCGCCCCTTATGGCCGAATCTGAACGTCGCTTGCAGTGCGCCGACAGCACCTTCGGCCCCGCCGCCGTACGGCGACGGGGCTCGATGATCAGAGTGGGCTGGCGTTGCGCGTTCTGTCGCGCTCGGCCTCGATGTCGGTGTAGGGGTCGGCATCGGCATCGAAGCCGGTCCAGCCACCGGCTTCGTAGGCGCGTCGGCGGTCTTGCAGATCGACCGAGTTGGACTCGCCAAGAATACGCTCGGCCTCGTCGGCGAGTTCGTCACTGACCCTGGCGGTCACCATCGTGCCACCGCGGCGAACGCCCTCCGCATAGACATGCGCATCCCTTTCGGGGACGCCGGACTCGGTCAGCGCCCCGACGATGCCGCCGGCAGCGCCACCGACGACCGCGCCGCCAACGGCGCCGACCGCGGTGGCGGCCAGCCATCCTGCGGCCACGACCGGACCGACGCCCGGAATGGCCATGATGCCAAGCCCTGTCAGAAGCCCGCCGGCGCCGCCAATGACGGCTCCGAGACCGGCGCCGCCGGCTGCATCCTCGGCGGCGTTGGAGGTGTCGCCATCGTCGTACCAGTCGTCCGAATTGTTGGCGACGATGCTGATGTCGGCCTGCGGCACGCCGATTGCCTCCAGTTCGCCGACGGCATCGGAGGCATCATCGTAGTTGTCGAAAAGTCCGGTTACCGTTTTCATGGTCTTGATCTCCTCGATCTGGTTCAGAGGTTCAGTTGGCGCCGGCAACGACGTTGCCCTGATAATCGAGCGCCACGGTCGTGGTCTTGCCATCCTTGGTGGCCTGACCGCGCCAGATGCCCTGGTCGTCTTTGGTCAGCTTGGACACGCCGGAGAAGCCGGCATCCTGAATGCGGCTCTTCGCCTGATCCTCGGTGAAGCTGTTGGCACCCGGGACCGGGGCGGCCGGATTGGTGGTGTCGGTCGTGCTCACGGCCGGGGTGGTGGAGCTGGTGGTCGACGATGCATTTTCGGCGGAAGCGATCTTCTCGACCATTTCCTGATGCATTTTGAGCGTCGGCAAGGTCTCGGAGGCGAAGGTCTTCAGCTGCGCGTTGTCGCCGTCGTTGGCGTAGCTCTCGAACAGCGTGACCGCCTCCGAATGCGCATCGCGCTGCATCTGGACATAGGGCTTGTCGACGGCATCGTTGGCATTCTGCAGAGCCTCCAGATCGGCCTTGTGCTTGGCGTCCAGCTCCGTCGGCACTTTCAGCTTCTGTTCGCCGGCGATGGTCGCAAGCTTGGCGTTGGCGGCGCCGTGATCGTCGATCATCTTCTTGGCGAAATCCTTGACGCCTTGATCCTGGGCCTTGCCTTCTGCGATCTTGCTGGAGTCCACTTCGAACAGGCCGCCGATGGCAGCCTTGTCGACAAAGTCCTGAGCACTGTCGGCGGCGAAGGCGGGCAGGGCGAAGACCATGGCTGTGGCGGTGGCCAGCGAAGCTAGAAGAACACGTGTTTTCATGGACAGAAATCCTCGTTGGGGCACACATCGTGCTGTGAGCCTAACCAGTGCGGCCAAGCTTTGTTCCGCCGCCCAAGCGTTATAACCGGGAGGGTCGATGCCGCGATGATGGCCCCTCATCCTCGGCTTTTTGCGCCTTTGCCATGCCGACGCTGAGGACGGCGACCCGCTCGATGGGCGCCTTGCAAGTCGATCAAAAAGGGAAACGAGGCCCTTCGCCGCCGGCAAGTGAACACCGCCCGCGGTGAACTATCGAGGTTCAGCGATCGTTGCGTTCGAGGCGGCGCGCCACCTCTGTCTGGGCGACCTGGAGCAGCGTGTCTATTTCGAACATCGCCGCCGCATGGCCGCCGTCGCGAATGACACGGCGGGCGCGGTGTAGCAGATCGGAGACCGTCCGCAGCGTTTCAGCATGGCTCGATCGATTCGACAAATGCGTGCCCTCCATCAGCCACAACCGTTGGATCGGGAGAGTGTTCCCAAAGTTGGCGGCCGGCCGGGTGAATGACTGTGAGCGCAGGCAGCGGAACCATCCTTGTCCGTTGGCCGTTCCCCCTGCCTCAACGAAAGGAACAGCCATGGCCGAGAACGACACCCCGAAGGACACCGCGAAGGACACCCCCAAGGACACCCCGAAGATTTCCGCCCGAGAGGCCCAGGAGGCCCTGGAGAAGCAGGTCGCATCGCTGAGGCGCGAGATCAGCAAGATCAACCGGACGCTTGCCGAGCGCGCAGAAGATGCCGTCGGCGAAGCCGGCGGCTGGTACGGCAGCGCGACCGAGCGCGCGGCACGGGCAACGCAGCAGCTGAGATCGCAGGCGCAGACGGTGTCCGAAGCCGTCCAGCAAAATCCCGGCACCATCAGCAGCGCTTTCGTGCTTGGTGGCATTGCCGGGTTGTTGATCGGCATGCTGCTCGGGCAAAGCCAGGAACGCGACCGAGGCTGGTTCTAGCGAGGTATCTTACGACCTATTGCGCCCGCCGGCTTTGCCGGCGGGCCTTGTATTTATGGACGCCAGATCAGTATCGCTTGAGTGAAAAGCTCCCCGCTCGGAAATTCGGCGTTGACGGCTAGTCCTACTAGTAGGTAGGTAAACGCCATGAGCAACCTTGTGGCGACCTCCGATCAGATTCTGGCGTCCGCGCGAAACTTCATCGTGGCCGGCGGCTACAACGGATTCAGCTATGCCGATATCGCCGGCGAGGTGGGGATCCGCAAGGCGAGCATCCACCATCATTTCCCCAGCAAGGTCGATCTTGTCCGCACGCTTGTGGCGCGCCATCGCGAGCGTACCGAGGCCGGCATGGCAGATCTGGAAAGTAAACTCTCGGACCCGCTTGCACTGCTTCAAACCTATGCCGACTACTGGGCAAAATGCATTGAAGATGCGAGCGTCCCGTTTTGCGTCTGCGCGCTGCTTGCCAGCGAACTCCCTGCGCTCCCGGCTGAAATTGCCGTCGAAGTGCGGGCTTACTTCAGGTTTCTGTCGTCCTGGTTGACCAGGGTCATGGAGCACGGCGCCGAGCAGGGGATTCTCGGATTTGCAGGCTCGGCGGAGCTGGAGGCCGAGACCTTCATGGCGACCGTTCATGGCGCCATGCTGTCCGCGCGCGCCTATGGCAACCCCGCCATGTTCGGCACCATTCTGACGCCAACCGTGCAGCGTCTGTCTCGGAAGGTTCACTAACAGGAATTTGCGCGACAGGGGCGGCGAGCCCCTTCACCGAATTCCCTCGACGCGTCCATCATGCCTACCTTCTAGTAGGTAAACACAAAAAGGGAAATCCGAAAATGCTTGCCAAGACGAATGAAGCCAACCAATCCTCATGGCTCACGAGCTACTATTTCATACGCTTTGCCGTGGCGGCCGCCTGGGTGCTGCTGGCCTTTACCGTCGCCAGCACAATGCCGTCCCTGGCAGCCATCATGCTGGTCGCCTATCCCGCCTGGGACGCGCTGGCCAATTTCGTCGACGCCCAGCGCAGCGGTGGGCTAAGCCGCAACAAAACGCAGCTGCTGAACTTCGTCATCAGCATCATCACCACGGCGGCGGTCGCCATTGCTCTGGGCAAAAGCATGAATGCGGTGCTCGCGGTGTTCGGCGTCTGGGCGGTCCTGTCGGGCCTCTTTCAGCTGGCAACCGCGGTCCGGCGCTGGAAGTCCGGCGCGCAGTGGGCAATGGTGCTGAGCGGCGCCCAGTCGGCGCTGGCCGGCATCTTTTTCGTGAAGATGGCGGGCAGCGCTGCGACGGTCGGGATCACCGATGTCGCGCCCTATGCCGCGTTCGGCGCCTTCTACTTCCTGGTCTCGGCAGTCTGGCTGACGGTGAGCGACGCGCGGCGCAAGGCGGCTGAGGCCGCCGGCTGAGGACGTCGCTCGTTCGAAACGGGATTTGTGGTCGGCGCCGCCTGCGCGGCGCCCTCGACAGTTGAGTTTCCCTGCCGCGGTCGTATGTTGTTGCCGTAGTGGAGGATCACAAATGCCCATTCGACGCAAAGCCACCGAGGCCGGCGTTTTGCAGCCATCCGAACTCGAGCTGTTGGGCCGTGTATTCGAGCAGCTTAAGCGCGACGGTCAATCGCCGGAAGCACGCGACGCCATCGCATCCCGGATTATCGCGAACTATATGGCCGGCGTGGTCGACGAAGCCGAGCTCGTCAGTCTTTCGAGGCAACCGCTGGGCCGGTAGCGCGCTTTCCATTCCGGGTTCAGAAGAGTTTCAGGTCGTCAAATCAGAGGGATAAGGCAATGCCGGCTGACCCACCGATAGAGCGACGGTCGCATATCCGTGATCTTGTTCTGAAGGAAGCGACAATCCGCGTTGGCGACGCCAGTATCAATTGTCTGGTTTGTAACCAGCACGCCCACGGTGCGGAGCTGCGGGTCAAGGCCGATATCGCAATCCCCGACCGTTTCGTCCTTCACGTGCCGGTCGATCATACCAGCTATCGCGCCGTGGTGCGGTGGAGACGGAACGAGCGACTTGGGGTGCAGCTTGATTCGGGAAGGCAGGCCTAGATGGCGGTAGCCGGGACGGATCACCCAGCTGTTCAAGTGCAGGGTTGATGGGACAAGGCAGGGCTCGTTTGCGGCACGAACGCTTCTTCCATGCTGCTTGCGATTTGCAATCAGTTGCTATAGCGTCTGACTGCTTGCATTACAAGCGGTTGGTCCGTGGACCCACTAGGTGAAGGCGCTGCTTTTGGGCAAACTTATCTTGGGAATGAACGTTTCCATCGATGGCTATGTCGATGACCTTGCCGGAAATCTGGTCATGGGCGCACCAAGCCAGAAGCACTTCGAGTACTGGATCGAGACGATTCGCAACCATGCCGGCGCTGTGTATGGCCGCCGGATGTACGAGGTCATGCGCTATTGGGACGATGATCACGCGGAATGGGATGCTTCGCTTCGCCAGTTCGCGACACTCTGGCGCAAGCTGCCCAAATGGGTCGTTTCGCGCACACTTTCACGGGTCGGCCCGAACGCCACCCTCATCTCCGGCGATATTGAAACGCAGATTCGCGAGATCGCGGCCCGCACGGAGGGTATCCTGAGCGTTTCCGGTCCGGAACTGGGCGGTCTTATGACCGGGCTGGGCCTGATTGAGGAATATCATCTGCACGTGAGGCCGTTCGTGCTCGGCAAGGGCAAGCCTTTCTTCCACGAGGCAAGGCCTCCGCTGCAACTGGTGTCGAGCACATTGATCGATGACGATACCGTTCATATGATCTATGTGCCGCGAGGCTGAACGATAAGGCGCTTCAGCGCCAACATGCGAACCAACACGTACGTTCGCAGTGGGCCTGGTCCCGGCCTTCGCACCGAGGTCTCACATGTCAGCTTGCGTGCTGGGTATCCAAGCAGCAGAGGGTCTGCTGTCGGCCGAAAATCTGCCGGTCAGCAATGCGCCCCATGCCGGTCAAAGAGGCCTTGCCGCCGTTCCTCCATAAGCAGACATTGCAGACCTACAAGGACATCGCTTTTACGCCCGAAGCGCCGCTTCGGTTGGTCCTTCAGTGACCTGGCGGCACAAGGGCGTCGTCCTCCACCGCCCGACCTCGTCCGCAACTCATCGTTGCCGCCAGCGGCTCTGCTCCTGGCCTTCCCGCGATGACCGAGCGGGTAGTGAAACATCATGGTCAAGCCTGAAAAGCAAGGTCCAACCTAGCCGCCTTTCCAGGCCTGCGTCATCATCGTCCAGCAGTTCAGGATCCTGCGTGCGCCAGCCGGGTCCGTCGGGTCGGCCGGCCGCACAGTTTTTTTCATCCCGCTGGAACATTGGCGAAGGAATGCAGTTGGTGTCGCTGCAGATGCCGCCGCGCGGTGCCTGTGGGCGATTGGTGGCAACACCTGATCGGCCGCCGCTCCTTTACGAGGGCGGCTTAGCGTGTGAGCCAATCCTGCAGCAAAGGCCTAGGGATTGGAACGACCAACAGGAGGCAGTCATGAAGCACCAGACACTCGATCAACTCCAGTCAGTCGCGGACATCAGTCCACTATCGCCGGCTCTGCTGGCTACAAGGACGCAACGGATAGAGCGGTGGGCGGAACTGCTCTATCGAAATCCGACGCGCTCCCTTGTGGCTCTCACCGGGACTGAGCATCTGCATCCCTCTGTCCGCGGAGAAGCGCGCGCGGTCGGATCGGCGATCAGTGTCGCCTTTGACGATCCACTGCTGCGTGCGTCGGGCATGCAATCGGATACCTACGGGGAAGCCAGACGCTTCTTCGAACTCTCCGATTGGCAGTTGCATGAGATCGTCTGCAGTTGCCACACCGGCGCCACCATGCAGGCTGGCTGGGCCGCCGGGCGTGTCCGCAGGGTCCTCAATGGGAGCAAGATATTGGCTTGGCTGAGAAAAGGATTCATGCCGCACTGAGACACAGCGCTTGCGCCTGAAGAAGCATGCAGGCTCCAGCAGAGATTGCGTCGGCTCCGCGAAGGCATGGCTGACCTCAATGGAGTAGGGCGGCCGAGTTGCTTGCGACTTCAGAAATGACGTTCACCATTGCTTAGTGGACCTCGTCAGGGTGATCGGCAAGTTCGTGAATAGCGAGTACCAGCGCCAGTTTCGACCAACCGGTCGGCAGCGCCCTCGTGACCAAGCGGGGTTACTTATCCTCGGTGCGTCACATGTGCGCTTCGTCAGCGGTATAGCCTGCCAATCCCTCCACAGCCGTTTTGACGCTGCGAAAAGCTCGAGGCGTGAGGGGGCAATTTAACCCAGGAATCCCGAAAACGGACCTTCCGCTTTCGGCCCCGAAATTGAAATCCGAGGCACCCCGCCATCACCCCGGAAAGATCGTAAACCCGCCATCGACGCGGAGCACCTGCCCATTGATAAATCGTGCGCGGGGGCCGGCTAGAAAGGCCACCGCCTCGGCGATCTCCTCCGGCTCGGCATAGCGGTTCAGCGACTTCTTGCTCGAATCCATGCGCTCCGGATCGACCGTGCGGGTCGCCTGGAAGCGTGCCGTCTTCGTGGCGCCTGGGCTGACCGCGTTGATGCGCACGCCGTCGTCGATCAGTTCCTTGGCGAGACAGCGCGTGTAATGCACGACCGCGGCCTTCAAGGTGGAGTAAACGACCTCGGGCGAGCAGCCGAGATGTGCCGCCGCGGAGGCGATGTTGATGACGGAGCCGCCGCCGCGCTGCTTCATCGGCGGCACGAAGGCCTGGCAGACCAGCATCGTGCCGATCAGATTGTTCTCGGTGAGCACGCGGATGTCGTCCAGTTCGATGTCGAGGGCGTTGTTCGGGTTCGGCTTGCCGCCCTTGGCGCCGATGTCGCCGCCAGCGCAATTGACCAGCACATGGACGTCGCCGAGATCGGCCTCGATCCTGCGCTTCATCTCGGCCACCGCCTTCTGGTCGCCAATGTTGCCGGTCACCGACGTGACCTTCGTGCCGTGCCGCTTCAGGCGCTCGACCACTTCGCCGAGATTGGCGAACTCGCCGTACTTCGCCGGCGCTTCCTCGTCCATGTCGTGGATCGCGACATTGGCGCCGAGTTCGGCCAGGCGCTCGGCCATCACGCGGCCGAGGCCACGGCCGGAGCCGGTTACGAAGGCGGTCAATCCATCGAGTTCACGTGCCGTCATCGGATATTCTCCATCAGTTTGCGCATGTTGGCGGCGCTGCGCCGGATCATGTCGAGCTCATAGGAAACCAGTGAGACGTCGGCTTCGCGCTCCCAAGGCGTGCGGTAGTCGGCATCGTCGGGCAGCCGGTTGCGCTGCGCGGCCGCCAGGCAGGCGGCAAATTCGCGTGCCGTCTTCTGCGGATAGCCGCGCCACCAGTCGTCGCTGAGATAGCGGACATGCCGGGCCTCTAAGGCGCCCGGTTCGAGAACGGCGGTCATGCGATCGTGGTGCTGGCCAAGAATGGCGAACAGCTTGGCAAACGGCACCGCACCGTCGCCGATGGCGCAGCGGATCAGCCGGTAACCTTCGGTCGTGAACTGCACGCGGTAATCCTTGAGGTGGACATGGCGGACATAGGGGGCGATCACCTTCGTAAAATCGAGCGGCGCTTCGCCGACCGGGAACGTGTTGCCGGTGTCGAAGGTGACGCCCACACTGTCACCACCGAGGGCGCAGAAATCGACGAGTTCCCGGCTGGTAAAGTCCTGGTGGTTTTCGATCGCAAGGACATACCCTTCGGTATTCGCGCGGGGACCCCATTCCACCAATCGCCCCCGAATGATGCCGGCGTACTCGCTCCATTTTGCGCCGGCGGCGTTGCGGTCGCCGCAGAGAACCGGCGTCAGCGCCGTCCGGATGATTTTGGCCTTGAGCAGGCGCGCGGCCCGAAACGCATCGTCGAGCGGTTCGCCCACCAGCAGGCCGCCGCTGACGACCGGCGTGATGCCAAGGCCGGCGAGCCGTTCGCGCAGCGCGATCACCGCGTCGTCGGAAAGCTCGCTCAGCCATGGCACCCAGATCTCCAGCACGCGCGCGCCGAGTTCGGTCGCGAGCGCGATGAAACCTTCGAGCCCCGCTGGCTGCGGATTGGCGCGTGGCGTGCCGCGGCCCTGGAGGCCGAGATGATAGGTCAGGCCGTAGGGGTTCAGGCCGACCTCGAGCATGAAGCGATCCTTTGAGTCAGGTGTGGTCATCTCAGGCCGGCATCCACGGTGATCGACTGCTTGGTGATCATGCGGCTGTCGTCGGCGGCGAGGAACAGCACCGTGCGCGCGATCTCCTCGCCGAGCAGAACCTTGCGGATCACCTGGCGCTGCACGACCTGGTCGACCGAACCTTCGGTCTTGTACCAAAGCTCCCGCTGCCGGTCGGTGATGACGGCGCCCGGCTCGATGGCGTTGACGCGGATGTTGTCGGGGCCAAACGCCCGCGCCAGCGCGAAGGTCAGCCCGACCACCGCAGCCTTGGCCGCCGCATAGGGGGCCATCTCTGACGCGCCGAAACGCCAGGCGATCGAGGAAAAATTGACGATCGAACCAAAGCCCACTTCCTTCATGTGCGGATGCACGGCCTGAGCGGCAAAGAAGTGGTGCCTGAGGTTCACATCCTGGGCATGGTCCCATGTCGCCTGGGTCACGTCGGCGACCGGCTGGCGATTGTCATCGGCGGCGTTGTTGACCAGCACCGCGACAGGCCCTAGGCGGTCGCGCACCGTGCCGATCGCGGCCTGGAGGGCGGGGATATCGGTCACATCGCAGCGCAGGAACAGGGGCGCGTGCGCTGCCGCGGCGGCGAGTTCCCGCGCGAGCGCCTCGCCGGCCTCCTGCTGCAGATCGAGAAACGCCACTCGTGCGCCATTGGCGGCGAAGGCGCGGACCGTGTCGGCGCCGATGCCCGACGCACCGCCGGTGATCAGCACGACACGCTCGGACAGGCTCGGATAGGTGGCGAAGGACAAGGCGGAACTCTTTTCAGATCAGGCTTCGGTCAGATCGGGTCAGATCAGATCAGGCGTTGGGTCGTCGGGTCGAACAGGCAGGCACGCGCCATGTCGATGCCGAGCGTCACCGTCTCGCCCATAAGCGGCGTGCCGTCGGGGTCGAAACGGCCGGTGATCTCCTTGCCGCCCAGGCGCAGGACGGCCATGGTCTCCGCGCCTGTCGGCTCGACCAGTTCGACCACTGCATCGATCTGCGCGATGCCCGGCTTGCGGCGCGCAAGGTCGGGATCGAAGCGGTAGATGTGCTCGGGACGGATGCCGAGCACGAGCTGTCGCGGCGTGTCGGATGGGAGCGCCTGGACGATCGGCAGGCTGGCCGTCTTGCCGTCGGCGGTCTGCAGGACAACAGTGCGGCGACCGCCTTCCTGGCTCAGTTCGGCGGCCAAAAAATTCATCGCCGGCGACCCCATGAAGCCGGCGACGAACATGTTGGCCGGACGATTGTAGATCGTGGCGGGATCGTCGAATTGCTGGACCTCGCCCTGATGCATCACGGCGATGCGCGACGCCAGCGTCATCGCCTCGACCTGGTCGTGGGTGACGTAGACGGTGGTCTTGCCGACGCGGTGATGCAGCTTCTTGATTTCGGTGCGCATGTCGACGCGCAGCTTGGCATCGAGATTGGAGAGCGGCTCGTCGAACAGGAACAGTTTGGGATCGCGCACCAGCGCCCGGCCCATGGCGACGCGCTGGCGCTGGCCGCCCGAAAGCTGTCCGGGCTTGCGCCCTAGCAGCGGTTCGATCTGCAGGAAGGCGGCAACCCGCTTGACGGCCTCGTCCTGCTGCGGCTTCGGGACGCGGCGGCTTTCCATGCCGAAGGTGATGTTCTCGCGCACCGTCATCGTCGGGTACAGGGCATAGGACTGGAACACCATGGCGATGTCGCGGTCCTTCGGCGCCACCGAATTGACCAGCCGCCCGTCGATGCGGATCTCGCCGGAGGTAACGGATTCGAGCCCGGCGATCATCGCCAGCAGAGTGGACTTGCCGCAGCCGGACGGTCCGACCAGCGCGATGAACTCGCCGTTCCGCGCTTCGAGATCGATGCCCTTCAGCACCTCGACCGCGCCGAAGTTCTTGCGCAGCGATCGGATGATCAATGTCGACATGCAATGCCCTTCACTTGATCGCGCCTCATTTGATGGCACCTTGCGTCAGGCCTCGCACAAAATACTTGCCGCCGAAGAGATAGATCAGCAGCGGCGGCAGCGCGCCGATCAGCACGGCGGCGCTCATGACATCGTAGGCGCGCACATTGGTGCCGCTTGCCGTCAGCGCGACGAGCGCTGCCGTGATCGGCTGTTGCTGCCCGGAGGTGAAGACGACGCCGAACAGATATTCGTTCCAGATGCCGGTGAACTGCCAGATCACCGTGACGATCAGGATCGGTGAGGAGAGCGGCAGAATGATCTTGCGGAAGATGCGCCAGAAGCCGGCGCCGTCGATGCGCGCCGCCTTGATCAGGTCGTCGGGGATGCTGACGTAGTAGTTGCGGCAAAACAAAGTGGTGAACGAAATGCCCTGGATAACGTGGATGAGGACGAGCCCGTAGACCGAATTGCTGAGGCCGAGATTGCCGAGGATGAACGCCCACGGCATCAACGAAATCTGGCCCGGAATGAAGACGCCGAGCAGCATGCAGGTGAACAAAGCTTCCGAACCTCTGAAGCGCCATTTCGACAGGATGTAACCGTTCATCGCGCCGACCGCCGTCGAGATGATCGTGGCCGGGATCGTCATCTTCAGGGAGTTGTAGAAGTTGCGCTGCATGCCCTCGCAGGTGCCGCCGATGCAATAGGTGCTCCAGGCCTGGCCCCAGGCATCGAGGCGGAAGCTGCGCGGCAGCGAGATCAACCCGTTGCGCGCGATCTCCTGCTGGTCGCGGAATGAATTCAGCACCACCACCAGCAACGGGACCAGGTAGATCGCCGCGAAGACGACCAGCAGCCCATAGATGGCGAAGCGGGTGAGAAAATGCCGGCGCGACGCGACTGCGGCAGCGCGACGGTCGAGCGACTGGTCCAGGGAGACGTCAGCCATGGCCGGCTTCCTTGCGCCGGCGCCAGACCACCCAGAATGAATAGGGCACCAGCACCACGGCAACAGCGGCAAGCATCATGATGGCGGCGGCCGCACCTTCGCCGATCTGGCCGCGTTGGAACATCAGGTCATAGACGTAGATGGCGGGGAAGGTGGTCGAGATCCCCGGGCCGCCTTTGGTCAGGGCCGCCACGAGGTCGAAGGTCTTGATGGCGAACTGGATCTGGATGACGGCGACCGCCAGGAAGATCGGCGCAATGGTTGGCAGAAGCACCTTGCGATAAATGCGGAACGTCGATGCGCCGTCGATCTGCGCGGCCTTGACGAGGTCCTGATCCACCGAGCGCAGGCCGGCCAGGAACAGCGCCATGGCAAAGCCCGAGGCCTGCCAGACACCGGTGATGATCACCGCGTAGATCGCATAGTGCCGGTCGCTGGCGAGTGCGAAACTGAAGCTCGCCCAGCCGAAACCGCGCACCATGGCCTGGATGCCGTCGGTCGGATTGTAGAGCCAGCTCCAGACCGTGCCGGTGACGATGAAGGAGACGGCCAGCGGATAGAGGAAGATCGTGCGCCAGGCCGCTTCGCCGCGCACGCGCTGGTCGATCAGGATCGCCAGCAGCAGTCCCACCGCCATCGAGCCGACGATGTAGAAAGCGCTGAAGAAAAACAGGTTGTTGTAGGCGATGTTCCAGCGCCGGTTCGCCCACAGCGACGCGTAGTTCTCGAGGCCGACGAAGCCGTAGGTCGGCAGCAGCGAGGAGTTGGACAGCGAGATATAGAGCGTCCAGCCGGTGAACACGAAGACGTAGACGAAGCTCGCCACGAGAGAGGGGCCGAGCACCAGCAAGGGCATCGCGGAGCCCAGCCGCTCGCGCCAGGGGCGGGCGGGCGTCGGGACCGACAGGATCAGGTCGTGATTTGACATTCAGAGCACGGAAATTGGCAGAGCACGGGACTGGAAGGGAGGACGGCCGGGCGGATAGGCATCGCGCCCGGCCATTCCCGTCTATTTCTGTGCTTCCGCCGCGTCGGCCATCGCATTGGCGCCATCCTCGGGCGACATGTCCGGTGTCGCCACGAACTCGGTAATGGAGTCCATGATCGCGCCGCGCATCTTCTGCGGGATGGTCATGTTGTGCGCCATCGAGCGGACCAGCGTGCCGTCCTTGATCGAAGCCTGCAGATCCTTCTGCGAGAGCTGCTGGCACGGATTGAAGCCCTTCGACAGATCGATATCCAGGCGTGCAGGGATCGAGCCCTTGGCCTGGTTGAAGACCGTCTGGAAGTCGGGCGACAGGATCAGGCTGGCCAGCAGCTTCTGGCCGTCGATGTAATCCTGGTCCTTCTGCTTGAAGAACACGACCGAGTCCGAGTTGAGGATGAAGCCGGGTTTGCCCCAATCGGTCGGCGCCTGGGCGCAGACATAGTCGGTGCCTTCCTTGAAGCCGGCGGCGGTCAAAAGGCCGATCGTCCAGTCGCCCATGATGTGGAACGCCGCGTCGCCCTTGCCGACCAGCGCCGACATCGAATCCCAGTCGCGGCCGACCATGCCCGGATCCATGTATTTGCTCGTCATCAGGCGCATCTGCGTGAAGGCCTTGACCATTCCCGGGCTGCGCATGGACTCGACATCGCCTTCCACAAAGGCCTTACGGTAGAGATCGATGTCCTGGCCGTAGAGCACGACCTCGAACACCGTCGAATCCGTCCAGTCGGCGGTCGAATGCGAGATGCAGATCTTGCCTGTGGCGACGATCTTGTCGCAGGCGGCATTGAACTCGGCCCAGGTCTTGGGCATTTCCGCCACGCCGGCCGCCTGCATGACCTTGGGCGAGGCCCAGAGCCAGTTGATGCGGTGGATGTTCATGGGCGCGGCGACCCATTTGCCGGTCGGCTTCATCACCGGAAGCAATTCCGGCGCCACCACTTTCTCCCACCCTTCCGAGGCCGCCAACTCGTCGAGATCGGCGGTCATGCCGGTCTCGTTCCATTCGGCGATCTCGGGGCCCTTGAGCTGCACGGCAGGCGGGGCATTGCCGGCGATCACGTCGGCGCGCAGCTTGGCCAGCGTATTGGCGGTGTGGCCGGCGATCGAGGTCTGTTCCCATTTGCCGCCCTTGGCGGTGAACATCTCGCCGAGCTTGGCGATCGCCTGGGCGTCCGATCCGGTCGCCCATTGGTGCAAAAGGTTGGTCTTGGGCTCGGCGAAGGCTGTTCCGGCGAAAAATGTGCACGCAGCAGCGGCCGCAAGCGCGGTCATGACGGACTTCATCGTTTCACTCCCATATCGTGTTGCACGGTTCGTCTCGACCGCTTAGGGCCGCGGTTTGAAGCCGCCGCCGGCGAGATGCGTTAATCTCGAGTTCTTTCCAAGATGACATATTGGAGCTATCAGTCAACGATGTTTATGTTGAGCCATGACAAAACCTTCGCTTAGATCCTGGCTGATCGACAGACCCTCCGCGTCGCCGGAGAGCATGATCGTGCGCTGCCTGAGCGAGCGCGGCGCACTCTCCGCGTTGCAGATCGCACGCGCCACCGGTCTGGCGCGCTCGACGGTCTCGACCGCGCTTAACGGCTTGAAAAAGTCTGGAATGGTGATCGAAGCGCCGACCATCCGGGACGGCATCAGAGGCATCGGCAGGCCAGCCGCGGCGGTGACGCTCAATCCGACAGCGGGCACCTGCGTCGGCATTCACCTGGCTCTCCAGCAGATACGGCTCATCGTCGCCGATGTCTCGCATTCCGTCATTGCCGAACAAAATATTCCAATGGCGCTGGACTACCAGCCGCAACAGGCGGCCCAGGCGGTCAAATCGGCGATTGCCCAATCCTACAGGGAAAACGGTCTGCCGATGGCGGGGCTCCTGGGGGTTGGTGTCTCCGTCTCCGGCCCTGTCAGCCGCGATGGAGTGGTGCTGCGCGCAAGCATGGTTCCAACATGGGCCGGCGTCAACATACGAGATGTGTTCGGACCCGTTCTGGAACAGCCGATCTTCGCCGACAACGAGAGCAACTGCGCGGCCATTGCCGAGCTGATGTGGGGTGCGGCCGTCGGCCAGGACGATTTCGTGCTGTTCAAGATCGATCTGGGTGTCGGCGGGGCCATTGTCCAGCATGGCCGGCTGGTGACGGGCGTCGCCGGCGGCGCCGGCGAATTCGGGCACATCAGCATCGATCCCGGCGGCGACCTTTGCCGCTGCGGCAATCGCGGGTGCCTGGAGCTCTACGCGAGTTTTACCCGACCGCTGGAACAGATTTCGCGTGTCGTTGGGCGGCAAGTCACCATGGACGATGTCATCGCCATGGCCGAGCAGGGCGACGTCAGGGCGTTGCGGATGATCGAGGATACCGCCGAGATCGCCGGCCGGGGTCTCGGCCTGATCGGCTCGGTGCTCAATCCGCCGCTTATCATCATCGGCGGCCACATGGCTTTGGCAGGGGACATTCTGTTGACGCCGCTGATCGCGTCCTATGAACGCCACACGCTGATCAAGTCCCGGGATGTCGCTCCCGCGCTGCGCACGCGCATCATCGTTGGCAAGCACACCGAGAACGATGCCTTGCTGGGCGCGGTCGGCCTCGTTTTGAGACACCAGACGAAGGAACTGTCGCTGGGGTGATCGTCAGGACCAGCCTGTGCTTGTGCAAGTCAATTGCACGTGTCCGCAGCCTTGAGCGCTTCGGCGCGTGACGATTTGGGCAAATCCGCGATCCGCCGGACAGAAGCGTAAAACCTTGGATAGTCGCCCGAACACAGGTCGAACAAGCGAAGAAAGGCCGGAACCTGTTCACCGTAGACAGAAGTTGCCGCGAGCTTGGCGTTGTTGATCGGGGCAGCGAACCAGGCGTCGTATCCCCGGTATCCCGCCCAGTGCCTGTCGCGCATCTGCCGGTAGCGCGCCCGCAACCGGTCGATGGTTGCTGCCTTGGCGGCCGCCATCTTTTCCGGGGTGCGGGGACTACCATAGACCTGCCTTAGCTCGTCGCGCGTCTTCGCCACCAGTCCGAGAAAATCGGCGCTGCGTTTGCGGTCGGCTTCGTAGCGGCGCAATCCGGCCCGGTCGCCGGCGGCGCGGAGCCATTCCCTGACGCCGCTGGTTTCAACGGCAACGGCGAATGCCTCGTTGATGCGGAATCGCCATCCACATAGAGGCGCTGATGCGCCAGTTCATGAAAAACAAGGCTTGCGAGATAGGTGTCGTCCTGACGCAGCATGGTGCTCAGCAGCGGGTCACTGGACCAGCCAAGCGTGGAATAGGCGGTGACGCCCGAGACATAGACGTCCAGCCCCTGTCTTTGAAGTTCGACAGCGCTTTCAGCCGCGGATTTCCGGGAGAAATAACCCCGGTATGGAACGCAGCCGAAAACCGGAAAGCACCATGTTCGTGGCGCCAGCGAGAATTGCGGCGCGGCAAAAACGGCCCAGGTCACGGCGTCCCGATGGATGTCGACATAGCTGCGGTAGCTGTTGTTTTCGGGCAGTGCCAGTTCATCTGTCGCAAACCGTCTTATGGCGCTGGCCGACGTCAATTTGGCGCGCAATGCTTCAGGCGTCGA
Source organism: Mesorhizobium sp. L103C131B0 (assembly GCF_000502275.1). Taxonomy (NCBI): domain Bacteria; kingdom Pseudomonadati; phylum Pseudomonadota; class Alphaproteobacteria; order Hyphomicrobiales; family Phyllobacteriaceae; genus Mesorhizobium; species Mesorhizobium sp. L103C131B0. The sequence goes on along the minus strand of NZ_AYXC01000001.1, from coordinate 615,330 downwards.
AGGATCACGGATGAGTTTTCCAATATTTTTGCGGGCGGCCATGATCTGCGCGTGACCCTGGAACGACTGCGCGTAGTAGGAAATGCTCGTGCAGCCGGTCGCCCCGGACGCGATGATCGCCGCGGCAAGCATCCGAAGAACGCGCTTCACTGTTTGCCCACCCTTGCCCATCTCCCCATGCAGCAAACGTCCTGGTCCACCTCAAACAGGAGGCACCGGTTTCCGTCAAGAGCTGCAGGGGCAGGGGGCGACACCGACCTGGGCAGGGCAATGCGGGCATTCGCCTAGGATTGACGAAAGTCCGCCGCAGGGCGGAGCGAGCGAGATACGGACCGTCCGTCGAGGCGCGGTTCCCACAAGCTGCCGCGCGCTACTGGTCCGAAAACTTCACGCTCACACCGCGCTGGCGAAAATAAGCCTGCATCAACTTACGGCCCGAGCGGTTGTTCTGGGCCAATTTTGCCGGATCGAACACCGCCTGTTTTGCGCCCTCTCGTGTCAGCGCAGCCTTGAGCGTCGCGATATGGGCGTCGATGTCGGCATTGTCCGCCCGCAGCGAGGCATAGATACTTTCGGTCGCTTCGGCCACAGTCGGTTCGCTCACAGATGTCGTCCTTTGGTTGGTTGGGCGGCGGCTTTACCACAGATTTGCGGCTCCGACGATATCGACTGAACCGTCGGAGCACAGCGCCCAGGGCGCAAACCGCAAAACGTATGTATTCGACCCAGCTAAACATTGCCTGGCAGGCGAATGGGTCTAACTATCGTTACGAAACGGGGGGAATCAGGTGGCTGCCAATCGTCGAAACGACATCTCATCGTCCGAGCGGGGGCTAGGACGGATTCTTGCGGCAGGCAATGCCCATCCGCGCACAGCTCTGCCTACCGTGGCAACCATCGTCACGACGGTAGCTGCGCTGTATTTCGGTCGTGAGGTGTTCCTTCCCATTGCCATCGCGCTGCTTTTGACCTTTGCGCTGGTGCCGATGGTCTCCGCACTGAAGCGTGTCGGCTTGCCTCGGCTGCCCGCAGTGCTTCTGAGCGTGATTGGCGCATTCGCGGCCCTGGGCCTGTTCAGCTTCATTGTTGCGACCCAGGTAAGCGAGCTTGCTCAGAACATTTCCGTCTACCAGACAAACATTCTGACCAAGGTACGTTCCCTCAAGGAGACGGGCGTTGGTGGCGGCATAATTGCCAGGCTGAGCGGGGTGATCGAGCGTGTCGGTCAGGAGATCGACAAGCAGGATGTGGCGCCGCCTGCGGCCGACAAGCCCCGGCGCGAGCCTGTTCCCGTCGAGATCGTCGCCCGCGAGAGACCTCTGGAGGTATTGCAGAACATCATCGGACCGTTGATCAGCCCGCTGGCATCAGCTGGCCTGATCATCATCGTCGTCATCTTCATGTTGCTTGAGCGCGAGGATCTGCGCGACCGGTTTATCCGCCTTGTCGGCTATGGCGACCTCCATCGCACAACGCAGGCATTGCAGGATGCCGGCAAACGGGTTGGCCGCTATCTGATCATGCAATTGGTGGTCAATATCGTCTACGCGATACCAATCGCAATTGGCCTTTGGGTGCTCGGCATTCCCAACGCGCTGCTGTGGGGGTTGCTGGCACTGGCGCTGCGCTTCGTTCCCTATATCGGCCCTGTTATCGGCATGCTGCTGCCCTTGTTTCTGGCCTTGGCGGTTGCGCCCGGCTGGTCGCTGGTGCTGTGGACCGCCGCACTGTTTGTCGTCATGGAATTGGTAACCGGCAACGTCATCGAACCGTGGCTCTATGGCTCGCGCACGGGACTTTCTCCTTTGGCAATCATCGTTGCGGCAATTTTCTGGACATGGTTGTGGGGGCCGCTCGGCCTGGTCCTTTCGACGCCGCTGACAGTTTGCCTCGTCGTCCTCGGGCGACATGTTCCGCAGTTCGAATTTCTCGACGTCCTGTTTGGCAACGAGCCCGTCCTTGAATCTCACGCCCGGCTCTATCAACGGCTCCTGGCCGGCGATCCCGACGAGGCCACTGACCATGCCGAGGAGATCCTCGAGGAGAAGTACCTGATCGATTTCTACGACACTGTCGCCATTCCTGCTCTCCTGTTGGGCGAGCAGGACCGCATGCGTGGCGTGATGGGCGATCAACAGCGAAGGCAGGTGGCGGCGAGCGCCCAAATTCTTGTGGCAAATCTTGCCGACGATGCACAGGAAGAGGCAAGCGAGGAAGATGCGCCGGCAACCACCGCGGAAGGGAGCGCGAGCAGGGAAACAGATGGCGTCGAAGAGGAAGAGATCGAGTTGCCCGACGGCAAGGACATGTCGGTGCTTTGTGCCGGCGGTCGCGGCGAACTCGACGATGCCGCTGCCGCCATGCTCGCTCAGGTGCTGGAGGTGCAAGGTGCTACGGTGGCGAAGGCCAGTTTTGTCGATATGGAGCCGGCAGGTATTCGTCGTCTCGAACTAGAGGCGATCGACACCGTCGTGGTCGGTTTCCTGAACCGGGATTCGCTCAAGCATGCCCGCTTTCTGGTCCGGAGACTGAAGCGCGCCAAGGCAGGTTTGAGAATTGGGATTGTGTTCTGGTCAGACGCGGAGCAGGGCGATGTCGGGCAAGAAAGGCAAGCTTTGGCCGCCGACATCAGCGCCGATTTCGTAGCGCACGGCATGGTCAACGCTGTGCTTGGCGCACTTTCTCCAGCGCCGGCCGTTCCCCTCAAAGTCGTTTCGAAACGCCGCGATCGACGCCGTCCGGCCCCTCGAAAACGGATCCCGGCCCAGGCAACGGCCGCAACAGCCTAGCCGCACCGCCATGTCTCAGATTGCCGCGCCGGCGCTGGAATGCCTGGTGCGACGGCAAGATCGTCCCCACTCGCAAACCATGGAACAATCTCGCGGCCTTGCGGTTCCTAACATCGAAGGAGAACCCCCATGCTTAGATTCCTTATCCGCCTCGGCGCGATCTACGCGGCGTTCCAGATCGGCCGAGAGTTCGGCCGCAAGGAGACCGAAATCATGCTCCTGCCGCCGCCCGTTGACTACGAGCGGCAACCGACGTCAAGAAACGAAACCGATTTCGGAGAGGCATAGGACCGGTCAATCTGTCTGGTCGATCTGGCCCATGCTGGCGCCGTCCCTGCGCGGGGCGCTTTATCGTACGAACGGACCCGGCCACTTGGCTGTTGCCAGGATCGTTTCTGGCAACGCAATAATTGAGCCGCTATCTCTGTCGCTCAAACGCGGCACAGCGAGGTTGACCGTGCGTCGAAGAATGAGTCTCAGATCCTGGCGTTGAGCCGATGGAGAAGGCATGATCAGCACGGGCAAGGACGAGCACAACCCTAAGAAAGTGGAAGGGAATGAAGCACTGGTGCTGTCAACTGCCAAAGAGACCGGCATCACCGAGGATCAAGCGCGCGACCTTGTTCGCCTGATCGGCACCGGCCGCAATTCGCTGCTCCGTGAGGCACGGCAGCTGCTCCGGCAGCGCCTGGCTAGTTTAGACCGAAGGTGCTCAGAGCACGGCTATCCCGTCGCCTTCTGCTGCCCGGCGGTCATCGCTTTGAGAGCCCGGACCACCTCTGGAGGTCCGGCGGGTTTCATCACTCTTACGCCGGACGAGAACGCTTCGGGGGTTTCCTCGAGCCCCAGGCCGGAATAGACGATGAAAGGAACCGCCCGCCCTGCCAAGGTTTTTGCCGCGTCAACAGCCTCGCCGTCCGACAGCCTGACGTCCAGGATCGCTGCGGCGGGGGTATGGTCCGCAAGAAAACGTTTCGCCTGGGAACATGTCGCCGCCAATGCCACGGCAAAGCCCGCCTCCGAAAGAGTGGACTCCATATCCAGTGCTATCAAGGCTTCGTCGTCGACGACAAGGACCAAGGGTTTGCCCATGCGCGGATGATCGCACGTTTGTAGATGGAAGACGAGTCGAGGCTACGACCCTTTTAGGGTCCGGTTCCCGTACGCAGCGGGTCGAGACCGCGAGCAATGGGAACCAACTGATCCAAGCCGCATTATATTTGGTTGGACTGGACAAGGTGTTTGGGATGCATGAAGCAACACAGGCGAATGTTGTCGCCTTCGAAAACCCGGGGGTGTCCAGCAATGACGGTCTGGATTTCGATTACAAGGATTTCTTCGAAAACGGCGCCGTTGCCCTCCATCTGGTGAACGCAGACGGCGTAATCGTGCATGCCAACCAGGCTGAGCTCGACCTTCTCGGCTATCCCGCAGAGGACTACCTCGGTTGCCACATCGCCGAGTTCTATCCCGACCGGGACGTCATAGAGGACATTTTGGGTCGCCTTGCCAATGGCGAGAAGATCGTAAGATATCCGGCGCGATTGAGGGCCAGCGATGGATCGATCAAGCACGTCGAAGTCACCTCAAGCGGACATTTCCGGGACGGCAAGCTGATCAACACCCGGTGCTTCACGGTCGATGTAACCGACTTGGTGCACACCCGCTCGGAGCTCAGGCAGCATGACAGTACCTATCACCAGATACTCGACGGCCTACCCGTCGCCATCTACACGACCGATCAGGATGGGACGATCACCTACTACAACCGCGCCGCGGCCGATCTGGCAGGCAGGGAGCCTGAGGTCGGCAAGGATAAATGGTGTGTGACGTTCAAGCTGTTCAGTGCCGACGGCAAGGAATTGCCGCACGATGAATGCCCGATGGCCATCGCGCTCAAGGAGAACAGGCCGGTCCGCAATCAGCAAGCTGTTGCGCAGCGTCCCGATGGATCGTTTTTTCCGTTCCTGCCCTACCCGACACCGCTGCGGGACGAGCACGGCGCTCTGATTGGCGCCGTCAACATGCTGCTGGACCTGACGGACCGCCAGCGTGCCGAAGAAACCAGGCAGCACCTGTCAGCGATCGTGGAATCCTCATTTGACGCTATCGTCAGCAAGGATCTCAACACCATCATAAAAAGCTGGAACCACGGCGCCGAACGGCTTTTCGGCTATACCGCCGACGAAGCGATTGGCCGGTCGGTGACCATGCTGATCCCCGAAGACCATCAGGACGAGGAACCCCGCATCCTCCAACGCATTCGCCGCGGCGAGCGCGTCGAACCATTCGAAACGACCCGCCTGCGCAAGGATGGCAGCCTGGTTCCGGTTTCGCTGACGATATCGCCCGTGCGTAACGCAACTGGGCAGATCACCGGCGCATCGAAGATAGCGCGAGACATCACGTCGGCGAAGGAGAATGAATACCGCATCCGCATGCTGATGCGCGAGGTCAACCACCGGGTGAAAAACCAGTATTCGGTCATCCTGTCGATGATCCGGGAGACCAACAAGCGATCGGAGACGCCAAAACACTTTGAAACCCAGGTGCGCGAGCGCATCATGGCGTTGTCGCGATCTCACGACCTGCTTGTTTCGGCGGATTGGAAGGGTGCCACGATCAGCGACCTCTTGGCGGCCCAGGTCGAGCCTTTCCCGCGGGGGGATGTGATCGAAATGTCGGGCCCATCATTGGTGCTCAGTCCCAACGCAGTTCAGTATCTCGGGATTGCCTTCCACGAACTGGCGACCAACTCGGCCAAATACGGCGTGCTCTCAGGGGACAAGGGCCGGATTTCGGTCACATGGGGCATCACCGGTTCCGGTGCTTCGAGGCTCTTTCACCTCACCTGGGCCGAATCCGATGGTCCGCAGGTTCAGACTGTCGGACAAGGTGGCTTTGGAACCGTTGTGCTGAAGCGGGTTGCGCCCGCAGCGGTCAGTGGGCAAGGAATTCTCGAACACGGTCCGCATGGCATAACATGGAGCCTGGAAGCGCCTTTGGTTTCCGTGGCAGCTTCTGCCGACCATGAAGCTTAGAAGCAGGAAGCAGCCCTGCAACGAGCATTCGTCAATTGGAAGCCCTTGATGCGGCCTTTGCCGAGCGAAAACCCCGTTTCCGCTAAAGATCGCCAGAGCCATTGCTAAAGTCGGCAGAGCAAATCACCGGCAGAGGGCGCATTTCGTTGCACGGAACGGGACAGGACCGGCGTAGCCAGAGGCGAGGTAACTATGGACATCGACGAGTTCCGTGCGACCCTTCAGGGTGTAGANGGACAGGACCGGCGTAGCCAGAGGCGAGGTAACTATGGACATCGACGAGTTCCGTGCGACCCTTCAGGGTGTAGAGCCCCCGGCGAATCTTGGGATGGCGCTCCACGCTCTATGGTGGGATAGACAGGGCGATTGGGAGCGGGCGCATGAGTGTGTGCAGGCCAACGAATCTGATCCGGCCTCTGTATGGGTTCATGCCTATCTGCACCGCAAAGAAGGCGACCTTTCTAATGCAGCCTACTGGTACCGCCGCGCCGGGCAGCCTGTGNATGCCTATCTGCACCGCAAAGAAGGCGACCTTTCTAATGCAGCCTACTGGTACCGCCGCGCCGGGCAGCCTGTGGCAACTGGCAAGCTAGACGCAGAGTGGGAGTCGATTACAGAATCACTTCTTGCAGGATAGTGAGGGGTCGCCCAAGGGGCAGCCTAGCGCCTCATCGCCCCCGTAGAGGCGAAACTCACCTCCGCCCGATGGGATCGGCTGGGCCCAGGAGGTCCGAACGTTTCCGCATAAATTCATGCAGCGAGATTGTTCTCGCGATTCCGTAAGGTCTCTGTTTAATAAGCTATATCTAATATTGACTATTTTCTGTCGCTCAAAAGTCGCAGACTTCATTTTACTGATCACCGTTAGCTTCTTGGTAGCTCTCACGACTATAAACTTCTTGCGGGCGAATAGCTTTCATGCTGCCTTCGCGCACTCAGGAATCAGGGAGCTTAGGCATGGCGGAGCGGATTGCGCGTGATGGGTTTTGGGTTTTGCATCTCGCGCGCTTGCCGCAAGTCGTGTCGCTTCGCTCCGGCACTTCCGCCTTGACGATCCTAACTGTTGCCCTTGCGCTGAGCGCCGCGCCGGCTCGGGCCGATGGCGGCAATGGTAGCAGCGCAGGCGCTGGACAAGGTGGCGTTGACGGCGCGCTCGCGAGTGCCCCGGGTCAGAATGCCGCCAATGGCGCGACCGCTGGTGGCGGTGGTGGCGGCATTGACCTCACGACGGGTGACGGGGCGCCAGGAGGATCGGGAGCGGTAAGTGGGACAGCCAACAACCCAAATGGCGTTGCCGGTGCCACTGGTGCTACGGGTCTGGTCATCTCGACAGACGGGACCATTGCAACCAGCATCAGCGGCGGAGCCGGCGCTTTGGGCTCCCCTGGCACGAATGGCGTCGTCAGGAGCGGCGGCGGTGGCGGTGGCGGTGTGGGCGTCAGTGCCACGGCCGACGTTACAGTCACTGGCACAGGATCGGTGAGTGGTGGCACTGGCGGCCGAGGTGGGACCAATGGCAACAGCGGCAGCGGTGGTGGCGGCGTCGGCATATTCTCGTCCGCAAACGTGTTTGTAGAGGCGGGCGGCAGCGTTACCGGCGGCACGAGTCTCTCCACAATTGGGGTCCAAGCAGGTGGTGGCGGCGGCGCAGCTGCCATTGTCCTGATGGGCGGCGGGACAATCCAGAACAGCGGGAATCTGCTCGGGGGTGCCGGTGGAAGAACAGTTCTCGGCGGCGGTGGGGACGGTGGCGCCGCTGTTCTGCTGCTTTCAGGTGGAACCGTCATCAACAGGCTAGGTGCGACGATCGTTGGCGGCAGTGGCGGTCAGGGCTCCTTGGCAGGCGGCGATGGCGCCGCAGGGATCAAGGGCGCCAACATCGCGGTCATCAATGCGGGTACGATCAGCGGCGGTGCCGTCGGCACCGGTGGCGGAACGCCGGCAGCCGGCAAAGCCATCCAGTTCACCGGCGGCGTCAATTCGCTGGAGATTCAGGCCGGCTCCACCATCACAGGCAATGTGGTCGCTTTCAGCGCCGCGGATACATTCAAGCTGGGTGGCGATATCAGCGCCAGTTTCGGTGTGTCGCAGATCGGCGCTGGCGCCAAATATGACGGGTTTGGGTTCTACGAGAAAACCGGAAACAGCACCTGGACCCTAACGGGGACGACAACTGCCGTCACGCCTTGGACCTTGTCCGGCGGGACCCTGCAAATTTCGAGTGACAACAATCTGGGCGCCCTCTCGGGCGGCTTGACCTTCGACGGCGGCACGTTGCGCACGACCACCAGCTTCGCCACCAATCGCAATGTCCTGATCAATTTGACCGGCGGGTTCGACACGGTGGCAGGCACGCAGTTGGACGTGTCAGGCCAGGTGACCGGCACCGGCACACTGGTCAAGAGCGGCGCCGGCACCCTCAACGTCACCAATTTGTCCAACAGCTATACGGGTGGCAACATCGTCAATGCAGGAACGCTTGCCGGCGACACCGTGGCGATCCGTGGCGACATCCTGGACAACGGCGCTGTCTCGTTTCTCGACCTCGGCCCCCACACCTTCGGCGGAAATATCTCCGGCTCGGGCAGCGTCGACATCGAAGGCTTCGGCACGCTGACGCTGACCGGTGCCAACACCCACAGCGGCGGCACCAAGGTCGGGACCGGCAAAAGCATCTCGGTCGCGTCGGACCAGAATCTGGGTGCCGCTACGGGCCTGCTGACACTCGACGGCGGCGAACTCGGCACGACAGCAAGCTTCGCCATGAGCCGCGATGTCAAGCTCACTTCCGCCTATGGCTACTTCCGCGCGGCGGCGGGTACGACGCTGACCGCGAATGGCGAGCTGAGCGGCGTGGGCGGCGTCTACAAGGAGGGCGCCGGCACCCTAGTGCTCAACGGCGACAGCACCTATTCCGGCCGTACCACGGTCGACGGGGGCAAGCTCGTCGTCGAAGGTTCGCTTGGGAATACCGAAACGACGGTCAACAGCGGCGGCACGCTGGGCGGCTCCGGCTCGATAGGCGGCGCGGTGATCGTCGCCGATGGCGGCGTGCTGGCCCCCGGCTCCAGTCCGGGTACGCTTACGGTCGGATCGCTCAGCCTGAGCTCCGGTTCTATGCTCGACTACGAGCTCGGCCAGGCAGGAATTGTCGGCGGCGGTGTCAACGACCTGATCGAGGTGACCGGAGCGCTGACGCTGGACGGCAGCCTCAACATCACCGATGTAGGCGGCTTTGGCCCTGGCGTCTACCGGCTCATCAATTATGGCGGCGCCCTCACCGACAATGGTCTCGAACTCGGCAATCTGCCGGCCGGCGTCACGGCGGCCGATTTGACGGTGCAGACTTCTGTCGCCAACCAGGTCAATCTTATCAGCAGTGTCGGTAACGACCTGTTGTTCTGGGACGGTGACGCGGCCGGGAATGCCAACAACAATCTGGTCGATGGCGGCAACGGCACTTGGACTGCGGCAAGCCCGACGTGGACGATGAGCACCGGCCTGGTGACCGGCGCGATGAAGCCGCAACCCGGTTTCGCCATCTTCCAGACGCTTGGCGGCACCGTCACCACCGACGACAGCGCCGGCGCGCTGGAGGTTACCGGCATGCAGTTCGCTGCCGATGGCTACCGCATCGAGGGCGACTCCGTCACGCTCGCCGACGCCGGTGGCGAGAGCATCATCCGGGTCGGCGACGGCTCCCCGGCCGCAGCGGGCTATATAGCCACCATCGCCTCCGTGCTGACCGGGGCAAGCAGCCTTACCAAGACTGATGCAGGCACGCTGGTGCTCGAAGGCGCCAACACCTACACGGGAGGTACGACCGTCTCGGGCGGCGTGCTTTCGGTTTCGGCCGATAACAATCTCGGCGTTGCTGCCGGCGAGCTGACGTTCTCCGGCGGTACGCTGCGCAACACCGCCGTCTTCTCCTCGGCGCGCGATATCACACTTTTGGCGGCCGGCGGCACCTTCGACACGATGGCTGACCTCACTTTGTCCGGCGTGATCTCGGGGGCCGGCAGTCTTGCCAAGGCCGGCGCCGGCACGCTGACGCTTACGGGAACGAACAGCTATGGCGGCAACACGTTGGTCAGCGCTGGCACGCTGGTCGGCGATGCAACCTCGATTCGTGGCGACATCGGCAATTCCGGCACTGTCGTGTTCGACCAGGCGGCGGACGCCAGCTTCGCCGGCGATATCTCCGGCACCGGCGCAATGATGAAGGATGGCGCCGGCGTGCTGACGCTGTCAGGCACGTCGCTGCTGGACTGGACCGTCAATCAAGGCGGCCTCGTCTCGGCAGCCGAGCGCTTCGGTGGCGATGTCGCGATCGGCGCCGGCGCCTCCTTCACATTCGACCAAGTCGCCTCCGCCAGCTATGCCGGCGTGCTCTCGGGCGCCGGTACGTTCATCAAGGACGGCCAAGGCACGCTGCTGCTTGCGTTGGACAACTCAGGCTTTACCGGCGCCACTACGGTCAGCGGCGGCACGCTTGCCGCGGGCGCTGCGAACGCGTTCAGTTCCTCCTCGCAGTTTTCCGTCGCCTCGGGCGCCACGCTCGATCTTGCCGGCACGTCCCAGACGATTGCGGGGCTGAGCAACGCCGGAACGGTGCGCATCGCGGGTGGCGTCCCAGGCGACACACTTACCGTCAGCGGCGACTATATCGGCAATGGCGGCAACGTCATCCTCAACACGGCGCTCGGTGGTGACGGTTCGCCGACCAATATGCTGGTGATCGCCGGCAACACGTCAGGGACGGGTACCCTTCAGGTCGTCAATTTCGGCGGGTCCGGCGCCCAAACGGTCGGAGGCATCAAGATCGTCGACGTCGGCGGCGTCTCGAACGGCAGCTTCTCGCTCGACGGCAATTATACCTTCGAAGGCGATGCAGCGGTCGTCGCGGGCGCCTATGCCTACAGGCTTTACCAAGGCGGCGTCAGCACGCCGGCCGACGGCGATTGGTATCTGCGTTCGGCCCTGGTCAACGGCGATCCCGATCCGCAGCCACTCTATTCGCCCGGCGTGCCGCTGTACGAGGCCTATGAAGGGGTGCTGCAGGCCTTCAATGAACTGGGCACCATGCAGCAACGCATCGGCAATCGGTCGTGGGGCGAGGGTGCTACACCGCAAGGTGCGGACCTGCCAGGCCAGGGCTCGGTCGACGGCAAGGCGATATGGGCGCGCATCGAAGCTGCCCATGCCGAGATCAAGCCGGAGACGTCGACCTCCGGCACGAACTATGACGTGACCACCTGGAAGCTGCAGGCCGGCGTCGATGGCCTGCTGCACGAAAGCGACGCCGGTACCCTGATCGGAGGGATTACGGCCCACTACGGAACCGCGTCGTCGGACGTCTCCTCGATCTTCGGGGCAGGGTCGATCGCTGCCACCGGCTACGGCGTCGGCAGCACGCTCACCTGGTTCGGCAGCGGTGGCTTCTACGCCGACGCGCAGGCTGAGGCGACATGGTATGACAGTGACATCCGGTCGGCCACGCTAGGCACCGCGCTTGCGGACGGCAACAACGGTTTCGGCTACGGGCTGAGCATCGAGACCGGACAGAAGATCGCCCTCAACGGCAACTGGTCGCTGACGCCGCAGGCCCAGCTTGCCTATTCCTCGGTCGACTTCGACGCGTTCACCGACCCGTTTGGCGCCGTCGTGTCGCCCGGCAGCAGCAACAGCCTCGTTGGCCGGCTCGGCCTCTCCGCGGACTATGAAGACCAGTGGGTGGACGATGCGGGGCAAGTAAGCCGTACGCACATCTACGGGCTCGGCAACCTTTACTACGACTTCCTCGACGGAAATGATGTCGATGTGTCCGGCACGAAGCTGGTCAGCGAAAATCAGGCGCTGTGGGGCGGTGTCGGCCTTGGTGGCTCGTTGAGCTGGGCGGACGGCCGCTACGCAGTCTTCGGGGAAGGCACCGTGCGGACAAGTCTCAAGGATTTTGGCGACAGCCATGCCCTGGGCGCCAAGCTCGGGTTCGCTGTGAAATGGTAGCGGCGATCAAGATGGACATGTCGACCTTGGCTTGAGCGTCGTGTCCGGCACGGCTATGGAATCCGGACTAGCGGGCCACCCGGCTCGTCGGCCTCGGACGTTTCCTTACCGGCTGCCGGCATCAAGTACCAGGCTCGCATCCGAAGCACCCTGGCGCTCGATCACAGGGATGCCAGCGCGCTGGACATGCGCTCCAGCCCTTGGCGCAACAGAGCACGCGGGCAGCCGACATTCAGGCGAATGAAGCCTTCGCCGCCAGGCCCATAGACGCGGCCGTCATAGAGATTAACCCCGGCCCGATCGACAAAGAACTTCTGAATTCCACCCACTCGGCCATCGAGCGCGCACGCGTCCAACCACACCAGAAACGATGCGTCGGGCTGCATGGGCGTGATGCCTGGAAGGTGTTCACCGGCGAACTCGCAAACCAGATCGATGTTGCCGGCGATGTAGTGCGTGAGTTGGTCGAGCCACGGCGCGCCGCTGCTGTAAGCAACCTCCAAAGCCAGGCGGCCGAAAAAGTTCGCATTCACCATGAATGACGCCTGCATTGCGGCAAGAAGCGCCCCGCGGCGCTTTTTGCTGGCTACCGAAATGGTTGCCGAAGGAACCCCGGCAAGATTGAAAGTCTTCGTTGGAGCGGTGCAGATGAACGATTTCTCGGCAGCATCTTCCGAGATGGAGGAGAAGACGATGTGGGGGCGATCCGACAACCTTATGTCGCAGTGAATGTCGTCGGATATGACCAGGATCCCATGGCGCTCGCAGACGTCGTTGAGCGCCGCCAATTCTTCGCGTGTCCAGGCCATTCCGGCAGGGTTGTGAGGATTGCACAGCAGGAATGCCTTGGCACCGCCGGCCGCCAGTTTCTCGAAATCCTCGAGATCGAGTTCATATCTGTTGTTCTGCAGCCTCAGCCGGTTCGTAAGCAGAACCCGCCCGTTTCCCTGAACAACTTCGAAATAGGGCGAGTACACGGGCGACTGCACAATGACGCCGTCACCGGGCTTGGTGAAGGTTCGCAGTATCGCAGCCACCGACGGCATGATCGCCGGCGCGGGAAGCAAGGTCTCCAGTTTCGGCGACCAGTTGTGCCGGTGCGCGAACCACGATTGCACGATCTCATAGTGGCGCGGATCGCGGCGTGTGTAGCCGTAAATGCCATGCTCCGCAGCCTCGCGCAGTCGCGCGATGACGGTTTCCGGAGCGCGGAAGTCCATATCCGCCGTCCACAGCGACAGCAGGTCCTGGCCCTCGACCTGGGGAGAGAACTCGTCCCACTGGTTGGCCCATTTGACGGATCCGAACTGCTGACGGTCGTGGATTTGGTCGAAATCTGTTCCCGCGATATGTCGCTGCCCATGCGCCGATGCGGGCGTGTCTGCACAAGCCATTTGATAGTCACCTTGCCGCGGGCATTGCTTGTGGCATCATCATCGCCTCCTAGGATTTGTGGCCACGCGCCAATTGGCGCTCCATAGATTGCGAGTAACGCGACATGCCGAAGCAAAAGCTCCAGTAGACCAACCCCGCAAAGAGGTAGCCGGTTGATGAGATCGTCGGGCCTGCCCAGTTCGGATCGACGCGCGCCGTTTCGACGGCCTTCAGGAAATCCGCGATGCCGACGATGGCGACCAGAGTCGTGTCTTTGAACAGACCGATGAAGGTCGAGACGATGCTCGGTATGACGATCGTCAACGCCTGAGGGAGGACGATCAGGCGCATCATGTCGAAGTAGCCGATCCCGAGCGCCTTGGCCGCTTCGTACTGGCCCTTCGGGATCGCCTGAAGGCCGGCTCTCACGACCTCGGCCATATAGGCGGACGAGAACAACGCTATCGCGATGAGCGGGCGCAACAGACGATCAGGTGTCAGATAATCCGGGACGAAGAGCGGCATCATGAAGTTCGCCATGAACAACACTGTGATAAACGGCACGCTGCGGACGACTTCGATGAACGTGACGCAAACCGTCTTGACGAACGGGAGTTCCGACCTGCGTCCAAGCGCCAGGATAACCCCGATCGGAAGCGAGAAGACGATACCCACGATCGACATCAGCAACGTGATCAAGAGACCGCCCCAGAGCGCCGTATCGATGACAGGCAAATGAAGCCAGGCAACGCCGCGCACGAGAACGAACGCGGCCACGGGGTAGACGAGGAAGAACAGCAACGCCGCCACTTTGCGCCGCGGAGCCTTCGTCCACAGGAGCCAACCGATGAGGATGGCGCCGATCGCCTGCGCAAGGTCCACCCGCCACCGCTCGGAAACCGGATACGCGCCGTATCGCAGGTAGTCGAACTTCTCGGCGATGAAAGGCCAGCAAGCCCCCTGGCTGTTCGCACGGCAAGCTTCATGGCCGCCGCTCCAGACCGCGTTGAAGATCGCAAAGCTCAGGAAGTGATGCAGCAGCCACGTGGCGAGGAGGACAAAGCATATTGTCAGCGCGCCTGAAGACGGCGTCGAAAACAGGTTCTTTTTCATCCAGCTCACTGGACCCGGTCGAACGTCCGCGGGAGGCGCCATGGCTGGTATGAGCGCGCTGATCACAATTGGCGAACGCATGGACTGATCGCTCATCCGTCACCTTTCAACAATTGCAAAATGTTGGTTGCACGCGTTCATGACCAACGACGTGGCAAGGGAGGTGACGAGATAGACCGACAGAGTAATCGCCATGACCTGGACGGCGGCTCCGGTCTGATTGAGCACCGTGCCGGCAAAGATCTGAACGAGGTCGGGATAGCCGATGAACACGGCAAGCGACGAGTTCTTGATGAGGTTGAGATACTGGCTTGTCAAAGGGGGAATGATGATGCGCAGCGCCTGGGGAACGACGACCAGACGAAGCGTCTTGCCCGGCGCCAGCCCCAACGCATGCGCAGCCTCGGTCTGGCCCTTTGGCACTGCCTGAATTCCACCTCGCACGATCTCGGCGATGTATGAACCGGTGTAGACCGACAGACCGATCAGGAGAGCGGCAAACTCCGGATAGAGCTGATGCCCGCCTTGAAAATTGAAACCCCGTAGCTGCGGGGCGACGAACGAGACCGGCTCGCCAGCCGCCAGGAACACGACCAGCGGAAATCCTATCAAGGTCGCCAGACTGACCAGAAGCACCGGCAGCTGCCTGCCCGTCCGTCTCTGGATGCTCCTGGCGCGAAACCAGAACGCAACGCAGCAGGAAATGGCCGCAACGAATGCCAGGCCCACCAGACCCGCTCCCGGATGCAAATGAATCTCCGGAACGATGAGGCCGCGATTGTTGAGGTAGATGCCGCCGGGAATGGCGATGGACGCCTTCGGCGAGGGCAACGGCTTGAGGACGGCGTTGTACCAGAACAGCAGCTGCAGCAATAACGGAACATTGCGCACAAGCTCGACATAGGCGGTCGCCACCTTCGAAACGATCCAGTTCGGCGACAGGCGGGCAACGCCGATGACGAAGCCAAGCAACGTCGCAAACAGGATTGCGAGGAGACTGACGTAGAGGGTGTTGACCACTCCCACCCAGAACGCCTGACCGTAGCTGGACAATGCATCGTACGGTATCAGGGTTTGATTGATGTCGAAGCCGGCAGACTCATTCCAAAAGTCGAATGAGAGCGGAATCCCCCGGACCCGCATATTCGATGCAGTCTGCATGCCGATGCCCAGCGCCAAGGCCAGCAGGCAGCCGGCGAGCAAGAGCTGGTAGAGGATGCCCCGCACCTTCGTATCGTGCAGCGACAACCTCCTGCGCGACGGCGCGGGAAGCGACAAATGGGACATGGGCTGTTCCTATCGGGTCCGTGCAAGGCGCTGACGGTAACACGCCAGCGCCTTGCAACCATGCCTTTGCCTAAAGCGCGTCGGGTTTGAACGGACTCAGGCGACGCGCTTTAGGGTCTTCGTTATGCATGTCGTTGTCTCAAAACCGGGGCCATTTTTGAGCGACATGCATTAGCGGATCGGCGGAGCGTACTGAACGCCGCCTTGGTTCCAGAGCGCGTTCATGCCACGCTCCATTTTCAGCGGCGAATCCTTGCCGACATTGCGTTCGAACACTTCGCCGTAATTGCCGACCTGCTTGATCACCTCGACCGGCCAGTTATCGCCGAGCCCGATGTCCTTGCCTATGCTGCCTTCCACGCCAAGCAGGCGGCGGATGCTGGGATTGTCAGACGATTTCATGGCATCGACGTTCTTGGAGGTGACCCCGTATTCCTCCGCGGCCACCATGACGTAGAGCGTCCACTTCGCCACATTGAACCACTGGTCGTCACCCTGCCGCACGGCCGGGCCAAGCGGCTCCTTGGAGATCAGCTCGGGAAGAACAATGCTGTCGTCCGGCTTGGCCATGCGAAGCCGCGACGCGTTCAAGGTGGAGGTGTCTGCGGACAAGACGTCGCAACGTCCCTCCTCATAAGCCTTCACGACAGCTTCCTCGTCTGCGAAACCAACCGTCGTGTACTTGATCGACTGCGAGCGAAAATAGTCGGCAAGGTTCAACTCGGTCGTGGTGCCCTGGGTGACGCATATCGATGCGCCGTCAAGTCCCTTGGCTGACGTGATATTGTCCGCCTTGCGCACCATGAACCCCTGGCCGTCATAGAAATACGTGCCGGCAAACAGTATGCCTAGCGACGTATCGCGGGACGATGTCCAGGTTGCGTTGTGGGCGAGAATGTCGATCTCTCCCGACTGCAAGGCGGTGAAGCGATCCTTTGGCGTCAATGGGATGAACTTGACCTTTTGCGCGTCCCCGAGCACGGCAGCGGCCACGGCGCGACAATAATCGACGACAAATCCGGTCCATTTGCCTTCATTGTCGGGAAGGCTGAAGCCAGCCGTGGCCGAATTCGTGCCACAGGTCAGCACGCCATTTTTCTTGACATTATCGAGGGTTGCGGACCACGCCGAGGAGGCGGTGCACGCGATGGCGAGGGCAAGTAGGCCCTTGAACGTTGATCTCATTTCGGCATTCCCCTGTTATTGTTGAAGGGAATGTGCTCTCCAGCCCAAGTATTCGTCAAATCGATTGTTCTCATGGTGAAAATGAGCGCTGGTCATAGTTGCGAAGCACTCCCAGCTGAAAAGCGGTTGAGTGGTGAAGCAGCGCGCGCGACCTATTTTACGGCCGACCCCGGTGCTCCGACGGTGCCTTGGTGTCTCTTGCTCCGCGATTCGTTGTAGATTCCCACGATGATTTCCCGGAGCCACCTGGTTCCCGGGTCATTCGCCATCTGGCGGTGAACAATAAGCCAGGCATTCACATTCGCTATCGGAAGGGGTGGCGGGACCAACGTCACCTCACTCCTCTCATCCAGCATTTGCAGGATGGCATCACCGCAATGGGTAATCAGTTCAGTGCCGCGAAGCGCCCAGGGCAGCACCGGATAGTTCGAGATGGTCGCAACGACATTGCGGCGAAGACCCATCTGTTTGAGGGCGGCATCCGCGAGGCCTTCCGCCAGGCCATCTGCGGAAATCTGGAGGTGGGAACTGGCCAGATAGGTTTCCAGCGTCATTGCGCTTCTGGCGATCTTGCTTCCGCTCCACACTGCGCAAAACAATCGGTCCTGGCCAAGCTCCACCTTCAAGAGACCTGGGTCGTCGCGTATCGCTGCTCCCGTCAGCGCGCAGTCAACTTGTCTCAGATAGACCGATGAACCGATTTCGGGTCCGTTTGCGGGAATGACGTTCAGCGTCGCGCCAGGAGCTTGCCTGGAAAATTCTCGAATGAGGCCCGGGATGAAAACCATGGCATGATAATCTGTAAGTCCAACGCGAAAGTTGCGCCGCGTCGTTGCTGGATTGAAGATCTGATGCCGGTCGATCGATGCGCGGATCGTTGCGAGTGCGGCGGAAATATTCGACAGCAGCTCAACTGCCCGGGGAGTTGGCCGCATCTCGCCGCCATCTCTGGTGAACAATTCATCCTGCAATAGATACCGAAGCTTCGACAGGGAGTGGCTTACAGCTGATTGTGTTCTGCCCAATTCGGTAGCCGCCCGCGTCACGCTCCTTTCCCGCATCATCACGTCAAAGACCCGCAATAGATTGAGGTCGATATCGTTATAATTCATGGAATTACCTCATCTGCGACCTGAGACCGCACCAGGCGGCACTAACGCGTTGGTTGCGACGGTGACAGATGGGGCACGAAGAGTGAAGACAGAGGTCCGGCTACGCCTTTGAAACTCTGGCGGTTGAACAGGTGACGGCGACCGCCGGATCGCTCCGCGGCATTTCTGCGCCTGGCTTGGCGAGCAAGCCGGCAATCCGCCATGAACCCAGGGCGAGCATGTGAAGTAAAGTCAGCCGCACCCGCTGGGATGGAAAATCGCAGCGGTTTCAATGGCTTGATAATGGCGGAGAGAGCGACAGCCATATTGCTGTCTCATGTCGTCTCAATCAATGAAAATTGTAGGGCAATAACAATGCTTTAATATAAAATGGCTGTCTCGCGCCGTTGCAATCCGTATCATCCAATGTCATTGTTTTTGGCGGGTAAGATGATGGGATAGAGAAATGCCGAAGATCGCGAAGGAACTTTCAGCACTAGCCGTCAAGAACTTGAAACACCCCGGATCGACCACACCGGGCAACGCTGTGTTTGCTGTTGGCGGTGTTGCCGGGCTCATGCTCCAAATCACGCCGGGCAGCGGCCGGTCATGGCTATTGCGCACAACAAACGTCAATGGCCGGCGTTGCGAAATGGGTCTTGGCGGGCATGACGTATCATTGGGCGAAGCCCGCGAGCGGGCGAGGGCGACCAAAGACAAAATCCGCAACGGCATCAATCCGCTTCAAGAGAAGCGCGAGCGTCGCAAAGCCGCGATCGAGGCCGCAAAGCGCCATCTCACATTCCGCGATGCCGTTGACAAATTCCTTGCCGACACGCTGGCGGAATTCAGGAACGAAAAGCATCGGAAGCAATGGCAATCCACGCTGGACAAGTATGCAATGCCCGTCATCGGCAATCTTGCCGTTTCCGAAGTCACCAAACATCACATGGTCGAAATCCTTAAGCCGATCTGGACGACCAAGACGGAGACGGCCACGCGTTTGCGGCAACGTTGCGAACGCGTGCTTGATTGGGCAAAGGCACACGGACACCGCGACGGCGACAATCCGGCACAGTGGAAGGGCAATCTCAATGCCATGTTGTCCAACCCAAGCAAGGTTGCGACAGTCGATAATCAGCCCGCTGTTCAGTTGAAAGACGCGCCCACGTGGTTCGCAGCATTGCGCAAACGCGAAGGCACGGGTGCACGGGCATTGGAATTCGCGACATTGACCGCTGCGCGATCAGGCGAAGTGCGCGGCATGGAATGGCCTGAAATCGATTGGCACGCCAAATTGTGGACGGTGCCGGCATTGCGAATGAAAATGAGGCGGCCGCACGTTGTGGCGCTATCCGATGCGGCAATGACAATCCTAATTGCGATGAGAGAGGCCGCGGCCGCCGACACAGAATATGTGTTTCCGGCGATCCGGGGCGGCATGCTATCCGACATGACGTTGAGCGCTACCATGAGACGGATGCACGAAAGCGAGATCGAGGCGGGCCGCACGGGCTGGCTCGACAAGAACTCGAAGCGTCCAGCCGTGCCCCATGGGCTGCGGTCAACGTTTTCTGATTGGGCAGGGGAGTTGTCCGACTATCCCCGAGACATGCGGGAATTTGCGCTCGCCCACGCCATCAACAGTGACGTTGAGGCAGCATACCGGCGCGAAACCATGATCGATAAGCGCCGCGCCATGATGAGCGATTGGGCTGCGTTTTTGCGGGGCGGGAACTGACCAAAGCTCTAAGACATGAGCCTCGGCAACGCTGGCCGAAGGCGATTATCAGCGGTGGCGCTGAGATGTTTCCGCTCAGTTCGGTGGGCGCTGGGTGGCGCCACCTCTAATTTCGCCTGGCTAAGCGCACCCCGGGCCCACCACCATTCTCGGGGATGAATTCGATGCCAGCGTTCTCCAGGGCACCTTGTACCGCCTGCAGCGTGTTGTCGAACAAAACCTCGCCGCGCTCCAATCGCGCGATAGTGTTGGGAGAGACCTTGGCGAGGGCAGCAAGCTCCCGAATGCCTAGATGAAGAGCTGCCCGCGCCATCCGACACTGGGCCGAAGTTATTGCCATTCGTAGTAACCCTGTTACTAAGTTGTTGCATTTTCTGGCCATAGATAGTAACACTGCTACTACCGTTGATGCCGACAAGCATCTTGAGCGGTTGGACGGGTGCGGTCACACCTGTCCAACCTGACCACAACCCCAGCTTTCATGGAGCTCGGATCATGGATGATTCCGACAATAGCATGAGTTTGTCTATCGTCACCCGGCGGCGCTTGCTGGGGGGCACGGCCACGGCCGCCGTGGCATGGCCCTTCCAGGTAAAGTCGCGGGCCGCCGAACTGACGGACGGCAGCATCGCGGCTGATCCTGCTCTTCGTCTGTGTGGGAGCTGGCAAAAGATCCACAACGAGACACTGGCGCTGTGCCGCGAACAGCAAAGGTTGGAGACACACCTCGCCAGGACGGTCGGCTTTCCCTGCGCCAAGGTACGGCTTGCCGATGGTAAGGAATCAACGCTCCATTCCATGGAAGGCCTGAACGACGCGTACTCTCCCGAAATTGAAGTCGAATGGAACAGGGCGGTTGCCGACTTCGCGGCACACCAGGCGCGTTGGGATGCCGCCGATGCTGAGATCGGCTATTCGAAAGCAGACGAACTGATACGGCAATCCGAAATAGCTGAAAGCGAACTTCTGGATAATCTACCGCAGACAGCCGCTACCTCCATCGAGGGCATTTTAGCCAAGCTGCTCGTTATCTTGCATGACGGTGAGCATTGGGAACATCCCGCCGATTTCCCTTGGCCTCATATCCGTTCGGTGCTGGATGACCTCGGCCGCCACCACAAAATATCGATCCGGCGATGATAGCGATCGATCGGGCAATCGTTAGCCTACGGACCTTATAGGCGGTGAGGATGCAGCCTGCTTCGAAGGAAGCCGGATCGGAGGCAGCCCGTTACGGCCGCTTCGCTCCAAAGTTGCCTACTTGAGCAACCCATCTTGATAGGCGCGAGGCCGACCATCGTTTCTGGTTTGAGGTTTTCGCTCGCCTCGGCGGCGCTCCTGACGGACATGGCAGTAACCCTGCCGCCGTGACCGCAGCGTCTCGATGAAGCCAGCTTTCCGCGCAGTGTGCATCACCCTCATCACAACTTGTCGCCCTCGTCTTGCGGACGCCACGAAACGGGATTGGTGATCCAGCGACTGATGTCGGATTCATGCCAGCCTGCACCGTGGATACTGATCTGGATCTGGCGTGGGAAGGTGCCGTCGGCGATCTTGCGATAGATGGTGGACCGGGACAGACCTGTCCGGGAGACGACGGTTTTCAGGCGGATGATACGGTCTGGTTCGCGCATGGACGCACTGCCTCCTGCTGGTTGTTTTTGACTGCTCCTGATCAAGAGAGGACAGACACTTGCGGGCGCGCAAGAGGGTTTTCCGCGTCATCGTACCCAGGCATAGAGACGGCGGCAGATAGGACTGTCTAGAGTCCAACGCCCCGGCCCCGCCCGAGGTCGATGCCGTGGGTGAATGCGAGTTCCGCACCAAGGCGCCGACCAGAATCGACGCTGATGCCAAGGTCGTGCTTGCGGTTGGCGAGGATAGATTCAAGCTGCGGATCGCGCTCGAGGCTTTTGGCCATGTCACCCATCGCCGATCGCGTGGCCTTGTAGCCGGACATGTCACCCGCCTGATACTGGTGCTGGCTGGTCCGGTCGAGTTTGTGCCAACGCTCCACGAAATGGTCTGCGCGGCGGCCAGGATCGTTGTCCAGTCCGGTGCGGATTTCGGTTTCAAGCTGGAGGGCGCGGATGGCGCGGTTGATGTATCCGCCGGCGGCCTCGGCGACAAGTTCCGGGCTCTTCACATAAGCCGCCTCGGCATCGCGCCAACCATGGGGGCGCACCTCGTCGAAGGCTTTTCGGGCGTTAGCCAGTTCGCGCAATCGCATCGGGCTGGCCTTGTTTCCTGCGCCCTCGTCGCTGAATATCGCGTCCATGGCGCGGGCATGGCGCACGAGCGCATCGGTTCGGGCTTTCCGCAACGCCGCTTGCCCGTCCTCGGCGATCTCTCTGGCGGGCGCTGCGGGTTCGAGGCGCACTTCCTCTCTTTCCGGCCCGCGCATGGCGTCGAAGTCGGGCCCGCCATCTGCCGAAGGGCGCCGGCCGTCGAACATGTTGCGTAGCCTTTCAGGCACGACCTTGCGCACGATCTCTGCGACACGCTCGCGGAACGTGATGCCGCGCCGCTCGGCATAGTGTCGCGCCGGGTCGACCTGCTCGTAATCCGACGCCATGTCCTTGGCGCGGTCCCGTGACAGCGTGCGGTCCAGTCGTTCGCGGTTCGCGAAGTCGTCGCCGCCGTGATGCAGGTTCATCTTGTCGCGATGCCGCGACAGTGCAACGTAGCTGCCATGCGCATCCATGCCCGGCGTGGCGAGCACATGGGTCCGGTCGACCGTCATGCCCTGCGCCTTGTGAATGGTCGCGGCATAGCCGTGGTCGATGTGCGCGTAGTCTTTCAGGTCGAAGCGAACCGATCTGCCGTCATCGGTGCGCACGGTCATGCTTCGTTTGCTGACTTCCTCCACGATGCCAAGCGTGCCGTTCTTGACGCCGAGCCCGCGCTCGTTGCGCAGGAACATGACACGGTCGCCGCTGGCGAAGTTTCTTGGGCCGCGTTCGACAGTCACCGGAACATCGTCGCCGAGATCGCCGGCGGCGCGCATGCGCTCGCGGGCTGTCTGGTTCAGCGCGCGTACTTCGTCATTTGTGTGGGTGAGGATGATCCGGCTTGCCTCTGGATGCGCCTGCCTGTCGCGATCCCAGCGCTCGACAAGTTCATCTCGCGCCTCATTGCGCGTTGCAGCCTGATGCACCATGCCTTGCGCGTCGTAGGCGCTGATCGCGGCGCCGATCCTGCCGGTTGCCAGATCGCGCGTGGCATCGCGCTGCCAGTCCTCGCGCTGCCGGCGCACCTGGCCGATTTCGACGCCGCCGTGTCGGTCATGGATCGAACGGAATGCAGCGCCGGCTTCGATGGCCTGCAACTGCTGCGCATCGCCGACGAGGACGATCTTTGCGCCAACGTCCGCCGCATGGGAGAGCACGCGCTCCAACTGGCGCGTGCCGACCATGCCGGCCTCATCGATCACCAGGACATCGCGCGAGGTGAGCAGATCGCGGCCCTGTGTCCAGCTGTGCTCCATACTGGCGATGGTGCGCGACGGGATGCCCGATCCGCCTTCCAGATTCTCCGCGGCAATGCCGGAGAGTGCCGCGCCTCGAACCTCGTAGCCCGCAGCTGCCCACGCCTGGCGCGCAACGCCCAGCATGGCGCTCTTGCCCGTCCCGGCAAAGCCGACAACGATACCAAGACCGCGGCCGTCGGTGATGTGCGCAAGCGCATCGGTCTGCTCGCCTGACAGGACAAGCCCGCGTTGCGCAGCCCGCGCCAGTGCTGCCTCCCGATGTGCGTCACTCACCGCGTGTCGCTCGTCCAAATCGATACGCTCTGCCGCGTGGTGAAGGCGCTGTTCGGTGTCGATCATCTGCTTGGTGGTGAAACGGTCTTCGCCGCGCCGGTCCTTGCCGAGTTCAATCAGATCAGGTGCGTTGCTGATAGCTGCCACGACCGCGTTGAACTGTTCCATTCCGTCGCTGTGGCGATGCGCAAACTTTGCTATGTCCTTTCGGGTGAAGGTCGATTGCTGATGGGTGATGGCATCGAGCGCCACGGATGGATCGGCAAGGATGCGCGCACCATTGTTGCGCGCGATCTCGCGATGCAGTTCGGCGCGATCGGCTTCGATATCGCCAGCAGCAAGGCCACTGCCCTCGATGCGTTGCGCCGGTGCACCAATCTGGGTTTGCGGCTCCAGGGCAATGCCCTGTGCTTCCAGACTGCGATGATCGATGCGGGCGTCGATGTCGAGTTCGGCCAGACGCTCATTGGCAAGCTCCGCCCATCGCTCGCGCCAGCGCTCGACCAGCTGGGTAGCATTCCAGTCGCGAACCTTGGCGCCAAAACCATTCTCGTCTACGGACCGCATGGTCAGCATGACATGAGCATGCGGTTTGGGACTGCCATCCTCCGCCCTGTCCCAATGCACATTGAGATCGGCGACCATGCCCCGGCTGACAAACTCTGCCTGAACGAAGTGGCGCGCCAGTTCGATGCCTTGCGCCTGGCTGAGTTCGCGCGGCAGGGCGAACTCCACCTCGCGGGCGAGCTGGGCATCCTTGCGCATCTCGAAGGCTTCGACATCGTTCCACAGCCTCTCGCGGTCGCGCCAGGCTTCGGGTGCATCCTCAGGCAACATCACCTCGGAATGGACGACACCGCGTTTGGCTGAAAAATCATGGCTGTGTTCGATGCGCTCGTCGCGCAGCCGCGACGCCGAGCGGTACGCGGCGGACGCCACCGCGCTTGAGCCTGCCTTGCGGCCAATGACCTTGACGTGAAGATGATAGATCGCCATCGCGACCAGATCATTTGCACGTCAAACCGCACGTCGGCACGACGTATAAGCGCGCCCTCCCTCGAAAAAATCTCGGGATGGACCAGCCCGTCCCGGGCTGTCTCGGCAACACTGAAGCCTTCCGGCAGGTGCTCAACTATCGTCATTGCATCGACAACTCATGGAGACGACGATGCGCAAACCACGGGACTTTGATGCGGAACTGAAGGCGTTGGAAGACAAAGCGCGCGAACTCAAAACGCGAAAGGTGCAGCAACTTGGCGAACTGGTTATCGCTACCGGCGCCGATGCGCTCAGCGCCGAGGAATTGGCAGGTGCGCTGATCGTGCTGGCGGAGACCAAAGAGGCCGGAAAGCGGGAGGCATGGGCGAAGCGCGGGGCTGCCTTCTTTCAAGGCCGGTCGGGGCGAACTGCACAGGCAACTGACCGCGACGCTGACGGCACTTCGGCGCGATCGGACAGACCGCAACCGGCATCAGGGGGCACGGGCGCGGCATGATATGCGCACATGGCAGGTCGAGCGCCGTAAGCGCACGCGGCATCTGATCGAACTGGGCGGCCTCGTGATCAAGGCCGGGATTGTGGACCTCACCGGCGATGATCGCGCCACCATCCTCGGCGCTCTGCTCTGGGTGGCCGACAAGCTCAAAAGTGATCAGGGTGAACACTCCCGCGAGCTATGGGCCGCAAAGGGGAGGCAGGCGTTCGAGGCGTACGCGGCAACACACAAAGGGGAAACGGAGTCTGAACCATCGGAGGCTGAACACACTGCGTTCCGCTCGTGAACGCTAGAATGCTGAAGCAAACGATACGGAAGGCGAGCGGCAGGCTATGAGTGGTATGAGGCAGGCGGTGGCCTATCTCCGTACCTCGTCCGCAGCCAATGTTGGCCTGGACAAAGACAGCGACCGGCGCCAAGGCGAGGCCGTTGAGGCATTTGCTAGGTCAACCGGTCACGAAATCATCGAGAGCTATTACGACGCGGCGGTGAGCGGCGCCGGGTAGTGTCTCAGTTTGAAATTTAGGGTGCGGTCTATTTGTAAGCCGCGCTTGCTAGGCTTCGGTCGTTCGCTATCACTGCAATAGGGTGCGCATAGCGCAGCGCACGTCAGCAATATGGAAGGTTTGGGCAGCCCACCATTCCGTGGGGGTCACAAGCTCCTCCAGTCGCGTGACAATTAACTCCTGGAGAAGTACAGCTGTTAGGATAGCATATTCTGTCACCTTGGGGACAGTGAAGACACGCGTAGGCGGCGACCGGACTTTGATTAGCGGCAGTGTCCGGGATCGGCGTAGCTACCGGGTCGGCGGCAATAGCAGTGCCGCTGATGATAAGCGTGCAAGCGAAAACAACGAATAACCGGATCATTACAAGCCCCTCGCGTTTGTGGTCCTTTTCTCATAAGACCGTTGGCGAATGCGTGCAACTAGCGACGGCCCACTTGCTATGTATCGCACGGACCACTTGCAGGTTCACCATTCGCCTCCATGCTTTCCGCTAAGCATATAGGCGTTTGCACAATTCGGCCAAACGAATTAGGCGTTTCCGCAAATTTCAAACTGAGACACTACCCGGCGCCGACGCGGTTACAGCGTGCCCCGGTTTTTCTGCGATGCTCGAACGGCTCCTGTCCAATGTCTTGCGCACCATCCTTCACCGGTCTGTCCGTCAGTTTCGGTGCGGCTCACGGTGTTCGCGTAAACGACAAGGCTACCTTGCTCGCCTTTTCGAACGTTGCCGCCCAACTCCTGGGCCTGCTTGAATGTCATCCAGATCGGCGCGGCATACCCTTTGCTGCTTGCTTCCGACCACAACATGATGACGTTGATACCGCGATAAGGAACGCCGCTCGCGCGAAGCGGCCTGTTAATCCTGCCGGCCGCATGCCCGGCGCTCCAAGGCTGGTTCCAAGGCCTAACGCCTTTTTCCAACTCGGCAACGATGTTGTTTGTGATCCTCTCGTAAATGTCCTGTTTCATATTCGCCTCGCTTGCTTGGGTTGAGTCGCGAGACCGTTTCCTTGAGACGTTGCGCATGGATCCCTGGCCAGCGCCGAGCGTCCATCTTTCAATCCGCCCGTGCGGGCGGAAATGGACGTCGGATCGAAAGCGGGGACGCCAAAGCCGAACCCGCTAAAGCGGGCGTCGGTCGGCCCCACCGGAGGAGCTTTGCTCCTAATGGAGCGGGCCAGCCGGACTTCGGCTATTGGGACCCTCCCAGGCGTCGGTGTAAGCTGGACAAATCGGGTGCAGCGCGTGCAACACGCGCGTCGCAAAAAGAGCTGGCGGCCGACGAGGCCGCATCATTCGCACCGCTAGGGATCGTCACCCGACTGGGCTGAAACCG
The DNA here is from genome assembly GCF_000502275.1 of Mesorhizobium sp. L103C131B0. Taxonomy (NCBI): domain Bacteria; kingdom Pseudomonadati; phylum Pseudomonadota; class Alphaproteobacteria; order Hyphomicrobiales; family Phyllobacteriaceae; genus Mesorhizobium; species Mesorhizobium sp. L103C131B0. Next base: position 588,597 of record NZ_AYXC01000001.1, on the reverse strand, counting down.
CCCGAGCGGGTTCGGTCGAGCGCACGCGAGATAGAGCCCATCCGTATTTATCGGGGCGGCAAGAAAAATGAAAATCTGGGGCACTGGTTTCCGGGTGGCAAATACCTACCTGTGGGCAACCGCATATTGTCCTTGCATTCCTGTTCTCCCTATGTTCCGCTTTCGGTTTGCGACAATACTGTCGTTGAGGGCTTATGAGCACAGATCACGTCGGTCACCGCGATATCGTCGCCTTTGCAGACGAGCGCGTGAATTTGAAAAGAGACGACGCGTACGACCTGCGCCGGCAAGCAAACATGCTGCGCGATCGGCTTGAGAATTATATTGGCGACAATCCGCATTTCGAACTGCGAAAGATGTTGTTGTCTGGCAGCCTCGCAAAGGGCACGGCTTTGAAGTCAATCAGCGACATCGATGTCGGCTGCTACGTGTCTTCCTCCGGTGCCCCGCACAAGATTTCTGACCTCATTGAATTTATTGCGGTGCGGCTTGCGAAGGCGTTTCCGAATTTTAGGCCTGACCAGATAAAGCCGAAAGAGTACTCGGTCGCCGTCAACTTCATAACGACTGGCAACGAGGTTGATATCGTCCCGATTTTGTATAGCGGCGATCCCCAGTGGCGGGGCGATCTCGTGTCGCAGGACACGGGTGAGAAATTGATGACCAGCATCCCGATGCATCTCGATTTCATTCGGCGCCGCAAGACACGTAGTGAGACTCATTTCGCTCAGGTAGTTCGGCTCATCAAATTCTGGTGCAAACTTCAGAAACAGGCCGATCCGGAGAATTTCCGGTTCAAGTCGTTCATGGTTGAGTTGCTGGTCGCGCACCTCGCGGACAGAGGCTTGGTGCTTAACGACTATCCTGAGGCCCTGGCAAAAATATTCACGTACATGGCGTCCGACGATTTCCGGACGGTCATTTCGTTTGCCGATTACTACGACCCAAGCATGTGCAAGGCGACGACCGACCCGGTCCGGATATGGGACCCGGTGAATTGCGAAAATAACGTCGCAAAACTTTACGAACACCAACAAATCGAGGATTTTCGAGGCCGCGATCGCAGCGGGTGACGCCATCGACTATGCGCTGCGTGCCACCACTAAGGGGGAGACGGTGCGGGCGTGGCAGAAAGTATTTGGATCAACCTTTAGCGCGTAGGCCCCATGAGCACATACACAACCACACAGACCGAGACCTTCACGATCGCCCATGCGAAATATTTGGCGTCGAAGGTCGCGACTGACCTCAAGAAGTTTCAGCGCTTCTACACGGACGGCCCGACCGACGAGTGGATCGACAAGTACGAGCGCGAGCTTGCCGTAATGCTCAAGTACAAGACTCTCAATTGGGTCGTCTACGGATTCAAGCGCGGCGAAAAATGGACCGAAGCATCTATTCGCTACACGATGCTGCCCAACGGCTCTCTCGCCAGTGACGATGATCCGGGCAAGATTCGGCCTGCCCTCGATGTAAGTGGCGCCACGTTCACGTCGTTCCTTCGGTACGACTACTCGGGTTTGACCGAAGAACAGCGGAGAGCGTTGGGGCGTGAGTTGCCATTCGAGCGCGGGAGTGGCTCCGCGCCCGAGCTTGAGGCCGGCTATTGGGCCGATGACCTCAACTATGGAGCCGGGGGACGCGGCATCGGCCGTGCCACGGTGAGGAAATGATGCACGAGAAAGTCGGACTGGAAGAGGTTTTCGATCGCCGTCTGGATTTTCCGGACATGGATGCGCGCAAACGCTTCCTACGGCTTGTTGGCGTCGATGATGCGAAGTCCCGGCTGACAAAGCTGCTGGGAATCCTGGTCAATCCAGCCGGTCCGAAACAATGGGCCGAGAAGCACCACAAAGGCGCGGTGACGCTACTTGACTACGTCGAGCGCAGGCCACCGCTGGTCGTGCTAGCCGGCGACGTTGGCACCGGCAAGACCGAACTCGCGGAGACGGTCGGCGACGCCGTCGCCAGGCAGGAAGATATCTCGGTGACGCTCTATCCGCTGAGCCTTTCGTCAAGAGGCTCCGGCAAGGTCGGCGAGATGACGAAACTTCTATCGGCCGCTTTCGATGAGGTCATCAGAGCCGGTGAAAAACTGAAGCGCCCCAATAACGCAAAGGCGAGTGGGGGCTTGATTCTTCTCGTGGACGAGGCCGACGCAATCACGCAAAGCCGTGAGAACACGCAGATGCACCACGAAGACCGTGCCGGCGTAAACGCATTCATCCGCGGCGTCGACCAAATCGCACAAAAACGATTGCCGGTTGCAATTATCCTTTGCACGAACCGGCTGAGCGCGATCGATCCGGCTGTTCGACGCCGGGCGGCGGATGTGTTCGAATTCAATCGTCCGAACGATGCGCAGCGGGAAGTGGTACTGTCCTCACCTCTCACGGAAGCGGGATTCAGCGCGGCCGATATCCACCGCGTCGTCGCGATGACTGGTCCGCAAAAGGGCCGCGAATACGGTTTCACGTTCTCCGATCTCACGCAGCGACTCTTGCCGACTTTGGTTCTTGATGCTTATCCGACCAAGCCGATCACGGTGGCACGCACGCTCGAGCTATTAACGACGATCTCTCCGACGCCGCCTTTTCGCGATGGCGGCATATGACCCAGGCGGTCCCGGTACGCCGCGATGGGGATGCGTTCCAGTCACGGGTGTTCTGGTCCAAAGCGGCGCGTCTGCTCGATCCGGCAAGCAACGTTATTCGCGTCGGGTTCGAGAGTGGTCCGAAGGGCTTCGATGATGTTTGGGTCGACTACGATCCTGCAAAATCATTGAGCTTGATGGGGTTAGTCCCACTTGGCCGCGAGCATATTCAGTGTAAGTGGCACGGCACGCCTGACACTTACGGATTTGCGAATTTGTCCGAGCCTGAATTCATCAATGCGAATGCAGTCTCACTCCTGGAGCGCGGTCTCAAGGCGCGGCGCGCCTACACCGGCGATCGCACCGGTGCACGGTTCCGGCTGCTGACCAATTGGCGGATCGAAAGAAGCGATCCGCTGAAAGACATGATGAATGAGCGCTCGCAAGAGCTGCGCCTTGAGCGCCTCTTTTTAGGAGGCGATCGGAGCAAGGCAGGTCAGATCAGAAAGAACTGGCGGGATCATCTTTCAATCGACGATGACGAGCTTCGCGGCCTTGCCGGCATGCTGGCCCTGTCGGAGACGACCGAGTCATTGGAGGAGATACGAGAGCGCCTGAATGATATTTTCGGCCTGGTGGGCCTACGTCGCATTCCGGCGAACGAGAGCACATTTGGCTACGACGATCTTCCCTACCAGTGGGCTGCCAAGGGAAGGCTCGAATTCGATCGCCAAAGCTTCATGGAAGTCTGCTCTCGCGAGGGTCTGCTGACGACGCCCGGCGATCATGGGCCTAAGGTGTACGGCGTCAAATCCTTCGAGCATAAGACGGACAAGCTCGAAGATCGCTGCACCGCCCTCCTCAATCTGGTTCCGAGCTTCAACGAGCGCCAGATACGTCCCGAAGCAGATTGGGCGACATCGCTTTATCCCGCACTTTCAAGCTTTCTTTTGGCCGCCGCGCAGCCGGCGGACCGGCTGCGGCTCATTCTCGATGCGCACCTGACGCTGAGTTTCGCGGCAGGGTCGGTGCTCGACATCAAGTCTGGGCGCATTGTCGAGTTGGAACAGCGCATCGTCGGCAAGACGATTTGGAGCGCGGATGACACAGAGCTCGATCCGGCGTGGCCCGATTGGAATTTCGAGCTCAGGCCGATGGCCGGAGAAGGCAAGGACATCGTTGTCGCGATCGGCGTCACCCATGATCTGGATGCGGCCGTCGGCGAATATGTGTCGCGCGCAGTTCCAACCGCCGGGCAGTTTTTATCAGCGAAGCCGTCGAGCGGAGTAGGCGCGACTTCCATCCGTTCCGGCCATCATGCGTTTCGTCTAGCTGAAGCGCTGACCGCAAAAATCCGAAGCCTTAAAACTCCAAGCAGCGCCGCGCGTGTGCACATCTTCATGGCGGCACCGGGAGGCTTTGCCTTCTTCCTCGGCCAGCGGCGCGTCGCGATGGGGTCGGTGACGCTCTACGAGTTCGACTACGAGGAGAATCAAGACGGCTCCTATCAGCCCTCGCTGTCGCTTCCGGTTTAGCAACAAGCGCGTGTTTTGAACTCGCGCCTGGAATTGCCTTATTGCAGAGTATTCGCGCTGCATCTGCCGGAGCCGTAGCGCGTGAGAACGTGGTAGTATACGGCCTGCATAACATGGGGTGTATAGATGCTACAGATAAATACGGGGAAGCTTTTCGCGCGCGGAGTCGGACGAACAAACCGCCTAAGAGGCGTTTTATATTCAAATCTATATCTTCGCGACGAACCGATCGTTACCGCCGCAGGCACGCTGCTTGGAACCAACTCGCTGAGGGAAAACCTGGCGCTCATATATGAGTTGGACGAACGAATAGAAGAAGAGCCTGTCGGACCTGGAGTTTTGGTCTCGCACGGAATCGAACCGTTCCTCGTCGATTTTTCTGCCGTCGCGTCGTTCGGATTTGATGCTGTGGTTTCCCCTGAGGCTGCGTTGGTCGACCGCTTGTTGAGTGCGAAGCCGAGCTTGGCTTCTTACGCGCCGCCTCGCGATTTTCTCAAGCGCACATTTAAGGACCAGATTTGGCTAACGCCGGAGGATAGCGCGAAGTTTGTTAGTCTTGTGCGCGATTTGCTGGCTTTGGACCGGCGCAGGTTCTTAGCGGCGATGCGAGCCATTCGAACCTACGTCGCGGGCGTGCACCGCCTGCTCGATGATCTGGGCGTGGCTTATACGCTGATGGTGTCAGCCATTGAATCCCTGGCACAAGATTTCGACGGTTACCAGAGCGGTTGGGACGACGTAGACGAGCGGAAGCGAAAGCCAGTCGACGTGGCGCTTTCGCGTGCATCAGCCCGAACCGGACAGCGCGTTCGCGAGGCGATCCTTTCTGCCGAACACGTTTTGCTTTCGCGGCGCTACCGCGCGTTTGTCACGGCACATCTCGATAAGAGCTACTTCCGCAACTTCTCGATTGAAGATGGTACCCCGGTTGCGGCCTACGAGCTTGATGAGGCTTTGCGTCAAGCCTATGCGCTTCGATCAAGATACCTGCATAATCTGCGGGTCTTACCCGACAGCCTGACCCATCCATTTGGCCACTGGGAAGTCACTTACGTAGACCGGAAAGCGGTCCTGACGTTTCAGGGGCTCGCACGCCTTACGCGTACGGTGATCAAAGAATTTATCGCGCGAGGTCAGAAGGTCGAATTCGAAGAGTATAACTACCGGCACGAACAGGCGGGCATCCGTTTGATGGAGATGGCGTCGCAGTATTGGGTTGGCAAACCTCTCCAAAGGGCCGATCACGCGAAAATTCGGTTGGAGGGGCTGCTGTCCCAGCTCGTAGGCGTGATGAGCAATGACAAGGACGCTCAGCTGACGGATTTGCGTCCGATGCTTTCCGATGTTGAGCGCATGATGGCTAAGGCAAGTGCGCGAAATAAACCTGCCATGTTTGCATTATACGTTCTGTTCAACCTTGTCGTTTCATCAGACTTGCGGATGCCGGGCTTCGACGCCTTTGTCGAAAAGCACCATACGGCTTTTGATGCGCCGTCGATCGAGGGTTTGGTCGCACTGACGTTTTTGGACAAAGTCGGTGAATGGCCTCTGGAGGCGCATCGCCAGCAGATTGACCAGTACTTCGAGGTTCGAGCGACACCGAAAGGGCTACACGCGCCGCGTACCGTCGACGCGGCCATGTGTTTGGCCTTGGCAGAAAGATATCGTGAGGCACGAGAGTACGACCAGATGCGGGCGATGGTTTCAAATGCCGTCGAAAGCCTTCCTGGAAATGCTGCCTTGCTGGAGCTGGAGCGGGCGTTCCGCGAGGATGCACCCATCACCTGGCGTACGGTCTTGTTCCCGCCGCCTCCACCAAGCAGCTGAGGAGAGGCCAGTTTTCGTGATAGAACGACGGAACAATTGAGGGGGGAGATATGGGTAATCCGCAGAATTTCAGCATCGACGTTCCACGCCGATGTCAAATGCTACTCGAACAGCTTTGGCCGTCAGTGTCGAACAAGACTGACGGGCGGATGCTTCCGCTGAACGCGTCATTCCTCCTGGCGATCTCTACGCCAATGGTCAACTTGCCGATTGAGAGGATCTGGAAGCCGCAAAACGGTCGGGCGGTCGGCCATCTTAATGATGCCGTCCTCGACGCCTCGCTCGCAAAAGCGGTGAAGGCGGATATAGGTCAGAGCCCCGTTTCCAAGGCACCCTTCTACAAAGCGGACGCCTGGCGCTATCACTATTTGCCAAAGGGTGCGGCGCTACCTGATCTCTCCAAACAGGGCCTGCCGGCCGCCGTTCAACAAGCTCTTGGCATGGACGGCGCATTGAGCGCTGCCGACGCGCTTGCTACCGAAACATTCTGCAGCATTCTGCGAAACGGATTGGCACACGGCGGCGTTCTCTACCTCGACAGCCATGGCCAGACGACCGAAGGGACGCCGGTTACGAGGTTTTGCTTTGTCAGTACGAATCAGAAAAATCGGGCCGTCGTGGGGTTGCATTTTCTGCAGATCACTATGCAGGATTATCGCGCATTCCTCAGGAAATGGGTCGGCTGGCTTCAAGGCGCGGCGGCGAAGCCTGGGCCGAAGAAGACATAAGAAGCCGCGCGTCGGTTGGCTGCGCATGCCCTGCGGTGCGGCTGTTGCCGATGGCTGGTAGAGACGGCGGTGAAGATCGCTGCAGGTGGCAACGCCATAGTGCCTTTTTCGCATAGTGCACAAAAGCGGCAGCCGAGCCAAAAGCTCGCCTAATATTTACGTCTCTGGTACGTTTTTTGAATGCTCAAACAGTTAGCCGCAAATCTTGAACAACTGGACCTTGCCCACGATCATTTGATGCTGGGCGATGCAAATAATGCGCGGTTTGCGCTGATGCTCACGGACAATGCGATCGAGATAACACTCCATCACATTGCTGAACTTCAGGCCGGATCAAACAGGTCGTGGCACCGGGACAAGGAATTCAAATACGAACGCGAACTCGCGGATGCGCTTGGGCGCAATTTTGAGCCGAAGGTGAAATTCGCGCGCCTGATGGGCCATTTCTCGCAGGAGGTCAGCGAGACGATCCTCACAGCGCATGGCTATAGGAACGAGGTCTATCATATCGGTGTGAAGCATGAAGAGCTGCTTCCGGCACTTAGTCGGTTCTACTTTTCTGTCGCTTGTGATGTGCTGGCAACCCTGAAATCCGTCGGAATCGGCTGGGGCTCAAATTTGAAGATTCCCGAGCGTGCCAAGAAATATTTTCCGAACCACGATAAGCGTTTCATGCCGGGTAGTTGGGAGGAATACAGAGCCGGTTGTTCGTTGCTGGCGAGCAAAGTGAGCGGAAGTGATGACGCCTTGAGGGCACATCTGGCTTCGCACATGGACCGCGTAATTACGGAGAAGGACGAGTTCATCAAGTATCTACAGGGTGGCTATCCGCGCGACAAACGACCGACGCGAGAGCAAATTGTAATCGACTGTCAGGCGTGGCCGGTAACATTCAGCGAAGCTGGAAAAGCCTTCCTGCGCTCCAATCCTCCGTCAGGCAAAAGCGTCCACAGTTACGTTCAATGGATTGGTGAGCACTATCCACTTCAATATCGTAACGATCCCATCCCTTCGTGGCGCAAACGTCTCCAGGGCGTGCGCGGGGAGAAGAATTCCCACAAAGCCCTTCGAAAGTATCAGATGTTTATGGATGAAACGTCAGCCGTGCGCGGCTGGATTGACGAAGCCACATCTGCGCTCGACGCTCACGTTGAGGAAGAGATCGAACGGATGCGAGGGAATTGATTTGATGCAAGGTCTTTGAGCTCAATCCAAAAAGCTAAAGTGCTCGGGGTTCCCGCTCCAGGGTGAAAACAGATGTCTCCCATCCCAGAATGTTGCCTCACCGCTGTAGAAGGTGCGTTTCGCGCGCCAAACGGTCTCGGCTTTTTTCATATCGAGCGCCCGCTCATTCATGAGGGGTACCTCAAGTCCTGTCTGACCATACCCGTCATGCGAGACGATTTCGTTGGGTAGAGACATCAAAAGCGCTGCATGGTTTGTCTCTTTGATGATCAGCGCAAATTCATTGAGAACCATATTGTAACCAGAGTTGCTCGTAGGATGCGCCTGTCTTTCTTTCCTGAGATACTGAGTAGCAATTTGCGAACGTTTTCGGTGGAGACAAGCAGGACTTATCTTTGATGATGCCCGCTGTTGCCTCTTCGCACCATCCAACGACATCTGCTGAGGTAGCCAGTTGCAGCGATCCTGACGTTCTGGCAGCGAACCGTTTAGCAACCGGCTCATAGTTCGACGTGGTGACAACGATGCTTTTCTGCGCGTTTTCAACGGCTGCAATTCCGTGAAGAGCAGCTACCGCATCGAGTCGAATGTTGCGATGCGGTGCATACTTCTTCGCCTGCACGAGCGTCAGAATGTCTCCAATCGGATCGCGTTGCAGCAGACGGATGTCGACGCCTCCGTCGTTGCGGCCAGGACCCAACTCGGCCTGAAAGCCTTGGCTCTGGAAGATGCGATACAGGAGAATTTCGTACTCTCGCCACGACAATCGATGGAGGTCGTCTGGCCGCCCAGCGAAATGGGCGTAAATCTCTTCATAGACATCGGAGCAATCCGGCTTCAGCAGGCTGCAAACCCATTGCCAATGAAAGAGGGCATCGAATGCAGCGGACACTTCAGGATCTTGTGCGAAGAATGCCATGGACGTGCCGTCGCGCTGCTCGGCGTCGAAGCCCAAGCCATCTACAAGTTTGTAGAATTCTTCGGCCATTCCCTCATCATCAGCGTATCCATTGAATATGCTAAAAAGCGGCCCTTCAAAGTACATGAGGGAGACTACGGAGGGAGGATTCGGCTCACCGTCTACGTGCTCCAAATAGGATTTGAAGCCGCAATCGAACCAAAGATCGTTTTGTCTCGCCCAAGCTTCGATTGTCTGCTCCAGCGTAGCGATCTTGGCGGCCAGTGCTATGTCGTCATAGGGCTGCATGCGTTCCTTCATCACCGCAAGATTAGCGCACGACAGCTCGATTTCACAGATCGCAAAGGAGGTGTTGTCACTAACAAAAAATTAACTAGAACTCTACCCAGATGAACCAGAAGCTGCCAATACTCATCTTGGCGTCGCGTCGGTGAGGTCTTGAAATATGTCGCTGATGGAAAACAGGTGAGTTCAGATTACACAAGATACACCTGAGCGGCCGCCGACTAAATCAGTATCCGTATTTGTTTTGGCGGTCTTTAAATGCCTTTTCACCGCCCTCCATGGTGGAGGTGATGACCTTGCAAATCGACGGCGTATCGATTGCACCTGCGCATTCAAATTGACGTTCGCCTGTGTCCTTCACGTCAAGATGCCCTACCAACTCTGACGATCCATTGACGACAATGTTCGCGTTGTGACTGGCAAAAATGAGCTGCCGGTTTTGCTTTGCAGTGTGCAGCTTGTCCGTAAGCTCTGCGATGATGCGGTTATCGAGATCACCTTCGGGCTGATCTATGATCAATGGCCCCCCGGGCTGCTCGAGAAGCATAAAGAGCAACGCCGCCGCTCGCTGGCCCTCCGACGCCTTTTCGAAGGCAATTTCTTTGGCACCATCGGAATAGGAGAGGGTAATCATCGGCTTCGGAAGGGCGGCGGCAACTGTCTCCACCCGCGTTGTGTCGAGCTTTTCGCTTAAAGCCGCGCGAATACGATCTGTGTCACCAAGCACTCCGAACAAGACAGCACAATCGGGCTGCTTCTCGCCGCTGGCCGCGCCTATCTGACGCCAATACAGAAGCGAAAGGCTATCGGCTCGCATATGGTCGAGGAACGCGATAGGCGTGTCTTCGGCTACAGCATCATCCAATTCTTTGAGACGGGTCGCTTCTTGTGATCCTGTTTTGTTGGCGAGCAGATCGACTGCGTCTTTTATCTCCGAAACGTCGCCCGCCGCGTCTACAATAGCTTTGATTTTCCCGTTGGACAGACGCTCGATCTCCTTCGCCCATTCCTGCGTCCGTTCTGTACGACGATCATTTAATGTCCTGAGGGCAACAAGCTTTTCATTCAAGCCGGCAGCCGGGTCCCCATTGGCTTTGATTCTCGCGTCCAAATCACCGATCTGGTTGGTGAGGTCGGTGATCTCTTCCCGAAGCTTAATGATCTGGCTTGTAGCGGTCTTGTGTGCCCCCAGCTTTTCGAGAACCTCGTCTCTCGCTGCCCTCGCCACCTTGAAATTTGCAGCCCATTCGGTTTCAGCCGCAGCCAATGTTGAGCGCTTGGCTTTCATATCTGCTTTGAACTGTTTTATGCCGGCGCTGAAGGTTGAAAATAATTCGCCATAGCCATTGCGTATTGCCGCCGAGTCATCGGCCGAATCAGTCGCTAGATCGCGTTCGATAACGAGCTCTGTGATCGATTTATCTAGCTCTTCGACTATCTGGTCAGCATGTTTTGATGCCTGGAGCCGCTTCGATTCAAATTCATTCGCCTTGTCGAAATACGCGACAATAGACTTATCTTCTTCGGATAGGGCGGGAAGCGTCTTTTCGAGTGCCTCGACGCGCTGAGTGAGCGAAGCCTTGGTCGTGGTTAGCTTGCGCAGTTGAGATTGCAATATCCAATGCGCAGCAAGACCTTGAACGCCGGCCTTGACCGTGACCTTGGCAGCTTCAATGTCGAGGGTGAGGCGGTCGTCTTCTCGTTTGTAGTCCGGATTTACAAACTGCAGTAGGTCGGAAAGCTGGGTTTTCTTGCCTGCCTGCTTTCCGATTTCTGCAAGCTCGCCTTGGCTATACACTACGGCAGGAAATAGCGCCCGAAGCTCTTTGACCGTGGCCGTCTGCTTCGATCCATTGGGATAGGTAATTGTCGGCTGATAGGCGGTCGCAGGGCCTCGAACTATCTCGAAAGCCGCATTGTCTTGTGTGACCGTTAGCTTGACCCGCGCGCCCTTTGCAATGAGCGTGTCATTGATCAGGTCACGCATGCGCTCCGTTCCCGAATAGTGGTCGCGCTCGACATCATAGCAGCTACGGCCCAATCCAAAGGACACATACTCAAGGAATGAGCTTTTCCCGCTACCGCGTCCGCCAATGACTGAGTTGAACTCGGGGCTAAAAGGGAATTCTGTTTTTTCCAAAATTGCGGAGCCATCGATCTCAATCTCAGACACCACGAGGGAAGGGAGTTGGGGTGGTTTAGTGGTGATCCGGGATTTGTGACCTAGGAACGCTTGGCGGATCGCCTCTGCGGTCGGTGCTGCCAGTTTAATCCAGGTACTGTTTGACCCGACCGTCGAAAAATCAGCGGATCGGCTGTCCGACGTTGGAAGGGGAAAAATCTCTCTCGTGCACCAGGTCTTGTCGAGACCGGAAAGTCGCCTCTGATTTTTGGTCCCCAGTGTGGAGTGCGTTTGACCTTGATCAAGATAGCCGCCGACGTAGGGCATGCGGCGAAAATCGGCGTGGCCTCCATCGGTCAAAACTGTGTGGCTGTTGCCTTGAGAGACATTCGGCAGAACGATGTACTTACCGCAAAGCCCATCGAGTTTATCCAACTCAGAGCCGATATCTGCGTAGTTGTAGGCGAGCTGGGTGACCTTCGGACTTTTGGCGTGCTTTTCTTCTAGATCGGCGTAGACAATGCCAAGCTTGCCCTGTGCCTGTCTGCGCCAATCCTCCGAAATGTCAGCGTCGAAAATGATCAGGGATTGCTTGCCACCAGCGGCGGTAAGTTCCATCCCTGGAAAAAGCCAGAAATCGAATTGAGGATCGGCTGCCTTTCGTTCTGCTATTACCTGCTGAACGTATGGGATGAATACCATCTCATGGTGATCGGTGAGGGCGATGGCACTCAGACCCCGGACGATGCATTGATCCAGAAGTTCATTCGCCCACTGTTTGCGCGCAACGTCAACGTCGTGCGCTGCTGCGGGCGCGCCCGTGGCTTTTAGGACTTCGCCTAACCCGACCGTTCTCGCGCCGATCCAAGCGGGATCTCGGGGCGTGTGAATCTGAAAATCACATTTTCTCCATGACGCGAAGCTCATATTTCCCCCTAGCCAAGCGTATCAGCGCTCAGTCATATTTTGTTGTCAGAATAGGCAAGAGCGGGCAGATTGCCCAGCGAAAGTATTTCTGGGCATCGTGCTATTAACTAAAACGAATGGCTTACTTGCCTTTTCCAAAGAAAAAGCCGCCCCTGCAAAGGGCGGCTTTTCTCAGAAACTCTATTCGGCACTTTCGTCCTGGTCCACCGGGAGGACGAAGAGGACGCCTTGCCGTTGGCTCAGTTCGACCGGGATCAGATCGAGGCTGAGAATGCCGCCGGCTTTGCCGTGCTTCCTGGCCCAGATGGCGCCGATCTCTTTGGGCTTGGCGAGGACATCGTTGCCCTTGTCGTCTTTGCCGGTGATGCGGGAGAAGGTGACCCGGAAGAGGGGACGTTCGGATTTGGCGTTGGTGCTCATGGTGTTTCCTTTCGTTTAAGAGCCGGACCATCCAGCCGATGCGCGAAAAGAACCTGATGAAGCGGCGAAGGCGTCAAAGAGAACACGGGAGCGAAGCGAATGGAGCGGGCACGACATTGACCCAGCGACGCCATCGGGTAAGCGCGTCGGATAACGGATGGATGGTCAGCTCCCCATAAACAAGGAGACGGCGTACCACCGACGAGTCAGCGGTAGCGACGCCTCTACATCGGAATTCGGATGGGTGAACGGCACCAATGAATACGGTCGCATTTGACAGCGGTGTCGCATGAAAGAGTGGGCTGACATGCTATCATCGGATCAACCGATTCCTCGGTCGCCTAAACATCGAAGATAGAGTGCTACGTTGAAGATCGGGTACGCGCGCGTCCCCGGCTGGATGCCTCATGCCGTCCCATGCTGTCTAAATCAATAGCACCCTGCATGATGGGCTTTTTGGCGGGTAAGTTCTAAAATTCGCTCTAAGTTCTTGATTTTGTTGATGAACTGGCGGAGAGAGCGGGATTCGAACCCGCGTTACGGTCTCCCGTAAACACACTTTCCAGGCGTGCGCCTTCAACCACTCGGCCACCTCTCCGTCCTTGCATTCGCGCCCGGCCGGTTTTGCCACGCGGGTTGGGGAGATGCATCCCTTTGGGATTTGCGGGAAGACCCGCTTGATGGACACCGCCAACCAGCGGATGCCCTTCCCGGCGCCCGTCAATCAAACAGGCGCGGGGCTCATCTAGTCGATCCGGCGCCGAATGCCAAGCCATAACGGCAGTCTATTCGCTTTGCCGGCCATGCATCGTTTCGCGGGGCGTTGAACGGCTCCGCTTCTAAGGCGCTTCGGTTCTGAATGGTGTGCACGGGCAAGGCGGCAGGGCCGGCCGCGCTTGACTTCGCCCCTCGCCACCTGTCGAGTGCGGCGGAGGCTTTGCGGGGGCAACGTCCAGACGTGACATCGAGCAATGAACAGCCGGCCAGCGGAACGCCGGCCGGAGGCATGCCAGGCGGGCTGACGCCCGCAGGGCCTCCGGACAGCGGGCTGTCCTTCGTGCCCGTGGTCTGGCTCCTCTTCGTCATGGCATGGTCGGTCTACTGGCTGGTCTCGGCGCGGTGGCTGTTCGAGAGTTCCGGCGTGCCGGACAGGATCTTCTATTTCGTGCTTGGCGGACTGGCCTTCGACATCGTCACCATCGTGTGGGGGCTTTATCTGCTCGGCCTCGCCTTCAGCCGTTCCGCGCGCTTTCCGCGTCATTTCACCATCTGGCAGATCACCACCATCGCCTGGCGGCTGGCCGAGCAGGTCTATGCGCTGACCGTGCCCGATTTCACCGTCTCCGCCAGGGAGCTTGCGATCGCCGCCACCGAAATCGTCATCGGCCTGTTTTGCATTTACCTGCTGCGCCGCCGCGACGAGGCCAAGGCCTTTTATGCAAGGCCGGAAGCGCAGGCACCGTCAGCCTTTGGTTCGATCGTCGCCGCGCTGGCCGGCATCATCCTCGGCGCCGTCGTCGGCACTGTCGCCGGCTTCGCGCTTGGCGCGGGGATCGCCGAAGCCACCGACATCAGCTGTTTCGAAGGCGGCTGCGGCTACTTCGCGGTGTTCATCGGCCTTGCCGGGCTGGTGGTCGGGGCCATTGGCGGCGGCGTCCTCGGCGTCTGGCTCGTCCATCGGCGGAGCCGAAAGGTGGCCATATAGGCGGGCGATAGGCTTCAAATTCGCGTATGGCGATTGCACGCGGGGCGTGCGCATTCTATTCCTCGCCTTTGACCGGAAGGTCCTCGGGAGGAACTTGAGGACCGGGGAAGATTTCGATGTTGCGTTTTTTGTTTCGCCTCGCGGCCATGATCGCACTCTCGGTCGCCGTCATCATGGCCGTGCTCGACGCGACGCGCTCGGTGGCGGCTTCCACATTGGTCATGACGCCGCTGAATTCGAGCTGGCTGGCGGTTTCGCCCGACACCCGCGCGGCCTTCGAGACCTTCGTGCGCGCCAAGGTCAATCCGACGATATGGGATGGCGGCATCGCCTGGGTGCTTGCCCAGCCGGGGTTTGCCGTGTTCGCGGTGCTTGCCTTCATCCTCTATGCGATCGGCTACCGGCGCCGGCGGCGCGGCGGAGAATTCGCGCCGGGCTGATGGGTTGTCCCAGCGGACTTGCGACGACAACGCGGCAATCGTCCACAGCTGTCACCGCATTGGGCATGTTTTTCCAACGGGGGGCATGCTTTTCCAAAAGGTCAAAATTCCGCGTGAATTTTGTTTCGGGCCGTGCCAGATTGCCTTGAGCGGGAGGGGAGTACACTCCTGGCTGATGCCGCATGCCTGCCGGAGAACCGGGCAGGCGGGCGGCGCGTAACGGAAAAAAATAACCGACAGGGTGTGGATCACATGAAACGTATCGTTCTCGGCCTCCTGGCCGCAACCGCAATGGTTCTTCCGGCTTTCGCCGCGGATGTCCAGCCGGCCATCCTCTACGATCTCGGCGGCAAGTTCGACAAATCCTTCAACGAGGCTGCCTATCACGGCGCCGAAAAGTTCAAGACCGAGACCGGCACCGCCTATGTCGAGTTCGAAGTGTCGAACGCCTCGCAACGCGAGCAGGCGCTGCGCCGCTTCGCCGAGGACGGCCGCAACCCGATCGTCATGGCCGGCTTTGCCTGGGAGGATGCGCTGAAGGTGGTCGCGAAGGAATATCCCGATCTCAACTTCGCCATCATCGACGATGCCGTCGATATGCCCAATGTCCGCTCGCTGGTCTTCAAGGAAAACGAAGGCTCCTATCTCGTCGGCATCCTGGCGGCGATGGCCTCGAAGTCCAAGAAGGTGTCCTTCATCGGCGGCATGGACATTCCGCTGATCCGCAAGTTCGAATGCGGCTATGTCGGCGGCGCCAAGGCGGCCGGTGCGACCGATGTCATCCAGAACATGACCGGTGACACGCCCGCGGCGTGGAACGATCCGGCCAAGGGCGGCGAGATCGCCAAGACGCAGATCGACCAGGGCTCCGACGTCGTCTATGCCGCGGCCGGCGGCACCGGCGTCGGCGTGCTGCAGGCGGCGGCGGATGCCGGCAAGCTCGGCATCGGCGTCGATTCCAACCAGAACGGCCTGCAGCCCGGCAAGGTGCTGACCTCGATGCTGAAGCGCGTCGACGTTGCGGTCTACACCGCCTTCATGGACGGCAAGAACGGCACCTTCAAGGGCGGCCTGCAAAATCTCGGCCTCAAGGAAGGCGGCGTCGACTACGCCATGGACGACAACAACAAGGCGCTGGTCACCGACGAGATGAAGGCTGCCGTCGAAAAGGCCAAGGCCGACATCATCGCCGGCACGATCCAGGTGCACGACTATACCGCCGACAACGCCTGCCCGTATTGATTGATAAGAATTCGCTTACGAACCGCCGGGTAAAAGCCCGGCGGTTTTGTTTGAGGGCTTTAAAGGACGTTGAGGATTGGCGGAGGTCTCGGCGACGTCCGATCTCCCCCCTTGCGGGGGAGATGCCTGGCAAGGCAGAGGGGGGCTGTCCCTCGGCCTAACGGCCAATCAGGTTGGCGATCCTTCACACCCCCTCTGGCCTGCCGGCCATCTCCCCCGCAAGGGGGGAGATCGGCAGTTTCGGCGTTGCGGGTCCTTCTTCGCAAGTCCATATGCGATTGCCTTGGACGTCAGGGCAGAAGCGCACCGCCGGTCGACAACAAGCCCAAGAGATAACCCAGCGCAAACACCACGTTCAGCGCGATGGCGATGACGGCGCCGCGTCGGGCACCGAGCGAATGCACGCCGACGCCATAGGGCTTCCGCTCCAGTCTGCCGATCACCGGCTTCGCTTCGTCCTGGCCGACCACACGCATCTGCGGCAGTTCGGCGATGCGTTGCGAGATCAGCCGCCAGCGATCGTCGTCGCCCGAGGGCCGCCCCGTGCCGTCGAAGACATGCATGCGCTCGGCCAGCCGCATCACCGTGTCGCGGAAGGCGGGATCGATCGCCAGGTCTCGCTCGGCACGCTCGCGGTCGCGATCGTTCATCAGGCCAAGCACATAGTCGCCCGCCCGCGTAACGCGATCGCTTTCACCGGCCATCGGCTTCTCCTTGCTACCAGTGCGGCGGTTTGGTTATCGGCACGTCGGGTGCCGATTGTTCCTCCAGCGCCATGAAGCGCCCGGTCAGCGCATCCAGCTTGCGCTGCATGCGCTCGATGACCGTCCACTGTTCGGCGATCTGGCCCGACAGTTCCTCGATCGTCTTTTCCTGCTCGGCGGCGCGGATTTCCAGCGTCGTCAGCCGGTCGACAGGCATGATCATTCGAAACTCCCCAGGTCCTGGTGCACGCAGGTGCAGCATGATGCGACTGTCGAGCCTTGCATATTAGTGAATGTGAAGGTCTGCGGCCACGTTCGAAATTGACAAGCGCACCGGGATTTGTCGAGAGTGGCCACTGCGCCGCCAATTGGCACGGGTGGGGCATCATGCTAGGCGTTTTGACCAAGCGATAAAAAAATAAGAGTGGGACAGGCTGCATGGCGCAAGCCGCAATCGAACTGATCGGCATCAACAAGAGTTTTGGCGCCGTTCGCGCCAATCGCGACATCAATCTGGAGATCGCACGCGGCACCATCCACGGCATCGTCGGCGAGAACGGCGCCGGCAAGTCGACGCTGATGTCGATCCTCTACGGCTTCTACCAGGCCGACAGCGGCGAGATCCGCGTCGGCGGCAAGCCGGCGTCGATCAAGACTTCCAACGACGCCATCGCGCTCGGCATCGGCATGGTGCACCAGCACTTCATGCTGGTCGACAATTTCACCGTGCTGGAAAACATCATCCTCGGCGCCGAAAGCGATGCGCTGTTGAAAAAGAGCATCGCCAAGGCGCGCTCCGAACTGGAGCGGCTCGAGCGCGAATACGGGCTGGAAGTCGATCCCGACGCCATCATCGAGGAATTGCCGGTCGGCCTGCAGCAGCGTGTCGAAATCCTGAAGGCGCTTTATCGCGGCGCCGAAATCCTGATTCTCGACGAGCCGACGGGCGTATTGACGCCGGCCGAGGCCGACCATCTGTTTCGCATCCTCAGGCAGTTGAAGGACCAGGGGAAAACGGTGGTGCTGATCACCCACAAGCTGCGCGAGATCATGGCCATCACCGACAATGTCTCGGTCATGCGCCAGGGCACGATGGTGGCGACGCGCGAGACCAGCAAGACGACAGTCGGCGAACTGGCCGAACTGATGGTCGGACGGCGCGTGCTGCTGCGGGTCGAAAAGGGCGAGACGGAGGCCGGCGCGGTCAAGCTGGCCGTCAAGAACCTGACGGTGAAAGACCAGCGCGGCGTCACCATGGTCGACGACATCTCCTTCGATATCCACGCCGGCGAGATCGTCGGCATTGCCGGTGTCGCAGGCAACGGCCAGTCCGAACTGCTCGAGGCGATTTCCGGCATCAGGCGCGCGGTTTCCGGCTCGGTGATGCTCGATGGCAAGCCGATCGACCTGACCGGGGCCGCCGATCCCGGCGAGTTGCGCGACCGTGGGCTCGCCCATGTGCCGGAGGACCGCCATCATGTCGGCCTGGTGCTGGCCTTCGAGGAGAACGAGAATTCGATCCTCGGCTACCATGACGACCCGCGCTACCTCAAAGGGCCGTTCCTCAACATCGACGCCATCATGACCGATGCCAAGGACAAGATCGAGAAGTACGATATCCGTCCCGGCAATCCGCGTCTGAAGACGGCGAATTTCTCCGGCGGCAACCAGCAGAAGATCGTGCTGGCGCGAGAAATGGAGCAGGATCCCGGTGTTCTGATCGTCGGCCAGCCGACGCGCGGCGTCGATGTCGGCGCCATCGAATTCATCCACAAGCGGCTGATCGCAATGCGCGACCAGGGCAAGGCGGTGCTGGTGGTGTCGGTCGAGCTCGACGAGATCCGTTCGCTGTCGGACCGCATCCTGGTGATGTTTGCCGGGCGCATCGTCGGCGAACGTGGCCCCGAGGCGACCGAAGGCGAGCTTGGCCTGCTGATGGCAGGCGTCGATCGCCAGGAGGCGGCAGAGTGAGCACGCCTTACGCCAAGCTGCCGGCCTGGGCCGATTATGGGCTGATCCCGCTGATCAATCTGTCGGTGGCCTTCATCGTTGCCGGTTTCGTCGTCATGCTGGTCGGCGAAAACCCGTTTCGTGCCGCCGTCATCCTGGTCGAGGGCGCTTTCGGCAAGGGAACCGGCATTGCCTTCACGCTGTTCTATGCCACCACCTTCATCTTCACCGGCCTGTCAGTGGCGGTGGCCGCACATTGCGGCCTGTTCAACATCGGGACCGAGGGCCAGGCCTATATTGCCGGCCTTGGCGTGGGCGTGGTCTGCCTCGCCTTCGACACTGTGCTGCCGTGGTGGCTGACCTTTCCGCTGGCGATCGTCGCCGGAGCCGCCGTCGGTGCGCTGTGGGCGCTAATTCCGGCCTATCTGCAGGCCAAGCGCGGGTCGCACATCGTCATCACCACCATCATGTTCAACTTCATCGCGGCCTCGATCATGGTCTATCTCCTGGTCGGGCCATTGAAGCCGGCGGCGTCGCAGGCACCGCAGACGCGCAACTTCCTCGCCGGGGCCGAGCTGCCGAAGCTCAACTGGATCATCGAACTGTTCGGCGCCAAGATCCGCTCGGCGCCGTTCAACATCTGCTTCCTGCTGGCGCTGCTCATGGCATTCCTGGTCTGGCTGCTGATCTGGCGCACCAAGCTCGGCTACGAGATGCGCACCTATGGCCACAGCCCGAAAGCGGCGCGCTATGCCGGCATTTCGGAGACCCGCATCATCATCATCGCGATGATGATTTCGGGCGCGCTGGCCGGCATGATGACACTCAACCCGGTGATGGGCGACCAGCACAATGTGGCGATCGATTTCGTCTCCGGCGCCGGCTTCGTCGGCATTGCCGTGGCGCTGATGGGCCGTCTGCATCCGGTCGGCATCGTGCTGGCGGCGATCCTGTTCGGCATGCTCTACCAGGGTGGCGCCGAACTCGCCTTCGAAATGCCGGCGATTTCCCGCGACATGATCGTCATCATCCAAGGCCTGGTCATCCTGTTTGCCGGTGCGCTGGAGCACATGTTCCGGCCCTACGTCCAGGCGCTGTTCGCCTCGTTCAGTCCAAGGTCGGTCGGCATCGAAGGGGTCAAAGGGAAGGGCGCCTGAGATGGACGTCTTCATCGCCATCGTGCAGATCCTGGACTCGACCATACGCCTGTCGGTGCCGCTGCTGCTCGCTTGCCTCGCCGGCCTCTATTCGGAACGCGCCGGCGTTTTCGACATCGGGCTGGAAGGCAAGATGCTGGTCGGCGCCTTTGCAGGTGCGGCCGCCGCTTCGGTCTTCCATTCGGCCTTCCTCGGTCTCGGCATGGCGATCGTGATGTCGGTCGCCTTTGCCCTGGTGCACGGCTTCGCCTCGATCACCCATCGCGGCAACCAGATCGTCTCCGGTGTGGCCATCAACTTCGTCGCCGCCGGCTCGACCATCATTCTGGGCCAAGCCTGGTTCCAGCAGGGCGGGCGAACGCCGGCGCTGCAGCCGGGCGAGCGTTTCGAGGCCATCACTCTGCCTGGTGCTGCCGCGATCCACGACGTGCCGATCATAGGGCCGATCTATTCCGAGCTGCTCTCTGGCCATTCGATCCTGGTCTATCTCGCTTTCGCCATGGTGCCGTTCACCTGGTGGGTGTTGTTTCGCACCCGCTTCGGCCTGCGCCTACGCGCCGTCGGCGAGAACCCGGCCGCCGTCGACACCGCCGGCATCTCGGTCGCCTGGCTGCGCTACCGGGCCCTGATCTGCACCGGTGTGCTGACCGGCATTGCCGGCGCCTACCTCTCGATGGTGCAGAATGGCGGCTTCGTGAAGGACATGACCGCGGGCAAGGGGTACATCGCACTGGCGGCGCTGATCTTTGCCAAATGGCGACCGGTGAACGCCATGTTCGCCTGTCTTCTGTTCGGCTTCCTCGACGCGGCGGCGATCCGCCTGCAGGGTTCGCCGCTGCCGTTGATCGGCAAGGTGCCGGTGCAGTTCATGCAGGCGCTGCCCTATGTGCTGACCGTGATCCTGCTTGCCGGCTTCATCGGCAAGGCGATCCCGCCGCGCGCCGGCGGCGTGCCGTATGTCAAGGAACGTTGATCCGGGCACGCTAGTGTCTGAGACCGTTGAGCCGAACATGCGGCTCGGTGCTCGAAAGGCGCCAGGAAACGCAAATGGCCGGGTTTTGAACACGATCGTCGGAGAGAACGTCTAGATGTCGCATGATCTGTTCGAAGCCGCGCAGGAGGCCATGGCCAAGGCCTACGCGCCCTATTCGAAGTTTCCGGTGGGTGCGGCGTTGCGCACCGAAGACGGCCGTGTCTTCACCGGCGCCAACATCGAGGTCGCGTCCTATCCGGAAGGCTGGTGCGCCGAGACCACGGCGCTCGGCCATTACATCATGGGCGGTGGCGGCAAAATTGTGGAAATCGCCGTCATTGCCTCGCGCATGGCCAAATGCTCGCCCTGTGGCGGCTGCCGGCAAAGGCTGGCGGAATTCTGCCGGCCGGACACAAAGCTCTATCTTTGCGACAACACCGGCGTGGTCGAGACCGTGACCATGGGCGACATGCTGCCCTACGGGTTTCGTGGCGACATTTTGAAGTGAGAGTTGGCTGATATGAAGGAAGCTCTGGACCACCTCGTCGAAAGGCTGGACGGGTTAGCGCCGACAACGGCGATGGTGCTGGGGTCGGGCCTTGGCGGGCTTGTCGACCAGGTCGAGAATGCCGTGCGCATCTCTTATGCCGACCTGCCGGGTTTCCCCCGCAGCGGGGTGACTGGCCATGCCGGCGAGGTGGTCGCGGGGCTTTTCGCCGGCACGCCGGTGCTGATGCTGTCCGGCCGCGCCCATTACTACGAGCACGGCGTTGCTGCTGCAATGCGGCCGGCGCTGGAGGTGCTTGCCGGCATCGGCATCACCAAGCTGATCCTTACCAATGCCGCCGGCTCGGTCGATCCCGACATGCTGCCAGGATCGGTGATGCTGATCACCGATCACATCAATTTCTCCGGCTCCAACCCGCTGATCGGCGAGCCGAGCGACCGCCGCTTCGTCGGCCTGACCGAAGCCTATGATGCCGGCTTGCGCGCGGCGATCGAACGGTCGGCGAAGGCGACAGGGACGGCGCTGCACAAGGGCGTCTATATGTGGTTTTCCGGTCCGTGTTTCGAAACCCCTGCTGAAATCCGCATGGCGCGCATCATGGGCGCCAATGCGGTAGGGATGTCGACCGTGCCGGAGGTCATTCTCGCCCGCTTCCTTGGGCTTCGCGTAGCCGCCTGTTCGGTGATCACCAATCTCGCCGCCGGGATGACCGGGGCGGAACTGTCGCACCAGGAGACCAAGGACATGGCGCCGATCGGCGGCGCACGGTTGGCGACGATCCTTGCGCATGTGTTCCAGGATGGGTTGCCGGAGCCGAAGGGCGACGCCTGATGCTTCCCCAGGAAATCATCCGCCGCAAGCGCGACGGCCAGAAACTGTCGGCGCAGGAGATTTCGGCCTTTGTCGCCGGCGTAACTTCGGGCAGCGTCTCGGACGGTCAGGTCGGCGCCTTTGCCATGGCGGTGTACTTCAACGGCATGAACCGCGACGAGGCGGTGGCGCTGACGCTCGCCATGCGCGATTCCGGCGATGTGCTCGACTGGTCGGATCTGCCGGGTCCGGTCACCGACAAACATTCGACCGGCGGCGTCGGCGACAATGTCTCGCTGATGCTGGCGCCGATCGTCGCCGCTTGCGGCGCCTATGTGCCGATGATCTCCGGCAGGGGCCTTGGGCATACCGGCGGCACGCTGGACAAGATGGATGCCATCCCAGGCTATATCAGCCAGCCGGATATCGCGTGCTTCCGCAAGACGGTGCTCGAGACCGGCTGTGCCATCATCGGACAGACCGCCGATCTCGCGCCCGCCGACCGTCGCCTCTATGCGATCCGTGATGTGACCGGAACGGTGGAATCGGTGCCGCTGATCACTGCCTCTATCCTGTCGAAGAAACTCGCGGCCGGCCTGCGGTCGCTGGTGCTCGACGTCAAGGTCGGCAATGGCGCCTTCATGGAGAAGTCGCGCGACGCGACAGCACTGGCCAACAGCCTGGTCGAGATCGCCAACGGCGCCGGCCTGAAGGCCTCGGCGCTGGTCACCGGTATGAACGAGCCGCTGGCGTCGGCGGCCGGCAACGCGGTCGAGGTGCGCAACGCCGTCGATTTCCTCACCGGAAGGTTCCGCGACAAGCGACTGGAGGATGTGACGCTGGCGCTGGCCGCCGAGATGCTGCAATCGGCAGGGCTGGCGTCGTCCAATCAGGACGGTCTCAGGCGCGCGGCCGAGACGCTGGCCGGCGGCCGCGCGGCGGCCGCCTTCGCGCGTATGGTCGCAGCCCTTGGCGGTCCCGCCGATTTCGTCGAGAAGCCGGAAAAATACCTGCCGAAAGCGGCGGTGGAGTTTGCGGTCAAGGCGACAGGCAACGGTTTTGCCACCGCTATTGCCACCCGCGATATCGGCCTTGCTGTGGTCGGGCTCGGTGGCGGGCGCACGCGGCCGGACGACAGGATCGACCATGCGGTCGGCATCACCAGGCTGCTGCCGCTCGGCGCCGAGGTGCGGGCCGGCGAGCCGCTGGCGCTGGTCCACGCCCGCACGCAAGTGGAGGCCGAAGCGGCCGCAGCCGCCGTGCTTTCGGCCTATACGATCGGGGCGTCGAAACCAGCCGCCGACAAGACTGTCATCCGGCGCGTGCTGCCGCGCGGGTAGCGGAACGCGCTACTGCACCAGTAACAGTGTGCCGTTTTCGACCTGGTATTTTGCCAGCCGCTGCAAAAAGCTCATGCCAATGAGGTTGGTGCGCAGAGCCTTGTCGTCGAGCACTACCGCCTGGACGTTGTCGACGCTGATCTTGCCGATCTGCAGGCGATCGATGTTGACCACGGCGGCCCTGATCGCGCCATTGGCGGTGTTGACCTGCTGGTTGAAGTCCGACGGGTTGAGCGAGATGCCGATGCGGCGCGCCGTCGAGGTGTTGATGGCGACCAAAGTGGCGCCGGTGTCGATCATGCCGTCGACCTGGCGGCCGTTGAGCTTGAAGGCGGAGGTGAAATGGCCGCGCTCGTCAGCCGCCACCAATACTTTGCGCCCAGTGGGCAGCGGTGCGGCCGGCTTGCCGGGAACCGAGGCCATGTTCAGTTCGGGCTGAGGCTGCGCGGACGGCTTGCCGGCGACGGTCGACTTCGACAGGTTGTCGAGAATCTGCGGATTCGACTGATAGACGATCGGGATCGATGCCGACGTTCCGGCGAACACGCCCAGAATGACAAGCTTGCGCAGCATGAATGGACCTTTGTGAAGGCCCATTCTTGCCCACGTATGGTGTGTGCCGCTTTAACGCCAACCCGAAACCGCGGCTTTGCGTAAACGGGCGGTAAACGACTGGATGTCAGCTGGCCTTGCCAGCCGCCGTCATTTGGTTCCGTACATGCGGTCGCCGGCATCGCCGAGGCCGGGCATGATGTAGCCCTTCTCGTTGAGCTGGCGGTCGATGGAAGCGGTAAAGACCGGGACATCCGGATGCGCCTTGGTGAAGCGCTCGATGCCTTCTGGCGCCGCCAGCAGGCAAAGGAAACGGATGTTGGTGGCTCCGCGCTCCTTCAGCTTGTCGATGGCCGCGATGGCCGAGTTCGCGGTCGCCAGCATCGGATCGACGACGATCACCAGCCGGTCGGCGAGATCGCTCGGCGCCTTGAAGAAATATTCCACCGCCTCCAGCGTTTCGTGATCGCGGTAGAGGCCGACATGCGCGACGCGGGCCGCCGGGACCAGGTCGAGCAGGCCTTCGAGCAGGCCATTGCCGGCGCGCAGCACCGAGGCGAAGACCAGCTTCTTGCCCTCCAGCGTCGGCGCTTCCATGGTTTCCATCGGCGTTTCGATGGTCGTCGTCGTCAGTTCGAGGTTGCGGGTGACCTCGTAGCCGAGCAGGAGCGAGATCTCGCGCAGCAGCCGCCGGAAACCAGCGGTCGACGTCTCCTTCTTGCGCATGATGGTGAGCTTGTGCTGGACAAGCGGGTGGTCGACGACGGTGACGCCCTGCATGGGTTGCTCCAGTGAATGGTGAATAGTGAATAGTGAATAGTGAGCAGGTTTGCGAGTCCCGATGGATCGATCATTGCCGTTGACAGGCCGAAGCGCCGGCAAACCAATCACCAATCACCAATCACCAATCACCAGTCACCTCTTCGCATCGAGCCGGGCAAGCAGCGCGCTTTTCGTCTTCCTGTCGACGAAAGCCGCCTCGATCGCGGTTCGGGTGATGGCGGCCAGCGCCTTTTCGTTCATGGCGAAATGCTCGGCGGCGATGTCGTATTCGCGCTTCAGCGAGGTCCAGAAATAGGGTGGGTCGTCGGAGTTCAGCGTCACCTTGCAGCCGGCCGCCTGCAGGGCAGGCAAAGGGTGATCGGCGAAACTGTCGTAGACTTTGAGCGCGATGTTGGAGCCGGGGCAGCATTCGAGCACGATGCCCTCATCGGCGATGCGGCGCACCAGGTCGGGATTTTCGATGGCGCGCACGCCATGGCCGATGCGCGAGGGGCGGATGTGGTCGAGTGCGGCCTGCACCGTCTCCCAGCCGGTCAACTCGCCGGCATGGATGGTGATACCAAGACCCGCTTCACGGGCGATCTCGAAGGCCCTGACATAATCCTCCATCTCGCCCATGCGTTCATCGCCGGCGACGCCGAAGCCGGTGACCAGCGGATTTCCGCAGCGCGCCGCAAAACGCGCCGCCTGCTCGATCGATTCGACGCCGACATGGCGTACGCCGGTGACGATCATGCGGCCCTCTATGCCGGTCTTGGCTTTGGCGCGCAGCATGCCTTCGCCGAGCGCATCGGTGTAGGCCTTGGGCGACAGGCCGGCCCTGACGGCATGGTCGGGCGAGGTGAAGACTTCGGAATAGATGGCGCCGTCGCGGGCAAGGCTGGTCAGATAATGGTCGGCGAGGCGGGCATAATCCTCCTCGGAGCGGAACAGGTCGGCGGAAAAGTCGTAAGCCGCGAGGAAAGAGGTGAAGTCGTGCCAGACGAACGAGCCGTTCTGGATATAAAGCGAGGTGTCCTTGCCGTATTTCTGCGCCTGGCGGACGACGAGTTCGGGCGCCGCTGCCCCCTCGATGTGGCAGTGCAGTTCCGCTTTCAAAGGCATGCAGTTATCCCGTCTCATCAGTCCAGGCCGTAAGCCCACCACCTGGAAGCGCGGCCGAACACCGCGCCTTAAACAATAGCGCCCGCACCATCGATCGGCTATGGTCCCGCCGGTTTTATGACGGATCAAAATAATGTCAGTTGAGAGAACCACGGCCGCGGGCGGCATGGAAACCTCCTATGGTTTCAAGAAGGTAGGGCCAGGCGACAAGCAGCCTCTGGTCAATGAGGTTTTCCACAAGGTGGCGAACCGCTACGACCTGATGAACGACCTGATGTCGGCCGGGCTGCACCGGCTGTGGAAGGATGCCATGGTGACATGGCTCAATCCGCCGAAACGTCCGGGCTGGAAAGTGCTCGACGTGGCGGGCGGCACCGGCGACATCGCCTTCCGCATCGTCGACGCCAGCCATGGCAACACGCATGCCACGGTGCTCGACGTCAACGGCTCGATGCTCAGCGTCGGCCGCGACCGGGCGGAAAAGAAGGGCCTGTCCGGGAATACCGATTTCGTCGAGGCCAATGCCGAGGAACTGCCTTTCACCGATAGCACCTTCGACGCCTACACCATCGCATTCGGCATCCGCAACGTGCCGCGCATCGATGTCGCGCTGACGGAAGCCTTTCGCGTGCTGAAGCCCGGCGGACGGTTCCTGTGCCTGGAGTTTTCCGAGGTCGAGATGCCGCTGCTCGACAAGGTCTACGAAGCCTGGTCGTTCAACGCCATTCCGCAGATCGGCAAGATGGTGACGGGCGACGGCGAGCCCTATTCCTACCTGGTCGAATCGATCCGCAAATTTCCCAACCAACAGAATTTTGCTGCCATGATCACCCGCGCCGGCTTCGAGCGCGTGTCGTTCCGCAACTATTCCGGCGGCATCGCAGCGCTTCATTCGGGCTGGAAGCTTTGAGGCCGGACAGTTTGCAGCAGCAGGGTAGACGATGAGCAGCGTCGGCGCCGCCTTTCGGCTCGCGCGGGCCGGCTGGGTGCTGGTCCGCGAGGGCGTGATCGCAGCACTGCCGGGGGACGAACTCAGCGGCCTGCCGAAATTCGGCTGGCGCATGGCCCGGCTGTTCACCCGCCGCCGCGCGCTCGCTTATGAGCGCAGCGACCGGCTGGCCAAGGCGGTGGTCCGGCTCGGACCCTCTTATGTCAAGCTCGGCCAGTTCCTGGCGACGCGGCCCGATGTCGTCGGCAACGACATGGCGCTCGACCTCGCCATGCTGCAGGACAAGATGCACACTTTTTCGCAGGCGGAAGCGGTGGCGGCGATCGAGGGCTCGCTCGGGCGCAAGATCGGCGAACTCTATACGCAGTTCGGCGGGCCGGTCGCGGCGGCCTCCATCGCCCAGGTCCATCCCGCGCAGGCCATGCATGACGGTGTCGATACCAAGGTGGCGGTGAAGGTGATCCGGCCTGGCGTGCGCCGCCGCTTCTTTCAGGATCTCGAAAGCTATTTCCTCGCCGCCCGGCTGCAGGAGAAATACATCCCGTCGTCGCGCCGGCTGCGGCCGGTCGAGGTGACCGAGACGCTGGCGCAGACCACCAAGATCGAGATGGATCTTCGCCTCGAGGCGGCCGCACTTTCGGAACTGGGCGAAAACACCAAGGACGATCCGGGCTTCCGCGTGCCGTCCGTCGACTGGGAGCGCACCGGGCGCGATGTGCTGACCATGGAATGGGTCGACGGCGTCAAGATGAACGACATCGCCGGCCTCGCTGCGGCGGGGCACGATCTGAAGGCGATCGCCACCAACCTGATCCAGTCGTTCCTGCGTCACACGCTGCGGGACGGCTTCTTCCATGCCGACATGCATCCAGGCAATCTGTTCGTCGAGGCCAATGGCAATATCGTCGCCGTCGATCTCGGCATTGCCGGACGGCTCGGCAAGAAGGAGCGCCGGTTCCTCGCCGAAATCCTCTACGGCTTCATCACCCGCGACTATTTGCGCGTCGCCGAGGTGCATTTCGAGGCCGGCTACGTGCCGCGCCAGCACAATGTCGCGGCTTTCGCGCAGGCGATCCGCGCCATCGGCGAGCCGATCCACGGCCAGCCGGCCGAGACCATTTCGATGGCCAAGCTTTTGACGCTGCTCTTCGAGGTCACCGAACTGTTCGATATGGCCACGCGGTCGGAACTGATCCTGTTGCAGAAGACCATGGTGGTGGTGGAGGGCGTCGCGCGTACGCTCGACCCGGCCTTCAACATGTGGAAGACGGCCGAGCCGGTGGTCGGCCAGTGGATCGCCGGCAATCTCGGGCCGAGCGGCCTGCTGATGGACGCGCGCGACGGCGCCAAGGCGCTGCTGGCGCTCGCCCGCCAAGCGCCGGACCTTGCCGCTCGCACCGAGCGGCTGTCACGCGAGATCGATTTTATGGCGGAGCACGGCCTCCGCTTCGACGAGGCGACATCGCGCGCCATCGGCAAGGCCGAAGCCCGCTACACCCGCTCGGGCCGGCTGGCGTTATGGGTGATCGCGCTGACGCTGGTTTACATCGCGTGGAAGCTGCTCTGATCGCTTGCAACGCTAGCAATTGTGGTGCTAGCGTTGCAGTCGCGCTATTGATGTCGCGGAGCAAGTCATGGGCACCATTACTGTCCGCAATCTAGCTGACGACGTGAAGCAGAAATTGCGTGAGCGCGCTGCGGCGCGCGGGGTGTCGATGGAGGAAGAGGCGCGTGATGCGCTTGCCAAAAGCGTGCTGTCGGCGGAAGCCGGCATGCCCGAGAGCGAAACCCTCTATGCAACAATCCGCCGCCTGGTTGAGCCTCATGGAGGTTTTGACATCGATCTGCCCGAGCGTGGTCAATCCACAAAAACGCACAAAACCCTCGACGGCAGGCGCATCCTGCTGATCATCGGCGGCGGCATCGCCGCCTACAAGGCGCTGGACCTGATCCGCCGGCTGCGCGAGCGCGGTGCGGCGGTGCGCGTCGTGATGACATCGGCGGCGCAGGAGTTCGTCACCACGCTTTCGGTCGGCGCGCTTTCGGCCGACCATGTCTTCAGCGAATTGTTCGACCGCAATGACGAGCACGATGTCGGCCATATCCGCCTGTCGCGCGAGGCCGACCTTCTGGTAGTGGCGCCGGCCACTGCCGATCTGATGGCCAAGCTCGCCAACGGCCATGCCAACGATCTGGCCTCGACGGTGCTGCTCGCCACCGACAAGAAGGTGCTGATGGCGCCGGCGATGAACCCGAAAATGTGGTCGCATGCCGCGACGAGCCGCAACCGGGCGACGCTCGCCAAGGATGGCATCGCCTTCGTCGGCCCGGCCAAGGGCGAGATGGCGGAAAGCAACGAGGCGGGCGAGGGCCGCATGGCCGAGCCGCTGGAGATCGTGGCAGTGATCGAGGCACTGCTCGACAGCAGGCCGAAGCCGCTGGCCGGCCGCAGGATCATCGTCACCTCGGGGCCGACGCATGAGCCGATCGACCCGGTGCGCTACATCGCCAACCGCTCTTCGGGCAAGCAGGGCCATGCGATTGCGGCAGCGCTGGCAAGACTGGGCGCGGATGTACGCCTGGTCTCCGGTCCGGTCGGCATTGCCGATCCGGCCGGCGTTGTGACGACGCATGTGGAGACCGCGGCCGAGATGAAAGCGGCCGTCGAACAGTTGTTGCCGGCGGACGCCGCGGTCTTCGTAGCTGCCGTCGCCGACTGGCGCACCGCTGGCACGGCCGGCGAGAAGATCAAGAAGGTGGCGGGCCAGGGCCCACCGGCGCTGCAAATGGTCGAAAACCCCGACATTCTCGCCAGTGTTGGTCATCACGGGCAACGGCCGGGGCTGGTTGTCGGCTTCGCCGCCGAGACGCAGGACCTGATTGCGAATGCCGAGGCCAAGCTGAAGAAGAAGGGCGCCGATTTCATTGTCGCCAACGATGTCTCGCATGAGAGCGGCGTCGGCCCCACCGGCGTCATGGGCGGCGACCGCAACAAGGTGCGCATCGTCTCGAAGGACGGTGTCGAGGAATGGCCTGAGATGGGCAAGGACGAGGTGGCGGCGCGGCTCGCCGCGTTCATCGCCGAGCGTTTGCAAGCCTGAGCGGCCGCCGGTTCCGCAATCGGGCAGGCCATGGTCTTGCAGGCAGCCTTGTGGCCGAGGGCATTTGACGCCGACAGCGCCGGCGGAATGCTGTCGCCAAATTCTCGATCGGCCGTGCCCTCAGCCTGGCGCCAGTTGCGGCCGGCGTGCCTCCAAAGCCATCTTCAACGCCGCCAGGCAACCGACAATGCCGAGTGGCACGAAGGCCAGGTACAGCCAGCCGGCGACGTGCGCTGCTGCCTCGCGGTTCAGTCCGTCCGAAAAGCCGCTGGCATTGGCGATGATGCCGGCCATGGCGGCGCCCACGGCGTAGCCGATGCGCTGCATGGTCGGCACGGCGGCCGAGGCGATCGTCTGCTCGCCGTCGCGGGCCGAGGCGACGATGATGCGGGTCAGGAAGGGCCATGACACGCCGAAGCCACCGCCTTGCAACAAAGCGCAGAGCAGGATCATCGGGATCGAGCCGGCGGGGATGGCATAGGCGAAACCCCCGAGGCCGGCTGCAATCATCAGCGCGCCGATGACGAGGATCTGCCGTTCGCGGTGCAGCGGCGCATTGGCGACGGCGATCGACAGGATCGACCAGGCGATCGATTCGGCGGCGATGATGTAGCCTGTGGTCAGGATCGGGATGCCGTGCAGCGTGGTAAGCAGAAGCGGCCCGTAGATGGAAAAAGAGACTGTCGCCACCGAGAAGGCGGCAACCATGGTCATGCCGCTGCCGACCGGCGAGCGCCATGAGAACAGGCCCGACGGGAACAGTCGCGATTGCGGCTTCATGGCGTCGACGAAAACGAACAGCGCCAGGCCGGCGAGGCCGAGGGCCAGCAGCAGCGACGAGCGCAGCAAGGCGACGTCGACGCCTGCGGTGGCGATCAGCACGACGGCGATGGCGAGGCAGCCAAGTGCTGCATAGGGGAAGGGCGGCGATGTGCCGGCGGCGGCCTGCGGCTTCGCCGCTTCCGGCGTGTTCAGGACGATGAAGCTTGCCGATGCCATGGCAATGCCACCCAGCACGAAGACGCCGAAGGCCCAGCGCCAGGACAGGAGCTCGACCATGATCGCGCCGAGCATCGGGCCGCTGAACGCGGCGACGCCCCAGATCGCCGACATTATGCCGAACAGCTGTGGCCAGATGTTGCGGTTAAACAGCCGCTCGACCGAGACGAAGGCCAGCGACACCAGCGCACCGCCGCCGAGCCCCTCGACCAGACGGCCGGCAAGAAACACCGGCATGGACGGCGCGGTGGCGCAGATCAGGGCGCCCACGGCATAGAGCAGGGCGGCGACCGTGACGTTGGAGCGTAGAGCGACATAGCTGACCAGCCGCCCCGCCGCAGCGCCGGCGACAATGGCGCCGAGCTCGTAGACGGCCAGCGACCAGCCGACGAACTGCACACCGGCGAGGTCCCCGACCATGGCCGGCATGACCGTCGCCACCATCGTCTCGTTGGTGGCGTGCAGCAGGATGCCGAGGCTGATGAAGCAGAAGCGCGCGAGGTCGCCGCTTGCCCACAATGCCCGCCAGTCGACCTTGTTGCTGGTGATTTCAGTCATTCTTTTACCCTGCCTTTGCATATCTCGATGCCGGCGCATGGCGCCAGAAGCCAGTCGGGCTTTCCGGCGGGGCCATGCGCGCTGTTTCAGTCAGGCGAGTTGTAAAACCTCAAGCGCAGTTGAGCTCAAGTGGCTTTTTATCGAAGTGCAAACGGTCGAGATTGGCCGGAAGCCTCTCCGCTTGATGCGCCGGTCAGTTCTCAATGCTGCGCAGCTGAAACTGGCTGACGCCGATGGCAATGTTGATACCGGTCTGCGTCTGCAGGCTGAGCGGCTGCAGGGTGAAGGCCTGCGAGGAGCCGCCGACCAGGAGATTGGCGCCGGCGCCGACCGCCGCCGTCACTTCGGCGCTGGCCCCGATATAGTCGCCGGCCAACGCGCCGGGCGCATAGATGTTCCTCAGCGGCGTCAGCACCAGCCATTGCATGACGGTCTGCTTGGTGGTGCCGATGTCGAGCCCGTATTTGTTGACGGCGCCGAAATAGGCTTCCGGCGAAAAGCTCTTGTCGGCCGGCGTGAAGGTGCAGCTCAGATCCTTGCTGGAGCCGAAGATGAAGCCGGTGCCGCCGCCGATGGCGCAATCGAGCACACCGAGTTCGATGCCCTGGTCTTGCGCTTGGGCCTGGGCGGTACAGATGATGGTGATAGCGGCGGCGATGGCTGGTTTCAGCACGGCGGATCCCCCAAAAAGCATGCGGCGCGAAACAGTAACCTGTTCCGCGCCGCGCGTAGAGGGATCAGTCGATACTTATTTGCCGATGCTTATTTGAACGAGTGGATCAGCTCCAGGGAGGTCACGGCGACCGCTACATTGACGCCGGTCTGCGCCTGGACGCTGAGCGGCTCCAGCACAAAGGCGCCGTCGAGCCCGCCGACCAGCAGATTGGCGCCGCCGCCGGTCACCACGCTCGCCTCGGCGTTGACGCCGTAATAATGGCCGGCAAGGTCGCCCTCGTCATGGCCGCGGGTGGCGGCCAGAACCGCCCACACCAGCTGGCCCTGATGCGTCTGGCCGAGATCGACCCCGAGCTTGGAGATCATCCCCGTGTATTTCTCGGACGGCCCATGGTGATAAGGGCGGAACGTGCAGTCGACGCCCTTGTTCGACGTGATGACGTAACCGACGCCGCCGTCGATGGTGCAATCGAGCGTGCCGAGCTGAAGCTTGCCGGCGCTGGCGGGAACGGCAAGCAGCGTCGTGGCAAGTGCCGCGGCACAGATGATTTTCTTGATCATGGGTCAGTCCTTTCGAAAATGCCTTCAACAACGGTTGAATGGCCCGGAGCGTTCCGCTGAAAACTTGGCGCGATCAAGGCAAGGGTTAGCGCTTTGCCCCCGGTGGTTAAGATTGGGTGATAGTGGGGTTTTCTGGATACGCAATCCCTAGGGGAAGGGCTCTGCGCTTTCCCTTGGGAGAAACCGCTCACGCGGCGCACTGCATCAGGAATGGAACGTTGTATAAAAGGCCGCCGATGGCGGCGCGCCGGCCGCATCTCAGCCGGCCGTGGCGCCCGATGTGCGAGACAGGCCGTCCTTGGCCGGCTGGTAGGTCGGGTCGAGATGGACGGCTTCGCGGTAGGCCTTCGAGGCCTTGACCTTGTCGCCGCGGCGCTCGTAGATCAGCGCCTGGTTGGACCAGGCTTCGGCGTTCTTGCCGTCGAGCTTGATGGCCATGTTGAAGTCGGAGAAGGCGTTGTCCTCGTCATTCATGGCGAGATAGGAGAGGCCGCGGCCGTTGTAGGGTTCGGCGGCGTCCGGCGCCAGCGAGATGGCGGTCGAGAAATCCTCGATGGCAAACTTGTGCTGGCCTTGGCTCTGATAGATCAGGCCGCGATTGTGATAGGCGCGGGCATCCGTGGTGTCGAGCTGGATCGCCTTCTGGAAATCGTTGAAGGCCTGCTGGGTCTGGCCAGCCTTGCGATAGAGGTTGCCGCGGCCGATATAGGCGGCGTCATAATTTGCATTGATCTGGATCGAGCGGTTGTAGTCGGCAAGGGCGGCCGCCTGGTTGCCGAGGAAGCGCTGGATCAGTGCCCGGTTCGAATAGGCCTGGTAGAAATTCGGGTTGAGCTGGATGGCGGTGTCGAAATCCTTCAGCGCCGCCTGGTACTGGCCGCCACGGCCATAGGCCGAGCCGCGCACATTGTAGCCTTCCGGATCCTGCGGATTGCGCTGGATCACCGCCGACAGCGAGGAGATGTTCTCGGTTGAGCCTTGCGCCTTGTCGATGTTGTTGAATTCGCCGGTCGGAACGCTCTGGCAACTGGCAAGCACCAGGCCGGACATCAGGGCTGCCGCCAGGGCCAAACCGCGCATTGTGGTTTTGCGCTCTACGCCGATTGCGTTCATGTCTGCCCTGTCCTCACTTCAGCCGCGCCGTCCAGGTCCCCCTCCGGGCCGGGTCACAGATTGTCGTAACAAAATCTAGAACGCCGTTTGCGCGTTCAAGGGAACGGCCTCCAACAGAATGGCGGCGCTCCAAACAAAAAGGTGGCGGCGATTCCGCATCGCGCCACCTCAGAGTATCCTTCGAAAAGGACGAAAAATTGGCGTCAGAACCGCGGCGGACGCGGAGCACCACCAGGACCACCGGCGGCGCCGGCAGCAACCGGGCGCGGCGTCATCGGCAGCAGGCCTTCGCGCTGGGCGCGCTTGCGGGCCAGCTTGCGGGCGCGGCGAACGGCTTCGGCCTTTTCACGGGCGCGCTTCTCGGAAGGCTTCTCGTAATGGCCGCGCATCTTCATTTCGCGGAAAATGCCTTCGCGCTGCATCTTCTTTTTGAGAGCGCGAAGCGCCTGATCAACGTTATTGTCGCGGACGAGTACCTGCACGGGCAATCCTGTCTTTCGGGTTTGATATCAACAGGCAAGTGACCATAGCCACATGCCTCCGCGGCGCTTTACACCACGAATTGTGGCGGCTGATAGCAGAATCAGGCCGCGCTGTCCACACTGGAAATGAAGGACAACCGCCAATTTGCCACGGCAGCCCCGAGATAGGGCGCCAACTAGGCGCTGGCCAGATGGAGCCGTGCGAAATCCTCGAAGAATTCGCCGTAATCGCAGGTAATTTCCTCGCCGGCTGATATATCTCGAGTGGCGGTGGCGCCGCCATATTGCGAAAAATCCGTGTTCGGCCGCTCGGCGTGGTTCATGAAGCGGCCATTATCGACTTCATAGACCATGAAGCCGGGACGGTCGGGGCTCGGATAGGCATAGCGGTCGAGCAATTCCTTGAGGTGCGGCGGCGCCGCCTCGTATTTGTCCATCGGGATCAGCCGGTCGAAATCCGGATCGAGCCGCCAGATCGAGGCGCCCTTCCTGATCGGCTCGGCGGCGAACACGCCGACGCCTTCGATTGCGCTCTGGGCGACATAGGTCCTGATCAGCAGCATGTCCGTCCTCCTCACCCGAAACCGAATCGCCAAATCGCGAGGAAAAAGCAAGTCCGGTTTCGGGTTCTATGGCTGATCGGCGCGGGCGATGACCCGCGAAATGCTTCACGTCCGGGTGATCGAGACGCCGCCATCGGCAAACAGCGCCGATCCTGTGGTGAAGCTCGACGCATCCGATGCCAGGAAGAGCGCAGCGCGGGCGATCTCTTCAGGCACAGCGACACGTTTCAAGGCATGCAGGTTTTCCACGAAAGCGCGTGATTCCGGCGTCTTGAATGTTGCCGACGGGGTGTCGGTGCCACCCGGCATCAGCGCGTTGACCCGCACGCCCCTGGGGCCGTATTCGGCGGCCAGCACCTGCGTCAGGCCGATCAGTCCGGCCTTGCTGGCGGCATAGCTGGTCATGCCCGGCATGCCGACTGTGTGACCGACGAAGGTCGAGGTGAAGATCAGCGATCCGCCGCCGCGTTCGACCATCGCCGGCACCTGGTATTTCGCGCCGAGAAAGGCGCTGGTCAGATTGGCGTCGAGCGTCTCGCGCCATCCGTCCAGCGACAGTTCCGAAATCGGACCCATCGTTCCGACGGAGCCGACATTGTTGAAGGCGATATCTAGCCCGCCGAATTTTTCGACGGCGAGATCGACGAGGGCTTTTGCATAGGCTTCGTCGCGGACATCGCCGGCAAGCGCGACTGCCGTGCCGTCGGCGTCCTCGATTTCGACGACCAGCGCATCGAGTTCGGCCTGGCGGCGGGCGGCGATGACGACCCTGGCGCCTTCTTCGGCGAAGAGTTTTGCGGTGGCGCGGCCGATGCCGGAACTGGCGCCGGTGACGATCGCTATTTTATTGGTGAGTGCGAACATTTTTTGCATCCTTTCATCGCGCCGGCTGTGCCGGCACCCGGGATGTTGATCGCAGTTCGGGACGGTGCTAGCCACCCGATACGTGCTCGACTTGCTGAATGGCTTCGCAGCGGCACAAGCGCCGCGCGCCGGACTATTGCTTCAGCAGCCAGCCGAGGCGATCGAGCGAAAATGCGTAGCTGATGGCGATGAGCAGCGTGATGACAACGCCCGTGGTTGTGTGACCGGCGGCATAGAATCCGGCTGCACCGCCAAACAGGATGGCCAGTTCAAGCACCAGCCTGACTGCGCCTGGTACAGGAACCGGCGCGCGTCCGGACCGGCTCGGATCGCCGCGCACCGCGAAGGTTCCCCACAGCGCAGCTGCAATGAACGGCAAGGCCAAGGCGAAGAGCCAGCGCCACCATCCGCCGGAGAGGCTCCAGCCGGCAAAGCCGAGGCCAAGCAAGGCGGCAAGTTCCAGCAGGAAACGCAAGGTTAGATTCCACCAGGCGTTGCCCATATCCGTCCTCCAGAGTCTCGCGATCGCCAGTGTGTCCGAACGCAGCCATGCCTGCCAGCCCGGGCAGGTCTTTTCCACCGCGGCGCAAAACGGCAAGCGCCGTCGCAAACAGCGCAAGGGTGGAAGCGCCGTTTCGCTAGTGATACACCTCGCGCGCCGGGGCTGCGTAAAATACCCCATCGCCATTTGCGAGGCTGGAACGTTGAAAAAATATTCGGTATTCGCCATCGCCCGCGAGGCCATGCGCGGCCACAAGGGCTGGGAGGAACAATGGTCCTCGCCGGAGCCGAAGAAGGAATATGACGTCATCATCGTCGGCGCCGGCGGTCATGGCCTGGCCACCGCCTACTATCTCGCCACCGTGCACGGCATCACCAATGTCGCGGTGCTGGAAAAGGGCTGGCTAGGCGGCGGCAACACCGGGCGCAACACCACCATCATCCGCTCCAACTACCTTTACGACGAGAGCGCCGGCATTTACGACCATGCGCTGAAGCTGTGGGATGGGCTCTCCCAGGAACTCAACTACAACGTCATGTATTCGGCGCGCGGCGTCATGATGCTGGCGCACAATGTGCACGACATCCAGGTGCTGAAGCGCCATGTCCATGCCAACCGTCTCAACGGCATCGACAATGAATGGCTGACGCCTGAGCAGGCGAAGGAATTCTGCCCGCCGCTCAACATTTCCAGGCAGGCGCGCTATCCCGTCGTCGGCGCCGCCTTGCAGCGGCGAGGCGGCACGGCGCGTCACGATGCGGTGGCCTGGGGCTATGCGCGCGGCGCTTCGGCGCGCGGCGTGCACATCATCCAGAATTGCGAGGTCACCGGCGTCAAGCGGGCGGCCAATGGCGCGGTCATGGGCGTCGACACGACGCGCGGCTTCATCGGCGCCAAGAAGGTCGGCGTGGTGGCTGCAGGCCACTCCTCGGTGATCATGAACATGGCGGGCGTGCGCATGCCGCTGGAAAGCTATCCGCTGCAGGCGCTGGTGTCGGAGCCGGTCAAGCCGGTGGTGCCTTGCGTGGTGATGTCGAACACGGTGCACGCCTACATCTCGCAGTCCGACAAGGGCGAGCTGGTGATCGGCGCCGGCACCGACCAGTATGTCTCCTATTCGCAGACCGGCGGCCTGCACATTTTGCAGCATACGCTGGACGCCATCTGCGAGATGTTCCCGATCTTCACCCGCATGAAGATGCTGCGCTCGTGGGGCGGCATCGTCGACGTGACGCCCGACCGTTCGCCGATCCTGGCCAAGACGCCGGTATCAGGCCTCTACGTCAATTGCGGCTGGGGCACGGGCGGCTTCAAGGCAACGCCCGGCTCAGGCCATGTCTTTGCCCACACGATTGCCAAGGACGATCCGCATCCTATCAACGCGCTCTTCACCATCGAGCGCTTCCGTACCGGCCGCCTCATCGACGAGGCAGCGGCGGCGGCGGTGGCGCACTGATGATGGTGGAGTTGGCTGTAGCGGTGCCGCTGGTGCTGGCGGGGGAGCAGGACCTGTTCCACTTTCCGTCACCGGACGAAGTGCGCACGCAGCCGATCAGCCGCGCCGGCAACGAAGCCAATTGGCCGTTTTCGATCGACGCCGGCATTCTGGGATGCGTGTGGAGTGGTGGCCAGAAGGTGGTCATCTTCATGGAGAACAGGCCCTCCGATCTCGGCGAGGACGACACATTCGAGCCGCGCAGCGTCATCGTGACGACCGATCCGTTTCAGCTCACGATCGGCAACATGGCGTATCGCGAGCTGTTTCGCCCCGCCGCAAGCGTGGAGGAGCGCATTCGGCTCGTCGCGCCTTTTGCTGCGATGGGCCAGAGGCTTTGCAACCAACCGGCCGGCGCGCATGTCGGCCACGGCGAATTGTAGGAACGAACGATAATGCTTCTCATCCGCTGCCCCTATTGCGAGGAAGAGCGCCCGGAGCTCGAGTTCCGTAACGCCGGCGAGGCGCATATTGCGCGCTCGGCCAACATGGCGGGCGAGAGCGACGACGATTTTGAAAAGTTCTTC
Organism: Mesorhizobium sp. L103C131B0; assembly: GCF_000502275.1. Taxonomy (NCBI): domain Bacteria; kingdom Pseudomonadati; phylum Pseudomonadota; class Alphaproteobacteria; order Hyphomicrobiales; family Phyllobacteriaceae; genus Mesorhizobium; species Mesorhizobium sp. L103C131B0. The sequence goes on along the minus strand of NZ_AYXC01000001.1, from coordinate 550,399 downwards.
TTCATCCGCTCGAACCCCAAGGGCATCATCTATGAGCGCTGGCGCCACATCCATGGCTGCGCACGCTTCTTCAATGCGGTGCGCGACACCGTCACCGACAAGTTCGTCATGACTTACAAAGCCGGCGAGCCGAAGCCGTCCAAGCTGCCCAAAAACTCCAACGAAGTGGCATCCAAATGAGCGGCGCGTTCCGCATTCAAAGCGCCGGCCGTCTCAGCCAGGCCAAGACCGCGCGGTTCTCTTTCGACGGCCAGTCTTACACCGGCATCGAAGGCGACACGCTGGCCTCGGCGCTGCTTGCCAATGGCGTGCATCTGGTGGGACGTTCGTTCAAGTATCACCGTCCGCGCGGCTTCCTGTCGGCCGGAGCGGAAGAGCCCAACGCGCTAGTCGAGGTCAAGCGCGACGCGGCACGCAAGGCGCCCAACATCCGCGCCACGGTGCAGGAGCTCTATGACGGGCTTGTTGCCAACTCGCAAAACCGCTGGCCGTCGCTCGCCTTTGACGTCGGCGCGGTCAACGACATTGCATCGCCGCTATTTTCGGCCGGCTTCTACTACAAGACCTTCATGTGGCCGAAGGCAGCCTGGAAGAGCCTCTACGAGCCGAAGATCCGCGCCGCGGCCGGCCTCGGCCTTTCGCCTGACAAGCCAGATCCCGACCATTATTCGTCGCGCTATGCGCATTGCGACGTACTGGTGCTGGGCGGCGGTGCGGCCGGCATTGCGGCAGCGCTCGCCGCTGCCGAAACCGGCGCGCGTGTCATCCTCGCCGATGAACAGGCCAGCTTCGGCGGCAGCCTGCGCTTCGAGAGCGGGGCGAAGATCGACGGCCAGGACGGTTATGCCTGGGCGCAAGGCGCGGTGGCCAAGCTCACCGCCATGGACAAGGTCCGCGTTTTGTCGCGCACGACGGCGTTCGGCTACTACGCGCAGAATTTCGTCGGCCTGGTCGAGCGCGTCAGCGACCATCTGCAGAACCCCGGCCGCGATCTGCCGCGCGAAAGGCTGTGGCAGGTACGCGCCAAGCGCGTGGTGCTGGCGACCGGCGCCATCGAACGCCACATGGTGTTTGCCGACAATGACCGGCCCGGCATCATGCTGGCCTCGGCGGCGCGCATCTATCTCAACCAGTACGGTGTCGCGGTCGGCAAAAATGTCGGCCTCTACACCGCCAATGACTCGGCGTACTCCGCTGCGATCGACCTGAAGAAGGCCGGCGTCAACGTGGCGGCGATCGTCGACCTGCGCGACCATCCGACCGGACCTGTGATCGACGAGGCGAGGGCGCTCGGGATCGAGGTCAATTTCGGCCGCGCGGTGATCCGCGCCGGCGGCAAGTTGCGCGTGACCTCGATGACGGTGCAGCCGAAAAATGGCGGCGGCGAGCGCACCATTCCGGTCGACGCCATCCTGATGTCGGCCGGCTGGACGCCGTCGGTGCATTTGTTCTCGCAGTCGCGCGGCAAGGTCGCCTTCAATGACGAGACCAAGCGCTTCGTGCCGGGCATCTATGCGCAGGACTGCGTTTCGGTCGGCGCCTGCAACGGCACGGATGGGCTCTCGGCGTCGATCGATGAGGCCTATGCGGCCGGCGCCAAGGCGGCGAAGGATGCGGGCGGCAAAGTGGCCAAGGGCGTTAAGCCGAAGGTCGACGCGTCGGAAAGCTGGTCGCGCGGCATGCTGGGCGCGGCGCCCGGCGCCGGGCCGGACAAGACGGTCAAGGCCTTCGTCGATTTCCAGAACGACGTCACCGCCAAGGACATCCGCCAGGCGGTGCATGAAGGCATGCGCTCGATCGAGCACGTCAAGCGCTTCACCACCAACGGCATGGCGACCGACCAGGGCAAGACGTCCAACATGCACGGCCTGGCGATTGCCGCCGAGACGCTTGGCAAGCCGATCCCCGAGGTCGGGCTGACCACGTTCCGCGCGCCCTATACGCCTGTCACTTTCGGCGCGATCGTCAGCCATTCGCGCGGTCCGCTGTTCGACCCGACACGGAAGACCGCGATGCATCCCTGGGCCGAAGCGCAAGGCGCCGTGTTCGAGGATGTCGGCCAGTGGAAGCGCGCCTGGTATTTCCCCAAACCCGGCGAGGACATGCACAAGGCGGTCGACCGCGAATGCGTCGCGGTGCGCAGCAATGCCGGTCTGTTCGACGCCTCGACGCTGGGCAAGATCGAAGTGGTAGGACCGGATGCGGCCAGGTTCATGGAACTGCTCTACACCAATCCGTGGGAGAAGCTGGAACCCGGCCGCTGCCGCTATGGCATCATGCTGCGCGAGGATGGTTTCATCTATGATGACGGCGTCGTCGGCAGGCTGGCGCCGGATCGTTTCCATGTGACGACGACAACCGGCGGCGCGCCGCGCGTCATGAACCACATGGAGGATTATCTCCAGACCGAGTTCCCGCATCTGAACGTCTGGCTGACCTCGATCACCGAACAGTGGGCGGTCATCGCCGTGCAGGGGCCGAAGTCGCGCGACACCATTGCACCGCTGGTCGAAGGAATCGACATGTCGGACGAGGCGCTGCCGCATATGTCGGTGCGCGAAGGCAAGATCTGCGGCGTGCCGACCAGGCTGTTTCGCATGTCGTTCACCGGCGAGCGCGGTTTTGAAGTCAACGTGCCGGCCGATCACGGCCAGGCCGTCTGGGAAGCGCTGTGGGCCGAAGGCCAAAAGCATGGCGCCGCCGCTTACGGCACCGAGGCGATGCACGTGCTGCGCGCCGAAAAGGGCTACATCATCGTCGGCCAGGACACGGACGGCACGGTGACGCCGAACGATGCCGGGCTCGACTGGGCGGTCGGCAAGAAGAAGACCGACTTCGTCGGCATCCGCGGCCTGACGCGGCCCGATCTGGTCGCCAAGGGCCGCAAGCAGCTGGTCGGCTTGAAGACCAAGGACCCGAAAGTGGTGCTTGAGGAAGGCGCGCAGATCGTCGCCGACCCGAAGCAGGCGATCCCGATGAAGATGATCGGTCACGTCACATCCAGCTACTGGTCGGAAAATTGCGGTCGCTCGATCGCGCTGGCGCTGGTTGCCGACGGCCGCGACCGGATGGGCGACACGCTCTATGTGCCGATGCCGAACGGGGTGATCGAAGTGGAGGTTACCGGCATGGTGTTCTTCGACGAGACGGGAGGGCGCCTCAATGGCTAAGGCTGCTGCAAAGAAGACGGCCCCAGCTGCAGCGGCGTCGGTCGAGCGCCGCCCGGCCCTGGCTGGACGCGTCGTTTCCGCAACGGATGTCAAGGTCGAGGTGCTGCCGCCGGCGGAGCGCATGTCGCTGCGCGCGCCGGAGGCTTCCGTGGCGGCGCTGTCGAAGGCGCTCGGCCTGACCTTGCCGAAGCAGCCGAAAACTTCGGCGTCGAAGACAGGGCGCACGGCGCTGTGGCTTGGCCCTGACGAGTGGCTGGTCATCGATGAGGCTGGCAAGGATCCGCTGGCCGATCGTGCTGGGGTTGCCGCATTGCATTCGGCGGTCGGCATCTCGCACCGCAACGTCGCCTTCGCCGTCACCGGCCCGGCGGCTGCCGCCGCGATCAATGCAGGCTGCCCGCAGGATTTGTCGCTCGAGGCTTTTCCGGTGGGCGCGGCGTCGCGCACCATTCTCGGCAAGTGCGAAATCCTGCTGTTGCGCACGGCAGCCGACGCTTTCCGGGTCGAGTGCTGGCGTTCCTTCTCGGACTATGTCTTTACTTTCCTGTCGGAAGCAGCCAGCGACGCGGCGGCGTAGGAACGTTTGACGGGTCAAGCCGTTCTGCTTCCCCCATCAGGGAGAACATACGATGCCGTCGAAAGCGCCGCCGAAGTCAGCTGGCAAGACGTCCGCCGTGCGCTCACTCGAACATGAGCAGCATCACGAGGTGACTGCCGAAGAGGAACTCGAGGAAGGCCTCGAGGACACGTTTCCGGCCAGCGATCCGGTGTCGATCACCTCGACCGCCATCCCAGGCGCGCCGGCAAGACCCGGCAAGGCCAAGACGGTGCCGGGTCGCAAACCGCGCAAGAAATAACCCGTTCGGCTACGCCAGGTTTGAACTCAGGAAAAGCCGGCTTGCGCTGAGGAAAAAACGGGCGGCCGGGATTATCCTGCCGCCCTTAAATTAGTCGTTGTGCTGTGGTCGAGCCCGATCAACTTAGAACGTGCTCGGCACGATCCATGGGTTGATCTCGATGCCGAGACGCGGGCTCTTGGCCTTGACGTCGGACTTTTCGACCGAGCCGGTCACGGCGCAATCGAGCTTGGCATTGGTCGTGGTGTCGACGCAGGTGGCGGCGGGGGCCTGCTTGGTCGAGTGTGTGTTGTTGGCGGCGAAAGCCGAGCCGGAGAGAGCCAGCACGGTGGCGAGAGCGAGAAGGGTCTTGTTCATGTCTGTCTCCATCGGTTAAATTTTTTTCGTACATGTACGATACAACGTACACATACGTCCACCGAGATGGGTTTTCAAGTCGGAAAACGTACGCGTACGAAAAATCTTTTTGAACGCCGAAAATTGCGGCGCACTGACACAGCCGAAGCTGTCAGGCCGGACGTTGAATTGGAGGGGCGGGGATGCTCAGCAGTCGGCCGGGGTCTCGGTCAGCGGCGGCACATTCTGAGTGCTGAGCGTGGCGAGTGTGAAATCGCACATCCGCGTCACGAAAGCCTGCGGGTCGCCGAAGGGGTAGAACGGGAACGTGATCAAAAGCGAGATGGTGCCGTGGCCGACTGCCCAAAGCATGGTGGCGATGGCGCGCGGATCGCCCTGCAGCTTGCCTGCAGCAACGCAGGCCTCGACCCTGGATATCAGCGCTTTCATCGCCGGGTTGGCCTCTTCCATGTCCTCATAGCTTCTGCCTTCCGGCAGCTTGGTCTTTTCGGTCATGAACACGGTGCGGTATTCGTTGGGGTTGCCGAGCCCGAAGGCGGCATATTCGGTCATCACCGCACGCAAGGCCTCGATCGGATCGTCGGAAGGATGCTCCTCGATGCGGCGGGCAAGTGTTTCGAAGGCATCCTCGGCCAGCGCAAACAGGATGTCTTGCTTGTCGGCGAAGTAGGAATAGACCGACATCGGAGCATAGCCGACCCGCTTGGCCAACTTGCGGATGGTCAGGCCTTCATAGCCCTCTTCCTTGACGAGCTTGTGGGCTGCGTCGAGCAGTTCGGAACGCAGTTCGGCCTTTTGTTTCTCGCGGCGTTTCTGGACGCTCAGCGGCACTTGAGTCTGCCTTCATGTGGTGGGTGTTGGCTAAATTATATACGCTGTACGGAAACGAACAAGGGCGCCGTAGGTTCCCCACCGGCAATGGTTACCAAATCGGGGGTTATCAAATCTGGGGTTGCCAAATCGGGGCTATCAAATTGCACCGACGCCGCCATCCACGGCCAGTGTGTGGCCAGTCATGAAGGAATTCGAGGGGTCGGCGGCAAACAGGATGGCGGTCACGACTTCGTCCACTTCCGCCACCCGCTTCATCGGCACGCCGCGCGTCAGTTCGGCCAGCGCTGCGGCTTCCGGCGCGCCGGACATGCGCACGAAACCGTCGACCATGGCGGTCCGCGTGTGCGCCGGGCACACGGCATTGATGCGGATGCCCTTGGTGGCGTATTCGGCGGCCGCCGATTTGGTCAGTCCGACCACGCCATGCTTGGCGGCGGCATAGACCGACAGTTTCGGCGCGCCGACCAGGCCGGCAACCGAGGCGATGTTGACGATGACGCCGCCCTTGCCCGTGGCCTTGAACTGCCGCTCCATCTGCGGAATCTGGTGCTTCATGGCGTAGAAGACGCCGAGCAGGTCGATTTCCAGCACGCGGCGCGCCTCGTCGGAGGCCACTTGCGGCAGGCGCACGGAACTCTGGACAATACCGGCATTGTTGATGGCGATATCCAGCCGGCTGAATTTCTCCGCCGCCAGTTTCACCAGATCCTCGGACAGTTTTTCATCGGCTATGTCGCCGGCACGGACGGCGGTTTCAGTCTGCAAAGAGCCGGCGAGCTCGGCCAGCGCCTTGTCATCGATGTCGGACAGCACGAGGCGGGCGCCTTCGGCGGCAAAGCCCTTGGCCGCGCTGCGACCGAGGCCGCCGGCGGCGCCGGTGATCAGCACGGTCGCTCCATCGAAACGGCCCATCATGCCTCCCCTTTATGCCTGCTTGTCGATCAGCTTGCTAGCGACATGCGACAGCAGTTTCACCGCCTCGCCATAGGTCTTGGCCTTCTCGGGATTGGAGGCGTTGCCGTCCAGCGCCCGCTTGTAGACGCCTTGGCAGATCGCTGCCAAACGGAAGAAGGAGAAGGCGAGGAAGAAACTCCAATTGTCGATGCCGACAAGCCCGCGCCGCCGGCAATACGCCGCGACATAGGCTTCCTCCAAGGGCAGGCCGAGGGCAGCGCGGTCGACGCCGCCAAGACCGCGAAAGCCCGAGGCGTGCGGCAAGCGCCATTGCATGCATTGATAGGCGATGTCGGCGAAGGGGTGGCCAAGCGTCGACAGTTCCCAGTCGAGCACCGCCAGCACTTTCGGCTCATTGTGCGCGAAGATCATGTTGTCCAGCCGGTAGTCGCCATGCACCAGCGAGACGCGACCGTCATCGGCCGGCATATGCGTCTCCAGCCAGGCGATCAGCCGGTCCATGTCGGCGACCGTGCCGGTCTCCGAGGCGCGGTACTGGCTGGTCCAGCGTGCCAGCTGGCGTTCGAAGTAATTGCCGGGTTTGCCGAAATCGCCGAGCCCGACCGCCTCGACATCGACATCGTGCAGGGCCGCCAGCGTGGCGTTCATGGCATTGTAGAGGGCGGCGCGCTCATCGTTGCCAGCGGCCTCCGGCACTGCCGGATCCCAGAAGATGCGGCCGTCGAGAAAATCCATGACGTAGAACATGCGGCCGATCGGCGTCGCCTCCGCCGACAGATGCAGCATCGCCGGCACCGGCACGGCGGTGCCGGCCAGCGCCTTCATGACCGTGAATTCGCGGTCGACCTGATGCGCCGATTTCAGCAACTGGCCCGGCGGCTTGGCGCGCAGGACATAGCGGCCGCTGGCTGCGGTCAGCAGATAGGTCGGGTTCGACTGGCCGGATTTGAATTTTTCGATGGAATGAAGCCCGGCAAAACCCGGGATGTGCGCCTCGAGATAGGGCGCTAGTGCCGTCTGGTCCAGCGCGTTGGCGTCGCCGCTCATGCGGTCTCCGGCTCACGCTCGATCAGCGTCAGCGTCAGCCAGCGCGCCGTCAGCGCCGGCTTCTTCGAGCCTTCGATCTCGATGGTCACGTCATGCGCCGTCTGCACCCAGCCCGACGGCCTGACCTTGACGTCGGCCAGCACGAAGCGGGTGCGGATGCGCGCGCCGGTCTTCACCGGCGCCAGGAAGCGCAGCGAATCGAAACCGTGGTTGACGCCCATCTTGCCCTTTTCCAGCGGCGGCATGGTCTCGAAGGTCATCGCCGAGAGCAGCGACAACGACAGGAAGCCATGCGCGATGGTGCCGCCGAACGGCGTCTCGTTTTTGGCCCGCTCGGGGTCGCAATGGATGAACTGGTGGTCGTCGGTGGCGTCGGCGAACTGGTCGATCATGGTCTGTGTGACCTCGCGCCATGGCGAGACGCCGACTTCCTTGCCGACGCTGGCCAGAAGCACATCGAGACTGATCGGTTCCACTGCGGTGTCCTCCCCTTGCCGCCGACCGCGGCTCATTCCTTGAACAATGTCAGCCCATGCTGCACCGACTGCCCGCCGTCGATCGGCAGGATGGCGCCGGTGACATAGGAACCGGCACGGCTGCACAAATAGAGCGTTGCGCCGCCGATGTCATCCGCCACGCCGATACGTCCGATCGGCACATGGCTGCCGACATGTCTGGCCTTTTCTTCGGTGCCGGTGGCAAAGGCGGTCATCCGGCTCTGGAAGGGACCGGGCGCGAAGGCGTTGACGGTGATGCGCCGCGCCGCGAGTTCGATCGCCAGCGTGCGCGTCAGGTGGTGAACGGCGCCTTTGGACGCGGTGTAGGAATAGGCATCGTCGGCCAGCGGCTGTGTGCCCATCACCGAGCCCAGATTGATGACGCGGGCCGGATCGGCATCGCTCGCGGCGCCTTCCAGCAGCGGCAGCAATTCGCGCGTCAGATGGAAGACGGCCGTGACGTTGACGGCGAACACCTTGGCCCAGCCGCTATAGGGAAAATCCTCCAGGGAGGCACCCCAGGATATGCCGGCATTGTTGACCAGAATATGCAGCTTCTCGGTGCGCGCCTTGACCTCGCCGACCAGCGCGGCAATGCCTGCTTCGCTCGAGACGTCACCGGCAAAGCCTTCCGCACTGCCGGAGCCGCCGAGCCCGTTCAACTCAGCGGCGACCTTGATGCAATCCTCGCCCTTGCGTGAAGCGATCATCACGGTGGCGCCGGCTTGGACCAAGGCGGTCGCCACCATGCGGCCGATGCCGGTCGCGGCTCCCGTCACCAGCGCTGTCTTTCCGGCGACTGAGAACAGTTCTTCCAGATAGCTCATCGCAATTCCTCCGCGCCTTTCTGCTCACGGTCCGGGGCGAAAGGGCTCGCGTTGACAAGGCTACCCGAAGTACGGTCATCCTTGCCACGGATAAAGTGCCCCAGATGCGTGAAAGGGTTGAGACCGATGAGCGACATGAATCTCGGCATGACCGAGCGGCTGAAGCCGATTCACGCCCGCGTCGCCACCATGGTGCGCGATGAGATCATGCCGCTCGATCATGAGTTTTTGAGCGAGGTCGGCAAGGGCGGCGACCGCTGGGTCTACACCGCGCGGCAGACCGAGATCCTCGAAGGGTTGAAGAAAACGGCCAAGGAGCGCGGCCTGTGGAATTTCTGGCTGACCGGCTCCGAGCGCGGCTATGGGCTGTCAACCGTCGAATATGCCTGTCTGGCCGAGGAGATGGGCAAGGCGCATCTCGGCGCGGAGACCTTCAATTGCTCAGCGCCCGACACCGGCAATATGGAGGTGCTGGAGCGCTATGGCTCGGAGGACCACAAGCAGGCATGGCTGGCGCCGCTGCTCGAGGGGAAAATCCGCTCGGCCTATCTGATGACGGAGCCGGATGTCGCCTCCTCCGACGCCACCAACATCGCCATGCGCTGCGAAAAGCAAGGCGACGACTATGCACTCAACGGCGAGAAATGGTGGGCGTCGGGGGCCGGGGACCCGCGCTGCGCCATCTACATTGTCATGGTTCGGACCGGCGGCGAAGCCGAGCCGCAGCACCGCCGCCATTCGATGATCTTGGTGCCGTCCGGTACCAAGGGCGTGACCAAGCTGCGGCCGATGCAGGTTTATGGCGACGACGACGCGCCGCATGGCCACATGCATCTTCGCTTCGACAATGTGCGGGTGCCGGCCGGAAACCTGATCCTCGGCGAGGGCAGGGGGTTCGAGATCGCCCAGGGGCGGCTCGGCCCCGGCCGCATCCACCATTGCATGCGCGCCATCGGCCAGGCCGAAATGGCGCTGGAGCTGCTGTGCCAGCGCTCGGTGCGCCGCGAGGCCTTCGGCCAGCCATTGGCCAAGCTCGGCGCCAATTTCGACATCATCGCCGAGTGCCGCATGGAGATCGAGATGGCGCGGCTGCTCTGCCTCAAGGCGGCGTGGATGATCGACCAGGGCGATGCGCGCGCAGCCGCGCCCTGGATCAGCCAGATTAAGGTCATCGCACCGCGCGTCGCGCTCAAGGTCACCGACGAGGCAGTGCAGATGTTCGGCGCGCAAGGCATCAGCCAGGACACGCCGCTGGCACGCTCGTGGACGCATCTGCGAACCCTGCGCCTCGCCGACGGGCCGGACGCCGTGCACCGCCGGCAGGTGGCGCGCATGGAGCTCAGGAAATACACGCAGGAAAAGGTCTGAGTGGATGAAAACCCTCATCGCCCGCGATCGCGCCGCTCGGCCACCTCGTCTATGCCGACAATCTGAAGGAGCTGGGTCGGCTGGCATCGCGCCGGCAAGGTTCGGCCGGTCATCGAAGGCACTTATCCGCTGGCCGATGCCTCCGCAGTGCTGACGCGCGTGCTTGGCCGTGGCGCATCCGGCAAGCTCATCCTCAAACGTTAAGGAGCCCCGCCATGGCGATACCTTCAGACATGAGAGCACTGCTGCTGACCGGCGACGGCTACACCAGGACGCCCTCCGGCAGCGTGCTGGAGGCGATGGAGCCGTATGTCAAGCTGGGCAGCATCGGCGTGCCGACGCCCGGACCGAGCCAGGTGCTGATCAAGGTCAGCCTCGCCTCGATCAACCCGTCCGACGTCATGTTCATCAAGGGCCAGTACGGTCAGCCGCGCGCCAAGGGCCAGCCGGCCGGCTTCGAGGGTGTCGGCACGGTCGTTGCCAGCGGCGACGAGCCCTATGCGAAAAGCCTGATCGGCAAGCGCATCGCCTTCACCACCGGCGTCACCAATTGGGGCGCGTGGGCGGACTATGCAGTTGCCGAAGCTGCCGGCTGCATTCCGCTGCTCGACACGGTCCGCGACGAGGATGGCGCGGCGATGATCGTCAACCCGCTCACGGCGCTCGCCATGTTCGACATCGTCAAGGAGACGGGCGAAAAAGCCTTCATCATGACCGCCGGCGCCAGCCAGCTTTGCAAGCTGATCGCGGGTCTCGCCAAGGAGGCTGGGTTCCGGCCGATCGTCACCGTGCGCCGCGACGAGCAGATTCCGCTGTTGAAGGAGATCGGGGCTGCCCATGTGCTCAACGAGAAGGCGCCGGATTTCAAGGCAGCACTACGCGATGTGGTCAAGGCCGAGCAGCCGCGCATCTTCCTCGATGCCGTGACCGGGCCGCTGGCCTCGGCGATCTTCGACGCCATGCCGAAGCGCTCGCGCTGGATCATCTATGGACGGCTCGATCCGGACACTACTGTCATCCGTGAGCCCGGCCAGATGATCTTCCAACACAAGCACATTGAAGGCTTCTGGCTGGTCGAATGGATGCGCCAGTTCCGCGACAAGCGCGGCCCGGCGATCATGGAAGCACAGAAGCGCTTTTCGGATGGGCGCTGGTCAACCGACGTGACGGCGGTGCTACCGCTGGATGAGGCGATGGCGAAGGCCCCGGCGGAGCTGGCCAAGCCGAACGGGAAGGTGTTTATTAGGCCGTGACTTTCTACCCTCCCCCTTGTGGGGAGGGTCGACGAAAGAGCAATTTTGCTCGTTCGTCGGGGTGGGGGTCTTGGCTCCACCTCTGTTATTCGCGGGAGCGCTGGACCGACGTTAGTTGGCGCTGCACCCCCACCCCGGACCCGCGGTCCGACCCTCCCCACAAGGGGGAGGGTAAGCGGAGCTACTCCGCCGGCTCGACATTGGCGTACGCCGCTTCCTCAAGCTCCCGCTTCAGCCTCGCTTCCTCATGCGCCTTCGGCGTCACGAAGCGGCCGAGCAGGAGGTAGGCGACCGGGGTCAGGAACAGCGTCGAGACGGTGGCGAGACCCAGCCCGCCGACGATGACCCAGCCGAGCGCGATGCGCGCTTCGGCACCGGCGCCGGCGGCCAGCACCAGCGGGACCCCGCCGAGGATGGTGCAGATCATCGTCATCATCACCGGCCGCAGGCGGATGATCGAGGCCTGCTCGATCGCCTCGCGCACGCCGAGGCCGCGGTCGCGCAGCTGGTTGGCGAATTCGACGATGAGGATGCCGTTCTTGGCCATGACGCCGACCAGAAGCACGAGGCCGATCTGGCTGTAGGCATTGAGGCTGGTGCCTGACAAAAGCAGCGCAAAGATTGCGCAGGCAAGGCCGAGCGGGACCGTCGCCATGATGATGACGGCGCTGACGAAGCTTTCGAACTGGGCGGCAAGCACCAGGAGGATGATGACCAGCGCGAAGCCGAAAATGGTGATCATGGCACTGTTGGTCTCGCCGAGCGTCGCGGCTTCGGCCAGCGGCAGGACGTGGCTGCCCGGCGGCAGCAGCGGGGCGGCGATCTGCTCGGCAACGCCGAGCGCGTCACCCAGTGCGAAATTGCCGTTCAGGTTCGAGGTGATCGCCACCGAAGGCTGCTGCTGTTCGCGGGTCAGCGACGGCGGCACGGCGCGCTCGGTCAGCGTGGCGATGGTCGACATCGGCACGAAGCGGCCGTCGGCGGTCTTCAGGAAGATGTTTTCCAGATCGGTCGGATCATTGATCGGGTTGGTGGTCGAGACCAGCTTCACGCCATAGCTGCGGTCGGCGATGTAGACATCGACGACATCGTTGCCGTCGAGCATCGCCTGCAAGGTGTTGGCGAGCCCCGATATGTCGATGCCGAGATCGGAGGCGCGCTCGCGGTCGATGGCCACCGCCAACTGCGGTTGCGTCGGGTCGATGGAAAGCCGCGGCGTCTGGAAGCGCGGATCGGCCTGCATCCGGGCGATGATCTTCACCGCCGCGTCGCCGAGCGCCTTGCGGTCGTTGCCGACCAGCGCGAATTGCAGGCCGTTGCCGGCGCCGCGAATGCCGAGGCTATTGGCCTGCACCGGGAAGATGCGCACGGATGGCACCTGCCGGGTCAGCTGGCTTATCTGCGCCATGATCTCCTGCTGGCTGCGCGTGCGCTCGTCCCACGGCGCCAGCGTCATAACCATGAAGCCTGAATTATAGGCGCCGTTCTGGCCGGCATTTTCGAAGGTCGAGACGATCTCGCCGGAATCGCGCAGCGGCTGGATCAGCCGCTCGATCTTCTGCATTTGCTGGGTGGTGTAGTCGAGGCTGACGCCTTGCGGCGCGTTGATGCGCAGAAGCACGACGGCGCGGTCCTCGCTCGGCGTCAGCTCCTGGCGGATGGTGCCGAACAGCATGAAGGCGATGCCTGCAAACAGCACCGCGACCAGCAGCACGATCCACGGCGCGCCAAGGCAGGCATGCAGGGCGCGTTTGTAGGCCGCGTTCAGCGCACCGCCGATGCGCGCGCCAATGTCGTGACCGCCTTCATGGTGGAGCGATGCGCCGGTCAACATGCGCGAGGCCAGCATCGGGCACAGCGTCAGCGCGACCACGCAGGAGAGCAGCACCGACATGGCGAGGACGAAGCCGAATTCGCGAAACAGGCCGCCGGTCTGTCCCGGCAGGAAGGAGATCGGCACGAAAACGGCAACGAGCGTCAGCGTCGTGGCGATGACGGCGAAGAACACTTCCTGGGCGCCGAGCACGGCGGCGGCACGAGGCCCCATGCCTTCGTTGCGCCGTCGCACGATGTTTTCCAGAACGACTATGGCGTCGTCGACGACAAGGCCGGTTGCCAGCACCAGCGCCAGAAGCGTCAGGATGTTGATCGAGAAGCCGGCGAGATAGATGGCGGCGATGGTGCCAATCATGGCGACCGGCATCGACAGACCAGGGATCAGCGTCGCGCGCCAGTCGAGCAGGAAGATGTAGATGACGATCAGCACCATGGAGATCGACAGGCCAAGCGCGATCTCGACCTCGTGCACGGCGCCGTTGACGAAGACGGCGTCGTCGCTGGTGATCTTGATCGACATGCCCTTGGGCAGGTTTTCCTGCAGCTTGGCGACGGCTGCCTTCACTCCGGTGGAAATATCCAGCGTGTTCGATTCCGCCTGGCGGATGATGCCAAGGCCAATGCCGGTCTTGCCGTCGGAGCGCAACGAGGTCTGGCCGATGTCGGGGCCGAGCGTGACGGTGGCGACGTCGCGGATGCGCGTCGTGCCGCCGATGATGATGTTTTCGAATTCTTCCGGCGTCGTCACATCGGCCGTGGTGCGGACGATGAGATCCTGGTTGGTGGTGGTGATCGAACCGGCCGGTGAATCGAAAGCCACCGAGGCAAGCGCTGCCCTCAGATCGGCGACAGTGAAGCCGAGGCTGGCGAGCTTGTTCTGGTCGACATCGATGCGGAAGATCTTGTCGCGGTCGCCATAGACCTGAACGTCGGCGACGCCGGGCACCGCGGCCAGTTCGTCCTCGATCTGGTCCTGGACGATCACCGTCATGTCCTGCACCGACATGGTGTCGGAGGTGACGGCCAGTCGCATCACGGCATCGGAATTGGCATCGGCCTTGACGATGCGCGGCGGATCGGCGGTCTCCGGTATCATGTTGGCGACACGGCCGACCGCGTCGCGCACGTCGGAAGCGGCGACGTTCAAATCGACGCCGTCGTTGAACTCGATGGTGACGCGGCTCTGGCCGAAGGACGAGGTCGACGAGATCGACTTGACACCGGAGACGCGGGCTACCGCACCCTCGATGGTGTCGGTCAGTTCACGGTCGACGGTTTCGGCAGCGGCGCCCTCGAAAGCCGTCGACACGGTGACCACGGCGCGGTCGACATCGGGCAGTTCGCGGATCTCGACGCCGTAGAAAGCGGCAAGGCCGGCCACTGCGATCAGCGTGTTCAGCACGAAGGCCATGACCGGCCTGCGGATGAAAAGGGCGGTGAAGCCGGTTTCGCTGGCGGTGCTGACAGGCGCGGTCATGAGCCTTCGGCCGCGTCCGCGGCGCGCTGATCCTGGCCGGCGATGCGGACCGCGCCGCCTTCGCTGACGCTCTGGGTGCCTTCCGTCACAACCATGTCGCCATCCTCGATCTCGGCGTCGATCAGCACCGTCTCGGTGTTGCGCTGGATGATGCGCACGGGAACGCGCCTGGCCTTGCCGTCCTCGACCTGCCAGACATAGGCGCCGTCGGAACCCCACAGGATCGCCAGCGGGCTGACGGCCGGATAGGTGTCGCCGGGGAAGCGCATGGTGATGCCGAATGACATGCCGGCGCGCAGCGAATCCGCCGGATTGGCGATTGCAGCCTTGACCAGCAGGGTGCGGCTCTTTTCGTCGATGTGGTTGTCGATGGCCGACACGGTGCCGGTATAGGCCTTGCTCGGATTGGCGATCGGCGTCGCCGACAGTTGCGCGCCGACCTTGACGGCGGCGGCGAAGCGCTCGGGCACCAGGAAATCGACCAGGATGGAGGAGCGGTCGTCAAGCGTGGCGATCGCCGACTGGCTGGTGACGTAATTGCCGGCCGATATCGGCAGGATGCCGACCGTGCCGGCGATAGGGGCGACGATCGAACGACGCTGCAAGGCGAGTTCGGCATCCTGCAGCGCCAGTTTGGCGCCGGCTAGCACCACTTGGGCATCGGCGACGGCGACCGGAGTCGCGGCGTTGGAGGCCCTCAATGATTTCACCCGCTCGAGCTTGTCATGGGCATCCTGCAAGGCAAGCTTGGCACGATCTTGCGAGATCACCTCGGTCTCGGAATCGAGAACAGCGATGATCTGCCCCTTGTCGACGCGGGTGCCGGATTGGACGAGAAATTCAACGAGGCGCCCAGAGCTGTATGGGTTGACCGTCACCGAGGCGTTGGCGCGGCCGGTGCCGATCGCCTGCAGGCGATCGTTGATGGTGGCGGTGGCCGCAGGCAAGGCGACGACATTTGCCGGGCGGCCGGCAGCGTTGCGGCCGCCTGCCTGTTTTGTCGTGTCGACCGCACCGGTTGTGGCGGGCGCCGAAGCATAGGTCCAGTCGATGCCCCAGCGTGCCAGAACCTCCGGCGCGCCCGGGAAGAATCGCGCCCAGGCGAGGACAGCCGCGACCAGGATCACAAGCGCAAAAACGATCTGTTTCCAGGCGACCATCGACACTCCGGTTGGCAAAACGTCTACCGGTTTCACCAAGCAAAAAAACGCGCAGCGACGCACCCGGTATGTGCGAAGCCGCCGCAATATCATGGCTTTATGGCAATTCTGCCGCTTCCATGCACATTAAATCTGCGTAATTCTGCGCACCTGCGGCCGGGATTGAGCGTGTCAGCGCAGGCTTTCCAGGTCGCGGATGCGCCTGGCGCTGTCGGCCTCGAGCTGCCTGGTGACGGCGCCGATCAGCGTCTCGGCGACAACGAACAGAGCGGCGGAAGAGTCCCACGCCGAAGGCACGGCGGTGCGTCCGGCAATGACATGGCGGGCGAAGCGGGCGATCGGCGATAGCCACTGGTCGGTGAACAGCACGATCTGAACGCCGCGCTGATGCGCGGTCTGGGCAAAGCGGACCAGACTGTCCTGGTAGCGCCTGATGTCGAAGATCACCAGCACGTCGCGCTTGCCCATGTCGATCAGCCGGTCGCGCCAGATGCTCTCCTGACCGGCGAGGTGATAAACGTCGGGCTGGATGATGGCGAGGTGGGCGGCCATGTAGCGCGCCAACGGATCGGTGAAGCGGCCGCCGATCAGGAATGTCTTGCCGCGCCGTTCGGCGAGCCTTTCGGCGATGTCGGCAAGCTGCCTGTCGGACAGATGCCTGAAGGTCTCGCGCATATTGTCCAGCGTCGCCTCCAGCATTGGCGACACGGCACTGCTGCCCGGTGAGGCCGGATTGAGCGTGCGCGATGCCGGCGACTGCAATTGCGCCGCCAGTTCGTCCTGCAGCGCCGACTGGAATTCGGGATAGTTCTGGAACCCCAGCCTGGAGACAAAGCGCAGGATGGTCGGCGACGATACGCCGGCGGCGGTCGAGAACTCGGCGACCGTCTTCAGCCCGATCAGCGGATAGTTGGCAATCAGCGTTTGCGCGGCGCGGCGCTCGCCGGCCGGCATCGTGCCGATGCGGTCCGAAATCAGTTCGGCAATGCTGGAAATCATCGTTTTCCCCACCCCTGAGCCCGTCCAGACCGCTTCCCCGAAATCGCGTTTGACAAAGCCGGACAAACTGTATGAAATCATCCACAGGGACGCAATGACGCAAAATACGTAACATAAGATACAGCGCTCCCCAGGGGACGGCAGACTATGGAGAGAGCACGGCCCGCCAGCCTTGCATCGTCTGATACCGTAGGGGTGACGAACCCCGGCGGGTCCAGCCCTTTCGTGCTGACCTGCGACCACGCTTCCAACTTCCTGCCATCCGAATTCGGCACGCTTGGCCTGCCGGCCGAAGATCTCTCCCGCCACATCGCCTGGGACCCCGGCGCGCTGCCGGTGGCCCGCCGCATCGCGACCGCCCTCGATGCGACGCTCATCGAAACCCGCATCTCGCGCCTGATCATCGACTGCAACCGTCCGCTCGACGCACCGGACCTGGTGCCGCCGGTCAGCGAGACGACGGCCATTCCGGGCAATGCCGGCCTGTCGGACAGTGAGCGCGCCGAGCGCATCGCTTTGTCGTGGCGGCCGTTCCACGACACGATCGCATCGATCATCGACGACCGGCAGGCGCGTGGGCAGGAGACCCGGCTGGTGTCGGTGCATTCCTTCACCCCGGTCTACAAGGGCAAGAACCGGCCCTGGCATATCGGCATCATCCACGATGACGACCGCCGGCTGGCGTCGCCGCTCATAGCGGCGCTGCAGCGGCTCTCCGGCGTCAGTGTCGGCATCAACGAGCCCTATTCGCCGGCCGACCGCGTCTATTTCACTTTGGAGCGCCATGCACGCTCGCGCGGCCTTGCCTGCGCAATGATCGAAATCCGCAACGACGAGATCTCCGGCGAGACCGGGCAGCGGAAATGGGCGGATCTGCTCACAGGCATTTTTTCTGACCTGGAACCCGAGGAGGCCAAGGGTTCCCGGCGACACGCAGTGGGAAAGTCAGTTCAATCGGCCAGCTAGAAAAACAGGGGACGAAAATGGCAGGACCGGACAAATCAGACGCTGAAAGATCGGAGGATGTAAAAACCCTCCATAGCATGGGCTATGCCCAGGAGTTGGCTCGCCGCATGAGCGGCTTCTCGAACTTCGCTATTTCCTTTTCGATCATTTGCATTCTGGCGGGCGGCATCACGTCCTTCCCGCTGGCCATGGCGACCGGCAGCGGCTTCGAGGCGACTGTCGGCTGGGTCATCGGCGGCGTCTTTGCACTTGTCGTTGCCGCGTCCCTTGGCCAGATCGGCTCGGCCTATCCGACGGCCGGCGGTCTCTACCACTGGTCGTCAATTCTCGGCGGGCGCGGCTGGGGCTGGGCCACGGCCTGGATCAACCTGCTCGGCCTGGTCTTCGTCGTCGCCTCGGTCAATGTCGGCGTCTACGCGCTGTTCAAGGACCTTGTCTGGTCCGGCGTGTTCGGTAACGACGTCTCCGCGTGGGGCTATCAGGAGCAGGTGATCGGCGTTGTGATCATCACGGTCGCGCAGGCGCTGATCAACCATTTCGGTATCAGGCTCACCACCATGCTGACGGATTTCTCGGGCTACCTCATTCTGGTCGTCGCCGTCGTGTTGACCGCGATGTTCCTGATCTGGGGCGCAAGCTGGGATTTCTCGCGGCTCACCACCTTCGTCAACAACACCGGTGATCCAGGCGCAGGCTACGTTCCGACCGCACGGACGGCACTCGTCGCCTTCCTGATCGGCCTGCTCTACCCACTCTACACCATCACCGGCTTCGACGCTTCGGCCCACACGTCCGAAGAGACCCACAATGCCCGCGTGGCGGTGCCGCGCGGCATGATCCATTCGGTTCTGTGGTCGCTGGTGTTCGGCTTCGTCATGGCCGTTTCGTTCGTACTGGCCAGCCCCGATCTGGCAGCGACGGCCAAGGATGGCGCCAATGCCTGGTTCAATCTCTTCAACAATCTGCCGGCGCCATTCCTGCTGAAGAGCATCATTGCCATCGCGATCGTGCTGGCGAACTTCATCTGCGCGCTCGCCGGACTGACGTCGACCTCGCGCATGATCTTTGCCTTCGCGCGTGACGGCGGCCTGCCGGGTTCGTCGGTGTGGAAAACCGTCAGCCCGACATGGCGCACGCCCGTGGCGGCGATCTGGCTCGGAGCGGTGCTCGCAGTCGCAGCGACATTGTACTCGCCGGCTTTTGCCGCACTGGCGGCCGGCTGTGCATTGTTCCTCTACGTGTCCTACGCCATGCCCGTGGCCGCCGGCCTGCTTGCCGAGGGCAAGAGCTGGACCGAATTCGGCCCGTTCCGCCTCGGCATCTGGTCCAAGCCGTTCGCCGTCATCACGGTGCTTGGCGTTCTGGTGCTGATGTATGCCGGCATCCAGCCGCCCTTCGACATCCTGATCAACTATGCCATCGGCCTGATCGTTCTGCTGGTGGTTCTGTGGTTCGGCATCGAATCGCGCCGCTTCAAAGGCCCGCCGATCGGCGCCGACATTGCTCGCCGCGCTTCCGAGATCGCGGCCGCGGAAGCAGCCGTCGGCCAGACGGCAGGCTAACAGCAAAGACTAGATGCTCCGGCCGGCGCAAGCCGACCGGGGCAGGGCCGGCCAGCTAAGAATGCAAAGGGGACTACAATGGCAGCACCGGGTTATTCAGACACAGACAAGGCGGAAGACGTAAAGCACCTCCATTCCATGGGCTACGCCCAGGAACTTGAGCGGCGGCTAAGCCGCTTCTCCAACTTCGCCGTTTCCTTCTCCATCATCTGCATCCTGTCGGGCGGCATCAATTCGCTGGCGCAGGCAACGTCGGGCGCCGGCGGTATCGGTATCGGCATCGGCTGGCTGGTCGGCTGCTTCGTTTCGCTCACCTTCGCGGTCGCCATGTCGCAGATCAGCTCGGCCTATCCGACGGCCGGCGGCCTCTATCACTGGGGTTCGATCCTTGGCAATCGCGGCACCGGCTGGGTGACGGCCTGGCTCAACCTGCTCGGCCTGATCACCGTGCTCGGCGCCATCAATGTCGGCACCTGGACGTTCTTCATCGGCGCCTTCGGGCCGACGCTCGGCATCGAGGGTACGCTGACCAATCAGATGATTTTCCTGGTCATCATCACCGGCGCCCAGGCCCTGATCAACCATCTCGGCATCAAGCTGACTGCGAAGTTGACCGACTTTTCGGGCTACCTGATCTTCTTCGGCTCGATCCTGATTGCTGTCGTCTGCCTGTTCTCCGCCGAGACCTGGGATTTCAGCCGGCTCTTCACCTTCCACAACTACTCGGGTGAGGCCGGCGCCAGCGTCTGGCCGTCCGTCTCGAACGCCTGGGTGTTCGCTCTCGGCCTTCTGCTGCCGATCTACACCATCACCGGCTACGATGCTTCGGCACACACTTCCGAGGAAACCATCAAGGCGGCCTCATCGGTGCCGCGTGCGATGGTGATGTCGGTTATCTGGTCGGCGGTCTTCGGCTATTTGTTCCTGGCCGCCTTCGTACTGATGATCCCCAACATGGACGACGCCGCCAAGCAGGGTTGGAACGTGTTCTTCTGGGCCTTCGACCAGCGCGTCAGTCCCGGCCTCAAGGAGTTCGTCTACCTCGTCGTGTTCATCGCCCAGCTGTTGTGCGGCCTCGCAACCGTCACCTCGGCTTCGCGCATGATCTTTGCCTTCTCGCGTGACGGCGGCCTGCCGGGCTCGTCTGCACTGGCCAAGGTCAGCCCGACCTATCGCACGCCGGTGGCGGCGATCTGGACGGCGTCGGTCCTGTCGGTGCTGTTCGTCTGGGGTTCGACGCTGGTTTCGGTCGCCGGCACCTCGGCCTACACCATCGTCGTGTCCTGCACCGTCATCTTCCTGTTCCTGTCCTTCACCGTGCCGATCGTGCTCGGCATGGTGGCCTGGGGAACGCCGAAGTGGGACAAGATGGGACCGTGGAACCTGGGCCGTGGCATCTTCATGCTGTTCGGCGTTCTCTCGATCGTGTCGATGATCCTGATCTTCATCATCGGCATCCAGCCGCCGAACGACTGGGCGCTGTACATCACCGTCGGCTTCTTCATCCTGACGGCGATTGTCTGGTTCGCCTTCGAGCGCAATCGCTTCCAGGGCCCGCCGCTGGGGGACATCATCGCGGCACGTCAGGCAGCGATCAAGGCCGCCGAACAGGCGGTCGGCGAAACCGGCCACTGACGTCACCATCATGGCCATGGCCGGCGTGCAGCCGGCTATGGTTTCGTCCTCAACGACCAAGCACTGGAGTGCCAAAGGAAATGGCCGGAATTTTCTCGTTCGATCAGTTGAAGAAAGCGGTCTCCAGTGGCGAGATCGACACGGTGCTGGCCTGCATCGTCGACATGCAGGGGCGGCTCGCGGGAAAGCGTTTCCTGGCGCAGTACTTTGTGGATTCTGCTCATGACGAGACGCATGGCTGCAACTATCTGCTCGCCGCCGACATCGATATGGAGCCGGTGCCGGGCTACAAGGCGGCAAGCTGGTCGAAGGGCTATGGCGACTTCGTCATGAAGCCGGACCTTGCGACGCTGCGGCGGATTCCGTGGCTGGAAAAGACCGCGCTGGTGATCTGCGACGTGCTCGACCACCACACCCATGACGACCTTCCGCATTCGCCGCGCGCGATGCTGAAAAAGCAGGTCAAGCGGCTCACCGAACGCGGCTATATCGGCTACTTCGCCTCCGAGCTCGAATTCTACCTGTTCAACGAGACCTATGATTCCGCCCGCAAGAAGCACTGGCAGGGCCTCGATACCGCTTCGCCCTATATTGGCGACTACCAGATCGGCATCACCACCAAGGAAGAAGGCGTCATGCGCCGGCTTCGCAACGAGATGGAAGCGGCCGGCATTCCGATCGAGAATTCCAAGGGCGAATGGGGCCCAGGCCAGGAAGAGATCAATGTGCGCTATGCCGAAGCGCTCGACATGGCCGACCGCCACGTCATCCTGAAGAACGGCGCCAAGGAGATTGCCGAGTCCGAAGGCAAGTCGATTTCCTTCATGTCGAAATACAATTACGGGCTCGCCGGTAATTCCAGCCACATCCACAATTCGCTGTGGAGCGCCGACGGCAAGACGCCATTGTTCTTCGACAAGAAGGCGGACTGGACTTTGTCCACGCTTGGCCAGCAATGGGCGGCTGGGCAGCTCAAATATGCCAGGGAGTTTACCTGGTTCCTGGCGCCCTACATCAACTCCTACAAGCGCTTCCAGGCCGGCACCTTCGCACCGACCAAGATCATGTGGAGCGAGGACAACCGCACCGCCGGCTTCCGCCTGTGCGGTGAGGGCACCAAGGGCATCCGCATGGAATGCCGCATCGGCGGCGCCGACCTGAACCCCTATCTCGCTTTCGCCGCGCTGATCGCCGCCGGCCTTGCCGGCATCGACGAGAAGCTCGAACTGCAGAAGCCGTTCGTCGGCGATGCCTACCAGGCCTCGCGCCTGCCAGAGATCCCGAAGACGCTTCGCGACGCCACCGAGACGCTGGCCAAGTCGAAGATGCTGAAGCAGGCGCTCGGCGATGACGTGCTCGAACATTATGTCCACACCGCAAAGTGGGAGCAGTTCGAATACGACCGCCGGATTACGGATTGGGAACTGCACAGGGGGTTCGAGCGGTATTAAAACTTTATACAGCTTTAATGTTGACAATGTAGTGAAGTTAGTACCATATGGTACCTGTAAATTGCAGTGCGCTACATTGAGGAGTTTGCAATGTCCAAATATGCGCCGCTCAAGGACTTCCTCATTGCCCAAAATGTCGATCGCGTTCCGATGTCATTCGCCGAAATCGAGAGAGTGCTCAATCTGCCGCTGCCCGCATCGAAGCAATACCCTGCATGGTGGAGCAACAATCCGAGCAACAATCCCATGACAAGGGAGTGGCTTGAGGCCGGGTTCGAGACCGAATCCGTCAATATAGGGAGTGGGAAACTGGTATTTCGCCGCGTTCGCAAAGTGCCCATTTCGGCGCCGCCCAGTGGTAGCGTGCCTGCCGCGCCAAAGGAGGCGCGCGCGGATCGCCACCCCGGTTTTGGTTTCATGAAGGGCCTGATAACAATCGAAGCCGGATTTGATATCACCAAACCTTTCGATGACGAGCCATGGGACCGGGGCTATCTGGGCGGTGAGGCTGACGCGCGCGACGGCAAACTTGCGGTGCGTAAATGAGCGAAGAGCCAAACCTGCTTCTGGATACATGTGCGATGATCTTTGTCGCCAACGATAGTCTGATCGATCCGCACGCAAGCCGGGAGATTTCGGAAGCGGCCTATGACGGCCGTCTGTATCTTTCGCCGATGTCGGCATGGGAGATCGGAATTGGCGTAGCCAAGGGCCGGCTCAATCTGCCATTGGCGCCACTCGACTTCGTGGAGCGATTCATCGAGCGAATGTCGGCAAAGCTCAGCGCTATCTCACCAGCCATTCTGATTGCGTCATCCAACCTGCCCGGTCCGCCTCATGGTGATCCCATGGATCGGATACTGATGGCAAGTGCGAGAGCGTTGGACATGGTTCTGGTGACGCGTGACGAGCCCATCCTTCGCTATGGCCGCAATGGCCATCTGCGCACCCTAGCCTGCTAACTTGGAGTATCCTTTGGAAACCGTAAAACTCAAATCGCCCATCGATGGTTCGATTTACGCCGAGCGGCCGATCGCGACCGACCAGGCGATCAATGCCGCGGTCGAGCGCGCCAAGGCGGCGCAGGAGAAGTGGGCGCTGACGCCGATCGTCGAGCGCGGCAAATTTATGCTGGCGATGCTCGAAGCGCTGGTCGCGATGACCGACGAGATCGTGCCGGAGATCGCCTGGCAGATGGGGCGACCGGTGCGCTATGGCGGCGAGTTCGGCGGCGTCAGGGAACGCACCAATTACATGGTCGAGATCGCTGAAGCCGCGCTGAAATCCGTGCCGGCATCCAACCCGAAGGACGGCTTCCGACGCTATGTGAAGAAGGATCCGCTCGGCGTCGTCATGGTGATCGCGCCGTGGAACTATCCCTATCTGACCGCCGTCAACACCATCGTGCCGGCACTGATGGCCGGCAATACCGTTATCCTCAAACATGCGGCGCAGACGCTGCTGGTTGGCGAACGGTTCCAGCAGGCGTTCGACAAGGTTGGGCTGCCCAAGGGCGTGTTCCAGAATGTCGTGCTGAACCATGCCCAGACCGAGAAGCTGCTCGGCTCGGGCAAGATCGACCATGTCAATTTCACCGGTTCGGTCGGCGGCGGCCGCGCCATCGAGAAGGCGGCGGCCGGCACCTTCATGACGCTCGGGCTCGAACTCGGCGGCAAGGACCCGGCCTATGTGCTGCCCGACGCCAAGCTCGACCATGCGGTGGCCAATCTGGTCGACGGCGCCTTCTACAATTCCGGCCAGTGCTGCTGCGGCATCGAGCGCGTCTATGTGCATGAGAAGGTCTACGACCAGTTCGTCGAAGGTTTCATCGCCGAGACGAAGAATTATGCCGTCGGCAATCCGCTGGAACAGGCGACGACAATGGGGCCGATGGCTCAGGCGCGCTTTGCCGACCTGATCCGCGAGCAGAAGGCCGAGGCGCTGCGCAAGGGTGCAATCGCACACATCAATATGAAGGTGGCTAACGACAAGGCCGGCTCGCCCTATCTGGCGCCGGAAGTGCTGACCGGCGTCGACCACCAGATGAGCGTCATGCGCGAGGAAAGTTTTGGCCCGATCGTCGGCATCATGAAGGTGCGTAACGACGAGGAGGCGATCGCGCTGATGAACGACAGCCCCTACGGGCTGACCGCTTCGATCTGGACCGGCGATATCGAGCATGCGGTGGCGATCGGCGACCGCGTCGAGACCGGCACCGTGTTCATGAACCGCTGCGACTACCTCGATCCGGCGCTGGTCTGGACCGGCGTCAAGGACACCGGCAAAGGCGTTGCCCTTTCGGCGCTCGGCTACGACAATCTGACCCGGCCGAAATCCTTCCATCTGCGCGAAGCCATCTGATTTTTTGAAAGACAAGACATGTCCAAGCTGATCTCCAAATGGAACTACCCGACCACCGTCCGCTTCGGCGCCGGGCGCATCAAGGAACTGCCTGAGGTGCTCGCTGCCACCGGCATTAAGCGGCCGCTTTTCGTCACCGATCCGGGGTTGGCGAAACTGCCGGTCGTCGCTTCGACGCTGAAAATCCTCGACGACGCCAAGGTATCCTATGGCGTGTTCTCCGAGGTGAAGCCGAACCCGGTCGATTCCAACCTCACCGCCGGCATCGCCGTGTTCAAGAAGGGCAAGCATGACGGCGTCATCGCCTTCGGCGGCGGTTCAGCGCTCGATCTCGGCAAGCTGATCGCGTTCCAGGCCGGCCAGACGCGGCCGATCTGGGACTTTGAGGATGTCGGCGACTGGTGGACGCGCGCCAATTCGGATGCCATCGCGCCGATCATAGCCGTGCCGACCACTGCCGGCACAGGCTCGGAAGTCGGGCGTGCCGGCGTCATCACCAA
Source organism: Mesorhizobium sp. L103C131B0 (assembly GCF_000502275.1). Classification (NCBI taxonomy): domain Bacteria; kingdom Pseudomonadati; phylum Pseudomonadota; class Alphaproteobacteria; order Hyphomicrobiales; family Phyllobacteriaceae; genus Mesorhizobium; species Mesorhizobium sp. L103C131B0. The sequence goes on along the minus strand of NZ_AYXC01000001.1, from coordinate 525,327 downwards.
TGAGGCGACGCACACTAAGAAGGTGATCTTCCATCCGAAGCTTTTGCCGGCAATCGTCATTGCCGATCCGGAACTGTCGGTCGGCATGCCCGGCTTCATCACCGCCGGCACCGGCATGGATGCGCTGGCGCACTGCCTCGAAGCCTATTGCGCGCCGGGCTATCACCCGATGGCCGACGGCATTGCGGTGGAAGGTGTGCGCCTGGTGTTCGAGAACCTGCCCAAGGCCTACGCCAACGGCAAGGACCTTGTCGCGCGCGCCCACATGATGAGTGCGGCCGCCATGGGTGCTGCCGCCTTCCAGAAGGGTCTTGGCGCCATCCACTCGCTGTCGCATCCGATCGGCGCGCTCTACGACACCCATCACGGCATGACGAATGCGGTGTTCATGCCCTATGTCTTGGCCTTCAATCGCGACTCCATCGAGGAGCGGATTGCCCGGCTCGCTGCCTATTGCGGCATCAAGGGTGGCTTCGACGGCTTTGCCAAAGCGATCATCAAGCTGCGCAAGGAATTGAAGGTGCCGCATGCGCTGCCCGATCTGATCAAGGGGCTCGACATGGACAAGAAGCGCAAAGGGCTGATCGCCGACATGGCGGTGGTCGATCCGACCGCCGGCGGCAACCCGGTCAGGCTGACCAAAAAGGCGGCGCTGACGCTGCTCGAGAACACTATCGCCGGCACTGTCTGAGGCGGTTTCTGCGCCGGACGTGATCTAAAAACGAAGGGAAAGGAAGGGCAAGGGGGCAAAAAGCAAGGCAATAAACCATTAGCCGGGAAATTAAGTCGAGGCTAATTGCTACAGCCGGTTAAAAAGAGTTAACTTTTCGTACCGCCGGGGGCCAGTTTCAAAAAGCTTTCATCTGGCTGTCATATGAAACCGATACCGCATCGCAGGCGTCCAGGACGCCAGTTCAACGGAGAGAACACATGTTCAAGTTCACAGGGAAAGTGCTTTCCCTTTCGGCCGTCGCCCTCATGGCGACCTCTGCTATCTCGTCGGCCCAGTCCATGGATGAACTGGTTGCCGCTGCGAAGAAGGAAGGCCAGCTCACGACCATCGCGCTGCCGCATGACTGGTGCGGCTACGGCGCCGTCATCGACGGCTTCAAGGCAAAGTATCCTGAGATCACCATCAACGAACTCAACCCCGATGCCGGCTCCGGCGACGAGGTCGAGGCGATCAAGGCCAACAAGGACAACAAGGGCCCGCAGGCGCCCGACGTCATCGACGTTGGCCTGTCCTTCGGCCCGACCGCCAAGGCTGACGGCCTGATCCAGCCCTACAAAGTGTCGACCTGGGACTCGATCCCCGACAGCGCCAAGGATGCCGATGGTTACTGGACCGGCGACTACTATGGCGTGCTATCCTTCCTGGTGAACAAGGACCTCGTCAAGGAAGCGCCTGCTGACTGGGCTGACCTGCTGAAGCCGGAATTCGCCAACACCGTGGCGCTTGCCGGCGACCCGCGCGCCTCGAACCAGGCCATCCAGGCCGTCTACGCGGCCGGCATTTCCGGTGGTGCGGCTGCCGGCGAAGCTGCTGGCACTGCTGGTCTCGACTTCTTCAAGAAGCTTAACGCCGCCGGCAATTTCGTGCCGGTCATCGGCAAACCGGCGACCCTGGCACAAGGCCAGACGCCGATCCTGGTGACCTGGGATTACAATGCACTTGCCGGTCGCGACACGCTGAAGGGCAATCCGCCCGTCGACGTCGTCGTGCCCAAGACCGGTGTCGTTGCCGGCGTCTATGTGCAGGCGATCAGTGCTTTCGCACCGCATCCGAACGCTGCCAAGCTCTGGCTGGAGTATCTCTACTCCGACGAAGGCCAGATCGGCTGGCTGAAGGGCTATTGCCACCCGATCCGCTTCAACGATCTTGCCAAGAACGGCAAGCTCCCGGCGGACGTGATGGCCAAGCTGCCGCCGGCCGAGGCTTACGCTGCCGCGGTGTTCCCGACGCTGGACGAGCAGGGCAAGGCAAAGGAAGCCGTCACCAAGAACTGGGATGCCGTCGTCGGCGCCAACGTCAAGTAAGGCTTGAAACCAACCGGGCGGCCTCGCGGCCGCCCGGTGTTCCTCGGAGACGGTAGCCGGCGCATGACAGATATCTCGCTTTCCGATCACGCAGTTGCCGGGAAGACCGCGCCCCCCAGCGAGGCGCGTGCAATGCGACTGCCGACGCAATGGCTCGGCGTTGCGCCATTCTTCATCTTCGCCATCATGTTCCTGATCCTACCCACGCTCTATCTGATGCTGGGTGCATTCCAGAACGATGCCGGCGAATTCACGTTCGAAAACATAGCAGCACTGGCGCAGCCATCGATTGTCGCCGCCTACTGGATCTCGCTCAAGGTCAGCCTTTCCTCGTCGCTGATCGGCGCCTTCGCAGGTCTCGGCATCGCCATCGCCATCGTGCGCGGCGGCCTGCCGGAGTGGATACGTTCGGCGACGCTGACATTCTCCGGCGTGGCTTCCAATTTCGCCGGCGTACCGCTGGCCTTCGCCTTCATCGCCACGCTCGGACGCCTCGGTCTCGCCACGGTGCTGCTCAACACCGTGTTCGGCCTCAACATTTATGCGCACGGCTTCAACATCCTATCGTTCTGGGGCCTGACGCTGACCTATGTCTATTTCCAGATTCCCCTAATGGTGGTCATCATCACGCCGGCGATCGACGGCTTGAAGAAGGAGTGGGGCGAGGCTGCGGCGACGCTTGGCGCCACCCAGACGCAATACTGGCGCATGGTGGTCATCCCGGTGATCTGGCCGAGTTTCCTCGGCACGGTCATCCTGCTCTTCGCCAATGCCTTCGGCGCCATCGCCACCGCCTATGCGCTGACCGGCTCTTCACTCAACATCGTACCGATCCTGCTCTATGCGCAGATACGCGGTGACGTGCTGCACAATGCCCATCTCGGCTATGCGATCGCCTTCGGCATGATCGTCATCACCGGGCTGGCCAATGTCTTCTACATTTGGTTCCGGACGCGCTCGGAGAGGTGGCTGAAATGAAGTCCGGAAAATTCTGGGCCTGGGTCGTCTTCGGGCTGGGCGCGGCCTATTTCTTCATTCCGCTGATCGCGACGGTGGAATTTTCCTTGCGCATGCGGCGCGGCGCTTATTCCTTCGACGCCTATCAGATCGTGCTTGGCGACCCTCGTTTTCAGGCGACCTTTGGCTACTCAGTGCTTGCCGCCATCTTCACCATCATTCTGGGCGTGTTGATCGTGGTGCCCGCCGCCTACTGGATTCGACTGCGCCTGCCGCAACTGCGGCCGATCGTAGAGTTCATCACGCTGCTGCCGCTGGTCATTCCCGCCATCGTCATCGTCTTCGGCTATATCAGGATGTACGGTTCGAATTCGACGCTGCCGTTCCTGGCGACCGACATGGGCACAAATGCCTTGCTGGTCATCGGCTATGCAATGCTGGCGCTGCCCTACATGTATCGCGCGGTCGATACCGGACTGCGCACCATCGACGTCAGGACGCTGACCGAAGCGGCGCAGATCCTTGGCGCCGGTTGGGGCACGATCATTGGTCGTGTGATCCTGCCCAATGTGCTGATCGCCGTGCTGTCGGGCGCCTTCCTTACCTTCGCCATCGTCATTGGCGAATTCACCATGGCCAGCTTGCTCAACCGGCCCGCCTTCGGCCCCTATCTGCAAAACGTTGGCGCCAACCGCGCCTATGAGCCGGCGGCGCTTGCCATCATCGCCTTCGCCATCACCTGGGGCTGTATGTCGCTGATCCAGATCCTGTCCCGTTTCGCGCCGAGATCGGCGAACCGCCCGAACTGATCGACAAAGTACTGATCGAAAGAAAAAGCCATGGCCGAACCATTCCTCTCCATCCAGCATGTGCGAAAATCCTTCGGCGCCACCACCGTGGTCGAAGATTTCAATCTTGATGTCGAGCCGGGCGAGTTCGTATCCTTCCTTGGGCCATCGGGTTGCGGCAAGACCACCGTGCTGCGCATGGTCGCCGGTTTCGAAGAGCCGTCGGCGGGCAAGATCGTCGTCGCAGGCAAGGACATCACGAGGCTAAAGCCCAACCAGCGCAATGTCGGCATGGTGTTCCAAGCCTATGCGCTGTTCCCCAACCTGACGGTGGCGCAAAACATCGGCTTTGGCCTGAAGGTCGCCGGCATGCCCAAGGCGGACATCGACAGACGCGTGGCCGAGATGCTCGACATCATCAAGCTGCCGCAGATGGCCGACCGCTATCCCTACCAGCTCTCCGGCGGCCAGCAGCAGCGCATCGCGCTGGCGCGTGCCATCGCGCCGAAGCCGAAGCTGCTTTTGCTCGACGAGCCGCTGTCGGCGCTCGACGCCAAGGTACGTGTGTCGTTGCGCGAGGAAATCCGCTCGATCCAGAAGAAGCTCGGCATCACCACCATCTTCGTCACCCATGACCAGGAAGAGGCGCTGTCGATCTCCGACCGCATCGCGGTGATGTATGGCGGCAAGGCCGAGCAGGTCGGCACGCCGTTCGAGATCTACAACCGGCCGGCGACCAAGTTCGTCGCCAACTTCGTCGGCACGCTGAACGTGCTCGAAGGCAAGGTCACTGACGCCGCGGCCGGCACGGTGCAAGTCAACACGCAGGAAGTCTCGCTCAAGGGCAAGCTCAACGGCTCGAAGTCGGGCGACACGCTGTCGCTGGCGCTGCGTCCCGAGGCGATCTCGCTCGGACGCCAGCCCGGTCGCGATTCAAGCCTGTCGGGCGAAATCTCCGAAGTGCACTTCCTCGGCTCGGTCATTCGCGTTCGCGTCGGCATCGGCGGCAACACGGTGTCGCTCGACACCTTCAACAGCCCGGCAACGCCACCGCCGGCTGTCGGCGAGAAGGCCGACATATCGTTCTCATCGAGCGATATGCTGGTGCTGCACTAGCAAAGCAGCATCCTGGGGCGACCGAGGCGGTCGATTCAAGCTGGCGCGATGAACGGCCGTATCATTGCCGGACCCCGAGTGCTGGATAATCAACAGCATCTTGCCATCCAGCCACTGCCCATGATGCCGCTTCGCCGCTACGATGGGCCATGGCGCTATTCGAACTTACCCTCATCCTGCTTCTGGCTGCCGTCGCGCTGACGGCGCTGTCGCGGCGGCTGGAAATTCCCTATCCGTCCCTGCTGGCTCTGGCCGGCGTCGCGATTGCCTTCGTACCCGGTGCGCCGACGATCGAGATCGATCCGGAGCTGGCGCTTGCCCTGTTCATCGCGCCGGTGCTTCTCGACGCCGCCTATGACACGTCGCTGCGCGACCTCAAGCGCTACCGGCTGTCGCTCGCGCTGCTGGCGCTAGGCGCCGTGGTCTTCACCACCGTGGTGGTTGCCTTGGTCGGCTGGAAGATGGCCGGCCTGCCGATCGCGGCGGCAATCGCGCTCGGCGCCATCGTCGCGCCACCGGATGCGGTGGCCGCATCCGCCGTGCTCAGCCAGTTCAAGGTACCGCACCGCATTACCGCCATCCTGCAGGGCGAGAGCCTGCTCAACGATGCCACGGCGCTGCTGATCTACCGGCTGGCGGTTTCGGCGGCGCTTGGCACGATCATGCTCAGCAACGCCGTTCCGGTGATCCTGCTGGCAACGATCGGCAGTGTGATCGCGGGCTATCTGTTTGGCCGCGTCTCGCTGCTGTCGCTCGGCCGCATCGAGGATGCGGCGAGCAGCACGGTGGTGCAGTTTGCCGGAACCTTCGCCGTGTGGATCATCGCCGACAGGCTGGGCCTTTCCGCCATCATCACCATCGTCGTCTATGCCATGACCATTGCGCGCAGGGCGCCGCGCCAGTCGTCGGCGAGACGCCGCGTCAGTACCTATTCGGTCTGGGAGTCGGCCGTGTTCGTGCTCAACGTGCTGGCTTTCGTGCTGATGGGCCTGCAGGCACGCACGATCGTTGGCAGGCTGGCCGGCGACGGGCAAGGCGAAGCATTCCTTTTCGCCGCAACGGTGCTGGTCGTCGTTATCGTCGCGCGCCTTGTCTGGGTGGCGAGTTACGTCGCGATCATCCGGTGGCTTGCCCGCTTCGGCAGCCAAGAGGCAAGGCGGGAATTGCCGACATTCGGCGGCGCCGTCATTGTCGGCTGGTGCGGCATGCGTGGGTTGGTGACGCTGGTGGTCGCCATTGCGCTGCCGGCCGATTTTCCCGGCCGAGACCCGATCGTGCTTGCCGCCTTCGCGGTGGTGCTGGGCACGCTGGTGCTGCAAGGCATGACGCTGAAGCCGCTGCTGCGCTGGATCAACTTCGACCCCGATAGAACCGTCGACAATGAGGTGGCGCAAGCGCGCGTCGCCATCATGCAGGCAGCACTGGACGTGCTGAGCCGCAAGACATCTGCGGCCGCCGCCGTCGTGCGCGAACAGTATGAAGCGCAGCGCCTGATTGCGGAAAACCCGGAGGACGCTCAGGCCGCGACCGAATACGACCGGCTGCGCCTCTATGCCATCAACCGCCAGCGCGACACGCTCGAGGAGTTGCGCAGCAACGGCACGATCGGCGACGAAGCCTACCACCGGCTGGAGGAAGAGATCGACTGGGCCGAACTGGCGGCATCGCCGGCGGGCCGGTTCCAGCCGCTGACCACATCATAGACGCTGGCCCAGTTCCGCCGTCGTGCCGGTACATTGCAACCCATCTGCCGAACCGCTACTGCCAAAGCGAAATTGAGCCGGATAAGCAATGAAGCTGGTCAGCTACAACATCCAGTACGGGTTCGGCGGCGATGGCCGTTACGATCTTTCGCGCTGCACCAAGCTGGTCGACGGCGCCGATATCATCGCGCTGCAGGAGGTCGAGCGGCATTGGCAGCGCACCAATGAGGACGACCAGCCGGAGGTCCTGTCCAAGCTGCTGCCTAGCTATTACTGGGTCTATGGCCCGGCCTTCGACATGGACGCCAGTGAGCAGCGCGACGGCCGGGTCGTCAACCGCCGCCGCCAGTTCGGCACCATGCTGCTGTCGAAGCTGCCGATCGCCTGGTCGCGGCTGCACGCGCTGCCCATGCGCCGCACGCTGCGGCCGCTCAACACGCGCAACGCCGCGCTCGAATGCATGATCCGCACGCCGGCCGGACCGGTAAGGGTCCTGTCGCTGCATCTCGCCCATATCGCGGCGGAGGAGCGTCTGGAGCAGATCGACTATCTCTTGGCCGAGCATCGCCGCGCGCCGTCCGAGGGCGGCCCGTGGAGCGGCGCGGACGATGAGCTTTCGCGCAACTGGACCAGTGGCGAGGCCGAGCCGGAAAACCCGACAGCTGCGATCTGGATGGGCGATTTCAACATGGAGCCTGGCAGCGCCGAATACAGCCGCATCGTCGGCAGCACGCCCTATCATCGCGGGGCAGCTTATCTCGACGGCTTTGTTGATGCCGCTGCCGTCGCTAGCGAGCCGGCTGCCGATTTCCACACCCATGTGAAAACGATCGACGGGAAAGTGGCAAAACGCCGGCTCGACCATTGCTTCGTCGGCGGTATGTTCGCGGACCGTGTGCGCTCGGTCAGTGCCGATATAGGCGAGATCGCTTCAGACCATTTTCCGGTCCGGATCGATATCGATCTCGAAACGCCTTTGAGCTCAGGAGATCGGTGAGCCCTCGATGACGCTTTTCGTCTTCTTCGCGGTGCTAGCCGCCGCCGCCATGCACGCGATCTGGAACGCGCTGGTCAAGGTCCATCTCGATCGCTTCCTGTCGATCACGCTGATGACACTGGGCATGGGGTTTGCCGCGCTTTTCGTGCTGCCCTTCGTCGAGTTTCCGAAGGCCGAAGTGTGGCCTTTCATCATCGCCTCGGTGATTTTCCACATGGGCTACCGGACTTTCCTGATCGGCGCCTACAAGGCCGGCGATTTCGCCCAGACCTATCCGCTGGCGCGCGGCACGGCGCCGCTTTTGACCGCGCTCGGCGGCGTTGTCGTGGTGCAGGAGATGCCGGCGCCGTTCGCCATCCTCGGCATCCTGCTGCTGTCGGCCGGCACGCTGGTGATGTCGTTTCGCGGCGGCGCGCATCTGGAGCGGATCAATGTGCGGGCGGTCGGCTTTGCGCTCGGCACTTCGATCTTCATATCCAGCTATACGCTCTCCGACGGCAGCGGCGCGCGGCTGGCCGCAACGGCAACGAGCTATGCCGCATGGCTGTTCATCTGCGATGCCACGTGGGCGCTGGTGCTGTGCCTCATCTTTCGCGGGCCCAAGGCGCTGCCCGTGCTGGCGCGTGACTGGAAAGCAGGCCTGTTCACCGGCGTGCTCAGCGGCGCGGCCTACTGGATCGTCATGTGGGCGATGACCAAGGCGCCGATCGCCTCGGTGGCGTCGTTGCGGGAGACGTCGATCCTGTTTGCCATGATGATCTCGGTTTTCGCGCTCGGCGAGAAAATGACAGGCTGGCGCGGCGCCGCCGCGCTCAGCATCGTCGCCGGTGTCGTGGCCCTCAGACTGGGCTGAGAGCCTGATACTTCAGCCGAGCACCGTCATCACCTGTCCGCGCCGTTCCGGACTGAAGCGGATGACGACGATGATGCAGACGGCGACCACGCCGGCAAACAGCGCCAGCGCGTAGCCACGAGATTGGGCGAGAAGGCAGCCAGCGCGCCGACCACCGAATAGCTGACGATGTTGAGCATCAGAATGGGCTTGCGGCCATATTTGTCGGCCAGCCTGCCGAAGAAGAAGGCGCCGATGAAGCGTGTCGCCAGCGTCAGGAACAACGCTTTGGAGACTGCCGGGACGTCAGTGTTGAATTCGGTTGCGATATCGGTGAGCAGGAACGTCAGAAGGAAGAAATCAAAAGCGTCGAGCGTCCAGCCGAGGAAGGAGGCAAGGACGGTTTTCTTCTCCTGCGCGGTGAGAGCCACGACGTTCCTCCTAAACGCCCCCGGGGAACGATATGTTCCTTGGGGCGCAAAAGAGAACAGGCGTCAGCCGGCTTTCGAAAGAAGCGCGGTCACTTTTTCGTAATGTCGAGATCGAACACCATCAGCCCGTCGGTGCCGCCTTCGAGCGCTGCGACCAATCGGGCGCCGGCGCGCTGATGCGCTTCATGCACGAGATAGGCGTCGCGGGCGGCGGCATCGCGGAAGTCGATGGTGAAGGCATGGCTGAAGCCGCGCGCGAACGGCTCCGGGCTGACATTGGTGCTGAAATGGACCGTGTCCATGCCGTCGACAACGGAGCGCAGTGCTTCGAGATCGGCGTGGATTGCCGTGCGCTCGGTGGCGGGCACATCGCTGAGGAAGCGTACGAAGACGCAGTGTCTGATCATTGGTTCGTTCTCCTAAGTGGCTATGCGGCCCGATTGCCGGAGAACACCGCCGGCGGAAGCGGCTCGCGGCCGAGGATGATGTCGGCGCCTTTTTCGCCGACCATGATGGTCGGCGCATTGGTGTTGGAGGAAGGCACGCGCGGCATCACCGAGGCATCGCAGACGCGCAGGCCCTCGATGCCGCGCAGGCGCAGGTCCGGTGTGACCACCGCCATATCGTCATGGCCCATGCGGCAGGTACCCACGGGGTGATGGTCGGTCTTGGCGGTGCGGCAGGCATAGTCGATCAGCTCGTCATCGCTGGCGAGCGATGGTCCGGGCAGCACCTCGCGCAACACGTAAGGTGCAAGCGCCTTCTGCCGCATGATCTCGCGCGCAAGCCTGAGGCCCTTGATCGACATGGCGCGGTCATAAGGGTCCGACCAATAGTTGGGATCGATCAGCGGGTGGTCGGCCGGGTCGGCGCTGCTCAGCCGCACCGTGCCGCGCGAGCGCGGGCGCAGGAAGGCCGAGTTCAAGGTCACGCCGGGGTTCTTCAACCTCTCGACGCCGGCCTCGATGCCGGAGCCCAGTCCCAGATGGAACTGGATGTCGGGCGAGGCGGCGGTCGGATCGGCGTACCAGAAGCCGCCGGTCTCGAACAGGCTGGAGGCGACCGGCCCTTTCTTCAGCAGCAGATACTGCAAGCCGGCCCACGCGGTGCGGTGCAGCTTGGCGTAGTTGTCATAGGTGTGGTCGCCGGTGCATTCGGCGATGACGAACAAATCGAGATGGTCCTGCATGTTGGAGCCGACACCGGGCAGATCATGCACCGGCGTCACGCCGACCGATTTCAGGTGATCAGCCGGGCCGATGCCCGACTGCATCAACAGCTTCGGCGAACCGATGGCGCCCGACGAGACGATCACTTCGCGCTCGGCGCGCATGATGGTCTTCTCGCCGCCGGGCCTGTCGACGATCTCGACGCCGATGGCGCGGCCTTTCTCGACGACGATGCGGGTGACCAGCACATCGGTTCGGACTGTCAGGTTCTTGCGGGCGCGGATGGGCTTCAAATAGGCGACCGAAGCGGATGAGCGCCGGGCGTCCTTCTGGGTCAGCTGGTAGTAGCCGACGCCTTCCTGGCTAGCGCCGTTGAAATCCGGGTTGAAGGGGATGCCCATCTCTTGGCCGGCGCGGAAATAGGCCTCGCAAATCGGCAGCGGCGAAATCGGGTTCGACACGCCGAGCGGCCCCTGGTCGCCGTGAAAATCGTTGGCGAAGCGCTGGTTGTTCTCGGCGCGCTTGAAATAGGGCAGCACGTCGCGATAGCCCCAGCCCGCGAGGCCCTCTTCCTTGTCCCATGCGTCGTAGTCGCGAGCGTTGCCGCGCGTGTATATCTGGGCATTGATGGACGAGCCGCCGCCGACCACCTTCGCCTGCGTATACCAGAAGACGCGGTCCTGCATGTGCCTCTGCGGCACGGTCGACCAGCCCCAGGAAGCGATGCCCTTGGTCATCTTGGCAAAGCCCGCCGGCATGTGGATGTAGGGGTGCCAGTCCTTGCCGCCGGCCTCGAGCAGCAGCACGGAATTCGCTGGATCCTCGCTCAGCCGGTTGGCCAGAACGCAGCCGGCCGGGCCGGCACCTACGATGATGTAGTCGGTCATAACCCTATCCACCTACAGTCGAGGCACGGAGAGCGCGCCGTCGACATTGATAATTGAGCCTGTGGAAAAGCCGAGCTTGCCGGCGGCAAGCGTCGCCACCACGGCGCCGATGTCCGATGCTTCGCCCCAGCGTTTTGCCGGCACCAGGCCGCTGTCGATAAGCGCGTCGTATTTGGCTGATACGCTCGCGGTCATGTCCGTGCGAATGATGCCCGGCCGCAGCTCGAACACGCCGATGCTTTCCGGCGCAAGCCGCAGCGCCAGGTTCTTCACCCACATCGAAAGGCCGGCTTTCGAGATGCAGTAGTCGGCGCGTTCCGGCGAGGCCATATCGGCGCTGACCGAGGTGATGGTGATGATCGAGCGCGGATGATTGCTGGGAGCCCCCAGCATCGCCTTGGCGACGGCCTGGCTAAGGAAGACTGTGCCGCGCAGATTGACGTCCAGCGCACGGTCGAAATTCTCGGGCTTCAGCTCCAGCAGATCGCCGCGCACCATGGCGCCGATGCCGGCATTGTTGACGAGGCAGTCGATTCGGCCGAACGCATGCGTGGCGGCGTCGATAAGCGATGCGTGATCGGGAAGGCTGGCAATGTCGCATCGGTGGTAAGCGAACTTTGAGCGGCGCGCGATGATGTTTTCAACAAGCCGTTTGGCGGGGTCGTTGGCCAGGTCAGCGACGAGAATGTCGAAGCCTGCATCGGCCAGCGCCTCGGCGCAGGCCAGTCCAATGCCGCGCGCGCCGCCGGTGACGATGGCTGCGGGGCGGGTCATGCTGCGAGGTCCGTCCGGCGAATATGCTCGGCCACGCGCAGCGCCTGTGCCGCAATCGACAGCGCCGGATTCACGGCGGCCGAGTTCGGCAAAAAACTGGCGTCGACAACGAACAGGTTCGGGTGGTCGAAGGCGCGGCAGAAAGGGTCGAGCGGCGACGTCGCCGGATCGTCGCCCATTTTCACCGTGCCGCACTGGTGCGAGGGCGTGCGCTTGTCGAAGGGACGCGACAGCACGATGGGATAACCGCAGGCGCGGAAGTTCTCACGCATCACCCTGGTCAGCCCGTCCAGCGACTGCATGTTGGAGCGCCGCCATTGCATGACGATGTCCTTGCCGTCGACCATGATGCGGCTTTCCGGATCGGGCAGATCCTCGCACATCAGATACCAGTCGACGGCGTGACCGGCCATGTAATCGAGCGCGAATTTCGGCACGCGTTTGACGTTGGCCTTCAACATGTTGCCGTCGATCTTGCCGAGCAGCTGGACGTTGCCGAGCGGCTTGCCGCCTTTGCCGTCGGAGAGATAGTAGTCATTCAGCATCAGCGTCTTCTGGTAGACGCTGTCGTTCCTGCGGCGCGGATCGATCGCCAGCATGGCGCTCGAATTATGGTTCATGAAATTGCGGCCGACCTGGTCGGAGCGGTTGGCGAGGCCTTTGCCATCTGGTGAAGGCGAGCGCAGCAGGATGACGGCGGAATTGACCGCGCCGGCGGACAGGATGACCAGCTTCGGCGCGACTTTCTTCAGCTCGCCATTCTGACGGTAGTGAACGGCAGCGATGCTTTTGCCGTCGGACGACGCTTCGAGATATTCGACATGGCAGCCGGTTTCGAGTCGGATATTGCTGTCCTTAAGTGCAGCCGTCAGCGGTCCGGTCTGCGCATCAACCTTGCCCTGGGCGGTGTTGGGGAATGCGTCCCAGCCGGTCTTGCCCTCTTTCAGCCAGGTGTCGATGTCGACGCCGAGCGGCAGCGAGGCGGGGTGCAGGCCCAGTCCCTTCAGCTCGGCGCGGGCGCGCGCAATCGGCGCTTCGTCGGGCACCGGCTTGAAAGCATAGGGGATCGAGTGGAACGGTTCGGTCGGGTCCTCGCCGAGTGAGCCGCGGACGCGAAACAGCTGCTCGGCTTTCGAATACCAGGGCTCGAATTCATCGTAGGAAAACGGCCATGCCGGCGAGACGCCACCGAAGTGCTCCATGGCGGCGAAATCCTCTTTGCGGTAGCGGATCAGCACCGCGCCGTAGAATTTCGAATTGCCGCCGACATAGTAGTAATTGCCGGGGTTGAAGGCGCCGCCGCCGGCCTCGCGCCACATCTCCTTCGGACGGTAGTGGCCATCGACGAAGATCGAGCGCGTGTCGCGGGCATGCGGCGTTGCCGGCAAGGGCTCGCCGCGCTCCAGCATCAGGACCGAGGCGCCGCTGCCGGCCAGGCCGGAAGCGATCGTAGCGCCGCCGATGCCGGAGCCGATGATGACGATATCGGGGCTGACCATCTCGATCAGCGGATGCGGTGTTCGGTCGCCGGATCGAAGAACACGGCCTTGGTCAGGTTGAAGGCGAGCGGCGTGCTGGTGCCCGGCTGGATGTTGGCGTCGGCCCGCAACCGCGCCACCACGCCCTTGCCGCCGAGGTTGGTCACCGCGAAAGTGTCGGACCCTGCCGGCTCGACCACTTCGATGTGCAGGTCGGCAGTGGCAATGTTGGAGGCGTTGCGTTCCGCACCTTCCGGATCGGTCAGCGCTTCCGGGCGCACGCCGAAGATGATCGGCTTGCCCTGGAACGCCGACAGGCCCGCCGGCGCATTGGCCATCGGCAGCGTAATGGGCTCGCGCGCCTCGCGCTCCAACACGACGGACAGCGCATTGCCCGACGTGGCAATGGTCGCCGGGATCAGGTTCATCGCCGGCGAACCCATGAAGTCGGCGACGAACAAATTGGTCGGGTTGTTGTAGATCTCGGCCGGGGTGCCGAACTGCTGCACCTCGCCGTCGCGCATGACGGCGATCTTGGTAGCCAGCGTCATCGCCTCGATCTGGTCGTGGGTGACGTAGACGATGGTTGTGCCGGTGGTGGCATGCAGGCGCTTGATCTCGATGCGCATGTCAACGCGCAATTTGGCGTCGAGGTTGGACAAAGGCTCGTCGAACAGGAACAGCTTAGGGTCGCGCACCAGCGCCCGGCCCATGGCGACGCGCTGGCGCTGGCCGCCGGAAAGCTGGCTCGGCTTGCGCTGCAGGAGGTGGCCGATCTGCAGGACCTTGGCCACCTTGTCGATCGCCTTTTGGCGTTCGTCGGCCGGCACGCCGCGCATCTCCATGCCGAAGGAGATGTTTCCGGCCACCGTCATGTTCGGATAGAGCGCATAGCTCTGGAACACCATGGCGATGTCGCGCTTGGATGGGTGCAGATCGTTGATGGCGCGGCCGTCGACGCGGATTTCGCCCTCGGTGATCTGCTCTAGGCCGGCAATCGTGTTGAGCAAGGTGGACTTGCCGCAGCCGGACGGGCCGACCAGCACCAGGAAGCCGCCCTTTTCGAGCTCGACATCGATGCCCTTCAGGATCTCGACATTCCCGAAGCGCTTCTTCAGCCCATCAATTTCCAGAAAAGCCATCAGATTATCCTTTGACCGCGCCCGCCATCAGGCCACGCACGAAGTAGCGGCCGGCGACCACATAGACGAGAAGGGTGGGCAGGGCTGCGATCATCGCCGCAGCCATGTTGACGTTGTATTCGACGACGCCTGTCGAGGTGTTGACGACGTTGTTGAGCGCCACCGTCATCGGCATCACGTCGCCGGAGCCGGCATAGGCGGAGGCGAACAGGAAGTCGTTCCAGATGTTGGTGAACTGGTAGATCACCGTCACCACGATGATCGGCAGCGAGTTGGGCAGCATGATGCGCCGGAAGATCTGGAAGAAGCTTGCCCCGTCGATCTGCGCCGCCTTCACCAGCTCGTTCGGAAACGCTTCGTAGTAATTGCGGAAGAAGAGGGTGGTGAAACCGATGCCGTAGACGACGTGAACGAACACCAGGTTCACGGTCGGATTGCCAAAGCCGAAGGTGAAACCGGTCGCGTTCTGCAGCTTGACGCCGAACCTGCCCAAGCTGCCGAGGATCGTTGCCATCGGCAGCAGTACCGACTGGAACGGGATGAAACAGGCAAACAGCATCAGCCCGAACACCAGCGTCGCCCCGCGAAAGCGCCATTTGGTCAGCACATAGCCGTTGAGCGCGCCGAGCAGGGTCGAGATGATGACTGCCGGAACCACCATCTTGATCGAGTTCCAGAAATAGCCCTTCATGCCGACGCAGGTCAGGCCCGAGCAAACTTCGCTCCACGCCTTTATCCATGGGTCGAAGGTCGGCGCCTGGGGCAGCGCCAGCATGTTGCCGTTCTGGATCTCCTCCATGGTCTTGAACGAGGTCACCAGCATGACGAACAGCGGCATCAGGTAGAACAACGCAAACAGCGCCAGCAGTCCGTAGATGACGATGCGGTTGAGGGTCTTGGTGCTCATGCCGCTAGAGGCCTGGCGGGCAGGGGTGGCAACGGCGCTCATTGCGGCTTCTCCCGCAGTTCCGAATAGAGATAGGGCACGATGATGGCGACGATGGTCATCAGCATGATCACGGCACTCGCCGAGCCGACAGCCATTTCGTTGCGCTTGAACGTGTACTCATACATGAAGTTGGACGGCAGCCAGGCCGAGCCACCGGGGCCGCCGCTGGTCAGCGCAACCACGAGATCGTAGGACTTGATGGCAAGGTGCGCGAGCACGATGAAGGCCGACAGGAAGATTGGCCGCAGCAGCGGAATGACGATGCGGCGGTAGAGCTGGAAGGTGGTGGCACCGTCGATCTGCGCCGCCTTCATGATCTCGCCGTCAATGCCACGCAGGCCGGCCAGGAACATCGCCATGATGAAGCCGGAGGCCTGCCAGACGCCGGCAATGACCACCGTGTAGATGACGAAATCCTTGTTCTTGATCCAGTCGAAATGGAAGCTCGTCCAGCCCCACTGATGCAAGGTCTGCTCAAGACCGAGGCCGGGGTCGAGGAACCATTTCCAGGCGACGCCGGTGACGATGAAGGACAGCGCCATCGGGTAGAGATAGATCGGCCGCAACACGCCTTCGCCGCGAATCTTCTGGTCGAGCAGGATGGCCAGGAACAGGCCGAGCGCCAGGCAGATGGCGATGTAGAGAAAGCCAAAAATGCCCATATTGACGATCGACGTGTACCAGCTCGATGGCGGGTCGGAGTCGAACGTCCAGCCCCACAGCCGTAGATACGCGCGTGGTCCGGTAATGACATAGGACGGGAAGGTCTTGGAATTGGTGAAGGACAGATAGACCGTCCACAGGATGAAGCCATAGACGAAGACGATGGTGATGGCGAAGCTCGGCGCCAGCACGATCTTCGGCAGCGCGTCCTGCAGTCGCGCGCGCACGGAGGGGCGAGACCGCTCGGGTGTCAGCTTGATCTGGGTCGTCGCTACACTGCTCATGAGGCTCCTCCCGTTCGGGTCGTCCGTGCTCTGCCGTCAGGCGGCAAGGCGGCCCCGTGCATACGGGTCTCTGGTCGGCATGGTGTTCAAGAGTGCTTTCACCGTTTCACGGAAACGGCGAACCTCTCTAACTCTTTCTTTTACGCAATTCCGGCCGGAAAACCGCTCACACTTTTCCTGGAATTGCGCCAGCTGGCCAATCCTTAGGTGACACCTTCCCCGCCGAAGCGGGGAAGGTGTGTTTCTGGCCAGCGCTTACTTGGCGTCGTCGATTGCCTTGACCAGTTCGGTCACGGCTTCGTCCGAGGTCTTGATCTGACCGTGGACGAACTTCGAAACGACGTCCTTGTAGGCATTGGCGACCGCCGGAGGCGCGCCATAGCCCTGGGCAAGCGAGCCGAACAGTGTGCCGCCTTCGTTGGCAGCCTTCAGGTCGGCGATGCCCTTCTTGCCGCACGCGTCGAAGTCGGTGTCCGGAACGTCGGTACGGGCGGGAACCGAACCCTTGACGACGTTGAAGGCCGACTGGAAGCTCTTCGACAGGGTGGCGGTGGCCAACGCGACCTGGGCGGCCTTGCGGTCGTCCGGAACGTTGAACATGCCGAACATGTCGGAGTTGTAGACCACCGAGCCTTCCGTGCCCGGGAAGCGATAGCACAGGAAGTCGGTGCCCGGCGTTTTCTTGGCGGCGTTGAACTCGCCCTTGGCCCAGTCACCCATCACCTGCACCAGGGCATCGCCCTTGATGACCATGGCGGTGGCAAGGTTCCAGTCGCGGCCCGAGAAGTTCGGGTCGACATAGGTGACGAGCTTGGCGAGGTTGTCGAACGACTTCTTCATCGTGTCCGACTTGAGGGACTCGTCGTCGAGGTCGTTGAAGGCCTTCTTGTAGAACTCAGGTCCGCCGGTCGACAGCACAACCGAGTCGAACATGGTGGCTTCCTGCCAGTTCTGGCCGCCAAGGGCGAGCGGAATAACGCCAGCCGCCTTGGCTTTGTCGAGCAGGGCGACGAAGTCGTCGAAGGTCTTTGGCTCGGTGCCGCCGATCTTGTCCATCACCGCCTTGTTGATCCACAGCCAGTTGACGGAGTGGACGTTGACTGGAGCAGCGACCCACTTGCCGTCATAGACGGAGAACTTCTGCAGGGCTGCCGGAACCGACTTGTCCCAGCCTTCCTTCTTCGCCGTCTCGGTCAGGTCGCCCATGACGCCGGCCGCCGCATAGTCGAGCACGGTGTAGCCGAGCATCTGCGACGCGGTCGGGTAATTGCCGGCCGCGACCATCGCCTTCAGCGCAGTCATGGCGGCGTCGCCGCCACCACCGGCCACCGGCACGTCCTTCCAGGCATAGCCTTCCTTGGCAAGGTCGCCCTTGAGGACGTTGAGAGCAGCCGCTTCGCCGCCCGACGTCCACCAATGCAGCATCTGCACTTCCTTGACGTCCTCGGCATGGGCCGAGAAAGCAAAGGCCGTCGCCAGAGCCGTTCCGATAAGCATTTTGCGCAACATGTTCTACCTCCCTTGTTGCATTACACGACCGGTGGAAGCCCACCGGGTTCTTCCAAACTCAGCCGACCCACCAACCGGTGCGCTGGCCGCGATGAAACTGGATTGTCTTTTCCTCGGTATAATCCTCGACAGCGCGTTTGCCGAGTTCGCGTCCGATGCCGGACTGCTTGTAGCCCCCGAATGGCAGCTCGGGAAAGCCTTCCATGAATGTGTTCACCCAAACGGTCCCCGAACGCACACCACGCGCCACCGACATACAAGTGTCGATGCTGGCGCTCCACACCCCTGCCGACAGACCATAGGGCGTGTTGTTGGCGATGTGCAACGCCTTTTCAATCGATCCAAAAGTCAGCACGGAGAGCACCGGGCCAAACACTTCCTCGCGCGCAATAGCCATGTCTTCGGTAACGCCGCGAATGATGGTCGGATCGAGGTACTGGCCGGCATTGGACGCCAATTGGCCGCCACCGCTATAGACATTGCTGCCGTCTTTTGCTGCTGCCGCAACGTAATCTGCGACCTTGGTCAGATGGTCGGCGGAAATCATCGCGCCAACCTTGGTTCGGTCGTCGAGTGGGTCGCCGACCGTTACCTTGGCGGTCAGGGCCTTGACAGTGGCGAGGAAATCGTCGGCGATGGCTTCATGCACGATCAGCCGACTGCCGGCATTGCAGCATTCGCCGGCGTTGAAGAAGCCGCCGAACACTGCTGCGTCAGCGGCCGCCTCGAGATCGGCATCGGGGAAGACGATCTGGCCGTTCTTGCCGCCGAGCTCCATCGAGACTTTCTTCAGCGACTGCGCGGCGGAAGCCATGGTCATCTTGCCGACGCGGGTAGAGCCGGTGAACGACACCATCTCGACCAGCGGATGGCTGACCATCGGCCCCCCGACATCGGCGCCGAGGCCGGCCAGGATGTTGACGACGCCCGCGGGCAGGCCGGCCTGCATCAGGATGTCGCCGAGCACGAAGGTCGAGGCCGAGGTCATTTCGCTCGGCTTGACCACCGCGGTGCAGCCGGCGGCGAGCGCGAAGGGCAGTTTCTGGCTGACGATCAGGAACGGGAAATTCCACGGGGTGATGATCGAGACGACGCCGATCGGCTCGCGCAGGACCACGCCCAGCATGGCGTCGCCGAGATTGGCGTAGCTTTCGCCGTGCAGCGTGCGGGCGAGCGAGGCGGCATAGCGCCAGATGTCGATGGCGCCGCCGATCTCGCCGCGCGCCTGGGCGATCGGCTTGCCGGATTCCAGCGCATCGAGTCGGGCGATGTCTTCGAGCTGGGCCTCGATCAGGTCGGCCGTCTTGAGCAGGATGGCGGCGCGCTCGGCCGCCTTCGTGCGCGGCCACGGGCCGGTCTCGAATGCCTTGTGCGCGGCCTGCATGGCCGCCTCCACCTCGGCCTCGCCGGCCTGCGCATAGCGCGAAACGGTGAAGCCATGGCCGGGGCTGTTGCGCGCAATCGTGCGGCCGTCACGGGCATCGACATGCTTGCCGTCGATCAGGAGCTTGTAAGCCTTCGGCGCCTTGGACGCCTCGGCCGGCATGGAAATGTTGAGCGGTGCGTTCATCATGCTTTCTCTAGGATCTTGAAAAGGCCGGCTTCTGCTTGGCCTTGAAGGCGCTCACGCCGGCTTTGAGGTCGCCGGTCAGCGCAACGAAGCCGCTGGCGAGCGCCTCGGTGGCGGCCGCACTTTCCTCGCCTTCGGCGACTGCGATCATCAGCTTGGCGGCTTCGGTTGCGAGCGGCCCGCGCCCGGCGATTTTTTCGGCCCAAGTCCTGGCCTCTGCCAGCGCCTGGCCGGTCTCGACCACGCGGTCAACGACGCCGAGTGCAAGCGCGTCGGAGGCGGCAAAGAGCTCGCCGCCGAGCGCCATGCGGCGCACGATCTGGGCCCCAAAGCGGCGCACGGCGCGCTGCGTGCCGGACCAACCGGGGACGACGCCGATCGATGTCTCGGGAAAGCCGAGCTTCACCTGCGTTTCGGCGACACGGAAGTCGCAGGCGACTGCCAGCTCCAGCCCGCCACCCAACGCATGGCCGGAAAGCACCGCGATGGTCGGCTGCCGCAGCCGCGCCAGTCGGTCGAAGACACGGTGGCCGTAGCGCACCCATTGCACCTGAAAGTCGGCAGCGCTCATTTGTGCCAAGGCCTCGACGTCGCCGCCGGCGCAAAAGCCTTTGCCTTCGCCGCGGATCAGCACGACGCGCACGCCTTCAGCCATTTCGGCTTCGTCGAGCGCTGTCTCGAGCGCGCGCAGCATCGGAATGTCCAGCGCGTTGAACTTCTCCGGCCGGCGCAGCGTGACGATGCCGATGGCGCCGTCCTGCTCGAAGGTGACGAGGCGCTCAGCCATGCGCGCCTCCGAGCGAAGCGCCACCATTCAGCGACAGGCCGATCGGCCGGTCCTGATAGAGAGCCGCCGGCGTGACCTTGAGATCGTTGGCGATGCCGAGCGGAATCTCTGACTGCGCCAACACATCGCGCTCGAGGTCGACGCCCGGCGCAAGTTCCGTCACCATCAGACCGTCCGGCGTCAGCTTCATCACGCAACGCTCGGTGACGTAGGTGATGTCCTGGCCTTGAGCGACGGCGCGCTTGCCGGAGAAGGAGATGTGTTCGACCTCGTTGACGACCTTCTTGACCTTGCCTTCCGCGTCGATGCGGATGCCGCCATCGGCGAGCGAAAGCTTGGCGCCGGCATTGAAGAAGCCGGAGAAGACGATCTTTTTCGCCCGTGCCGTGATGTCGACAAAGCCGCCGGCCCCGGCGGTGACATGTGGCCGGGCCGAGAGTTTCGACACGTTGACGGAGCCATGGCGGTCGATCTGCAAGAAGGAGAGCAGCGAGGCATCGAAGCCGCCGGCCTGGAAATAGATGAACTGGTGCGGCGAGGGCATGATCGCCTCGGCGTTGGAAGCGCAGCCGAACTTGAAATCGAGCAGCGGCACGCCGCCGACCGCGCCCTGCTCGATCACCCAGGTGACCTTGCCGTGCTGGCCTTCCTCGAGAAGGATACGCGGCACATTGGCCGAGATGCCGAAGCCGATATTGACGGCCATGCCATCGCGCAACTCCATGGCGACGCGGCGCGCGATTACTTTCTGGACGTTCATCTCGGCGTTGCGAAAGCTTGACAGCGGGCGGAAGATCTCGCCCGAAATCGCCGGGTCGTAAGGCGTCAGCGTCGTCTGCAACTGGTCCGGCGCCACCACGATGTGGTCTACCAGCACGCCGGGCACGCGCACGTCATGCGGCCTCAGCGTGCCGTTCTCGACGACGCGCTTGACCTGCGCAATGACGATGCCGCCATTGTTGCGCGCGGCGAGCGCCTGTTCGAGGCCGCCGAGATAGGCGCCTTCATGTTCATAGGTCAGGTTGCCGCGCTCGTCGGCGGTGGTGGCGCGGATGATCGAAATGTCAGGCACGATCGAGCGGAAATAGAGCCATTCCTCGCCGTCGAACTGCTGCACCGAGACGATCGGCTCGCTTGCCGCCGCGTTCATGGCGCAGCCCTGGTGGCGCGGGTCGGCAAAAGTGTCGAGGCCGACCTTGGTCAGCACGCCCGGCCGCTTGGCGGCGGCCTCGCGGTGCATGTCGAACAGGATGCCGGAGGGCACGTTGTAGGCGGCGACCGAATTGTCGCCGATCATCTTCCATATCTGCGGCGGCTCGGACGAGGAGGGGCCTGAGGGATAGGAGCCGCAGAGCGTGCGCTTCAACAAGCCGGGCTTGGCCAGATGGTCGATGCCCTTGATGCCATACATGTCGCCGGCGGCGATGGGGTGCAGCGTGGTGATGTCTTTGGGATGGCCTTCGGCGTCGAAGCGCTCGCCGATGGCGGCCAGCACGGCATCCGGGCAGCCGAGGCCGCTCGACGACGAGACGGAGACGGTCATGCCGTCCTTGATCAGGCTTGCTGCTTCAGCGGCGGAGACGAGCTTGCTCACGCGACACCTTTCGGATCGATAGTGACGGCCTTGCCGGATTTTGCCGACTGCAATGCTGCTTCGGCCGACGCCAGGGACCAGACGCCGTCCTCGCCGGTGGCGGAGGGCTGGCCTTCTCCACGCATGGCCGCATGGAACTGGCGCAGCGACCTGGCGTAGAGGTCTTCGCGGTCGAAGCTCAGTTCCTCCTCGCCTTTGGCGGTGCGTAGCAGCACCGAGCCGACTGGCTTCTGCGTCATCACATTTTTTGCGATCAGCGAACCTTCGGAACCATGCACCTCAAAGCCGGTATCGGCGAACTTGGTTGTGAAGCCTTCATGCGACTGGGCGATGATGCCCGACCCGAAGCGCCAGATGCACATGGCGCCGTCTTCCAGCCCGCTGCTGGCCATGCCGGCCAACTGGGTGAAGGCCGAAATCTCGACCGGGTCGTCGCCGAGCACGAAGCGCAGCGTGTCGGCATCATGCACGGTGATGTCGAGCACCACGCCGCCGCCGGCCTCAGGCTTGGTAATGCGCCAGCCCTGCAGGTTTTCCGGCAAATAGACGGAATGGAAGACGCGCGCGGCAATCGGCTTGCCGATATGGCCGGCTGATATGGCGTCGCGCATGGCGCGGTGGGCGCCGGCATTGCGCAGATGATGATTGGTGCCAAGCACGACACCGGCTTCCTTGGCGGCGGCGACCATTGTGCGCGCGTCGGCGCTGTTCAGCGCCAGCGGCTTTTCGCACAGAACATGCTTTCCCGCCTTGATCGCAGCCAATGCCTGTTCGAGATGCAGTTCATTGGTGGTCGAGATGTAGACGGCGTCGATTTCGGCGCCGAGCAAATCGTCCAGCGTCGAGACGGCAAGCGGAATATTCTGTTCCGCGGCATAAGTCTTGGCGCGCTGCGGACTGGAGCTCATCACCGCCGCGATCTCGCCACCCTCTTGCGCGCGGATGGCGTTGATCATGAACTGTTTGGCGATCGTGCTGGCGCCGATCAGTCCCCATTTGACGCTCATGCCGCGTCTCCCATTCCTGCTGATGTGTCCTGGGCGCCGCGATCGGGACCGCAGCTGTCCCTGACGACCAGATTGACGGCGCCGATATGGTCCTCGGCATGCGTGATGCGCGACTGGATCATCTTCAGCATGACGTGGGCGGCGCGTTCACCGAGGCCGGGTGTGTCGACCGAGACGCTGGTCAGCGCCGGCATATAATGCTCGGCCTCGACCACGTCGTCGAAGCCGACGACGGCAAAGTCCGCGCCGGGCTCCAGCCCGCGCTTGCGCAGCGCCAGCATGACGCCGAAGGCGACGGCATCGTTGAAGCACAGTGCCGCCGTCGGCGGCTCGGCCATGGCAAGGGCGGTTTCCAGGCACGCGATGCCGCCCCTGCGGCTGGTCTCGCCTTCGACGACAAGCACGTCGCGCCTGGCAATGCCCAATGTTTCGCAAGCTTCACGAAAACCGCCCAGGCGCTCCTGATAGACGACCAGGTCGGAGGTGCCGCCGAAGAAGGCCAGCCGGCGATGGCCCTTGCCGATCAGATGGGCGGCGGCGAGATACGCGCCGCGATGGTTGTCAGGAGCGATCACCGGGATGCGGCTGTCCGGCAGGCGGCGCATGGCGAAGACGACCGGCACGCCCGCCATCTCGAGGCGACGGAAGGCGCCCGGCGTGGTGCCGCGTGCCGGTGACACGATCAGGCCTGCGACGCCCTGTTCCATCAGCGACTTCAGCACTTCTTCCTGGCGCACCGGGTTCTCCGCCGTGTTGGCGATGAAGGGCACGATGCCGGCCGACTGGAAGACGCGCTCCATGCCGACCGCCAGCTCGGCGAAAAAGGGGTTGGTGAGATCGTTGATGACCATGCCGATGACGTTGGAATGGGCTTTGCGCAGATTGGCGGCGCCGCGGTTGTAGACATAGCCGACATCCTCGATCGCCTTGCGAACCTTGACCGCGGTTTCAGGCCGGATCAGCCCTGAGCCTTGCAGCACAAGCGACACCGTCGATTTGGACACACCAGCCTCGCGGGCGATGTCCAGGATCGTTGCCTTGGCCCGGCTGGCCATGTCGGTGGTTTCCTCCGCCTGAATGAGAAAATCTATTGGAACGTTCTAATCACTCTGCCAAACGAGAGTCAATCGGGATTCTTGCGGAGATCGAAAAGGTGATGAATGTGGTTCCTAGCAAGGACTCTTAGCCTTCTTCAACGTTTGGGCCGGTTCAATCGCCGGAATCATAAAGTTTCTTGATTTATTGGAACGTTCCATTTATAGGATGCCGAAAACGGAGGTTGCCATGGATATCACCCTGCCTACGCAGAATGGCGGCCGCGTCAGCTACAAGCTCGCGGGCAGTCCGGTCGAGCCCGTAATCGGTGCGGTTTTCCCGCGCATCGCCTATGCCGCGGCCCATGTCGTCGCCGACCCTTTCGCGATGACCGACCCCTGGTCGAAGCCTGCGGTCGACTGGGACAAGACGATGGCGTTTCGGCATCATTTGTGGCGGCTTGGCTTCCGCATCGCCGAGGCGATGGACACCTCGCAGCGCGGCATGGGTTTCGACTGGGCGAATGCGCAGGAATTGATCCGGCGCTCGATCGCCGAGGCGCGCAGCGTCGAATGCGCAGACCTCGCCTCGGGCGCCGGCACCGATCATCTGGCGCCGGCCAATTCGAGATCACTCGAAGATGTGATCGCCGCCTATGAGGAGCAGTTCGCTTTCATTGAAGGCGAGGGCGGCAAGGCGATCATGATGGCCAGCCGGGCGCTGGCAGCGGTCGCAAAGGGGCCGGACGACTATATCAGGGTCTACGATCGCATCCTCAGCCAGGCATCCGGCAAGGTCATCCTGCACTGGCTGGGCGACATGTTCGATCCTGCACTGAAAGGTTATTGGGGCAGCGGCAATTTCGAGGCCGCGCTCGACACCGTCGTCGCCATCATCGAGCGTCATGCCGGCAAGGTCGAGGGGATAAAGATTTCCCTGCTCGATGCCGGCAAGGAAGTTGCCTTGCGCAACCGGTTGCCGGAAGGCGTCGTCATGTTCACCGGCGACGATTTCAACTATCCCGAACTGATTGCCGGCGACGGGAAGCGGCACTCGCACGCCTTGCTCGGCATATTCGACGCCATCGCGCCGGTCGCCAGTGCGGCGCTCGCGAAACTGGCTGACGGCGACCGCGCCGGCTTTGACGCGCTGATGGCGCCGACAGTGCCGTTGTCGCGCAAGATCTTCGAGGCGCCGACGGAGTATTACAAGGCCGGCATCGTCTTCATTGCCTGGCTCAACGGCCATCAGGACCATTTCGCCATGGTCGGCGGCATGCAGTCGGCGCGCGGCATCCTGCACTATGCCGACATCTTCCGCCTTGCCGACCAGGCAGGGTTGCTCGCCGATCCCGAGCTTGCGCTGGCCAGGATGAAGCATTTCTGCGCGGTTGCAGGTGCCTGAGAACGACACAATCGCCGGCTGAAACCTGTCCCCCGTATGGGGGATTTGCGTTCTCGCGCCAAATCTGTATTCGGTTGCCGGGATTGGATGCGGACGGAGCGGCAATGACGGAAAAAGTGGCGCTCATCACCGGGGTTACCGGGCAGGACGGGGCCTATCTCGCAGAATTGCTTCTGCAGAAGGGCTATATTGTCCATGGCGTCAAACGCCGCTCGTCCTCGTTCAACACCGAGCGCGTTGACGACATCTATGTCGATCCGCACGAGCGCGGTGCGCGTTTCTTCCTGCATTATGGCGACCTGACCGACGCGACCAACCTTATTCGCCTGGTGCAGGAGACACAGCCCGGTGAGATCTACAATCTCGGCGCCCAGAGTCATGTCCAGGTGAGTTTCGAGACGCCGGAATACACCGGCAATGCCGATGCGCTGGGAACACTCAGGCTGCTCGAGGCGATCCGCATCCTGCGCCTGGAGAAGTCGGTGCGCTTCTATCAGGCATCGACGTCGGAGCTTTACGGCAAGGCGCGCGAGGTCCCGCAAAGCGAGACCACGCCCTTTCATCCGCGCTCGCCCTATGCCGCGGCCAAGCTTTACGCCTACTGGATCACGGTCAATTACCGCGAGGCTTACGGCGTGTTCGCCGCCAACGGCATCCTGTTCAATCACGAAAGCCCGACACGCGGCGAGACCTTCGTCACTCGCAAGATCACACGGGCCGTCGCCTCGATTCATCATGGCCTGCAGGACACGCTCTATCTCGGCAACATCGATGCCAAGCGTGACTGGGGCCATGCGCGCGACTATGTAGAGGGCATGTGGCGCATTCTGCAGCACAGCGAAGCCGATGACTTCGTGCTGGCGACCGGCGAGGCGCATTCCGTGCGCGAATTCGTCGAACTGGCTTTTGCCGAGACCGGACGCAGCATCCGCTGGCAAGGCGAGGGTGTCGATGAAGTCGGTGTCGATGCCGGTTCGGGCACTGTCCTGGTCCGTATCGATCCGCGCTATTTCCGGCCGACCGAGGTCGATCTGCTGCTCGGTGACCCCGCCAAGGCCAAGGCAAGACTCGGCTGGTCGCACACGACCGGCTTCAGGGATCTGGTGACGGAAATGGTGCAGGCCGATCTGGCACGCGCGGCCGGCGGCACGCGGCAGAACAGCCGTTCTGCGTGAGGCAGGCCGATGGACGCGACATTTGAACTGAAGGGCAAGCGTGTCTTCGTCGCCGGGCATCGTGGCATGGTCGGTTCGGCCGTCGTGCGCCGGCTGGCGAGCGAGGACTGCGAGATACTCACCATATCGCGCGACAAGCTCGACCTGCTCGACCAGGCGGGGGTGCG
This sequence comes from Mesorhizobium sp. L103C131B0, assembly GCF_000502275.1. Lineage (NCBI taxonomy): Bacteria > Pseudomonadati > Pseudomonadota > Alphaproteobacteria > Hyphomicrobiales > Phyllobacteriaceae > Mesorhizobium > Mesorhizobium sp. L103C131B0. The sequence continues at coordinate 498,872 of NZ_AYXC01000001.1, read as the reverse complement.
GCGCTGGATGGCCGACCACAGGCCGGATGCGGTGGTGATGGCGGCCGCCAAAGTCGGCGGTATCCTGGCCAATGACCGGTTCCCTGTCGATTTCCTGCAGCAAAACCTGGTTATGCAGGGCAATGTCATTGACGGCGCCTTTCGCAGCGAGGTCGGCAAGCTTTTGTTTCTCGGCTCGTCCTGCATCTATCCAAAGCTCGCGCCGCAGCCGATCAGGGAAGACGCGCTGCTGACCGGTCCGCTCGAACCCACCAATGAATGGTATGCGATCGCCAAGATCGCCGGGCTCAAACTGTGCCAGGCCTATCGGCGCCAGCATGGCGTCGACTACATCTCGGCGATGCCGGCCAACCTTTACGGTCCTGGCGACAATTTCGACCTGCAGAGCAGCCATGTCGTACCGGCGCTGATGCGCAAGGCGCATGCGCTGGCACTGAGCGGTGGCAGCAGCCTGGAGGTCTGGGGCTCGGGCACGCCGCGGCGTGAATTCCTGCATGTCGACGACGCCGCCGATGCCTTGGTCTGGCTGTTGAAGAATTATGCCGGCGACGGCCACGTCAATGTCGGCTCGGGAGAGGATGTCACCATTGCCGAGCTTGCCCAGACCGTCGCATCGGTCGTCGGCGTCGAGGCTAATATCGCCTTCGATACGACCAAGCCAGACGGCACGCCGCGCAAGTTGATGGATGTTTCGCGGCTGTTTGCAACGGGATGGCGCCCCCGCTACGCGCTTCGCGGTGGATTGGAACAGACATATGCGTGGTTTCTCAACCATGTTGAGAAGGGTGATGTCCGCCGCGGCGCGGCCTGATTCCAATTTTCCTTGAACCATTTCGCTGCCGCCCGCGACCAAGCGGTGTGTAGCAAACACGGTCCATCAAGGAGAACGTCAATGTTTATCACTTCAAGAAACGTCTTTCTCGCCGCCATCGCGGTTTCGGTGCTGGCAGGGTGTCAGACGGCACCGCCGAGGGAATGCGAGAAGACCAAGCCCGGTGTCACTTACAACGGCAAATGCTGCGGCATCGGCACACAGTGCCGTGAAGGCAACAACACCCCTCATGACAAGCCCGACAGGCCCGATCCGCGGCCACAGTGATCCGCGAGCCAGAAACGTCCCGGCACGTGCCGGGACGTTTCGTCCCCCGACAGGGTGGATTTACGGATCGGAAGGCCGCTACCCGGTTCCTTGCTGGCCGGCATTTGAATACGAAACGGGACGGCGGGGCAGTAGACGATGCGGTCGCGCAGATCGCGCGAAAACTTCCCGCCGGATCTGTACTTCAAGGGGCTGTTCGACTGTTCGAAGGGAAGGTCCCGGAGAAACTCAGATTCGCTTTCCGTCGATGCGAAGGATGCTACTAAAAAAAATTCGAGATGCTCTTGAACTCATTTGGGGCGCCTCCTAATTCGATTCCCGCCAAGGCCATAAGGCTCGGCAAAAAATGGCGGCGCCGCACGGGGCGGCGTCCTTGTACCCATGTTGCTTCAAGGAGGATGTGGCTATGAGAACCTTTGATACCCTCTATCGGACCACCGTCGGTTTCGACCGGCTTTTTGACATGCTCGACAGCGGCACGCGTCCAGACTGGCCGCCCTATAACATCGAGAAGGTCGACGAGAACGATTACCGTATCTCGATGGCCATCGCAGGCTTCAGCCAGGATGAGGTCGAGCTTACCCAGCATGGACCCGAACTGGTCGTGGTAGGCCAGAAAGCTGATGATCAGAGCGGACGCCAGCTGCTGCACCAGGGCATCGCCTACCGCAGTTTCAGGCAGACGTTCAAGCTTGCCGACCACATGAAGATCAAGNCAGAGCGGACGCCAGCTGCTGCACCAGGGCATCGCCTACCGCAGTTTCAGGCAGACGTTCAAGCTTGCCGACCACATGAAGATCAAGGCAGCCAAACTGGAGAATGGCCTCCTCTCGATCGACATCGTCCGCGAGATTCCCGAAGAGCTGAAGCCGCGCCGCATCAGCATCGGCGTGGGCGACACGCCAACGGCCGCCACTCAGATCACGCAAGACACGGACCGCGCGCGTAAAGCCGCGTAATCCTGTCGATCTGTCACTTTGAACTGCGGGTCCGCCTCCCGGTTTCGGCCGGGAGGCCGTGATTGCGGAGAAACGAAGATGATCACTGCAGGACGTACTGGCGCGCCTCTGTAGCGCGCCCGCAGTTGGCCTAGACCGCGCAAACCATGAAACTCAATGGTTCGTTCGATTTGGAGGATCATATGAACGATCGGATGTTCGACAGCGCCGTGTTCGTGAAAAGCGGCGACAACCTTGTTCAGGAAATCACGTGTCTCGAGGATGCTCTGGAGTTCCTCTATGAATGGCCAAAGGACAGGCGCGGCCCCATTCACCAAACCGCATTGCGGGCCTGCCAGCGAGCTTTCGATAGCGATTATCCGCTTTCCGCAGCCAGAGAAGCGTTCAGCGGTTTTGCGAAAGCAGCCAGAATCCTTGAAGAAGTATCCACGACAATGCCGTGGATGATGGGCAGAGGTGGCGAAGGCGGAGGAGTGACTGCCTAAGCGCGTCGCGCTGAAACGGATTCATGCGACACGCTTTAAGTCTTTGTTTTGATGCATGTCGTTGTCCCAGAACCGCGGCACACTTCTGGGTGACATGCATTAGGAAAGGAGGTCATGATGCTATCGAAACCTTTTGAAAAGCCAGTCCGGGTGTGGGTGGGATTGGGCTTTCCCCGCCAACTCAACACGGTCGCAGATGCCTATCAATTCGCATCCGAATGGTGTGGCAACAGCCCGGAGCAGAGAGCTGCTATTCGCGCTTGCAAAGCCGCTCTGATTGGCGATGTGGAACCCGAGACAGCACGAGGCGTCTTCGTCGCGTTCGCTCGCAAGAAGGATATTCTTATGGAGGACGGCATCGAGCCTGCGCCTTCAAGGACGCTAAGCCCGCACCACGTCTAAAGCGCGTCGCGTTTGAAGGGACTCAGACGACGCGCTTTAGGTCTTTGTCCTTATGCATGTCGTCGTCTCAAAACCGGGGCCACTTTTGAGCGCCATGCATTCGAATGTCCACAAACACGAGGCGGCTGCCACAAGCGGTGGCCGCCTTACCCGCTAAGTCGTCGAAGGGGTGCGCCAAAAACGGGCTTGGCCAAGTTATCGAAAGGATGGTGGGCGTGACAGGGATTGAACCTGTGACCCCTGCAATGTCAATGCAGTGCTCTCCCGCTGAGCTACACGCCCATCCGAAGCCGCGCATACACCATTTTTGGTCCAGCGCGTCAATAGCCGGAAAGGGAAAGAAAGGCTCGTTTTGTTCGCGCCGCCGAAGCGGCGAGATCACACTGTGCGTGCTTCAGGCGGCCTGCAGCATTTTTTCGACCTCGTTGACGAGATCGCGCAGGTGGAAGGGCTTGGACAGCACCTTGGCGTCTTTCGGCGCCTTGGAATCGGGGTTGAGCGCGACGGCCGCGAAACCGGTGATGAACATCACCTTCAGGTCGGGATCGATCTCGGTGGCGCGGCGAGCGAGTTCGATGCCGTCCATCTCCGGCATGACGATATCGGTCAGCAGCAGGGAGAAAGGTTCTTCGCGCAGCCGCTCGTAGGCGCTGGCGCCATTGTCGAAATCGCTGACGTGGTAGCCGGCCCGCTCCAGTGCCTTGACCAGGAACCGGCGCATGTCGTCGTCGTCTTCCGCCAGCAGAATGCGTGCCATCTTGTCCCGTCCGAATCACCCCAGCCAAGCCTGCCGTCCGGCAAGCCCGTTAACCATCCTGTATATGAGGAGCTGACGGTAAACATCAAGTGAACGTTGGCGGCATTAATCCTGATTTGACGGGGTTCCTGACATGCCGAAATGCTGGACATGCGGCCGATGAGGTGGCAGTTTCCCATCATGATGCATTGCTGTTTCCGGGTTCGTTCAAATTGACGACGGCAGCCGAAGATTTTTCGGTCGTTCCACCCTTCGAAATCCGATCGGGCGCCGAGCAGCGCGTTCCCTTCGTCTTCAACTCACCGCATAGCGGCCGCTATTATCCAGACCGCTTCCTGGCCATGGCGCGGCTCGACCGGAGCGCCATCCGCCGCTCCGAGGATTGCTATGTCGACGAACTGTTCGGCGGCGCGGTGGCGCTGGGCGCGCCGATGCTGGCGGCGAATTTTCCGCGCGCCTATCTCGACGTCAATCGCGAACCCTGGGAACTCGACCCGCGCATGTTCGCCGAGCCGGTGCCGTCCTTCTGCAACATCCGCTCGGCGCGCGTTGCCGGCGGGCTCGGCACCGTGCCCAAGCTGGTGGGTGAGGGGCTCGACATCTATTCCGGCCGTCTGCCGCTGGCGGAGGCCGTCCAGCGCATAGAGGCGGTCTACAAACCCTATCACGAGACGCTGAAGCGGCTATTGACCAGAACCCATGCCAGGTTCGGCTATGCCGTGCTGATCGACTGCCATTCGATGCCGGCGAGCATCAGGGTGGGCGACAGCGGCCTGCGGCCGGATTTCATCGTCGGCGACCGTTTCGGCATCTCGGCCACGGCGGCCCTGACCGAGACGGCGATCGGCCTGCTCATCGGCATGGGCTACACCGTCGCCCACAACAAACCCTATGCAGGGGGTTTCATCACCGAGCATTACGGCCGGCCGGCGCGCCATCTGCATGCGCTGCAGATCGAGGTCAATCGCGGCCTCTACATGAATGAGCGGACGTTCCAGAAATCGGCCGGCTTCGATGCGCTGGCCGACGATATGGCGCGCTTTTCGGCCGACCTGATGGCGATGCCCGACCACCACTTCATCGACCTGCCGCTGGCCGCCGAATGACGCCGGAGCGGCGGCTGTTCATGAGATCCCGCGCTGGCCATCCCGCAGCGTAAAAAAAGACCGCATCGTTTGCACGACACGGTCGAAGTCTAGGGAGGAAACGCCCAAGGAGGGCATGGACAGGAAAACCTGTCCGAGAACAAATTTATTGTGCGATGCACAAATGTCAATCGATCCCACGCTTTTTTAATTCACTCTGATGTGGAAATGCGTTTCGATGGTCCCGATGTGTGACATTTCGGCAACGCTGATGTCTCTGATAAATCGATAAACCGGCTTGTTTTGGCGGGAAAGTGCCGGCAGACCGGGTTGGCACTCTGTAATGCGGGAGAATCACGTGGACATCAGCATCGATTTCATGCGCCGGATCGCGCAAGCGGCGGCGGCTGAAACCTTGCCGCGTTTCCGCGCACAGGGCGCGGTGGCCAACAAGGAAAAAGGCAGTTTCGACCCGGTCACCGAGGCCGACCGCGAGGCCGAGCGCGCCATTCGGGCGCTGATCTCGGCTGAGTATCCCGATCACGGTATACTTGGCGAAGAACATGGCAGCGAAAACATCTCCTCAAGGCATGTCTGGGTGATCGATCCGATCGATGGTACCCGCGCCTTCATCTCAGGCTTGCCGGTGTGGGGAACGCTGGTCGGATTGACGGTCGACGGTGACGCCGTCGCCGGCATGATGGCGCAGCCGTTCACCGGCGAGCTGTTCTACGCCAACGCTTCCGGCTCCCACTACGAAGGCCCCGGTGGGCCGCGGAAGCTGTCGACCCGCAAGAGGACGAAGCTTGACGAGGCGACCTTGTTCACCACCACGCCGGCGCTTTTCAAGGGCGAGGCGCGCACCCGCTACGACGCGTTCGAGAAACAGATCCAGCTCGCCCGCTACGGAGCCGATTGCTACGCCTTTGCCATGATCGCGTCCGGCAGCGTCGACATCGTCGCCGATCCCGGATTGAAACCCTACGACATCGTGGCGCTGATCCCGATCATCGAAAAGGCCGGCGGCGTCGTCACCACATTCGAGGGCGGTCCGGCGGAAAAGGGCGGCGACATCCTGGCCGCCGCAACGCCGGAGCTTCATGCGGCTGCAATGGCAGCCCTGCGGGGCTGATAGTCGACCCGATCAGCGCGGCTTGATCGAGCGCTGGAATTCCGCCGGCGTTCGCCCGTAGACCTGCCTGAACGCTGAGCTGAAATGGCTGTGGCTGGAGAAGCCGAGGTCCAGGCCGAGCGTGGTCAGATTGTCGTAGCGGCCAAGCAGGTCGAGCGCGCGCGCCAGCCGCAGGCGCAGATGGTAGCGATAGAGCGGCATCGCCTCGACCTGCTGGAAAACCTGCGTGAGATAAACCGGTGATACCCCGACTTCAGCGGCGATCTCGGCCAGCGTCCAGCGCCGCGAAAGATCCGAGGACAGGACGAGCTTGGCGCGATCGACCAGCTTCTGCCGGCCAGCGCTGGCGCCGGCGGCATGCGAGGTGCGCTCGCCGAGGGAGCGCCGCACCAGCGTCAGCGCCAGGGTTTCGGCCTCCAGCGTTTCGGCAATGTTGCGGCTCAGGCTGTGGCGCAGCACCGCCACCAGCGCCTGAGCCCGCGGGTCGATGCGGCGGCGCTGACGACGAAACGCCACGGCGCTGCCCGAGCGCAACTGCTCCTTCGGCGTCAACTCCTGCAGTTGCGCCTCCTCGATAACGAGATCGAGGCAGGAATCGCCACCCTCGACGGGATGGCTGATCCGGTAGCCTTCGGCGTTGTTGAAGAACAACAACTGGTTGGCTTCGGCGACCGCATCGTTGCGGCCGACATGGCGCACGAAGACGCCGCGATAGGGAAACACAAGATGCGTGGCAGCGGTGCACTCTTTTTCGCTCTTGTGCCGGCATTCGCCGCTGCAGAGGACATCCCTCACCCTGACGGTGCCGGTGTCCAGAAGCGTCTGTACCGTGAACTGCGACATGGTGAGCTGAGACATGGCCGTTGCATTCTACCCTTGCGCCGAAAGCTGCTCCGGCACATTAGGCGATTGGCTTGTCCAAACCTGTCAGGAGACTTCACCTGTCGGGCCCTTCGTAACGGCCATGGCTCAGTCCCACAAACGGCGCATGTATTCGCAGTGAGCGTCGCTGCGCGACAGGCCGATGTCCTTGAGCTGTTCGTCGGTCATTTCGAGCAAGGCAAGGCGGCTTCGGCGCCTTTCCAGTTGACGGCCGATCCAGTTGGCCGCCGCGATGCCTTGTGTCCGCAAGGACCGCCGGAACGTCGCGGTTTGAGTTGTCGGCTGATGTGCGAGGCATTGCGCCGCCGCTGCATGATCGGGGCGCATCGCTCAGGCTTCCCCGTTGCCGGCCACTGATGCGCCGGCCACTGAGGCGCCGGCTTCGTTCAGCGCAATCGCGCATTCCTCGCAGCAGACCTCGACGGTCTTGCCGCCGACCTTGACGCGGATCGGGTTGGCGTCCAGCTGGCAATCGCAGGCAGCGCAGGTTTTCTCGGTCATGACGTCATCCCCTTGGCGTTCAGTATGCGGAGAGATGAGCATTCCGGGGCGGCACCGGCTGTCAGAATCTTTAGCTCTTTGGGTGCTGCCGGCGCTGCTCCTGACAGAAGGCTGTCAGCAGGCGCAAGCTCAAGGCGCCGCAACATGCAGCGCCGGCGGCATCAGGCTGTTGGGTCGTCGTTGCCGGGTATGAAGGCGTCGAAGGCGGCGAGCAACTGCTCGCGATAGACATCGGCCTCCTGCAGGATCTCGTGTTTCGAGCCATCGATCATCAGCAGCGAGCCGAGGCGCAGACGCCTGGCATAGGCTTCCACGGCCTTGGTCGAGACGACCTGATCGGCGCCGGCGGCGATCATCAGCAGCGGCACCTGGATCCTGGCCATGAAGTCGGGCTCACTGATGGCTTCGCCTGCCTTGATTGCCGCCTGCAGCCAGCGGATCGTCGGCCCGCCGAGCGCCAGTTGCGGATAGTGCTCGTAGATTTTCGTGTTGCGCTGATAGCGCCCGGGGTCCGATGTCACCTTGTTGAGGGCGAAGGGCAGGGTTTCCCTGGGACGCGGACCCCAGGCGGCGTAGAGCCGGCCGAGGCCGAGAAAGCACAATATCGAGCAGACGCGGCGCGCGGTTTTTGCCGACACGGGCGAGTCGGGCACCGTCAGGAAAGGCGCAATCAGCACCATGCGACGCACCCGGTTGACCATCGACGGCGCCGCGAGCAGCGCGATCACGGCGCCCATCGAATGGGCGAGGATGTAATACGGGCCGCGGCAGTCGGGCAGCACGATATCCTCGAAGAACTGTTCGAGGTCGCCGGTGTAATCGTAGAAAGAGCGGACATAGCCGCGTTGCGGATCGGCGATCAGCCGGTCGGAATCGCCCTGGCCGCGCCAGTCGAGCGTGGCGACGCCGAGGCCGCGGTCGGTCAGGTTGCGGATGGTTTCGAAATACTTCTCGATGCACTCGTTGCGGCCGGGCAGCAGCACGACGGTGCCTTTCAGCGGCCGGGTGATCGCGGCAAACAGGCCGTAGCGGATCTTCTTGCCGTCGCGCGTGGTGAAAAAGCCGCCGGCGACATTTTGCGGCGGCGGATTGCCTGGCGTGGGATGGAAGAGATCCGTCATTAGGCGCTTGCGTCTTCGTGGTGTCTCACCCGGCAGGGCGTCGGCATGGTGATAGACGCCAATGGATGAAAAGCAAAGGGAGGACGCCAAGGGGGCGGACGAACGACAAGCAAGGCCGGAAGCAGCCTGCGGCGGCGTGCTTCCGGCCTCTGTCGATCCGGGAGGAAGGGACGTTACACCCGGTCGGCCTCGTCGCGGCGCTTTCATCCGGCGCCGCCTGGTTCTTTATCCTGGGGGCACTCTAGCGCCGGCCGGCTGAACGGGCGCCGAAGCAGCGGTTCATCTGCCGTTCATCGACGCCTCGATTGGCGCTCTTCAAAAATCCTTGAAATGCGCTTTTGCGCTCCCCAAATGTCGGATGCAGCCGCCGATGTCGGGGCTGCTGGTCCACCCGAAACGCCTTTCCAGGGTTTCGCACCGGCCACACGCAAACATGTTGCTCAACAGGAGAACACCTCATGCGTCACGTTGATTTTTCCCCGCTCTATCGCTCGACCGTCGGCTTCGACCGCCTGTTCACCATGCTCGACTCGCTGGCCCAGCCCGATGGCGCGCAGACCTATCCGCCCTACAACATCGAGCGCACCGGCGAGGACGCCTATCGCATCTCGATGGCGGTTGCCGGCTTCTCGGACGAAGAGATTTCGATCGAAGCCCACCGCAACGTGCTGACCGTCAAGGGTGAGCGCAAGGAAGAGGGCAATGGCGAAGGCTCCGAGCTGCTCTACCGCGGCATTGCCTCGCGTTCGTTCGAGCGCCGCTTCCAGCTTGCCGACCATGTCGAGGTCGTCGGCGCCACCCTGAAGAATGGCCTGCTTTTCGTCGACCTTAAGCGCAACATCCCCGAGGAGCTGAAGCCGCGCAAGATCGCGATTACCGCCTCTTCGGCCAACGCCAAGCAGATCGAGGCCAAGAACGCCGCGTGATCAAGACGGCGGCGTCACAACGCCCAAGGTTGAAAGCGTCTCCTCCCGAGACGAAAGCGGCGCCGCGAGGCGCCGCTTTTTTTCGCCGCAGCCTCTGTCACCCCAACCGAAGAGTTCTGGCTCTTTTGCGGCGGGCGCCGTCTTCCCATGAAGGGCGATGTCTGATCTTTCGGCTGATTTTTCCCTGGCCCTACCGGCAACCATTGCGGTGACCTTCCTGCTGGCCGGCATCGTCAAGGGCGTTACCGGTATGGGACTGCCGACGTTGGCGATGGGGCTGCTGGGCACAATCATGCCGCCGGTCGCCGCGGCTTCGCTGCTGATCGTGCCGTCCTTCGTCACCAATATCTGGCAGCTGTTTGCCGGCCCGAGCTTCGGATGGATCCTCAGGCGGCTGTGGCTGATGATGGTCGGCATCGTCGCCGGCACGCTGGCCGGCTCATGGCTGCTGGCCAGCGACAATGTCAAATGGACGACGGCCGGCCTCGGGGCGGCGCTGATCGTCTATGCCGTCTATACGCTGCTGGCGCGGCAGTTGACGGTTCCCGCGTCAGCCGAGCGCTGGTCGTCGCCCATCGTCGGTTTCCTTACCGGCATCGTCACCGGCGGCACCGGCGTGTTCGTCGTGCCCGCTGTACCTTACATTCAGGCGCTGGGCTTGAGCCGTGGCGATCTGATCCAGGCGCTCGGCCTGTCCTTCACCGTGTCGACGATCGCGCTCGCTGCCGGCCTTGCCTCGCACGGCGCGTTCCAGGTCGGGCATGTCGCCATGTCGTCGCTGGCGGTTGCGCCGGCCTTGCTCGGCATGTGGCTCGGACAGTTGCTCCGGCAGCGGATCAGCCCGGCGACCTTCCGGCGCTGGTTTCTTGTTTTCCTGATCTTGCTTGGCCTCGAGCTTTTGGCGCGGCCTTTCCTTGCTTAGCGATCGGTGCCGGTTGCGAGAACGGCCTCGACGTTTTGCCGGTGGACGGGCTCGTACAGCGCGAAGTACTCGACCGCGCCCGTGGCGAATATGTCGGCGCCGCAGGTTTTCAGATCCTGCTTCGCAAGATCAGGCTCACGCCGGCAGCGAAGCAGTTTTTGAACGTAGGCTTGCGTCGCGGCGATGAGGCCTTTGTCGTAGCCGCCTCGCTCAATCGCTTCGAGCGAGCCGTGATTGGGCAAGATGCGGTCTATCGACCAGCCGGCCATGCGTTCGAGATCGACCAGATGTTGCGCCAGCCGATCCGCCTCGCTGACATAGGTGATCGGATCCTCGAGCGTGTCGCCCGCCAGGAGCAGGCCGGTTTCGGGCATGAACAGCACCGTGCCGTCATGGCTGTGGATTTCGACCTGACGCAGTTCGACGGCGATCGATCCAACGGCGAGGTCAAGACTGCCTGCGAAGGTCCTGTTCGGCAGCACGAGAGGCTTGATCGGTGGAACACCGCTTTCGATCTCAGCCCGGTTGTTCGCGAGCGCCGAGGCGGTGAGCGTGTTGGCGATAATCTCGCAATCCTGAAACACCTCATTGCCGGCAATATGATCGTCATGCCAGTGGCTGAGCACGACCCGGATCGATGTTGCGCCCATGTCTTCGAGCGTCTGCCTGATGAAGCGCGCGTGAGGCAGCGAAATATGCGTGTCGTAGACAAGCGCCTGCGAACCATCGACGATCGCATAGGTGCAGATGCCGAGGGCATAGGCGCCGTCGTCCAGCCAGTTCGGCTCGTCCGACCAGGCGCGAACGCCGTCAACGCGGCCATCGTAGAAGCCGAGCACGTTTGGCGCCGGGCGAACCAGCCGCATGGTTGAGCCGAGAGGTGGCTTTGTCATTGGCGCGGTCTCGCGGGTTCAGGCGATCATCTGGCCGAAGCGATCGACCTCATCTGAAGTCGTGGCAAAGCTGGTGACGAAGCGATAGAGCAACTCGTCCTCGCCGACATGGCCGTCGAAGCCGTGCGGCCTGTGCCAGTCGTAAAAGGCTGCGCCGACGGATTGCAGCCTTTCGGCTTCCGCCTTTTTCATCACCGCGAACACCTCGTTGGCCTGCGGCAACCAGGCGAGCTTCGCCGTTGCCGAATCCTCGATCGCAGCCGCCAGGCGCGCGGCCATGGCATTGGCATGACGGGCCGTGTCCAGCCACAGGCCGTCTGTGAAGTAGGCGTCGAACTGCGCTGCGATGAAGCGCGACTTGGAGAACAGCTGTGCGGCGCGCTTGCGCAGGAAGGACAACTCCTTGGCGCGGTCTAGATCGAACAGCACCACCGCTTCGGCGCACCAGCAGCCGTTCTTGGTGCCGCCGAACGAGACGATGTCGACGCCGCGCTTCCAGGTCATTTCGGCCGGCGTCGTCTCAAGCGCGACCAATGCGTTGGCAAAACGGGCGCCGTCCATATGCAGCGGCAGGGAAAAGCGTTTGGCGATCTCCGAAATGGTGGAAATGTCGTCGAGCCCGTACACTGTGCCGACTTCGGTCGATTGGGTGATCGAGACGGCCGTCGGGCGTCCCCAATGGACGATTTCGGGTGCGAAACGGGCGACGGCGCGTTCAAGATTGTGCGGATCGATCTTGCCCAGGGCGCCGTCGACAGCATGGAGACGCGAGCCGCCGCTGAAATATTCCGGCGCGCCGCATTCGTCCTCGATGATGTGCGATTCGCGGTGCGCAAAGGAAATGCCGCCGGGCTTGTTGTAAGCGGCCAGGGACAGCGAGTTGGCCGCCGTGCCGGTAGCGACGAAGAACACCGCGACCTCGCGTTCGAAGATCTCGCTGAAACGCTGGTAGACGGCGCGGTCGAGATCGCCATCGCCATAGGCGGTCGAAAAGCCGCCGGCATTGGCTGACAGCCCGGCGGCAATGTTGGAATGGACGCCCGCCCAGTTGTCGGATGCAAAGAACATCAGGAAAGTCCCTGCCTGGTTGAGAAGTCTGGTTGCGACAAGAGCGCGACCATGGCCGTTTCGGGGTTTGACGCGCAAGGGCCAAGGGCTGAAAAAGCGGTAAAGCCAAAGGCGATCACGAAGGAGTGCCGGGACCGAAATTTCGTTTCGACAGCGCCCGACGTAATTTTCTGTCGCCAAACGTCCAAGAATTTGGTGAATCGGTCTTGTGTGCGCCCAGGATTTCTGCCATAAAAATTTAGGACAGTAGTGCTGTCTTATTTTGTCGCACAAGTCAGGCTGGATTGGCGTATCATTTGGGCCACTCCGGCCGTTGCCGCGAGCGACGGGTAGACGGCTCGGCTGTGGCCTGTACGATACCGGATACGAACCGGCGGTGCACCGCACGGTCCGCCAAGGATTTCGAAAAGACGTGCCGCAAGAATGAGAGCGGAAGCCAGTCGCTTCCCAAGGTAGACCAGCGCCCCAAATGCTAGACGTGCAAGGGGCCGGAACGGAGGACAGGACGATGACGGAACTGACGCCATCTGCGATTATCGGCCAGGCCGCGCAGACGAAAGCGGCAGCCGTTAAAAATACCGTTCTGACCAAAGAAGGCCAGACCACCAACGGCCTGACCACCAATGGCATGGCCGCGCAGGGTCTCTACGATCCGCGCAACGAGCATGACGCGTGCGGCGTCGGCTTCATCGTCAACATGAAGAACGTGAAGTCGCACCAGATCGTCAAGGACGGGCTCTTCGTGCTCGAAAACCTGACGCATCGCGGCGCTGTCGGCGCCGATCCGCTGATGGGCGACGGCGCCGGCGTGCTGGTGCAGATTCCCGATCATTTCTTCCGCGAAGAGATGGCGGCCCAGGGCGTCGAACTGCCGGCGGCAGGCCAATACGGCGTCGGCCACTGGTTCATGCCGCAGGATGCGGCACTGCGCGCCCATATCGAAGAGATCATCGCCGAATCGGCGCTGTCAGAAGGGCTGCCGCTTTTAGGCTTTCGCGACGTGCCAGTCGACAATTCATCGCTGTCGAAGGCGCCCGATATTGCGGCCTCCGAACCGTTCCATCGCCAGGTCTTCATCGGCCGCACATCGGACATTCCAGATGACGAGGAATACGAGGCCAGGCTGTACCTGCTGCGGAAGGTGATTTCCGGCCGTATCTACGCCGAGAACAACAACAAGGATATCGGCGCCTACTGTGTGTCGCTATCGGCGCGTACCATTGTCTACAAGGGCATGTTCCTGGCCTACCAGGTCGGCGCCTATTACAAGGATTTGTCGGATCCGCGTTTCGAGACCGCGCTGATCCTCGTCCACCAGCGCTTCTCGACCAACACCTTCCCGTCCTGGAAGCTGGCGCACCCTTACCGCATGGTCGCGCATAATGGCGAGATCAACACGGTGCGCGGCAACAACAACTGGATGGCGGCGCGCCAGGCCTCGGTCGATTCCGAACTGTTCGGCAACAACATCTCCAAGCTGTGGCCGATCTCCTATGACGGCCAGTCCGACACGGCGTGCTTCGACAATGCGCTCGAATTCCTGTTCCAGGGCGGCTACAGCCTCAGCCATGCCATGATGATGCTGATCCCCGAAGCGTGGGCCGGCAACAAGCTGATGGATGCCGACCGCAAGGCTTTCTACGAATACCATGCAGCCCTGATGGAGCCGTGGGACGGGCCGGCCGCGGTCGCCTTCACCGACGGCCGCCAGATCGGCGCCACGCTCGACCGCAACGGGCTGCGGCCGGCGCGCTACATCGTCACCGACGACGACCGCGTCATCATGGCGTCAGAGGCCGGCGTGCTGCCGGTGCCGGAGGAGAGGATCGTCAAGAAGTGGCGGCTGCAGCCCGGCCGCATGCTTCTGATCGACCTCGCCAAGGGCCGCATCATTTCCGACGAGGAGATCAAGTCGGAGATCGCCACCAGGCATCCCTACAAGACCTGGCTTAACAACACGCAGCTGATCCTCGAGGATCTGAAGCCGGTCGAGCCGCGCGCGCTGCGCAAGGATGTCAGCCTGCTCGATCGCCAGCAGGCTTTCGGCTACACGCAGGAAGACACCAAGCTGTTGATGTCGCCGATGGCGACCACCGGCCAGGAAGCCGTGGGTTCGATGGGCACCGACACGCCGATCTCGGCGATGTCGGACAAGTCGAAGCTGCTCTACACCTATTTCAAACAGAATTTCGCCCAGGTCACCAACCCGCCGATCGACCCGATCCGCGAGGAGCTGGTGATGAGCCTTGTCTCGTTCATCGGGCCGCGGCCCAACATCTTCGACCTGGTCGGCAATTCGCGCCGCAAGCGGCTCGAAGTGCGCCAGCCGATCCTGACCAATGGCGATCTGGAAAAGATCCGCTCGATCGGCCACACCGAGGACCGTTTCGACACCAAGACCATCGACATCACCTACGGGTCGAGCGAGGGCGCGGCCGGCATGCAGGGCGCCGTCGAGCGTCTGTGCGAGCGCGCCGAGGCGGCCGTTGCCGGCGGCTACAACATCATCATCCTGTCCGACCGCCAGGTGGGTCCCGACCGTATCGCCATTCCGGCACTGCTGGCGACGGCTGCCGTGCACCACCATCTGATCCGCAAGGGTCTGCGCACCGCGGTCGGCCTGGTTGTCGAATCCGGCGAGCCGCGCGAAGTGCATCATTTCTGCTGTCTCGCCGGCTACGGCGCCGAGGCGATCAACCCCTACCTTGCCTTCGACACGCTGCTCGACATGCACAAGCGTGGCGAACTGCCGGCGGAGGTCGACGCCTACGAGGTGGTCTCGCGCTACATCAAGTCGATCGGCAAGGGCATCCTCAAGGTGATGTCGAAGATGGGCATCTCCACCTATCAGTCCTATTGCGGCGCGCAGATATTCGACGCCATCGGGCTGAAGTCGGATTTCGTCGAGAAGTACTTCACCGGCACAGCGACGCTGATCGAAGGTGTCGGCCTGGACGAGGTCGCGGCCGAGACGCTCAGCCGCCACACCGACGGTTTCGGCAACGATCCGGTGCTGCGCAACAGCCTCGAGGTCGGCGGCGAGTACATGTACCGCATGCGCGGCGAAGCCCATATGTGGTCGCCCGACGCCGTCGCCACCTTGCAGCACGCCGTGCGCCAGGGCTCGTGGGAGACGTTCAAGGAGTATTCCGCGCAGATCGACAGCGAGACGGCCCGTGCTCAGACCATACGCGGCCTGTTCAGGATCAAGCTTGCGGAAGAGACCGGCCGCAAGAAGGTGGCGATAGAGGACGTGATGTCGGCGGCCGATATCGTCAAGCGCTTCTCGACCGGGGCGATGTCGTTCGGCTCGATCTCGCGCGAGGCACACACGACGCTGGCGCGCGCCATGAACCAGATCGGCGGCAAGTCGAACACCGGCGAGGGCGGCGAAGAGGCAGACCGCTATCTGCCGCTGCCGGGCGGCGGCAAGAACCCCGAACGTTCGGCGATCAAGCAGGTCGCCTCGGGACGGTTTGGCGTCACCGCCGAGTATCTCGTCAATTCCGATGTCATGCAGATCAAGGTCGCGCAGGGCGCCAAGCCCGGTGAGGGCGGCCAGCTGCCCGGCCACAAGGTCGACGCCACCATCGCCAAAGTCCGGCACTCGACGCCTGGCGTCGGCCTGATCTCGCCGCCGCCGCATCACGACATCTATTCGATCGAGGATCTGGCGCAGCTGATCTACGATCTGAAGAACGTCAACCCGGCGGCCGATGTCTCGGTAAAGCTGGTGTCGGAAGTCGGTGTCGGCACGGTCGCGGCGGGCGTCGCCAAGGCGCGCGCCGACCACATCACCATCTCCGGCTATGATGGCGGCACCGGCGCGTCGCCGCTGACCTCGCTCAAGCATGCCGGCAGTCCATGGGAAATGGGCCTTGCCGAGACGCACCAGACGCTGGTGCTGAACGGGCTGCGCTCGCGCGTTGCACTGCAGGTCGATGGCGGCTTGCGCACGGGGCGCGACGTCATCATCGGTGCGCTGCTCGGTGCCGACGAGTTCGGCTTCTCGACCGCGCCGCTGATCGCGGCCGGCTGCATCATGATGCGCAAGTGCCACTTGAACACCTGCCCGGTCGGCGTCGCGACGCAGGACCCGGTTCTGCGCAAGCGTTTCAAGGGCACGCCCGAGCATGTCATCAACTTCTTCTTCTATGTTGCGGAAGAGGTGAGGGGGCTGCTGGCCGAGATGGGCTACACCCATATGGACCAGATCATCGGCGACAGCGACCTGCTGGAAAAGCGCGAGATGATCCAGCATTGGAAGGCGCGTGGGCTCGATTTCGGCAAGATGTTCTTCAAGCCGGACGCGCCGCATGAGGCGGTGCACTGGACCGAACGGCAGAAACACCCGATCGACGATGTACTCGATCGCAAGCTGATCGAACTGGCGAGGCCCGCGCTCGAAAGCAAGCAGCCGGTCAAGATCGAGGTCGACATCCGCAATGTCGATCGCTCCACGGGCGCCATGCTGTCGGGCGAAGTCGCCAAGCGCTTCAGGCACAAGGGCCTGCGCGAGGACACGATCCAGGTGAAGCTGACCGGCACCGCCGGCCAGTCGTTCGGCGCCTTCCTGGCGCGCGGCATCTCGTTCGATCTCGTCGGTGCGGCCAACGACTATGTCGGCAAGGGCCTGTCGGGCGGACGCATCGTCATCCGGCCGCCGGAGGAGTCCAGGATCGTCGCGGCGGAATCGATCATCGTCGGCAACACCGTCCTCTATGGCGCGACCGAGGGCGAGGCCTATTTCGCAGGTGTCGCCGGCGAGCGCTTCGCGGTGCGCAATTCGGGCGTCGCCGCCGTCGTTGAAGGCGTCGGCGATCATGGCTGCGAATACATGACCGGCGGCATCGTCGTCGTCATCGGCCAGACCGGTCGCAACTTCGCTGCCGGCATGTCGGGCGGCGTGGCCTATGTTCTGGATGAGGCCGGCGATTTCGCCGCGCGCTGCAACATGGCGATGGTCGAGCTGGAGCCGGTTCCGGAAGAAGACGATCTGATGGAAAGGCTGCTGCATCATGGCGGTGACCTCGACCACAAGGGTCGCGTCGACGTCTCGGGCGACATGACCACCCATGACGAGGAACGGCTCTACCAGCTTATCTCGAACCACGTCCATTTCACCGGTTCGGTACGCGGCCGCGAGATACTCGACGACTGGACGACCTTCCGGCCGAAATTCCGCAAGATCATGCCGGTCGAATACCGCCGCGCGCTGATCGAGATGGAACGCATGCGCATGGGCGTGGCGGCGGAATAGTTTTTCGACTTGCCGGGAGGCGCAGGCTTCCCGGCGGAACTTTCAGCGACAGTTTGACCTCGGATGCAAGGTTGCCACGGCTGCCTCAAGGGGTTAACGGGTGCGAAAACCGCACCATCTGGACAGCAGGAACTGGACTATGGGCAAGGTAACAGGCTTTCTCGAAATCGACCGGCAGGTGCACAAGTACCAGCCGGCCTCCGACCGCATCCGGCATTTTCGTGAATTCACGCTGCCGATGTCGGACAAGGAGGTCGAGAAACAGGCCGCGCGCTGCATGGATTGCGGCATCCCGTTCTGCCACGGGCCGACCGGTTGCCCGATCCACAACCAGATCCCGGACTGGAACGACCTCGTCTACAATGGCGACTGGGACAATGCGATCCGCAACCTGCATTCGACCAACAATTTCCCCGAGTTCACCGGCCGCATCTGCCCCGCGCCCTGCGAGGAAGCCTGCACGCTGAACCTCGAGGACATTCCGGTTGCCATCAAGACCGTCGAACAGGCAATCGCCGACAAGGCTTATGAAACCGGCCATATCCGGCCTTATCCGCCAGAGAAGAAGACGGGCAAGCGGGTCGCTGTCATCGGCTCCGGCCCGGCAGGGATGGCGGCGGCGCAGCAGCTTGGCCGCGCCGGCCACGAGGTCAGCGTTTATGAGCGTGAGAGCCGTCCCGGCGGGCTGATGCGCTACGGCATTCCCGACTTCAAGATCGAGAAGCACTATATCGACCGCCGCATCGAGCAGATGCAGGGCGAGGGCGTGACCTTCCATTGCGGCGTCAATGTCGGCGTCGACAAGCCGGTGGCAGAGTTGCTCGCCGGATACGATGCGGTGCTCTATTGCGGCGGTTCGGAATCGCCGCGTCCGGCCAACATTCCGGGCGACGATCTCGGCGGCGTCTATGACGCCATGCCCTATCTGGTGCAGCAGAACCGTCGCGTCGGCGGCGAGCCGATCCAGTCGGTGGCCTGGCCGTCGCATCCGATCATCGCCGGCGGCCAGCATGTCGTCGTCGTCGGCGGCGGCGATACCGCGTCCGACTGCGTCGGCACCGCCTTCCGCCAGGGCGCGGTGCGCGTCACCCAGCTCGACATCCGCCCGCAGCCGCCGGAGAAGGAAGACAAGCTTTCGGTCTGGCCTTACTGGGCGACCAAGATGCGCACCTCGTCCTCACAGGCCGAAGGTGCGGAGCGCGAATTCCAGGTGGCGACGCTCGAATTCATCGGCGAGGACGGCCAACTGACCGGCGTCAAATGCTGCGAAGTCGACGAGAAGCGCAGGCCGATCGCCGGCACCGAATTCGTCATCCGTGCAGACCTCGCCTTCATCGCCATCGGCTTTGCCGGACCGGCTGCCGCCGGCGTCGCGAAAGAGCTGGACGGTGAGATGAAAATCACCACCGACAGCCGCCGTTCCCGCAATGTCGAAGCCAACGATCGCGACTACAAGACCAGCGTCGACAAGCTCTACGCCGCAGGTGATGTGCGCCGCGGCCAGTCGCTGGTTGTGTGGGCGATCCGCGAAGGCCGCCAGGCCGCGCGCTCGATCGATGAAGCGCTGATGGGGTCGACGGTACTCCCCCGTTAACGGTTGATCGCCGTCGTCGTATCCGTCGCGGCAGCGGCCTTGGGCGGCCACGAGAAGTCGTCGGCGCGGCCGGGCGAGGCCTCGGGCGCCTTGCCTTCGAGGATTAGTTTTTCGCCGGGCAGATCCGGATTGGCTTTCGGCGCCGCCGCCGCACCGAGAAGTTCGGTACCGCCGTCGAGCGCCGGATCGTTGAGCAGCATCGGAACGGTGCGGTCGACCACGATCGGGGCGGCGGGCAGCGACGGCGCCTCGACCGGGGCGCCGGCCGGTGCGGCAGCCGTCACCACGCTTCCCGGCGCTGCCAGGCCGAGGATCTTGGCCAGCGGCTTTTCGGTGTAGAAGGCGAGCTTTCGCTTGCCGGCTTTCGAGACGTTGATGCCGTCGTCGGAGCGCAGCCGCACGGCCTGGCCGTTAATGTCGGGGCCGGTCGAGACAAAGGCGCCGTTCTCGTCGACGAACCCATCCCAGACATCGACGAATTCGCCGCCGTTCTTCTCGGCAGCCGAGTGGTAGATGTCGTTGAATGCCAGCATGTCGGAGGTCATCTTCGGCGTCTTGAAGGCTGGCATGCCGACCCACAGATAAGGCACCTTGGTCGCCGCCAGTGCCTTTCCCAAGGCTTCGGTCCGGCGTTCGTATTCCTTGGTCCAGTTCTCGGAGCGCGGCTGCTCGCGCACATCGTTGACGCGCATCTGCTGGCGGTCGTTGGAGCCGAGCATGACGACGACCACGGAGGGTTTTTCGGTCTCGACCAGCGATTTGACCTGTTCGGGCCAGTTGTAGACATCATCGCGCACGAAACCCGAAGAACCGTTGGCGCGCTCGACGATCCTGACGTTGGCATTGTCGGCAAAGGCTGTTTCGAGGCCTTCGGCCAGGCCGTTGGCCATGAAATCGCCGATCACCAGAATGACGCGGGCATCCGGTGTCTTCTCGACAATCGGAGCGGAAGGTTCAACCGGTGCACGGGGCTTCTTCTTGACCTTCGGCTTTGCCTTGCGGACGTCGAGCGGCGGCTCGATGCGTTCGCTGCGGCGCGGGAACAGAAGGTCGCGCAGCGACCAGCCGCGGTTCTGCGGTTGTTCCTGCGCCAAAGCCGGTGTGTGGAAAGTGCCGGCGACCCCCGTCGCCAGGACGACGATGGCCAGAATGAGGATCGGCAAGCGGAAAACGATCACACGGATACGCGCTGCCGGAACCAAGCACCCTCTCCATCCCTTGGTGCATGGCCCTCGCAGGGGATCATGCACAGACCGATGCTACGGCATCCCTTGCGCGTCGCAGATGCGCGCTGCCGTCGCCGGCTCTATTTCTTTCTGAGCCATTTGAGCACTTCCATGCTCGGATACCCGTCCTGGGTCAAGCCGACCGTTGCCTGATAGGTCATGATGGCGGTTTTCGTGCCGTCACCGATCTTGCCGTCGAACTTGCCGTCGTAAAGTCCGTGCTGCGAAAGCCGCTTCTGCAACTCCTGCCTTTCCTCGAAGGACAGTTTGGTGAAGGGCCGCTTCCAGTCCTGCACCAGACCATTAGAGCCGGCGATTTCGTCGGCAAGAAGGCCGACGGCCAGGGCATATTTGTCGGCGTTGTTGTAGGCCTTGATGACGGAGAAGTTCTTGATCATCAGGAATGCCGGTCCGCCGCGGCCGTCCGGCACTTTCAGCGTCGCCTTGTCGGTTGCGTTCTTGAACGGCTTGCCATTGGCCCTGGCGACGCCGAGCGCCTGCCACTGCGCCAATGTCTTCGAGCCGGCAGGCAGTTTGCCGGCTGGAATGGTGACCTCGTAGCCCCAGGTCTTGCCGCCCTGCCAGCCATTCTTCTTCAGCAGATTGGCTGATGTCGCCAACGCATCGGGGATCGAATTCCAGATGTCGCGCTTGCCGTTGCCGTCCATGTCGACGGCATAATGCTGGTAGCTGGTCGGGATGAACTGGGTCTGGCCCATGGCGCCGGCCCAGGAGCCCATCAGGTGGCTTTCGTCGATGTCGCCGGTCTGCAGGATTTTCAGCGCGGCGACCAATTGGGTGCGGGCGAATTTCGAACGCTTGGCGTCGCCATAGGCGAGGGTTGCCAGCGAGCGGATGACATTGCGCATGATGTCGTCGCGCTTGAGGATCTCGCCGTAATTCGATTCCATCGACCAGATGGCGAGCAGGATGTAGCGGTCGACGCCGAACCTCGCCTCGATCCGTTCCAGCCACGGCTTCCATTTCCTGGCCATCTGCTGGCCGACGGCAACGGACTGGTCGTGGACGCGGTTGTCGAAATAGTCCCAGGCAGGTGCGGTGAATTCGGGCTGGGTGCGTGCCTTTTCCAGCACCACCGGGTCGGGTTCATTGATGCCCCGGAACGCCCGGTCGTAGACCCCGCCGGAAACGCCGCCCGCCACGGCCGTGGCGCGGAAGCCGGCGACCCATTGCCGAAAACCGGCATCGGCGAAGGCCGGTCCGGCCGGCATCAGCAAGGCGAGCGAGAGGCTGGCCGCCGTCAGCACGCTGGTAAAGAGTTTTGCGGCACTGCGAACGGACATATTTTCCCCTTTCTCTATCTCAGGAAAGACCATTCATCGCCGAACCGGGTTAGCAATTGGTTTACCATAGGCGGCGCCTGGAACGAAAAGACAGCTGGATGCTTTACCGGTTGATGTTTCCCTCAATGGCCCGATAATCCCCAATTCCGGCGCGAAAATGTCGCGAGGCGGGATTGCCGGGCACGCCCTCAAACGGATAATTGACGCATGAAGCGAGTTCGCAAGGCAGTTTTCCCGGTCGCCGGTCTCGGCACACGGTTTCTCCCGGCCACCAAGGCCATTCCCAAGGAGATGCTGACCGTCGTCGACCGGCCGGTCATCCAGTATGTCGTCGATGAGGCGCGCGAGGCCGGCATCGAACATTTCATCTTCGTCACCGGCCGCAACAAGGCGGTCATCGAAGACCATTTCGATATCCAGTTCGAGCTCTATGATACGCTGGCACAGCGCGGCAAGGACGATCAGCTGGCCCGCTTGCAGCGGCTGCAGCCGGCGCCGGGGCAGACCTCCTTCACCCGCCAGCAGGTGCCGATGGGGCTCGGCCACGCCGTCTGGTGCGCCCGCGAACTGGTCGGCGACGAACCCTTCGCGCTGTTGCTGCCCGACATGATCATGCAGTCGGAGAAGAGCTGCACGAAGGCCATGGTCGAGCTCTACGAGGAGACGGGCAACAACATCATCGCCGTGCAGGAATGCGATCCGGCCGAGACCCACAAATATGGCATTGTCGGCCGCGGCGAGGACACGCATCACGGCTTCCGCATCACCGAGATGGTCGAAAAGCCGAAGACCGGCACCGCGCCGTCCAATCTCTACATCAACGGCCGCTACATCCTGCAGCCCGAGATTTTCAAGATCCTCGAAAGCCAGGAAAAGGGCGCCGGCAACGAGATCCAGCTCACCGACGCGATGCTGAAGCTGGAAAAGCAGCAGCCCTTCTTTGGCTACCACTTTCAGGGCCGCACCTTCGATTGCGGCTCGCCGGAAGGCTTCGTCGAGGCCAATGTCGCCTTCGCGCTGTGGCGCAGCGACATGAACGAGAACATGGCCGGCGTCATCCGCACGCTGCTCGATGAGATGAAGCCGTCCGAGCGTCGCGGCGCTGCTTTTTAGCTACCGCTGCAGCTTCAGCCCCAAATAGATGCTGTTGGCGGTGTAGTTGCGCCCGGGCAGATTGCTGGTCAGCTTTTCGGTGCGGGCGCGGCTGGTGAGGCCGACATAGCGGTTCAGCCACCAGGTCAGCCCGGCCTCTGCACTCAGCGTCATGTCATGGCCGTCGGAGCCGGTGTAATTGCGCCAGTCGAGCCCAAGGGCTGCGTTGCCGGTCAGGTCGGCGCGGATCTGCCGCTCGCCGGTGAGGCGGCCGGAATAGAGGATGTCGCCGCTCTTACCGGCATTCGTCGTGCCTTCGACCGTGGTTCGCCCGGTGAGGCCGATGATGGTGCCGCGCTCGGGCGACCATTTGAGGTCGGCATTGATGGTGGCTCCCGAAATAGCCTCCAGGTTCTTGTCGTCGATCGCCTCCCTCAGCCAGCCGGCCGAGAACTCACCCTTGAGCTTCTCGCCCATGTCGACTTCGATACCGGCGCGCGCGCCAAGCCGGGTCGAAGAGCGCTCGAAGCCCTTGTTGTCGATCCGTTGGTCATATACCCGGCGGCCGAGCTCAATCTCAGCAAAGGGCGTCAGAGCCGGGGAAATTTCATAGCCGGTCCGCAACGTTGCAGTGTAGAGCGTGTTGTCCTGGTCCTTCTGCGACAGCGAGGTGCCATCGGTAAGTTCGGCATCGCCATAGATGTCGTGGGAGACCGCACCGGTCAGCGCAAAGCGCAGCTTGCCGACATCCTTCTCGACGGCGAGGCTGCCGTCGACAGTCTGGCGGATCGGCTGCGAGGTGACGCCGGCAATGGCGTCGGGCGCGGAGGCCGATTCCGGCGCAATCTCGTAGCCGAGCTTGGCGATGGCGCGCAGTTCATTGTCGAGGTCGACATTGTACGTGCCTTGGATACGGCCGCGTGCCTCATTGATCTTCTGGCCCGAAATGGTGTTGCGGAAATTGCCGTAGCCGTCGATGACCGCCGAATTCTCGCGCCAATCGGAGGCGGCGGAGAAACGGAGCGCCGTTTCGGACAGCACCGCCGACTTGCCGCCAGCGCTGGAATCGGCGTTCGACGTGACGGCAACGCCCTGCTCGAGCGTCGGCCGCAGCAGGAACGAGCCGACCTTGATGCCGGTTGCCGCGTACGGGTCGTCCTCGAGCTTCTTCTTCTGGCCCTCGATGGCGCCGGTGCGCTCGGCGCCGGGGTCGAGCTTTCGTCGGTCGACACCGCCGACGGTGAGGACACGGCCGTTCGCTGTGTCCTGATCGGCGTCGCCTGCCGCAGTGCCGTCCGGAGTCGCGGCGGTGGTGGTCTGGTCCGTGGCTTTGCCAGGCTTCTTCTTGTCGGCAGCCTTGGTTTTGTCCTTGGCCTTGTCTGCATCCGCGGCGGCGCGTTGTTTTGCCGTCGATGGCCGGCGTGGCTGGACGGTTGGCGGCTTGTCGGCGAACGAATCGTCGATGGTCGCCGGCGGGTCGAAAATGCTGTTTGCGCCGGCCTGTGACGGGTCGGTGTCGTCAGGCAAGGCGCCATCGCTGGCCGGCACATAAGCGGTTGGCGTGTTTCCCGTGGGGGCGGTGTCGGCAGGGGCGGGCTTGACCTGCGTGTTGGCCTTGCTCAATTGCCTGGCCCGGCGCTGCTGGTCGGACAGGATCGCCGATTCCGAAACTTCGCCGCGCAGCTCGGTCTCCTGGGCATGAAGCGCAGTTGGCCGCAGCAAAGCGAGCACGCTCGTCGCCAGAAGCAGAGCGCAAAAGGCTCTGCCCGTTCGACCTTTTTTCTCTTGAGGCTGGGCCCGCGACATCGTCACCACTGCTTGCGCGGCGCAAGCGCGCCATACTTACCGAACCGTAAACGGGGATGGTTAACGGAGGGTTGAAGGTGTGCCTATACGACATGGCTGGACGGCAATTCTGTTGGACAGGCGAACGGCAAAGCGCTAATCGCATCAGCCATGCATGCGGGATCCCCAGAAAAGAAGCCTTTGGAGGCTTCGGTCGCCTCGGCGCTGAGAACGGTAGCCACGGAACAGGCCGGCGTGGCGGCATTGGCCGCCGCGCTGGAGAACGAACTGGCCGAACCTTTCGCCCGCGCCGTCGACATGGTGTCGCGCATCAATGGCCGCGTCATAGTCACCGGCGTCGGCAAAAGCGGCCATATCGGCACTAAGATCGCGGCTAGTCTGGCTTCGACCGGCACGCCTGCCTTCTTCGTCCATCCGGCGGAGGCCAATCATGGCGACCTTGGCATGATCGCCAGAGACGATGCCATCATCGCCATGTCATGGTCCGGCGAGAGCAAAGAGTTGATGGGCATCGTCGCCTATTCCAGGCGCTTCTCGATCCCGCTGATTGCGATTACCGCGGGCGCGGCCTCGGCGCTGGCGCGCGCGGCCGACGTGGTGCTGCTCCTGCCGTCCGCGCCGGAAGCCTGCCCGCACGGTCTGGCGCCGACGACATCGACCCTGCTGCAACTGGTGGTCGGCGATGCGCTGGCCATAGCGCTGCTCGAAGCGCGCGGCTTCACGCCCGACCATTTCCGCACGTTCCACCCCGGCGGCCAGCTCGGCGCCAACCTCACGCAGATCCACGAGATCATGCATGTCGGCGACAGGCTGCCGCTGGTGGCTTCCGGCACGGGCATGCGCGAGGCGATCCTCGAATTGTCGAACAAGGGCTTCGGCTGCGTGGCGATCGCGACGGCGGATGGCGCGTTGGTGGGCATCATCACCGATGGCGACATCAGGCGTCACATCGGCAGCAATCTCATGGAAATGAGCGTCGATCAGGTGATGACGAAAAAGCCGAAGACGGCCACACCGGACACGCTGGTGGCGACGGCGCTGCAGATTATCAACAATTCGGCCATTACGAGCCTGATGGTGGTCGAAGGCAGGCGGCTCGTGGGACTGGTTCATCTGCACGACCTGCTGCGCATCGGCGCCGCCTGAAAAAATCAAAGGACGCGTCGCGTTCGGGAAGCCCTAGGCGACGCGGCCTGATTTTCCGGATCGAAAGCGCCATGCGCTTTCGAAATGTCAAACTGCCTCGACGGTCAGTTCCAGATCGGTGTCGGCCGAACTGACGACGCGCACCTGCGTGCCGGCCGGCAGGTCGGGACCGGAGACGCGCCACAGTGTGTCGCCGAGTTTGATGCGGCCGCGACCGTCCTTGATCGGCTCGGCCAGCGTTGCCATCCTGCCGACCAACTGCGCGCCGCGCCGGTTGAGCAGCGGCTGGTCGCTAGGGGTATTACGCCCACCAACCAGCTTCTTTCCGGCAAAGGCCGAGACCAGCGACAGGGCCAGGAAGGCGAGGACCTGGACTTCCCAGGCCCAGAAGCTTGCGTCCCAGACGAGCAGGGAAATCACACCGATCACCAATGCGGCGATGCCGATCCACAGCATGAATATTCCTGGCGCGATGACCTCCATCACCAGGAGGACGAAGCCCAGAACCATCCAGTTCCACGGACCAAGTTCGGAAATGATGCGGTCGAACATGGGAGTGCGCTCCTATGATCTCAGTTCTCAGCTAGCCTCAATTCTCGCTTGGGCGAACCACCGGAGGGCGGGCGGCTTGCCTGGCGGCGCCGGCGGTACCTTCGCTGCGGAACACCTCCCTGGCGATCTCGCTTATGCCGCCGAGCGTGCCGATCAGCGCCGAGGCTTCCATCGGCATCAGCACGACCTTGCTGTTGTTGGCGGTGCCGATCTTGCCCATCGCTTCAGTGTATTTCAGCGCCACGAAGTAGTTGAGTGCCTGCACGTCGCCCTTGGAGATGGCTTCCGATACAACCTGGGTGGCTCGCGCTTCGGCTTCGGCCGAGCGTTCGCGCGCCTCGGCGTCGCGGAAGGCGGCTTCCTTGCGGCCCTCGGCCTCGAGGATCTGCGACTGCTTGAGGCCTTCGGCGGCGAGGATCTGCGCACGCTTGTTGCGTTCGGCGGTCATCTGACGGCCCATCGATTCGATGAGGTTGGCCGGCGGATTGATGTCCTTGATCTCGACGCGGGTAATCTTGATGCCCCACGGATGCGCCGCTTCGTCGACGACGCGCAGCAGCCGTTCGTTGATGGCGTCGCGGTTCGACAGCAGTTCGTCGAGGTCCATCGAACCCATGACGGTACGGATGTTGGTCATCGTCAAATTGAGGATGGCGTTCTCCAGGCCGGCGACCTGGTAGGCGGCCTGGGCCGCATTGAGGATCTGGTAGAAGGCGATGCCGTCGACGCCCACAATGGCGTTGTCGCGCGTGATGATTTCCTGGCTCGGAACGTCGAGCACCTGCTCCATCATGTTCATCTTGGCGCCGATTCGGTCGACGAACGGCACGATGAGGTTGAGGCCGGGGCTTAGTGTTTTGGTGTAACGACCAAAGCGCTCCACCGTATAATTATAGCCTTGCGGGATTGTCCGGATGCCTTTGATAAGAAGCACCAATACCAGAAAGGCAAGCGCACCAATCGCAATACCGAAACCACTGAAGTCCATTTGAATCTCCCTCAGATGCCG
Organism: Mesorhizobium sp. L103C131B0; assembly: GCF_000502275.1. NCBI lineage: Bacteria > Pseudomonadati > Pseudomonadota > Alphaproteobacteria > Hyphomicrobiales > Phyllobacteriaceae > Mesorhizobium > Mesorhizobium sp. L103C131B0. Next base: position 471,651 of record NZ_AYXC01000001.1, on the reverse strand, counting down.
GCCATGGCGTTGATTCCATGCAACCGACTTCACCAAACACTTAGGTGTGTTTCAATAATGTTACAATCAGGTGATCGTTGATTATTAGTGCATGGAATAGCGCAACTGCGGCGATCGATCGCCGCAACGTGGCGGCCTCAGACCCAGCCCGACAGCTCGCGCCGCACCATCGCCTCGATCACCGCCATGCCTTCTGCACTGTCGTTGAGGCACGGGATGTGGGCGAATTTCTCGCCGCCGGCGTGATGGAAGGTCTCGGCCGCCTCGCGGCCGATTTCGTCCAGCGTCTCGATGCAGTCGACGGAAAAGCCTGGGTTGACGATGGCGATCGATTTCACGCCGTCCTTCGCCAGTTTCTCGACCGTCTTGTCGGTGTAGGGCTGCAGCCATTCCTGGGCGCCGAAGCGCGACTGGAAGGTGATGATCAGCTTCTTTTCATCCCACCCCAGTCGTTCACGCAACAGCCGTGTCGTCTTCTGGCAGTGGCAGTGATAGGGATCGCCCTTCTCGAAATAGGGCTTCGGGATGCCGTGATAGGAGGTGATGACCACCTCGGGCTCGAAGTCTAGCGTTGCCAGATGCCGTTCGATCGAATGGGCGAGCGCCTCGATGTAGACCGGCTCGTCATAGTAGGGCGGAACACTGCGCACGGCAGGCGCGCGGCGCATCTTCATCAAGGCGCGAAACAGCTGGTCGTTGGCGGTCGCGGTGGTGGTCGCGGAGTATTGCGGGTAGAGTGGGAACGACAGGATGCGGTCGCAGCCTTGCTCGACCAGCCTTTGAGCGACGCTCGCGGTCGAGGGGTTGCCGTAGCGCATCGCCCAGTCGACCACGACATCGGGTAGGTCGATGAGCGCTGCGGCCAGCTTTTCGCCCTGCGCGCGGGTGTAGGTGCGCAGCGGCGACTCGTTCCTCTCGCGGTTCCATATCCTGGCGTAATTGGCGCCGGACTTCTTCGGTCTGGTGGTCAGCACCAAGCCGTAGAGGATCGGATACCAGATCGCCTTGTTGAGTTCGATGACGCGCGGATCGGACAGGAATTCGCGGAGATAGCGCCACATCGGCTTGAAATCGGTACCGTCCGGCGTGCCGAGATTGACCAACATGACGCCGATCTTGCCTGCCTTTACCGGCGGATGTCCGGCCGGCAGCGGGTCGAGCGCTTTCGCGGCTTTGGGGTCGACAGGCGTGGAAAGCGTCATGAAGGTCTCCCGACACCGCGAAACCGACGATGTCGGGCGAACCTAGCGATGTGGCGCGAGTTTTCAATGCCGCGTCTGGCCGCACCTTACCCTGAAAGCCAAAAACCCGTCCGGTTACCCGGACGGGTTTTGCTGGTCGCAAGTGCGAAGCGAGGTTACTTCGCCGGAATGGTCAAGGTCGCGCCGACAGGAAGCCGGCGTGGTTCGTAGCCTTTGTTGGCCTCGGAGATCACCTTCCACTTGGCGCCGTCGCCGTAGGCCTTCTTGGCGAGATCCCAATAGGTATCGCCGGCGACGATGACATGGCTGGCTTCGGCCGGGGCGGCGTCAGCCGGCTTTGCCGGAGCAGGTGCGGCTTCGGCCGGTTTTGCCGGTTCGGCCGGAGCCGGCGTTGCCGGGGCGGTTTCCGCCGGGACAGTCGGCGGCGTGGTGGTGATGTCGCCGGAGCCTGCCGGCAATGCGGGCATCGCCGGCTCCGCCGGTGCAGCCTCGGCCGGTTTTGCCGGTTCCGCTGGAGCAGGTGCCGGTTCGGCTGGTTTTGCCGGCTCGGCGGCCGGGGCAGCCGCTACGGTTGCCGCGACCTCGGTGATGCGGCCGTCGAGCTTCGGCGTATAGGGCCGGTGCGCCGCGAGATAGTCGGCAACCACCTGTTCGAGGCCGGGGCCGTAATCGTAGGCGTTCTTGGCCTTCTCGGCGAAGACCTTGTAGCCGTCGCCGCCCTGGCGGACGTAATTGTTGGTGGCGACCAGATAGTCCTTGTCCGGATTGATCGGCGCCCAGGCACCGTTCTGCATCACCTCGACCGACTTGACTCGGCCGGCATTGGGCGCGACCGACTTGTCGAAGGAGTATTTGAGACCTGCCACCTGCGGGAAGCGGCCGCCGCCGTCCTCGACCTGGCTGACGCCGTTTTCCAGCCCGGCAACCAGATCCTTGCCGGAAATCTGGAAGGTCGCCAGCGTGTTCTGGAAAGGCAGCACGGTCAGCACCTCGCCCATGGTGACGGTGCCCTTGTCGATCGAAGCACGCAGGCCGCCGCCATTGGAGACGACGATCTCGACGCCCTGTCCCTTGACGCGGTCGAGAATGGCGTCGGAGACGAGATTGCCCATCGCGCATTCCTTGGTGCGGCAGCTTTCGCGGCTGCCGTCGATGGCCTCGGTGGTCTCGGCCACTTCCTTGTTCTTCAGCGCCTCGATCGGCGCGCCGAGCTCCTTGATGCGGGCAAGAACGGCCGGATCGGGGATGATCGACTTGTCGAGGAAGATCGGGTCGCCGCTGGCTTCCTTGACGTTGCCGTTGTCGTCGAACACGACCTTGAATTCGCCGAGATATTTCGAATAGGACGCGGCCTGCACGACAGGCACCTTGGAGCCGTCGGGGTTGTCGACCATCGTCGGATAGGGGCCTTCCCCCTTCGGGTCGGTGTTGGACAGAAGCGAATGGCTGTGGCCGCCGACCACCACATCGATGCCCGGGATCTTGGCGATGACATCGCGCTCGCGCCTGTAGCCGATATGGGTGACGGCAATTATCTTGTTGACGCCTTGCGCCTTCAGCTTCTCGACCTCGGCGGTGATCGACTTGACGTCGTCCTCGATGGTAATGTTGGGGCCGGGAGAGGCGAGTTCCGGCGTGTCGTTGGTCACGGCGCCGACAATGCCGATCTTCTGGCCGCCGACCTCAAGCACAATCGACGGCTTGATCTTGCCTGCGGCGCCGGACTTGTCGTTGGGCACGACATTGGCGCTGACGATCGGGAACTTCGCCTTGTCGAGATAAGGCACCAGCGCGCTCTCGCCATCGTCGAATTCGTGGTTGCCGAGCGTCACCGCGTCAGGCTTGATCTGATTGAGGAATTCCTCCTCCGCCGTGCCCTTGTAGGTGATGTAGAACAGCGATCCCTGAAAGCTGTCGCCGGCATTGAGCAGCAGCACGTTCTGGCCTTCGAGCTTCTTGCGCTCCTGTGCGATCGCGGTGACCAGCCGGCCGGCGCCGCCGATGCACTCACCCTTGGTCTCTTCCTCGGCCGAGCAGGTCGACTCGTATTTGTTGTTGCCTTCGATGCGGCTGTGCCAATCGTTGAAATGCAGGATGTTCAACGTGTAGTCGGCAAAGGATGGTGCGGCCGACAGGCCGAGTGTCGAGGCAGAGAGGGCGGCAATGGCGGCGAGCTTCTTCATCTTCGTCTCCCGGATATGATCAAAGGCGTTTAACGCTCTTGCCCGACTGCAGGATAACAGCCAGCATTTCGGGTATGTTCACATCGCGGTTGTGGCGATGCAAGAAGAATCAGGGCGGATAACCGGCATCGGTTTGCCGGCATAAAAAAGGCGGCGGCATCGCGCCGCCGCCATCCGCAAAGCCGCATGGGAAAGGTTCAGCCGCGCCTGGTCAGCACGAAGTTCTGCCCGGCGGAGCTGGTGCAATTCAGCTGGTTTATGGACACCAGCAGGCAGTTGAAAGCGATTGGCTGCTGCCGGATCAGCGAGGTTCCGTTGATCTCGACCGAGGTGGCGCCGGTCTTGGTGTAGCTGCCGTCAGCGAATTTCTCACCGGTCTCCGCCGAAACGGTGGTGAAGACGCCGCCGTTCAATGTCGAGACCGCCTTGCCTTCGGCGTTCAGCCATGAGCCTTCGACGCCTCGCGCCTGCGATGAGATCGGTGGCCCGTCGGAGCCGCCGGTGGTGCAGGCGGCAAGCATCGTCGCAAGAGCGCCCGCCGCGCCCGCAGAAAGAATTTTGCGCGCAATCGTCATATCAAATCCTCTCCTGACGCATCGGCCCAATCGTCAAACGACGTTTTGGAGCACACGATGTGCGTGGCCTCAAGTTTCCAGAGCCGTCCCTCGCGCGTCCAAATGGATGCACACTGCTCTCGTCCGCATCCCTTCAATCGCCCGATTTCCGGGCGATTGCAAGGCAGTGGGGCAGGGGTATGGAACCGCTATCGAACGAGGATGTTGCGGAATTGCCACGGGTCGCTTTTGTCGAGGTCCTCGGGAAACAGGCCCGGACGGTTATCGAGCGGCGTCCAGTCGGTGTAGTAGCCCTTGACCGGTCCGAGATACTGGGACTGCACTTCCAGGCAGCGCTTGTAGTCCATCTCGTCGGCCTCGACGATGCCGGCCTCCGGGTTTTCCAGCGCCCAGACCATGCCGGCGAGCACGGCCGAGGTGACCTGCATGCCGGTAGCGTTCTGGTAGGGCGCCAGCTTGCGGGCTTCGGCCAGCGACAGCTGCGAACCGTACCAGTAGGCGTTCTTGGCATGGCCGTAGAGCAGCACGCCAAGCTCGTCGACGCCGTCGACCAGTTCGTTTTCGTCAAGCACATGGTGGACCGGCTGCGGCTTGCCGGCAGCGCCGAACATTTCGTGGAGTGACAACACGGCGTCGTTGCAGGGGTGATAGGCATAGTGGCAAGTCGGGCGGTATTGCACCTTCCCCTTCTTCGACCGCACGGTGAAGAAGTCGGCGATCGAGATCGCCTCATTATGCGTCACCAGGAAACCGTATTGCGCGCCCGGCGTCGGGCACCAGGAGCGCACGCGGGTGTTGGCGCCGGGCTGTTCGAGATAGATCGCAGCCTTGGAGCCATGCTTGTGCTCCTTGCCGTTCTTCGGCATCCATCTCTCATGCGTGCCCCAGCCGAGCTCGGCCGGCTGCAGCCCTTCCGAGATGAAACCTTCGACCGACCAGGTGTTCCAGAACACGTTCATCGGCTTCGGCTTCTTGGTGCGCTGGGTGTCGCGCTCGGCGATGTGGATGCCCTTGACGCCGGCCTTTTTCATCAGCTTGGCCCAGCGGTCACGGTCGTCCTGCGCGGGTTCGGAAAACTCGAGGCCGAGGTCGCCGGCAAGGTTCAGCAGCGCCTGCTTGACGAACCACGAGACCATGCCCGGATTGGCGCCACAGGTCGAAACCGCGGTAGCGCCGCCGGGCTTGTCGTGCTTCTCCTTGATCAAGGCTTCGCGCAGCGCGTAGTTGGTGCGGCTGGCATTGTCGGCCCTGGCGTCGAAATAGAAGCCGAGCCACGGCTCGACGACGGTGTCGATGTAGAGCACGCCGAGCTTGCGGCAGAGCCGCATCAGGTCGACCGAGCCGGTATCGACCGACAGATTGATGCAAAAGCCCTGGCCGCCACCATTGGTCAAAAGCGGCGTCAGCAGTTTCTTGTAGTTTTTCTCGGTCACGTGCTCCTGGACGAAGGCGATGCCGCGCTCGTCGAGCAGCTTGCGGTCGGTGTCGAGCGGGTCGATGACCGTCATGCGCGACTTGTCGAATTTGAAATGGCGCTCGATCAGAGGCAGCGTTCCCCGTCCGATCGAACCAAAGCCGATCATCACGACAGGGCCGGTGATTTCACCGTAAACGGGCCAGTTTTCATTCGCCATTTTATCGAGCACTCCTTCAAGCAACGCGCCAAAACGGCCGTTCGACCGCCGCGCGACAAACCATAGATCATTGTCACAATAAAGCGAAAAGCAGGGATAAGGTTAGTTCCCGACGGCGCAGATGCGCCTACGGTTCGAGCAGTTTCGCGAATTCCGGCGTGAGCAGCGCTTGTGCTTCGGAGTCCGGGATTTCAACGAGATCGCCGCCGCAAGCCTGGATGACGTTGGGCAAACCTTGCAGGCCGAAGACCAGAACCTGCCTGTCGCCATCGCGCTTCAGGCTGGCGCCGAGATAGTCGCCGATCAAATCGTCGATGCCGCATTCGGCCTCGTAATCCACCTCGGTCTGGTCCCTTGGCTTCTTGCGCTTCTCCTTGACGAAGGTGGCCAGCGAGGGGCCTGGCTTGCCGTCGACCGTATCGGAAAACATGTCCTGAAGGGTAAGCAAGGCGCCACGGCGCACGTCCATGACATAGGCGTCGGAATAGTTGTTCGGATGCGCACCGCCGCAATAGAGGCTGCCGGATTCCGACCAGCTCATCAGCTTCGGCGTCAATGACGTAACTTTGGACGTCGTGTCTTCATAGCCGCCAAGCGAATCGTCGTCCATGCCCTCCATCGGCGGCCCGTCGTGGAAACCGGCATATTGCAGCGCCGCGCATGTCAAGGCGCTGAGGCTGTCATGCCAATGGCGGTTCTGCAGCAAGGCATTGGCGGCTTCGATCGGCGCACTGCCGGCGAGATCGACGATGCGCGGCCTGGCGAATTTGGTGCGCGGATCGGTGACATAGTTGTAGGCTGCATCCGGCCAACCTTCCTTGGCGTCTGCCTTGGGCGCGAAATCCAGCTTGAGATAGTCGTAGGGCGATGCCGCCATGGTGATCGGCGCATCGTCGCCCGAGAATGTCATGTCGGTGAAATCATAGAGATCGCGTGGCGTCGTCGCCGGCGTCTCCGTCTGGGCACGGCTGGCGATCCTTGTCAGCTTCAGCGGCAGGGTCTTTTTGGCCGTCCAGGTGCCTTCCAGCGTCTTGCCCTTGTCGGCGGAACTCAACCGCCAGACGGCGCCGATGGGTGGAGCCTGGCCGTCGCCGCACTTCTTGGCATCGCAGGCTTCTTCCTCGGCCAATTGAAAGGTGGCGCCCTTGCTCGACTTCGCCTGCAGAGGAATATCGACGCCCTTGGAGCGGTAGAAATAGCGGCCCGCCAGTGCCTCTCCAGCCGTCGCCGGATCACCGGTAAACTCGACGACGATGTCGATGTTGCCGAGCTTCCCCGCATAGGTCACCGGTTCCGCATGCGCTGTTGCCGGCAACGCCAGCAATGCACCGAGCAGGACGGCTAGCTTCAGAACATGTCGGATCCGAGCCATGGTTTGCAGGCGTTGCATCAGCCGGTCACGGTCTGATGTCATCCCCTTATAGTCGAGTTGAGCCTCATCCAGCGCCTGCAATTGCGCCGCGAAAGAGGCGGCAAGCGTTGCCCGGTCGGGATGCCGCGCCAGCACTTTCAGCGGGTCGAGATGGATGCGGATGGTGAACAGGATGTCGCGCGACAGAGGCAGTTTGCGCAGCGTCTGGCGCTCGACGCGGATGAAGGCGTGGGCGTTGACGTCGCCGTCGGGAAATCGCGAGGGGCGGTTGGTGGCACGGTCGATGCGCTCGACATTGGAGAGCGGATGATAGAGCGCGTCGCCGGCCTGGATCGACCAGTTGAAGCGTTCGACGGCCTGGCCCTGCAGGCCGTCGAACATGCGGTTGATGAGCTCCGCCGGCCTGGTGCCCGGACCGAAGCCCGGCACCGGTGCGTGGATCTGCTGCAGCGGCCGGCCGAACTTCTCGACCAGCGACCAGGATGACGGGAAACACAGCGAGCCGGCGGCGAGCCGCCAGCCGGTGTCGTCACGGCGCATCAGGATCAGGTCTTCCTGGACGAGCAGCGACGCTGCGACCAGCGGGGCATCGTGGAAGGTGGCGTCAGAGTCGGCTTTGGCGCCAATGACCTCAACCCCGGCATTGGTGCGCCGGTACATCCCGGGAAATGTCGACAGCAGATGTGCTTCGATGAGGCCGCGCACTTCGCGCTGGGTGTCGCGCGTGCCGTCTTCCTCGACAAACACCTTGTCGGGAATTTCGGCATAGAGCCGGCGCTTTTCGGCGAGATGGTCGAAGAGATACCGGTCGACCTCGATCCACTTGTCGAGCTCGAGCGGCTTCAGCCCGATGGTGAAGAGCTTTGAGGAGCCATCATAGGGCGTGTGCGTGGGCTGACGAGAATTCATGCTTCGCTAGAAAGTGTCCAATGCCGGCGGTTATTCTCGCAGCCGCTTCGTATCAGGCCAATGTTGCCGGGATCAAGCCGCGCAGAGAATTGCCGACGAACAGTGTTTTGGCGGATTTCAACTCGTCATAGCTGTGGATCGCCTCCTGGGCGCGCCCTTCGTCCAGCAGCTCGGCGCGCAATACGCCAGGCAGCAGGCCGCAGTCGAGCCTGGGTGTCATCAGCATGCCATCACCGAAATCGGCGAAGACGTTGGTGATGGTGCCTTCGCAGATTTCACTGCGCTCATTTGCGAGCAACACTTCGTCGGCCTGGGTGATCAGATATTCGGAGCGGGCGTGAGTGTAGACTTGCCGCCGGCCGGTCTTGTGGCGCAGCAGCGTGTCGGTGGAGGAGAGCCGGACCCGCGCCAGTCGCAGCCGCCAGACCTTGTCGGCGGCGAGTGGCTCGTAAGGCTGAACAGAAACCGTCACCTCGCCATTGCGCTGCAGGACGAGCCGGGTGCGCAGCGCCGTCTGCTGCGCCCCGATAGTATTCGCCAGCACCTCGCCGATCCGCTGCGGATCGCAGGCAAAGCCGAGTTCTTCCGCCGACCCGTAAAGGCGTGCGAGATGGCGTTCGAAACGCAGAAAGCCCTGGCCGGGCTCCCAGCGCATCGTCTCGATCAGCTCGAAATCGGCGGTGTCCCCGTCGCGAAGCGCGCCTTCAGCAGACACTCCTGATACTCCTCTTGCGCGGTCGAATCGAAGACGACGCCGCCGCCGACATTGTAAACTGCCTCGCCACTGGAAAAGAGCGATATGGTGCGGATCGCCACCGAAAAGCGCATCATGCCGCCAGGCGCGATCCAGCCGATGGCGCCGCAATAGACGTCGCGCGGTGTGTCTTCCAGCTCGTGCAGGATTTCCATCGCGCGGATTTTCGGCGCGCCGGTGATCGAGCCGCAGGGAAACAGCGCGCCAAAGATTTGGCGGATGCCGAGATCAGGCAGAAGCTTCGCCCGCACACGGCTCACCATCTGATGGACGGTCGGGTAGCTCTCGATGCGGAACAGTTCCGGGACTTCCAGCGTGCCGACCTCGCTGATCAGCGAGATGTCATTGCGCAGGAGATCGACGATCATCCGGTTCTCGGCCTGGTTCTTTTCGTCGCTGCGCAAGAAGGACTTCAACCGCGCGTCCTCGGCCTTGGTCGCGCCGCGCGGTGCGGTGCCCTTCATCGGATGGGTTTCGATCATGCCTAAGGCATTGATCTCGAAGAACAGCTCGGGCGAACGCGATAAGACGATGGGATCGCCGAGCGAAATCAGTGCGCCATACTTGACCGGCTGGCGTCCTGTCAGTGCGTCGAAGGCAGCAACCGGATCGCCCGACCATTGGGCACGGACCGGAAAGGTCAGGTTGCCTTGGTAGCAGTCGCCCTTGCGGATGTGGTCGTGAAGGCGCGCGAAGCGTTTGGCGTAGTCCTGAGCGGACCAACTGGCCCTGGCGTCGAAGATGGGGCCATTGGTGGCCGGCGCATCGTTGCGCGGCACGGCCTCTTCGGCCGGAGCATCGAAGACACCCAGACAAACCAATGGCGCGCGCCGGCCTTCAGGCAGCAGCGGCACGAGTTTCGGTTCGAGCAGATAGCCCGCTTCGTAGGAGAAATAGCCGGCCAGCCATTTGCCGGCATCGCTCGCCGCCTGCGCAGCCGCCAGCGCCGGCAGAAAATCCTTGGCATCATAGGCAATGATGATGTCGGCCGGGTGGTCGAAGACCAACTGACGGCCGCTTTCATCGTTGCGGAAAATGGCAGAGGGCAGGGGCATGGGGCTCGGGTACTGCGGTCGATGACGCCAGAACCGCTCTATATGGGGGCCGGGCGGCGTGCAATCGAGGGAGCGGCGTCGCAGGGCGCAAAGACAGTGGCGAATGCAAAAACAAAGACGGCGCCCGAGAGCGCCGCCTTCTGGTTATGTTGCCGATGACGGATCAGCTGTTGTTGGCGGTCCCGGCGCTCGGGAATTGGCGTGCGAACTCCTTTTCGTCGCCGGCGGCAAGCAGCTTGGCCTGCTCGACCCACTTTTCGCGAGCGATGCGGCCGTCGAAATTCAGCGTGTCCTCGATGCGCTTGACGTCGGCCGCGGTCCAGCCGGCGATCTGCGCGTAGGTCGTGACGCCAAGTCCCTTGAGCAGTTTGTCGTTGACCGGGCCGATACCGATCAGGCGGCGCAGATTATCGGCCTTCCCAGCTGCCGGGGCGGCCTTCTTCGGGACGGCGGCGGGCTTTGAAGCAGCGGCTTTGGGCGCGGCCTTGGCGGCGGCAGGTTTGCTGGCCGCTGGTTTTGCGGCCGCGGATTTGGCCGCAGCTGGTTTGGCCGCGGCGGGTTTGGCGGGGGCCGGTTTCGCGGCCGGGGCGGACTTGGCCTTTGCCGCTGTCGATACCAGCGCGGCCGGCGCCGAACTTGAAGGCTTGGCGGATGGAGCTGATGTTTCACGCAGCCGGCGTTCGAGATCGGCGCGGGTCTTGCCGCAGGCGTCGAGTTCGCCAGTCAGGCGATCGGCGTCGGCGCGCAGTCTGTCACGCTCGCTGCGGGTGCGGTCGAGATCGCCGCGCAGGCTGTCGAGTTCGCCGCGCAGCCGGCCCCAGATAAACCAGCCAACCAACACACCTACAAGGAACGCCAGGACAATGTAAAAGAAGGTCATCGTCTCTCTCCAGTCGGATCCGTCCGCCGCCGTCCCAAGTCATGACCTTGGCAGATCGGATCATCCAATGTGGTTCGGCGGCTCAGGGAACAGCCGGTCTGTCGTCGAGTGTCGGCGTTCGGCTTTGCCGCCCATTGCCAACCGTCGCTGTCGCATTCGTCAGACCGCTGCCATGGGCCGGGATGCTGTCCGGCCTTAAGCCGCGCGCCCGGCTGAGCTTCGGTCGGAAAGCTATCATACGGCTTCGGGAAAGCTAACGGAATTTTCGCCGGAGAGTTATTCAAGAACAGATATTTAGAACAAGAACAGAGCTGCCGTCACATGCATTCCGGCTAAACTGTTCTGCGATTCTGCAAAGTCGAGGCCGCTGCTGAACCTGCCACTCTGCGCCATCGGTCCAATGGGTGCGCGCATTAACTGTCGAGCGCTTCCAGCTCGTCGATCAGGCCGCCGATCACGCCAAGCCCTATCTGCCAGAAGGCGGGGTCGGTGGCGTCGAGGCCGAAGGGGGCGAGAAGCTCCGAGTGATGCTTGGTGCCGCCGGCGCGCAGCATCTCGAAATACTTGTCCTGGAAGCCGTGCTCGGCGTTCTGGTAGACCGCGTACAGCGAGTTCACCAGGCAGTCGCCAAAGGCATAGGCGTACACGTAGAAGGGGGAGTGGACGAAGTGCGGGATGTAGGTCCAGAAGACCTCATAGCCCTCGCGCAGCTTGATCGCCGGCCCCAGGCTTTCTGCCTGCACCTCGAGCCAGAACTGGCCGAGCTTGTCGGAGGTCAGTTCGCCGTTCTTGCGCTCTGCATGCACCTTGCGCTCGAACTCGTAGAAGGCGATCTGGCGCACGACCGTGTTGATCATGTCCTCGACCTTCTGGGCGAGCATCGCCTTGCGCTCGCGCTTGTCGGTGGTCTGGTCGAGCAGCGAACGGAAGGTCAGCATCTCGCCGAACACCGAGGCCGTCTCGGCCAAAGTCAGCGGCGTCGAAGCCATCAGCGCGCCCTGGCCGCCGGCCAGCACCTGATGCACGCCGTGGCCGAGTTCATGCGCCAGCGTCATCACATCGCGCGGCTTGCCCATGTAGTTGAGCAGCACGTAAGGGTGCGCCGAAGGCACGGTCGGATGGGCGAAGGCGCCGGGCGACTTGCCGGGCCTGACCGGCGCGTCGATCCAGTTGCGGTCGAAGAAGGTGCGGGCGATCTCCGCCATGTCGGGGGAAAAGCGCTGATAGGCCGACAGCACAGTATTCCTGGCGTCGTCCCAAGGGATCACGGCCTGCGGCGTCTCGGGCAAGGGGGCGTTGCGGTCCCAGTGGTTCATCACCTCCATGCCGAGCCAGCGCGCCTTCATCGCGTAGTAGCGATGCGACAGGCGCGGATAGGCTTCGCGCACGGCCGACGCCAGCGCATCGACCACGCTGCGCTCGACACGGTTGGCGAGATGGCGTGAATCGGCGATGTCCTCAAAGCCACGCCAGCGATCGGAAATCTCCTTGTCCTTGGCCAGCGTGTTGGTGATCAGCGTGAAGGTGCGCAGGCTCTTGCGGAAGGTTGTGGCCAGCGCTTCGGAGGCGCGGCGGCGGACCTCGCCATCGGCGTCCTGCAGGCGGTTCAGCGCCGGCTCCAGCGTCAGTTCCTCGCCGTCTATGTCGAAGCGCAGATCGGTCATCGTCTCGTCGAACAGCCGGTTCCAGGCACCGCGCCCGGTGATCGACTTCTCATGGAACAGCTGCTCGACCCGATCCTCGAGCTGGTAGGGCTTGTCCATTCTGAGGTCGAGCACCCAAGGCCGGTAGTGGGCAAAGCCGGCGTCGGCGGCGAGGGCGGATTCGAGCGCCTTGTCGTCGATCAGGTTCAGCTCCAGCGCGAAGAACAGAAGATGCGCGCTGGCGTCGGTCATCTTTTCCTGGATGTCGCCATAGAGCTTTGCGCGCTGCGGATCGGCGGTGTTGCCGGCATAGATCAGGCCGGCATAGGAGACGATGCGGCCGATCAGTTCCTCCAGCGCCTCATAGGCTGTCAGCGCCTCGCCAAGCCTGCCGGCGCTGCCGCGCTCGGCCTCCGCAGCCAGCGTGCCCTTCCAGCGGTTCTCGAAGGCGACGGCATCGGCCGCCGCCTTGGCAAGGTCGCGCTTCAGTTCGGGTGCTTCCATGCCGGAATAGAGGTCGGCGAGATTCCATTCCGGTAGGTCGCCGAGTTCCGCCGCGCCCTGACCGGACGCTACCGCCGTAAGCTGCCGACCGAGAATCCTGCTCATCAACAATTACCTTCTGGAATCAAGGGGAAAGGACAAGCCGGTCAAATCCTAAGGAATTCGTTCACCGGGTTTTTTGAAACCTTGTTTAGAACCCTGTGCCAAGATGATCCATGGGAATTTCCCAAGGCGGGCAACTCAAATCAGTCATGACAGGTTCCATTCTTATAGTCGATGACGATCCCGTGCAGCGCCGGCTGCTCGAGGCGGCGGTGACGAAATTCGGCCACAGCGCCATCGTTGCCGATGGCGGCGAGGCCGGTCTGAGCGCGCTTGACGGACCCAATGCGAGGGATATTTCGGCAGTCATCCTCGACCTTGTCATGCCGGGCCTCGACGGCATCGGCGTGCTGAAGGCGATGCGCGAGCGCGGCATCACTGTTCCCGTCATCGTGCAGACTGCGCAGGGCGGCATCGAAACGGTGGTTTCGGCGATGCGCCACGGCGCCTTCGATTTTGTCGTCAAGCCGGCGTCTCCCGACCGGCTGCAGACCGCGATCGGCAACGCGCTCAAGGTCGAGGCGGTCGAGGACGAGGTCAAGCGCACGTCGCGGCGTCGCGGCGGCCACCTGACCTTCAAGGACATGATCACGCACAGCCCGGCGATGGACCGGGTGATCCGCCTCGGCCAGAAGGCTGCGGCCTCCAACATCCCGATCCTGATCGAGGGCGAATCAGGCGTCGGCAAGGAATTGGTGGCGCGCGCCATCCAGGGCAGCGGCGAACGCCGCACAAAACCGTTCGTCACCGTCAATTGCGGCGCCATCCCCGACAATCTGGTCGAATCGATCCTGTTCGGTCACGAAAAAGGCTCGTTCACCGGCGCCACCGAAAAGCACACCGGCAAGTTCGTCGAGGCGCATTCGGGCACGCTGTTCCTGGATGAGATCGGCGACCTGCCGCTCGACGTGCAGGTCAAGCTGTTGCGCGCCGTGCAGGATGGCGAGGTCGATCCGGTCGGTGGCCGTTCCACCGTCAGGGTCGACATCAGGCTGATCTCGGCCACGCACCGCAACCTTCTGCAGCAGGTCAAGGACGGCAAGTTTCGCGAGGACCTGTTCTACCGGCTCAACGTTTACCCGATCGTCGTGCCGCCGCTGCGCGACCGCCGCGACGACATCCCCTATCTGGTCAAGCATTTCATGGACAAGGTGGCGCCGGCGGGCAATCGCCTGCACGGCATCTCGGATGCCGCACTGGCCATGCTGCAGGCCTATGATTGGCCGGGAAACATCAGGCAGCTGGAAAACGCCGTGTTCAGGGCCTCGGTGCTTGCCGAAGGCGATGTGCTCACGACTGACGAATTTCCGCAGATCCGGGCGCAGGTCGACGGCACCGTCAATCTCGACGCCGATGCGTCCTTGTCGGACCCCGGCATGGCCTTGAGCACCGGATCGCAAGGCGATGGCGCGCAGACTGACGACGCCGGTACTGCAGCTGCCGAGCCCGCCCCTCCGGCGAGGCTGCTTCAGCGTTTCGGCACGCTGCGGGCGCTGGACGAGCGTGGCAATGTGCGTGCGCTGGCCGATGTCGAACTCGAAATGATCAAGCTCGCCATCGACCATTATAACGGCCAGATGAGCGAGGTCGCGCGGCGTCTCGGCATCGGCCGCTCGACGCTCTACCGCAAGCTCAAGGAATACGGCATCGACCCGGAAACCGGCCGCCTCGACCGCCTTGCCTCCTGAACGCCGAATTCCACAGCTTGCCAACGCAAGGCCGGGACCAGCTTGCCATGCCACATCCGGCGCTGCATAAGGGTTGGGGCGGGAATATGACTGATGCGGACAGCGTTGTTCACGCATTAAGGCCAGCGGTAACAGATCGTGTAGCGGGAAAAGGCTGAATCTTGATCTAAACCAGCAGTTTACCAAGAAATCCTGTGTATTATTTTTGACGGGATATCGCCACGGTGTTACCGCATTTCGGCTTCAATAAGCGATGATTAACCATTAGGATCGATATTCGGATGTAAGAACCACGCATCCGTTTGGACAAATCCGGGGACAAACGGCAGCCTGCAAGGCCTTTTGATTTGAACAAAGTCGAACGACACAGAAACGGGCGGCGCGATCACATGGGCGTCTGGCCGAGATGGCTGGCAGCGGTGATCGTTGCGTTCGCTTTCCTTGCCGCTACTGCTGCCGGCGCCAGCGCTGAAACGCGCTCGCTCAAGCTCTATCACCTCCACACGCACGAAAAGGCCGAGATCGTCTACAAGCGCAATGGCCGCTACGATCCGGCAGGCCTCAGGAAGATCAACATCATCCTGCGCGACTGGCGTCGCAACGAACCGACCAAGATGGATCCGCGCCTGCTCGATCTGGTGTGGGAAGCTTATCGGCAGGCCGGCGCCACCGACTATATCCAGGTCGTTTGCGGCTATCGCTCGCCGTCGACCAATTCGATGCTGCGCAGCCGCAGCCGCGGTGTCGCCAAGGAAAGCCAGCATATGCTGGGCAAGGCGATGGACTTCTACATTCCGGGTGTGCCGCTGAAGAAGCTGCGCAACATCGGCCTGAAGATGCAGGGCGGCGGCGTCGGCTACTATCCGTCGTCGGGTTCGCCCTTCGTCCACATGGACGTCGGCAATGTGCGGCACTGGCCAGGCATCAGCCGCCAGGAACTGGTCAGCCTGTTTCCCAATGGCAAGACGCTGCATGTGCCGAGCGACGGCAGGCCGTTGCCGGGTTATGACCAGGCGCTCGCCTCCTACAAGGCGCGCAAGGGCGCCGGTTCTCCTGCCATCATGATGGCCAGCGCAGGCGGCAGCACCAAGAAATCCGGTGGCTTCCTGTCCGCTTTCTTTGGCGGTGGCGGTGAAGACGAAGCCGACGACAGCGCCGATGTCGCTACCGCCGCGCCGCCGCCGAGAAGCGTGAAGCCGGTGCTGGCTGCCACGAGCAACAACAACAGCAATCTGCCTGGCATCGCGATCGTGTCGCCGCAGAACGCCAAGCGCGCCAACATTCCGCAGCTTGCCGACGACAGCGCTGACGATGCGGAGCCGCAGGACACGCCGGAGACGATCATCGCCGCGCTGCCCGCCAAGGAAGTGCCGCTGCCCGCTTTCGCACCGCGGCCGAAGGCCGATGTCGGCGCGCAACAACCTGAGACCGTGCCGTTCGGCGTGGCCGATGCCACCACCGAACAGACGGTGGCGACGGCGCAGGCGCCGGCCAATGTGCCGTTCGGCACGGCCGATGCGAGCAATGCCGACCAGGGGGCCGATCAAGCTGCCGCTCCGGCGCAGGTCGCGGTCAACGTCCCGTTGCCGACCTGGCGTCCCGACCGCTCTTCGCCGCCGGCTGAGCTTGCGCCGCAGGACAAGGGCGTTCTGCTGGCGCTGGCCGATACGGCTGCCCACAAGCAGACCGCAACCGACGCGTTCTCGGTGCTGCCGTCGCAGCGTCCGGACGAGGTCAAGGCGGTTCTCGAACAGGCCAGCGCCGCCGATACAGCCGGTGCTACCGACGACTATCAGGTTGCGTCGCTTGAGCCGCGCTCGGCGTTCAACGATCCGTCAGGTGTCGATGCCGCATCGCCGCGCGGCGCTATTGCTGCCCGTCCCGCCGGTACCGATCCAGCCTCGGTGATCGGCGCCGGCGTCAAGACGACACGCAAGGAAGCCAGGGCTTCGGCCCGCGACCTGAAGCCAGGACCGAAGGCAGTGGTGATGGCGGCCGAACCGCAGGCGGCCCGCTGGGCGCTGAGCAGCGGCGACAACATCGCCACCGTTTCCAGCCCGACGACAGCGCCGCGCTATGCCTACAACATCGTGCATACGCCGCCGAGCGAGGTCTACACCGCAGGCTTTCAGGCGGACAACCAGATGGCCGATGCCAACCGCTTCACCGGCAATGCCGTAAAATTCCTTTCGGTCGCCCGCTTCCAGACGAAGTAAGGGCGTGACCGGGGCGTTATCGACTCGAAGCCGCGCTGGGCAACCTGTGCGGCTTTTGTTTTTAGCGAGATCTCGAGCACTGGCTTCCATCGCCACAGAATGCTAACCACCAAGCTGCATTCCCGCTTCGTCTAATGGTAGGACAGCGCCCTTTGAAGGCGTGAATCGTGGTTCGAGCCCATGAGCGGGAACCAAAATTTCAATGCCTTAGCTGTTTTTCGGCCATTTCTGTCCAATATCTGGCCAATATGCGCTTAGGGCAGCGCCGCGGCGGCGATAAACAGCTAGGTGCCGACCAAATGAGACGACCACGCGGACGGCCCGTGGCGAGCCTGCTTGGCTCCTGCACCACAATTCAAGTGCGCTCCGCCACCTGATGTAGGATCAAATCTATGGTGGGGGTACGGCACTCGTAATGTTTTCTCCGCCATCCCAAGCTGGCTGAGCAAAATTCAGCCATCAGAAGGGCCGAATCAAGCCAAAGGTTGGTGCGCCGACTTCGCAAGGTGGGCGATCCGGTGCCCTCGCAAAGTATGCATGGGACTGGATGAGGCCGCTCCTCTGCATAGATATTCAATCCGTCCCAGGTGGGCGGGCGTGGCGACTCATCCAGAGCGACGGGAGGACAACCATAACCGCTCGCGTCGATTCAGGGACTGAGCTTGCAAACAACTGACCCTGCTGTGAACATAGGAGCTATCGCTGAGGAGACTTCCGTCCGCCATATACTCATGCAATTATTGTGGTTTCTGCTGCATTCTTGATAGTGCGTAAAAAATTGCGCATAGGCGCCAAGAGTGCAGTTCGGCAAGGATGTCGCTTAGGGGTTAACTTAGAGAGGGGTTTGTATGGTGACTGCAAAAGCCAAGGGCCACCGGGGATCATGGTTCGCTACTGTCGACGGGGAGGATCTTCCCTGCGTCCATAAACATTGGGTCAAAGGTCTCCTCCATCACGACCGTTTCCAACGACATGGCTACGGCAACTCGCCGCAAATTCTAGAATTGGCCCAAGCAGTACAGAGCGGAAAGCGCGTGATCCTCACCGACGATAAACCACTCTTCGATGGTTCCGGTAACCTGATCGGGTTCGAACGCAAAGGCTATATTGCGATCTACGAGGTCGATGATGTGACTTATATCCCGGAGGAGGGCCTAAAGTTTCGGCTGGTGAAGCGAATTCGAAACCTCGAATAACCGGTCCTTTTAACAAGGGAGGCGCACTTCAATGCAAATGACGATCGACAAGCTTAGGACAATGTCGCCTCAGGACCGAGCGACGCTGTATGAAAATGCTCGGAAGCGGATTACGCAGGGAGGCCAAGAGGTCATTGACCTTATCGACTCATCTGGCCTCTCCCTCCGTTCTGGTGGCATCACATTGTCCGATCCGGTTCACATCCGGATGGAGGAGATCATCTGGTCGTCGGAAGGCAAAAAGCTGCTAGTGGAGGCGACGGAGGCAGGATTGCCGGCCCTCGCCGGCGTCGAGCCGCTAATCGTGGTGGATCTCGGCGCCCAATATAGTCCCCATGATCTGGGAACAGTCGACGCGGGCGCAATCGTCGGCGCAGTCATGCGTCATTTGGGCTACGAACTCGGCGGCCGAGCCGACATGCCGGCCGGTTCTGTGGCAAAGACCGCGGCTACTTGGCACGACCGTGGAACACAAAAGCCGCGCGGTTAGCCTACTGCGCAGGCATTCGGCCAGACAATCAAATGCCATGCAACGCGAACCCCTGCCATCGGAAGGCCATATCAGGTTTAGAGATCAATCGCCGACCAAGACAACTCGCAAGATGGACGATGCCGGTGCCCCGCAAGAGCAAGCACCCGCCTGAAGAGGAATATACCCATCTCGCCATTAAAGTCGCGAACTGCGAGGCGAGCGTCGAAACTCGCATCGAACCTGAGATCTATCACCCTGAGTATGCTTGGAATTTGGATGATGATGCGCCTCTGTACCGGATTATAACCCGACTGACATTGGCGGGCGTCGCGACTTACCCAGAAGGACGGGCGGGCGAAGCTTATGAGTTGACAATCTATGGATCGAATTCGGATTCGCGGCGCATTAAGGCGACGGTCAAGGATGTTCAGGCGAAAGACGAACGAGGGTCGCCCAAGTTTCGTTCATACCGCGGCAGACAAATTCCCATCTACAATCCCCCCGCAGGCATCGGACTCATCGAGAAGGAACGCGGCGAGCCACGCTGGACAGCGTGGCTTCGGGTATCCCCGCTTTTTGCGAGCGACGCGCTCGCCTTGGTGAACAGCGGACGATCACTGTTCCTGGCGATAGACGAACGTCGGTCCAAACGCGCTCGCTGGATACAGGGAGTAAGCTTGCAAACGACTGATCCGGCTGACGAGTAGCCAAAAGAAGCCGAGGACGCTCTCTCCGCCACAACCAACTGATATACATATCTATTTTTAATTGTTACGCACAAAATGCGCACATGGCTATTCGAGCTGTTTTAGACCTGTCTATGCCAAAGGTGCGCCCATGGCCCAGCTTCGAACTGGCCAAAAACGCTCGGACTTCTCGTCCAACGTGAAATGAAAAATCCTTGAAATTGTTGGCTTCGAGCCGTGGGACCGTGTCAGAGAACTGCGCTCGGGTGACTTCCAAGGAAAGGCTCAGTGATGGCATCATATCGTTCTGAAAGAGTGTACCGCCATCAGGGAATTCTGTCTTCATAGGCGTTGGGGCAGAGATCATGACCACGCCCGGCCACCGGAATGCCGTGTTCGGCATAATCAGAGTGACGGGCAGAATAATGTAAGTAACTCGACTGACTGGCGGGGCAGGCCCGGCTGCACGATGTGCCCGAAATTGACGGTAGGCGCGCCGACAATTTGCCCGCGACGATCGATGGCAGCCCAAGTCGTCCGGCTCTTCTGCGATCGATCATTTTAGCCTGCGAACTCCCGACGGCGGCATGTTTCGAGGCCGGCGTCCTGAAGTCATGTCCGCTGGTGCCAGTGTGTTTTCTCTGTCATCTCTTGCTATCGATTCCCACTAAGCACTTTTGCATGCTAGACGAAATTCTGATGCCGAGAATGCTCAAAGTCGCCGCACAGACTGTTCACACCATAGCTCGCAGGGGTCTGCAAACGGCCTTCAAAGTGCGAGGCCAATGGCGATTCAAGGGTGTAGATCTCGACACCTGGATCGAGGAGCAAAAAGAAGCCATGCGCGGCGAAGGTCAGACCTGACGTGTCCAGATCACTTGCTTCTCAGATCCAGGATGTTCTACCCAAGACGCTGGACACCTACTACAATCTGATTTTGACGGTAGGGCCGGCACGCGCCGGCAAGACCGCCGCTCTCGCCGAGCTTGCCGCCAAGCACAAGTGGCCTCGGGTTAATGTCAGTCTCTCTTTAGCGGAGCAGCTCCTCGGGCTGACGCATCGGCAGCGAGCTGTTCGAGCCGCGGGCATTCTTGACGACATAATTAGCATTAGCGCCCAGAATTCCGAAGTTGTCCTGCTTGACAATATCGAGCTGCTATTCGCTACCGAGCTAGCGCAGGATCCGCTTAAGCTGCTTCAATCACTCTCCCGAAACCGCGCGATTGTTGCAGCGTGGCCGGGAGACTTCGAAGGTGCCACTCTGACATATGCGGTTCCCGGCCATCCGGAAGCACGGCGATATCCAGCGCCACAAGCGGTCATCGTCAGGGCCGGCGCAGGTGAACAGCAAGACGTTCGAGCGGTTCGACGGGAGACGAAATGAAATACTCAGACCTGATTCAGTTCGAGCCAATTGAGACAGTTGTCCAACTCCGGGAGGCGGACTCTGCAGTTGACGCCCGCCGTCTAGTCGAAACATTCGTCATTTCCAACCGAATGGCGGACGTTCTTGGCGAGCTCGTATTTCCGCAACTGCAGTTCAGCAAGCCATCAGACAACAAGGGCATTCTCGTCGTTGGCAATTACGGCACGGGCAAGTCGCATCTCATGGCCGTCATCTCGGCGATCGCCGAACACGGCGATCTCGTTTCCCGCCTGACCAATCCAAATGTCGCTGAAAAGGCCGCCGATGTTGCCGGCCGGTTCCGTGTAATCCGGGCAGAGATCGGTTCCACGACGATGTCGCTGCGAGACATTGTATGCTCGGTCTTGGAAGATGGCCTGTCGCGGCTTGGAGTCGCCTTCGAATTTCCGTCAACTGACGATCGGCATGAAAACAAGTCCGCCCTACAGGAAATGATGGCAGCGTTTCAGACCAAGCACCCCGATCGCGGCCTGATTCTCTTCCTCGACGAGCTCCTCGATTATCTGCGCTCTCGCGCAGACCAAGCGCTAAGCCTGGATCTTTCTTTCCTCCGAGAGCTTGGTGAGGTCTGCAAAGGCTCCCGCTTCCGTTTCATCGCAGGCGTGCAAGAGAGCCTATTCGACAATCCACGCTTTCAGTTCGTCGCTGATACCCTTCGGCGCGTGAAGGATCGCTTCGAACAGGTCCGTATCGCTCGCGATGACGTTGCCTTCGTCGTGGCCGAGCGAATCCTCAAAAAGGATGCCAAACAGCAGGGGTTGATACGGGAGCACCTAAAGCAGTTCGCACCTCTCTACGGCTCCATGAATGAACGAATGGAGGAGTTTGTTCGTCTTTTTCCGGTACACCCAGCCTATCTCGACACCTTCGAACGCGTGTACGTTGCCGAAAAGCGCGAGATTTTGAAAACACTTAGCGCTGCTATTCGCCGCATCATAGATCTGGATGTTCCGCCCAACGATACCGGACTGATTGCTTACGACTCCTACTGGGGCGTGTTGCGAGATAACCCGTCGTTCCGATCCGATCCCGCCATCAAGGAAGTCATCGATCGCAGCGGCGTTCTTAGCGCGCGTGTGGAGCAAGCTTTTACCCGTCCTCAATACAAGCCTGCTGCCATTCGCATTGTGAACGCACTGTCCGTCCACCGCCTGACGACATCAGATATATATGCGCCTATCGGAGCAACCGCGGAGGAGTTGAGAGACGATCTCTGCCTGATGCTACCTGTTCCAGAAAAGGACGCGGGCTTCCTCCGTACACTTGTCGAGACGGTGCTCAAGGAACTGCTGCGAACGGTTAGCGGACAGTTTCTCAGCTTCAACAAGGAGAACGGCCAATATTTCCTCGACCTGAAAAAAGATGTCGATTTCGACACGCTCATTGAGAAGCGAGCGGAGACACTCAGCGACACGCAACTCGATCGATACTATTTCGACGCGCTGCGTCGGGTCGTCCTCGAAGACCCCGACGCGGCGCCATACGTTAGCGGCTATCGCATCTGGGAACATGAGATCGAGTGGCGCGAGCGACGCGCTGGCAGAAGCGGGTACCTATTCTTCGGCGCTCCGAACGAGCGCTCGACCGCGCAGCCCGTTCGCGATTTCTATCTCTATTTCCTGCAGCCGTTCGATACTCCCTATTTCAAGGACGAGAAGAAGGCTGACGAGGTCTTCTTCAAACTGAAGGAGCGCGACGATGCGTTCGACCGTACGTTGCGCCTCTATGCCGGCGCTCGTGAACAGGCGGCTGCGGCCTCTGGCAGCAACAAGAAGACCTACGAGGATAAGGCCGGAGATCACCTCCGGACGCTTACGTCTTGGCTCCGTGAACATATGCCTACGGCGGTCGAAGTTATGCATCAAGGGCGGTCAAAGACGCTGCTGGAAGTCGTTCGCGGCAAGCTACCTCCGGATGCGACGGTCAAGGATTATGTCAACACCGCTGGTTCTGCTCTCTTGGCACCCCACTTTGCGGACCGTAGCCCGGAGTATCCGCTCTTTAGTGTTCTGGTCACGCGACAAAACCGCGATCAGGCCGCGCAAGAGGCACTGCGGTGGATTGCCGGCAGCGTGAAGAGTAAGCAAGGCACCGCAATTCTCGATGCGTTGGAATTGCTCGAGGGCGAGACGCTCAAGCCGCGTAACTCACGCTATGCCAAATACGTGCTCGACACCTTGAGCCAGAAGGGCCAAGGCCAAGTTCTCAATCGATCTGAGCTGGTAGCCTCGGAGGCGGGTGTCGACTATTGGACCAAATTTCGCATCGAGCCTGAGTTTCTAAGCGTGGTTCTGGCTGCGCTGGTTCACAGTGGCGACATTGTCCTCAGTCTCACCGGCAAAAAAATTGACGCTGCCGACATCGATCAGTTCGCTAAGGTCGGGATTGCCGACGTCACTGAGTTCAAGCACATCGATAGGCCTCGCGATTTGCCGCTCGGGCCGCTCCAGGATCTGTGTGATCTGCTGGACGTGCCAAAAGGGCTTATCGTCAATCCTGCGAACCGGGATGAGGGTGTGGCCAAGATTCAGCAGCGCGCCGGCGAACTTCTCGGCAAGGTCGTCGCCGCCCACGCGCGCATTCCCGACCTAATCTTCTGGGGCCGTCCGATTCTGTCCGACCAGGAGCAGAAAGACTGGAGAGACCGGCTAGGCAGTCTGAAGGGATTCCTTGAATCGCTCCAGCCGTTCAACACTACCGGCAAGCTCAAGAACTTCCCACATGACTCTGCAGCTGTTCTGGGGCAGAAGCCGGCGATCGGGCTCTCCCGCGAAGTCGATGAACTTGGCACGGTACTCCAGCAGTCCAACCCACTTACGTCCTACCTCGGCAAGGCAGAGGCGCTGCTTGACGCAACACATCCTTGGCAGGACATGGTACGAACGGCCCGCGCCGAACTCATGGGGCGGATTGCAAATCCAAAACAGCGCTCGGAAGCTGATTTCAAACGCTTTTTGACCCAGACCCTGGCCGATCTGAAGACCAAATACCAGGACGCCTACCTGACCGCACACGAGCGCTCCCGCCTCGGGGCCAACGACGACAAACGCAAGGCAAACCTCGCCAAAGATCCCCGCCTCGCTCAAATTCAGAAGATCGCCAACGTCGAGATGATGCCAACGCCGCAACTGCGGGATTTCGAGAACAGGCTGTTTGCACTGAAGACCTGCTTCCAGCTAGGTCGTCCAGACCTTGAAAGCGATCCATTGTGCCCGCATTGCGGCTTCCGGCCCGCGGAAGAACCTACAGGCGGCGCGGCTGCAAAGAAGACACTGTCCGACCTCGATGAGGTGTTGGACGGTATCGTGCGTGGTTGGACGGAAACCCTGCGTACCAATCTCGAAGACCCGACCGTATCTGGAAACATCGAGTTGGTCAGCGATAACAGTGGAAAGAGCGAACTACAGGCATTCCTTGGCAGTAAGCAGTTGCCGGATCCTGTAAACCCTGCCTTTGTGAGAGCCCTGCAGGAGGTGTTGAGCGGATTGCAAAAGGTGGCGCTCGGCAGTGCTGATCTACGAGCCGCTCTCACCGACGGCGGCCTTCCATGCACGGTCAGCGATCTAAATGAACGCTTCGACCGCTATGTCGCCAACCTGACCAAGGGCAAGGACTCGTCCAAGGTCCGTATCGTGATCGAGTAGGGTCACACCATGCCTACTGGAGTTATAAACCCGGTTTCTTCAAGCTTGAAACGGGCATCGCTGATTTACCCGCAGCCCATCGCCATCGCCTGCGGGCGGGTGCTCCGGGCTCGTTCACAATCTGAACGCTTGGATGCGTGTTTGAAGGCCGCGGAAGTGCTTGCACGCTATGTCACCGCGACAGCATTGTCCTCGTTTGCGGCACGTGACGGGGGAGCTGACCTCAATATCTCGCCGCTGGATGGAAATCTATCATTCGGTCATTTCCTCTCTGCTTCGCAGCAAGTCGCGAACATCGAGGTCCCGCACCCTGCGGCTGCATACCTTCACGCAGGCTTCAGACCAAGAAAAGGCCAAGCGACAGGAATTACATATGCCTCCTTAGAGGCCCTGCTCACCCTGCGAAATGAGCTCGGTCATCAGCTTCAAGCCATGACCGGTTCTCAGGCCCAGGCCATTCTCGATGATCGGAAGCCGGATACGCTGCTGATCCATGCCATGATGGGCATCCAAGGCCTTCTTTCGTTGCCGCTCTTCGTAGTCGAGGAGCAACAGGTCGTGCAGCGCGTCATCCGAGCCCGCAGGCTACTGCTTATGGGGGAGTCAGCTGACCCAGCACCCGACGAAATCGAACTTGCCGAAGCCTTGGATGATGCGGGAGTTCCCTACATTGCCCTTGGGCCTATCGTGCTAAGGCTGCCCCCTGTTCTGGTGTGGGAACTCGTCCAGCAAAGGGCAAACACTCGTTTGCTGTTCCTCGACAGGGTGGCAGCTCAAGGCTGCCGCTATAAGACCGTGGAAGGTGACGAAGCTGCGGGGACACCGGAGCGAGCCGCGGAGGTCGCAGCGCTTTGCGCGGGGCGGGCGCGGGCGAGCGAGCGAGTGCAACTCCGGGACGGTCGTCATCTTGCACGGGAATGGGGCGAGCAACGGCGCCTCCTCGAGGAAACAGGCGCCCGAGGCGAAGGATTGATCCCTTGGCATCTCCTGAGCTCGGACACCGTAAGCTGGTTTGTGAACCGCCTTGAGCCGAGCGCCGAACCTCCGCACTCTGAGGTTGTTTGTGAGCACCTTCTCGACGGCCGGACATCCATCGATGCTCACGAACGTCGCCAGCTTGTGCTGCTGTTCGGGACAGACGCAGCGACGCGCGAAGAGCTCCGGCGTGACATCATGGATCTTCAAGTCATCTCGGATCCAACCAAACGTTGGGACGAACGACTTCTCATCGATCGAGGGAATCTGTTCGGCGCTCTCCGCCAGGCGCTTGAATTTCTTACAAGACATCTCAGCCGCGCGGGTTTGACTTTTGACGGCTTAACTCAGACCGATGGCCCGCCCGACTACCTTGCGATACGGGAAGCGCTGATGAACTTGCTGATCCATCAGGACTACGCTGATCAGAGAACCTGCGCGCGGATCATTCTTCGCTCGGATGAGACCGTGTTGTCCAACGCAGGCCACTCGCTGGTGGCTGTCGAACGGCTTGAAGAAGGAGGCGCGCACCAAGCCCGAAATCCGCTTGTGGCACGGGCACTACGCCTAGTCGGATTTGCCGAGATTGCAGGCTCGGGGTTACGAATGCTGCACACTGCTTGGCGTGGCGCTCACCGCCCCCCGCCGGCCATTTCGTCTGATCGAGATTCGAACAGTTTCGAACTGAGACTCGATTGGCGACCGGCAGAAAAGCTCTATGACGAGAAGTGGTCGCGAAGAGGCATCAAGCTCACCCCAGCCGAGGTCAAGATAATTGACCTTGCAAAGAGTCCGGGAGGCGTGACGCTTCAAACACTTTGTGAAACTCTGGGCTTAGCACCCGAGGCCGTGAAGACAGCCACCAGCCACCTCGTAGTCCAGGCGCTGATTGAGGTGTCCGGCGAGCGGTATGTCATTGCGGAGCATTGGGGAGAAATTTCATGACGCGACGCTCGAAACAGTCTGGCGACCTCTTCATCGAAGAGTCCGGTCAACTGCGCTTGGTCGACAGATCGGTCGAGCAGCAGGCCTTGGAGAAGGGAAAGGTCGAATGCCTTAGAATGACGTTCGACAGTGAGGACGCACGCCGGGCCTATTTCACTGATCGGCTGCGGGAGAAGCTAGCGGATCCCGAGTTCCGCAAGACGGCGGGATTCCCCAAAGGGACCGACGAAGACATCATCCGGATGTCCGATGCTCCTTGGTACACCGCCTGTCCCAATCCCTTCCTTGTCGACTTCGTGCGCGTTTACGGCAAGCCTTACGATCCGAAGGAGCGCTATGAGCGCGACCCCTTCGCGGTCGACACGAGCGTCGGGAAGACCGATGCGCTCTACAAGGCGCATGGTTACCACACGAAGGTGCCGCATCTCGCGATCGTTCCGTCGATCCTCCACTACACGGAGCCGGGCGATATTGTGCTCGATGGTTTTGCAGGCTCGGGGATGACGGGCGTCGCCGCCCAGTGGTGCGGTTCTGCGTCGGCGGAGTATCGCAAACGGCTTGAGGCGGAGTGGTCGAAGCAGGGGCTGGCGAAGCCGAAATGGGGCGCGCGCAGGTCGATCCTGAACGATCTTGGGCCGGCGGCCACCTTCATCGCTGCGAACTACACGTTGCCCTTCGACGTAGCAGCTTTTTCCAGAGCTGCGCAGCGCATCTTGGCCGAAGTCGAAAAGGAACTCGGCTGGATGTACGAGACGCTTCACACGGATGGAAAGTCAAAGGGCAGAATCAATTTCACTGTCTGGAGCGAGGTGTTCACCTGCCCGGAATGCGCCGGTGAGGTTAACTTCACTGAAGAGGCTCTCGATCCGTCTACCAAGCGTGTCCATGATCGCTTTCCTTGTCCACACTGCGATGCAGAGCTGACAAAGAGCCGTTTGGAAAAGCTCTATGAGACGCGGGTCGATCCGGTCATTGGAAAGACCATCAAGACACCCAAACGCCGAGCGGCCTTGATCGACTACTCAGTCGGCAGCGCCAGGTACGAAAAGGTCCCGACATCCGCGGACGCAGCGGTTCTTGATAGTATCGCAGCCATACCATTGCCAGCAGAAGTGCCGACGCAAGAGTTGCCATATATGCATATGACTCACGAGCGTGCCCGCATGGACGCAGCCGGTATTACCCATATCCATCACTTCTTCCTACCGCGCGCTGCGCATGCACTCGCGGCTCTCTGGCGCCGCGCTGCGGCGGAGAGGGATATCCGTCTTCGCAATATGCTGTTGTTTACCGTCGAGCAGGCAATCTGGGGAATGTCGCTGCTCAATCGGTATAGCCCATCTCATTTTTCGCAGGTTAATCGTGCGCTAAACGGCGTCTACTATGTGGCGTCACAGTCGTCCGAGGTCAGCCCCTGGTACATTCTGAATGGGAAGCTTCAAAGACTGATCAGTGCGTTTAGCTTTTCACGATCGAAGATTGGAACTGCCGCGACCTCAACAGGAACATGCGCAAGCATTCCGGTCGGCGACGCAGCGATCGATTACATCTTCACGGATCCTCCTTTCGGGGAGAATATCTATTACGCCGACCTCAACTACCTCGTCGAGTCGTGGCATCGCGTCCTTACAGACTCCCAACCGGAAGCAATTGTTGATCGTGCGAAAAAGAAAAGCACTCTCGATTATCAATCTTTGATGCGCGCATGCTTCAATGAATATGCCCGCGTCCTTAAGCCTGGCCGCTGGATGACGGTTGTCTTCAGCAACTCCTCTAATGCCGTCTGGCGGGCAATCCAGGAAGCACTCGGGACAGCGGGCTTCGTTGTCGCGGACGTCAGGACACTCGACAAGCAGCAGGGCTCCTATCGGCAAGTTACGAGTACCGCGGTCAAGCAGGACCTCGTGATCTCCGTTTACAAGCCGACCGAGGCTTTGGCTGAGCGCTTTGCCCTAGGGGCGTCATCGCCAGAAACCGCTTGGGCCTTCGTGGCAGAGCATCTTGCTCACGTTCCAATTTTCTCCAGCGTGGAAGGCGTTGCCGATGTAATCGCCGAACGCACTGCGCACGTGCTTCACGATCGCATGGTCGCGTTCCATGTACAGCGTCAACTCTCGGTACCGCTTTCGACCGCGTCGTTTCTGGGCGGCTTGAACCAGCGCTATCCCGAGCGTGACGGCATGTACTTTCTCGCCACGCAGGTGACCGAATACGATCGCAAGCGCAACACGGCTGCCGAGTTACGCCAGCTGAGCCTCTTCGTGATTGATGAGGCGAGCGCCATACAGTGGGTCCGCCGCGAACTTCAGGATAAGCCGCGTAGTTTCCAGGACCTCCAACCAACCTTCATGCGCGAAATCCAGAACTGGGCGAAGCATGAGCAAACCGTCGAGCTCAAGGAGATCCTGCGGCAGAACTGTATCTACTACGACGGCAATGGACCGGTCCCGAGCCAGATCCATTCATACCTGTCCACGAACTTCAAGGAGCTTCGCAATCTCGCTAAGGACGATCCGGCACTGATAGCCAAGGCGGTGGATCGCTGGTATGTGCCCGATCCGGGCAAGCAGGGTGATCTTGAGAAGCTGCGTGAAAAGGCGCTGCTGACTGAGTTCGAGACCTACAAGGACGCCAAGGAACGCAAACTGAAGCTTTTCCGCACCGAAGCGGTGCGCGCCGGCTTCAAGGCCGCCTACGACGGGCAGGAATACAAGGTCATCGTTAGCGTCGCGGCGAAGTTGCCCGAGAACGTCCTGCAAGAGGACGAGAAGCTGCTAATGTACTACGACGTCGCAAGCATGCGCCTCGGCGATGATTGAGGTGATACATGCGAGTGGGCGAATGGCGGCATAGCATCGACCATGACGAACCCTGTCGCGTAATCGACACCGACACACTTTGGGGACAGGCTACGTGTCTGGTCTGGCTGCCTCGCCGGAACGCGGCCGTTCGGGTGCTGCAGAGGCGGATCGCTCCGCTGAAATCTGCTGGATCCCATCTCCTCGACCGCCTCTCCTATATCAGCGCCGCCGCGCGTATCGCCGACTGTCTGGAACGGGACGCGCTGGTCGCCCCACTGGAAGGCACGGTCATCCCGCTGCCCCACCAGCTGCTTGCTCTGCAGCGCGCCATCTCGGGCGACCGCATCCGCTATCTGCTGGCGGACGAGGTGGGGCTCGGCAAGACGATCGAGGCCGGCCTCATCCTGCGTGAGCTGAAAATACGCGGACTCGTGCGGCGAATCCTTGTTGTCGCTCCTGCAGGATTGGTGCTGCAGTGGCAATCGGAAATGAAGACCCACTTCAACGAGGACTTCCGGCTCATCCTTCCCGGCAGCCTGAGCGCACTCCGTCAGGCGGGTGCCATCGACGAAGACGAAAACCTGTGGCGCATGCACCAACAGGTCATCTGTCCTCTCGATTCGGTGAAGCCGATCGACTCCCGCCGCGGTTGGAGTCAGGAACAGCTTGCCCGCTACAATCGCGAACGGTTCGAAGATCTGGTCTCGGCCGGATGGGACCTGATCATTATCGACGAGGCCCATCGCATCGGCGGTAGCACCGAGCAGGTCGCCCGCTTCAAGCTGGGTGATGCCCTTTCGAAGGCGGCGCCCTACCTGCTGCTGCTTTCGGCAACGCCGCACCAGGGAAAGTCGGACGCCTTTCGCAGGCTGATCAGGTTCCTCGACGCAGACGCGCTTCCCGGCGACGACACGATTTCGCGCGAGGCTGTCGCCCCCTTCGTCATCCGTACCGAGAAACGGCGCGCTATCGACGCCGAAGGAAACCCACTCTTCAAGCCGCGTTTCACGCAGTTGGTGCCGATCGAATGGGGGGCGGCTCACGTGGAACAGCGCGCACTCTATGACGCTGTGACCGAGTACGTTCGCGATGGCTACAACCGCGCGATGAAAGACAAGCAGACCGCCATCGGCTTTCTGATGATCCTCATGCAGCGCCTGATCACCTCCAGCACCGCAGCGATCCGCACATCCCTGGAACGAAGACTAGCGGTGCTCGATCTGCCTCAGGGACAGCTTTCGCTATTCCCCGAGGATGTTGGGGAGGACTGGTTCGCGCTGGATGGTCAGCAACAGCTCGACACCATTCTGAAGACGCGTGTGAAGGGCCTAAAGGACGAGCGCAAGGAAGTCGAACTCCTGTTGTCGGCCGCGCGCCGCTGTGAAGCCGGCGGTCCGGACGTCAAGGCTGAAGCGCTGCTCGCCCGCATTCAGCAGCAACAGCGCGAGGAGAATGACCCGATCCTGAAGGTGCTGATCTTTACGGAGTTCGTTCCGACCCAGGTGATGCTTGCCGATTTTCTTGAGCGTCGCGGTTTCACCGTCGTGTCGCTCAATGGTGCGATGGATTTGAAGGAGCGACGGCAAGCGCAGCGCCAATTTGCGACCGACGCACAGATCCTCATCTCCACGGATGCAGGTGGCGAGGGTCTGAACCTCCAATTCTGCCACGTGATCGTGAACTACGACCTTCCGTGGAATCCCATGAAGATCGAGCAGCGGATCGGCCGTGTTGATCGTATTGGGCAGCAGCACATCGTACGGGCGATGAACTTCGCACTCGCGGATACGGTTGAGCTCCGCGTCCGCGAGGTGCTGGAAGAGAAGCTCGCAAGAATTCTTGAGGAGTTTGGCGTCGATAAGCTGGCCGATGTGCTCGATTCCGAGGACGGCGGCGTGCCTTTCGAGGATCTGTTTGCGCAAGCGATGATTGCGCCCGAGGATGCAGAACAGCGAGCTGCCGGTGTCGCGGACGAAATACGTCGGCGAGCGGAGGAAGCCCGAGCCGGATCCAGACTGCTCAGCGCAACCGAGCGATTGGACCCTTCCGCGGCGAAGAAGATTGCGAACCATCAGATGCCGTATTGGACCGAGCGGATGACCATCGGCTATCTGCGCAGCCAGGAGTTAGCGGGCGCATTCATTAAGCCTGCCGCCATCGGGCACGACCTTCGCTGGCCGGATGGCGAAACATGCCTCGGAGCCGTGTTCAGCCGTAATGACGCGGATCGACCAGGCGCCACGCTGATTTCGCTTGAAGACGAGAGGGTCCGGGGACTCACAAATAGCTTGCCGGTCTTCGCGCCTGGCCAGCCGATAGCTAATATCCAGGTCCCCGACGTTTCCGACAAGACAAGCGGCCTCTGGTCTTTGTGGCGGATCAGCCTCCACACGGTTGGTGGGCGAGAGCAGCGATACCTTGCGCTTTTCCTGGCAGAGGACGGTCGAGTATTTGGGCCGACAGCTCGCACAATCTGGGAACTGTTGATCGACCTGCCCGACGGCCTGAGCCAAGCGGGTGAAGAGATCTCGGGTTCCACTGCGGTAAATGCGTTCGATGCCAGCCGCAAGGCTGCCGAAACGCAGGGTGCCGCGGTGTTTGAGGAACTGACCGCTACTCATCAGATGAGCATTATGCGTGAGCGCAAAAAGGGCACACACGCATTCTCATCGCGTCGCCGTGCCATCGAGCGGCTCGGGCTACCGCAGGTCCGGGCTCATCGCCTTCGGATTTTGGGGGGCGAAGAGCAAGCATGGACCCGAGAGCTTGCAGCGCGGGAAGCCGCGCTCCCTGATCTCGCCGCCGTCCTCATGGTTCGCGTGGCGCCGATTGGAGGCAGTGCATGAGAACCTCGTCGCTCAACGGCACGTGGCGCGAGCCCATTCTGGCGCAGTTCAGCCTCGACATCGCCAGTGTCGCGCGTCTGACCGTCGTGGCGGACCCAGACGAGCTGCTGACCGAACAGGGTATCGTTGACGGTATCCGCCAGCGCGGATTCGAGATCGTGCCATTCGAGGACCACGTCGCATTTCGATACGCCTATGAGCGGCGTTTTCGGGAGGTTTGGGACAACGGTAACGACACAAATCTGGTCGTCGTTCTGCGAGCGGCGCGTTCGGAGGTCAGTAGCCTTCCCTTTGACCTGCTTCAGCATGCGGAGCGTGACCGGCGGTTGCTTTCATTCAGTCTCGCGGAGCTTTTCCCTTCGCTCGCCCCTCATGTCCTTTCCGAGCTCGATCGGGGTGAGCTTGATGCCGTGTCTGCCGCCCAGCAGCTTTTCAAGCCAGAGCCGATGGGCGAGAACGCGACACGTGATTTTCTTATGCGAAACGTGTTTCGACTTGATCCCGTACAAATTCAGAGCGATACAGACCTACTCCGCGCCCTTCTGCAGCGGCACTACAGCGGCAAGATAGTTCCCAAGTCACTGGACGAGCGGTTGATCCATCTGCTGCGATCCACCGGGCGATGGGAGGATTGGCCACTCGAACAGATCCTACCTAGCCGCGCGAGCTTTCTGGAGTTCCTGCAAGAGAGATGGCCATTCTTCTTGCAGGATCGTTTGGTGTCGCCAGACGGTGGACTTCGCGAGAAGCCGGAACCTTACGATCTGCAGTTCACAGGTCCCAAGCATCTCGCCTTCGACCACGACGATGTGCGGGTCTACGTCGACAATCTTTTCACAGACGGCTTGCTGACCCCGACGAACAGACTCTCTCGATCGCTCGTCGAGGGAACTTGGATGGCTGTCGGTGTGGCGGGATCCCAGTCCGCCGACGACACATCGCGCTTCCGAAGGCTAATGGAGCTATTACACTCTAACGGTCCGTCGCCGAGCAGTGATCATCATGAGTGGGCTCAGGTCGCGGCTCGGTGGGCCGAGATTGTTGCGTTGCGTTGGTGCCTGCCCGGAGATGTGGCCTCTGAAGACAAGGATCGCTTCAACTCCGCACACAAACTGATCGAGCAAAGCTTCTATGCTTGGATGGACACGCACTACGCCTCACTGCATAGCCTTTCGTACCTGCCACGGCCGGTCATGGTTCATCAGATCCCAAAGTACATGGCCCATCGGTTTTCCTCTAAGGGTGTCGCGGCGAAATTGGCCCTCGTTGTCGTTGACGGTCTGGCGATGGATCAGTGGGCGGTGGTCCGCCAGGAAATGCCGCGTCGGAAATGGATAACGGAGGAATTCGCCGCCTTCGCATGGGTGCCAACTCTGACATCCGTGTCGCGCCAATCGATCTTTGCGGGCGATCCTC
The DNA here is from genome assembly GCF_000502275.1 of Mesorhizobium sp. L103C131B0. Taxonomy (NCBI): domain Bacteria; kingdom Pseudomonadati; phylum Pseudomonadota; class Alphaproteobacteria; order Hyphomicrobiales; family Phyllobacteriaceae; genus Mesorhizobium; species Mesorhizobium sp. L103C131B0. Next base: position 438,527 of record NZ_AYXC01000001.1, on the reverse strand, counting down.
CCTTCTTTTTTGGACAAAGTCTCGATACGACGCGGAAGGAAGAACAGCACTGGTTTCGCTTCTGGGAAGATCAAGGTCTGCGGAGGGGCGACGCGGTTTATGCTTGTCAGGGCACTCTTGAAGACGACGACAACTTCACTGCTCGAATTTGCGGAAAGCTGGACGAGCCGCGCTGCAGGATCGCAGGCATCGTGGTCGGAACAATAGATCAGATGTTGCACGGCATTGTCACGGGTACAGATGGCATGCATGCGGGCGTTCGCCATTGGGCTAAGAGGGGCTCGCTTTGGCGCCTTCTTGACGCTCTGGTCGATCGCGGATTTGAAGTTGTTGTCACCGCTGATCATGGAAACGTGGAAAGCGTCGGGATGGGAAAGCCTAATGTTGGCGCAACTGCCGACGAGCGGGGCGAAAGGGTCCATGTGTTTTCAAACGCTCTCCTACGATCCAATGTTTCGGCGAACTATCCGGGTTCTGTCGAATGGCCGAACATCGGGTTACCCGATGACTATCTTGCATTGATAGCCCCTCCGCTGCGCGCCTTCATAGGCGAAGGAAAAAGAACGGTGGCGCATGGCGGAATATGCATCGAGGAAGTCATCGTGCCCTTCATAACGGTGGCGAGATCCCCATGAGCACTGGAAGAAAGACCACAATCGGCTTCGATCGAACGATCCACATCGAATGGCTTGATTTTGCCGCCGCGCGGGTCTCCAGAGGCGAGCCTTCCACAGAGATACGGAAGGCCCTCTGGGAATTTCTGGAGGACCTCGTTCCAGGTAACACCAATAGCAGTGGCCGTGGAAAGACCCTTACTGTCCTGACCCGTATCTGGCTAACGGTGCCGGAGCAGGTGGAACCGTTGCGAGACCGTGCTATCAAGTGCCTCGCAAAGGCGAGCAGCGAAGATCGTCTCGCTATCCACTGGTCGATGGTGATTGCCACACATCCATTCTTTTTCGATGTGGCCGCCAATCTCGGAAAGCTTCTGGCGCTGAATGCCCAAGGCAATCGATCGCAGATAAAGCGCCGCATGACGGAGGCGTGGGGAGATCGCTCCACGCTGGAACGCACGATCCAGCATGTGATCAAATCCATGGCTCAGTGGGGGGTGCTGCATCCCGGGGTGGAAAAGGGATCGCTAGCGAGCGGACGAAAGCCCATCCAGGTTTCAGGGGATATCGGCGGTTTACTTGTCAGTGGTGTCTTGTTGAGCCAAGGACACGGCATGTCAATCGCGCAGTTGGTCAGCCACCCAGCGCTCTTCCCATTCAAGCTTAAGCTGAACATAGACACCCTCAGAAATCTCCCTGGCTTTCGAGTCCAGCGCCAAGGCGATCAAAGCGAGTTCGTCGAGTTGATGTGACGCTGACCGATCGATTGCGCGGTTTGCCGCGTAACTCTTCAACGAGCCATGGCCGTTCGAGGAGCTCGACATAGCTCCTGTGCGATTGATGTGGCCATACCCTGTTGTCTCATTTATTGTCCAACCCTGGCTTATCGACTTGGAATTGGGCTAAATAATTCTTGTCTCATGAGCATCGTTGCGCAAGATAGCCTAGCATTGCCTAGATGCGCTAGGTACTTTTCGTGAAAGTGTTTCTGAGCTCGAGATCGGCGACGTAGTTTTCGCCGGATTGGACCGCTGAAAGGCTCTGTCGCCTGATGGAAGACCATAACGACGGTGGGTTAGTTGATAAAAGGTGGGGGGTAGCAACGTGGACACGAAGGGGGATTCACAAACCGACTGGGATCCTGAAAAAGGCGGAGTGAAGGTTTGCCTACGGGACAATCCAGGCCGCCAAGGCGCCACTACTGGCCGAATAAGGATGGCCGGAACATTCTTGATGGTCGAAGTGGATTTCGGCCCAAACGAAAAACAGTTCAAACGCTATTTGCAACTTGAGCTTGTCGCCGAAGAGACGGATCTCCTTGACCTCCTGAGGGCCGGGAGGTTCGGAACCCCAAGCGACCTGCGGCGGGTCCTGACATTTGAGAAAATCAAGGGGGACCTGACCAACATCTTCTATTCGATGGAAGCCAGCAATACCGATTTCTATCCGCATCAGTTCAAGCCAGTGATGCGGTTCATCGAATCGCCCGTTGGCCGCATGCTGATCGCAGACGAGGTCGGTCTCGGGAAGACCATTGAAGCAATTTACATATGGAAGGAAATCCAGGCACGACATTCAGCACGGCGGCTGCTGATCGTCTGTCCCGCCATGTTGAGGCAAAAGTGGCGCGGCGATCTGCGAAAGCGGTTCAACATCACCGGAGAGATCATCTCTGCAAAGGATCTCCTAGAGAAGAGCGAGGATATCGCCAGTCGCCGGTCTTCCGATGCGTTTGTGTACATCACGAGCCTTGAAGGCCTTCGGCCGCCTGCGAGATTCCTCGATGAAAGCGTTGGTGGCACGCGGGCGCGGTTTGCCAGGCTGCTTGACCAGAATACGGCGACCGAAGAGTTCGCGCTCTTCGACCATGTCATCATCGACGAGGCCCACTATCTGCGCAATCCATCGACAGCGAACAATCGCCTTGGCCGCTTGTTGCGCGAAAGTTCCCGCCATCTTGTGCTGCTGACCGCAACTCCGATCCAGATCAAAAGCGACAATCTCTATCAATTGCTTCGCCTGATCGACGAGGACCAGTTCTATGACGCGTCACTGTTTGAGGAAATGCTGGCGGCCAATTCCCAGATCGTACGAGCGCAGCGAGCGTTGTGGCGGCAGCCAGTGGACGTTGCTGAGGCCCGCGCGGCCATAATAGATGCTGAAAAATCAGATTACTTCAAAAAGGATGCGGTGCTTCGTCGAATAAGATCCGAAATCGATAAGGCCGCACAGGATTCCGAGAAACGTGTCGAGTTGCTACGCCTGCTCGAATCACGATCTCTGCTTTCGCAATACATGACGAGAAGCCGCAAGAGGGAGGTACTGCCGACCCACGTCGTGAGGGCTCCACAGGTCCTGAACGTCGTCTTCAGCAAGGCTGAAGCAGCCATTTACGACCACGTCACCAAGAGGATTCGCGACCAGTCCGTCGGCAAGACCGGGGTATCGCTGTTTTCGTTGCTTGCCCGCCAGCGTCAAATGGCAAGTTCTATCGTGGGGGCACTGGAGAGTTGGAAAGAGAAGGAACTGATCGACGAGCTGCTTTGGGAAGACTTCGGTCTGTCGACCGGCCTGATCGAAGGGACGGGCCGCAATGACTGGCAGAACGGCGAAGACCAGCCCGAAACCGCGAGCGAGGCTCCGGTTGCATACGGTTTTGATTTTGACCTGGCGGAGCTGGAAAAAAATGATGCAAAATACCGTGCACTCAGAGAGTTCCTCGCGGGCGAACTGGCGAAAGATCCAGCAGAGAAGTTCGTCATATTCGCTTTCTATCGCGGGACGCTGAAGTACCTCGCCAGGCGGCTAAAGGCCGACGGGATCAGGGCGGGACTGATCATGGGCGACATGGGCTCCTCCAAGGACGCGGTGATTCAGGATTTTGCGCTGTCGGAAGGACCCTCGGTGCTTCTTTCGTCCGAAGTCGGCAGCGAAGGCATCGACCTCCAATTCTGCCGCTTCGTCGTCAATTACGATCTTCCCTGGAATCCGATGCGGATCGAGCAGCGCATCGGGCGTCTCGATCGCCTCGGTCAGAAGGCGGAGCGGATCTCGATCATCAATCTAGTAGTGACCAACACCATCGAAGATCGAATCCTGATGCGGCTTTACGACCGCATCAAGGTGTTTAGCGAGAGCATCGGAGACATGGAGGAGATTTTGGGCGAGATGACCGAGCAGATCATGCTCGATCTCCTCAACCCTCGTCTGTCTGACGATGAACGGGACAAGAGAGCCAAGGTGGCCGAGCTCGCGATACACAATACGCAGAAGCAGCAGCATGAACTGGAGCAGCAGGCCGTCAACCTGATCGGGTTTTCCGACTATATTCTCGAACACATTACAGACAGCCGCACTAAGGGACGCTGGTTGAGCGCTTCTGAACTCAGACTGCTCGTGGAGGATTTCTTCTCCAGGAAGTATCCAGGCACCAAGATCGAACCTAACTCGCGAATAGAAAACTCAGCGCGGATTGCGCTTTCGGAGGAAGCCCGCAGGGACCTCGGTTATTTCGTTGCCGAGGCAAGGCCGGCAACGCGTACAAGGATGCACCAGAGCTACAAGCCCATATTGTGCCTGTTCGATCCTCGCCAAACCGACGATGTCAGTCCTGACGTAGAATTCATCGAGCCGAGCCATCCATTGGTACAATGGATAAGGAGCGCTTATGAGTCAGATCGAAGTCAGCTTCATCGCGTGGCAGCCCTCAAGTTGCCTTCAGGAGCGACCAGCTTCCCGCCTGGGGATTATGTTTTTTCCGCGCATCGGTGGTCATTCGCGGGTGTCAGATCCAATGAGACGCTGGCGTTTAGCGCATTGCGTATGGGCGATGTGGAACCCCTGAGCAACTCCAGTTCCGAAGAACTCATTGCGATTGCAGCCGGCTCCGCTGGCCTTTTTCCCAACGCCCAAAACGTCATCGGAGACATAAAATCGGTGCTCGAAGCCGCTTCCGCCTGCGAACAGCATCTGGCGGACATGTTCGGCGAACGGCTTTCGGACTTTGAGGCGGAAAACGCTGTCCGTTGCGAACAGCAGGAAACCAGCGCCAAGAAATTCGCGCGACGTCGACTGGATGAACTCGGGGCGCGCATCCAGCGATTCAAGGTTGCGGGCAATCTCAAGCCCATTCCGATGACGGAAGGTCTCATCCGCAAAGAGGAAGAGCAACTCAAAACAAAGGTCGAGCGGGTAACCAGAAGGCGTCACGTCGAGGAAACGATGGTTCCGTTGGCGATCGGGGTAATCAGGGTGGAATGATGTTTGGTGATTGGCGACAAAGACTGCTTGCATTTCGCGATCGGCTGTTTGGCGGGCCGAGCGCGGCGGCGGATCCCCTCGACGAGGTAGAGGTCCCGGCCGAAGAAGTGGCTCCTCCAGGCCCAACGGAACTACCCCCCGAGCGTCTGCCGTTGCCCACCAAAGTTCCGCCAACGGTTTCACGAACGTCTGGGCAAATACCTGATCGGCCCAACGATCCGGCCCCCAAGAAGAGCAAGGCGACCCGGAAAGAGAAAACTGTCGATTCCAGGCCAAACGATGGGCGGAAGGCGGCGCAGAAACTGGCTCCGGTGGCCAGAGTCAAACGGCTGGTCGTGGGGGCCGGCCGCACCGCCAAGCGTCTAGTTGCTGAACACAATGAGAAGCGCGGCGGAGATGGGTTAAGACAACCTAGTCCGCGGTCCACGGGACGAGACCAGGTCTTCCTGAATCTCGGCATCGACTTCGGCACAAGCTTCACCAAGGTTTGCTTCCGGGACGTAGGCACGGAGGACTCATTCCTTGTGACCTTCGATGCTACTTCGGCACATGACGCCATGTTGCCCTCCATCGTGGCGGTGGATAAGACGGGCACGCTCTATACCGCCGATCAGGCACCGCGCGGAGCGGTCCTGGTGCCATATCTCAAGATGAGGCTCGCCGGGTCGCCTATTGGCGAAGACTTGCCTGTCGTGGATGGCGTCGACCTTGGCAGCGGAGAAGCGACATGTGCGCTCGCCAGTTGGTTTCTTGCTAAGGTGCTCTCACGCAGCCAGGAATGGATCCGCAAGCACGAACGTGACAGGCTAAGGAACAGAGTTCCTGTCTGGTCGGCAAATATCGGCGTTCCGGTGGAACATTACGATTCGAAAGCCATCGATACCTTTCGCAGGGTGCTAGGTACTTCGTGGATTTGGGTTGCGAACGCCAGACTCCCCAAAACCGTGGGGGAAGCCGTTACGGCCTATCTGCGGGATGTTGATCGTCTCGAGGGCGAGGTTTCGGATTTTCACGCGGTTCCCGAGATAGCGGCTGCAGTCCAATCCTTCGTCATGTCACGGGGGGCCGTCGCAGGAATCTATGTCTATTTCGACATCGGCGGCGGAACGGTTGATGGCGTAGCCTTCAAGTTCCTCAATCGCCACGGCGAGCGGCGAGTCAACTTCTATTCCGGCAAGGTATCGCCGCTCGGAATTTCGGCCTTGGCCTCAGCGCTTGGATCAGGCTCACCGCGCGATATCGATGAAAAGATACTCAAGCGGCTAGTCAGCAATGGAAGCGTTGAAGTCCTTGCGGATTTTCAACATCGCGTGAGGCAGTTGGTCGGGAAGGTCGTTATGACGGCCAAGCAAAAGGATGGCCGAAACTGGCAAGAAGACGCAATTCAAGACCATCAGAACACACGAAAGAACATTCGCAGCCTTGGCGGTCTCGATAGAACGAGGATGACGCCACTCGTCGTTTTTTTGGGCGGCGGGGGCGCTCCTTCAGCTTGGTACCAGACCGCGATCAGTTCAACCTATGACAAGTTTGGGCACTTCGGGGCCGGCGTTCCGCCGTACCAGCTATTGGAAGTTGCGGCACCTAGAGACTTGGACATGACGGGGCTGGCTTCCAGCGATTTTCGACGGTTTGCGATAAGCTACGGGTTGTCGATTCCTTTCGGCGAGGGACCAGAAGTTGGCTTGCCGAGCCAGTTCGCCGACGCGGAGCCACTTCCGGTCAGACAAAACCGCGTTGCCGATTACCTTGATAGCAAGGACGCGTACGACTGACGGCGGACCCCATTCATGGCTACTCAATCGGCCAGATTGATCCGTCTTATCTAGCTGGGTGGCTGCGCTCACAATACGCGGAGTCTGTCCGTTTCACGAAAGCTTGGGGAGAAAACGCATGAGTGCAGCAGTTCGTCATGTCTCGGTCCGTGTGCCTTGGCATGATCGGGCGTGGGATGGCCACGTCTGTGACGACCCTCTAGGCAACGCTTCGTGCCTGGCGCTCCGACTGATAGCCGAGGGCCGCAACGACCCTATGGAAGTTCAGCTTGCCGGGGAAGCCTTCGATGACCTGACAGATGCCCAGATCCCGCCCTGCATCAAGGCTAGCGCCGCTTTCCTCGCCCCGCGCAACCACACCGTTCAAAGCGTGATGAGCTATTCGACGTGGAGCGAGGATCATCGCCATATGCGACCTAAAACGCTGCACTTGCCCGCCTTCGGCGCCCAGCTGATCCCCTACCGCTGGATGCTGCGCGAGAGCGGTTTTGCGCTTGCCGCAGACCTGGAGCTTGCGATCGATCCCGAGCGCGAGCCGTCCGAACCCTCGTTCCTCCAGAACACGGCATGGGTCCAGCATCACGATCACCAGAAGGCGCTGCTGGATGCGTTCGCCGAACCTTTGGTCGAGCATCAGAGCCTGGTGCTGTTTTACGCAACGCGAACGCCGCTCTGCGACGACGAACGGCGCGTCCTGCTTGGTGCGGCGATCCTGGAGAAGAAGCACCGCATCTCCGAATACGATTACAATCCTGCCGATACTACTCCCGACAACCGGTTGAGGGCGATGGTGTGGGAGCGGTCTGTCCAACATAGCCTGCGTCCGTTGAAGGGCGACAACAATCTGGCAGGATACGGCGGAGGCTTCGTCCTGCCTTATCACGACATCTTGCGCGCGGCCGCAGCCGACGAAACGCTCGATCCCGCCGACTATGTCGCGTTCGCTCCGGAGGATGCACGTGTCCAGTTCTCCTATGGCAGCGAACACGTCAGCCATGGAGCTACGGCCGCAGCCTTGCTCGCCGCCCGTGCCGCCTTCGAGAAGATCGCGACGGTGCTGGACGGTCCCTGGACCGGGCAGATCGAATGGATCGACGAGCAACTTTCCAACCTATGGCGACTTCAAGGACCGGCGCCCGGCCTGGGCGTTGCCTTGTCAACGTTGCACAGCGGCTTCAACGGCACGCTGTTCGCGATCGCGCTTAGCGGCATTTTGAAACCGAACGAGGACCCTTGGCCAGTGGCGGATGAGATCCTCTCCGGCCGCCGCGACGCTCCGTCAGGTTCGCCGGCGATCACATCCACGCTGCAAAAGAGATGGGCCAAGGTCAGGGGCGACGCCGCGCGCTACGACACCCTCCAACTCCTTGCCCGTTTCGAGTTGACTAAGGATCAGGCCTCTCGTGCGACCAGCCGGATAGAGTCGTCGGACCTGTTAAAGAATCCCTATAGGCTGTTCGAAGATGACCGCGATCAACAGGACCCTGTCGCGTTCGCCACCGTCGATCGCGGCTTGTTGCCGGGTTCCGTTGTCGCCGAGGCTCACCCCCTGCCGGGTGGGTGCTCTAAGGATCTCGGTGAATACGACAATCGCTTCCGCTTACGAGCAGCCACCGCGCAGCTCCTCGAAGAGGCGGCTGGAAGGGGCAACACGATCGTCGCCGCCGACCGGCTGGCGGACGAAGCCGCCGCGCTCACGCTGACCCGCCCGCTTCCACTAGACGCCGACCTTCTGGACCTCTTCCGCGACGAGTTTTCCCCGCTGGTAGAGGTCGGGCCGGGCGACAAGAATCCAACTGCGCAGCTCGACCGATATGTCGCCTATCGCAAGCTGCTGGAGAAGGCTGTCAAAGAACGAGCCGCCGTATCCACGGCCGCCACAACAGTGGATTGGTCCGCATTGTTGAAGGAGAAATTCGGTTCATCGCCTGGCGACGTCGAAACCGAAGCGAGAGCGCGCGAGGAAAAAGAGACGGCATTGGCGCGGCTCGCGGGTTCGCGGATTGCGATGCTAGTCGGCCCGGCCGGAACGGGCAAGACGACGGTTCTCGAACTGCTGCTGCAACGGCCGGAAATCGTCGGCTCGCGCGTATTGCTTCTCGCTCCAACGGGCAAAGCCCGCGTGAGATTGGGGACCGAGACCAAACGTCCGGGAGAGGCGCGGACCATAGCACAGTTCTTGCTCGCCTTCGACCGATACGACATCCAAACCAACCGCTACGCTCCCAATCCCGGCGCGGCCAAAGACGGGGCGACCTGCTGTATCATCGACGAAGCGTCGATGTTGACCGAGGACATGCTCGCGGCCGTGCTCGACGCGCTGCCACCCACATGCCGGATCATCCTGGTAGGCGATCCTTACCAGTTGCCGCCGATCGGCGCGGGTTGTCCGTTCGTCGACATCATCGCCTACCTTCGGCGCCACCACCCTCAATGCGTCGCCGAACTCACTGTGTCGATGCGTCAGCGGGGCGACCGAAGCGATGCGCAGCTTGCGGCAATCTTTTCGGGACGCCATCTGGAGCCGGGCGAGGACGAGGTCGCTGCCATGACGCTCGATGGATTCGATGACCAACACCTTCACCTGAGGCAATGGGAATCCGTGGCGGAGTTGCCCGGGCTGGTTCAGTCGATCTTCCAGACAGAGTTCGCGGCCAACGAGGGTGAAGACGTCATTGCGAACGTCGAGACCTCGCTCGGTGCCGCTAAGAACGCCAAGGGCTATCTCAACTTCGATTCCGGCTGTTCCGCGAAGGCGGAGGCTTGGCAGATTCTGTCCGTCAACCGCGCGCAAGCCGGTGGATCGATCTATCTTAACCGACTCATCAAGGACCGATATCGGGCCGAACGGTTGGCCGGTGCAATCAACTCCAACCAGGTATCTTGGAGAAAGAAGTGGTTCCGAACTGTCAAGCCGCAGGGACCCGAACAGATCACCTACGGGGACAAGGTGATCTGCGTCAGAAATCACAAGCGGGAAGCCTATCAGTATCAGCCGGGCGGTAATCCCAAAGAGAAAGAATACATTGCGAACGGCGAGATCGGACTTGTTACGGGGCAGACTGCCTATGGTCACGCGAACCCTAAATTTGTGAATGTAGAATTCACCGGACGAAGCGACCGCTCATTCGGCTTTTCACGCTCGGCATTTCGGGATGACGGTCAGCCCTATCTAGAGTTGGCCTACGCTGTCACAGTTCATAAGGCGCAGGGCAGCCAGTTCGGCGTTGTCATCTTGGTCCTTCCAGCAAACAGCCGATTGCTGTCGCGCGAGATGATCTACACGGCGCTGACTCGGCAGACCGACCGCATCTGGATACTACATCAAGGAGGATTCGACCGGGTGCTCGCCTACCGCCACGACGCCTTCTCCGATGTCGGCGCGAGGACGACCAACCTGCTGCGTGAAACCGATCCCAAGCGAACGATACCACCGATGGGCCTGCCTGCCGGGATCATCCACCAGACGCGGGGGTTCCTTGAGGAGCACCTCAAGCATCGCACCATTCGTGGCGAATATGTCAGCTCAAAATCGGAGTTGGCGATCGCCAATATTCTGTATGGGTTCGAGCAGCGCGGGCTGCTGACCTACGAGGTGGAGCCGCCGCTGCCGTTCTCCGACAATGCCAGAGGGCGCTGGGCCGACTTTCGAGTCACGGCTGGCGAGCATGTCTGGTATTGGGAACATTGCGGCAGGCTAGACCTCCCGTCCTATCGTAATCGCTGGGCTAGGAAGAAGACGCTGTACCGTGCGAATGGTTTTGCTCCGTGGTCCGAGACGTCACCGAACGGACGGCTCATTGTCACCGAAGACGGTTCGAGTGAGGGACTGGACTCCCATTCTATACACGGGCTCGTCCACAAGCTTTTCGACATAGGGGGCAGTTTGTAGCTTGGCTCAGAATGGGTCCACGGCGCGAAGCAGAGGTAGGGTTGAACTGCCTCGTCGGGCCGGGCCGTATGTCCGGAGAACTTCTGATCTATCCGATCGGGGCGGCGACACCGCTTATCCCTGGCACTGAAGGAGTTCCAGAAGAAGAAACCACACGTTCCTGGTACGGCAGGCGGCACGGTCGAAAGATTTTTCTTCGACACCGTCGAGAAGAACCGCTGACCGACGAGCAAGTGAAGGCATTCATCTGCATGGACGACGCCGTCATGGCCGTGGAGGCCGCGGACTTGCTGCTACGCCTTTCATCCGGCCGTCCGATTGCGGCGGGCCGTTGATACAGAATACCTGTACGGGAAAAGGATCTAAGAAAATACGGGAACGAACGAATGACTTAGGAGGCTGAGGAACCCACGCTGGATATCGCAAGGGCCGTTGCGGCTCTAGTTTTCCATGCCATTCGTCTCAGGATGAAATTGCTTCCCATTATCGAGCGGGACATCCTCGCCTACCCAATGTCTAGAAGCGATTATGAGAATGTTTGGGACGCTGTGCAAAACGCCCCTGCGCAGTTGAAAGATCGCTATCTATCTAAGGAAGTGGCGGTCCGCTGCGTGGCCGTCTTTTCGCGAAGAGATAGTCGCCGAAGCTGCGGGTAACTTCGGGAACTAACCCTACCTCGAAAAGCATCTTGAGAAATGGCCGGAGCTCCGCAAGGATGGATGCAAGGGCGCTTTGAGCATCATCATGGCGGTTCGTCCTTATCGCCAGCAAGATCTGATCGCTGAACTATTTAATGCGTGGGCGCGGTGAGCAAGAACGACATTGCCGGCGAACAAGCAGAACGAGGCATGCAAGGTGATCGCTGCCTGTGCTACCTATTCTGACCCGCAGCCAACTATGTGGACGTCTACGACTTGCCCCGTCAACCCAACGAGGCCCACCCAGTGGGTTTGCGCGGAGCCCTCTACGCTGCACCTGGTACTTGTGGTATAGGAATGACACTTTCTTTTTCACGGAGATTCCGATGAGACAGATCGAAAGCCGCCTCAGTCCGCCAATGCGGCAGGCTATTCCGATAATTCGACGCGTTTTCAAGCAATATGCGCCGAGGCGCGTCGAGCTTGAATTCACTGCGGGACAAGAGTGGTATAATCACTCTCGTTGGTCCCTGCATCATTCCGGTAACGCAGTTGATATCAGGACGAAAAAACTGTCAGATCTTGGGGTCGGCATGTTTTCAACTCTCATGGGATACTTTTTGCAGAAGGAACTTGACTCTAACTTTGGAAGCGCAAAGTATTTAGTTCTGGTGAACGACCTTGGACCTATGTTTCCACATATTCATGTTCAGTATAATCCCGGAGCGAGGATGAGCACTCCCGGAGATGACGACGGAAAGCGACGGAGACAACGACGTCCAATAGTGTGAAGGTGCCGAACGCTAACAAGCGTCCCATCACAAACGTCTTTTCGGCTCGATGACGCGCCAATATTTCGCGGTCGGATCGGCAGAGCATCCTTAGCCACGCCTTCTCGATTCTTAATGAGAACCTCCCGGTCGATTTTATCTCGGGCTGTAATAGCGCACCGCCGTGGCCATCATGCCGCGTCGATTATCCGAGCGATAGCTTCGGCGCCGTTTTGCCACCCATCCGATCGTAACCGGGCGCATGCGCTGACAACACGCTCGCGCCATGCCTTATCGAAGATCAGATTGAGTTTGCTCCGCAACTGCGAGGCGTCGGGCTCGACCGCGAGGCTTGCTCCGCAACCGTTTTCCTCAGCCCATCTGCTACGAACCGACTGCCGGTCCATATCCGGAGCATCATTGGGAACAAAGATGCTCGGAACCGTGCCAAGGATATGTTCGTGGAAGATGTTATAACCGCAACGCGTCACGGCTGCGTCCCAAGCGGCGCTGTAGCGGAAGGCGGCGTCGACGCGGATTATCCGATGACGGTCACTAGACGTTACGGTGCCGATGGTCTTCTGCATCGGCTCCAACTCGACCACACAAGTGTTTGGCCTGCCCAGCAGATCTTGCAGAACGCGCTCGCGCATGCTGACGTAGGTATCGATTCTGGTCGACACTAGATCGACCATGATGAGCGTCCGGTCACGAGGCAAGGCAAGCGCATCGCGGGCCTGTTCTCGCGAGAGTCTCTCATTAGGGTTGATCACTAATACGGGCGGCACCCGCTCAACGGAGGCCCGGTCGCTCACGGTCGGTCCCTCATCGAGCGCTTCGGCCAGATCGCCCGGCTCGATGATGGTGCTGAAATGAATGCCGGCGCCAATATAGGAGCGATGTATCTCAGGCCACATTGCACGCCGAATCCATAAGGATTTCAATGGCTTTCGTGCGCGCAATACATCGATAACCCCGTCGAAGACGAAGTTGACGTCATAGACAAGGGTGTCGGCACCACTCATGTTCAAAGCAAGCTCGATCTCGCGCGCCAGATTTGCGTGCCATTCCGGCTCCGGCTCACCGGTGGCGTCATGATGCGGGACAAACTGGAACGGAAAGCCGTTTGCAGCAATCATCCGTGCCGCATAGGACATAGTCAGGAAGAAGGCGCTACGCTGAGAGAGGCGGGAGGCGATGGCCAACTGGCGGCTAATATGGCCGCGGCCAACGCCGTTCGCAGAGACAAAGAGTGCAGCGGGTCGACGATCACGTGACGGAAGCTGCGGCCGTTCTGAAATGCCGCCAACCGGGGCAACAGTCCTTGGAGCTCTCACTCCGCTCTTCTCTATGAAGAAGACCGCATTGTTGTTGTAGCCGCGCCATTGGTTTTCCGGCACTGCTATTTCGCGTAGTCGTTCTGGCGGAATCATCAAACTGGCATCATACGCTTCCGGCACTTTCACGACTGCCGCAATCGTTGAACTCAGGTCCTCGGTTCCGAAAACGCGGTAGTGATCGGTCTGGCCGAAGTTCTTCAGACGGTCGCTCTCACTGTCGGAGAACGATTCTCTGAAGCCGCCGCTCATAAACGGGACAGTGAAGGCGTGCACACCCCCCGGCGCCACCAGCAGGTCGAGTTGCCGCAATATCGTCTTGTAATCACATGCAATGTGCTCCAACACATGATTATGTATCACGATGTCGAACGATTGCTCCGAAAACTCAGCAAGTCCGTCGCATAGATCAACTCGCGCTACGGAAAGGCCGGGATATTTGGCCGGATCAATATCGCAGGCGAAGTAGCCATCGCCAAAGCGCGCGCACAGAGCGCGCGCCAGCCCAAGCTCTGGCGCGATATGGAGAACACGGCGGGCTCCGTTCAGATACGACCGGGATCGGAGCAACTCATAGAGGAGCCGGTGGCGTTCAAGGGAATGGCAACCGTCGCATTGGGCTCTCGGTCGCACGAAAATGCTCGCCGGGTTCGGTGCCATGTCGACAAATCGGGAGCATCCGCAAATGTTGCAAGTCGGTACACGCCCGCCCCTCCAGCTTCCAGCATCGGGTCGCGGTGACATCGACACTCAATCCTCTTTCGTAATATCCCAGTCGGTGCGAACCAGCCTGGCGTGGTCTTCGATATAACGTGCGATGTCCTCGGAGCCATTCGTCCATTCGATCGCTGTGCAGCGGTCAATGATGTTTGCTTGCTCGGCGGGATCGAGCAGGCGGTCGACAAGCGCCTTGCTGTGAGCCAAGTCGAAATTCCGTCTCAAAACCAACCCTCGTCCAGTCAGTTCGGCCCAACGGGCGCGAGCGAGTTGGCGGTCCATCTCCTCCGCTTCGTTCGGCACGAACAGTGTTGGTATTGCTCCCAGCACTTGCTCATGAAACGCGTTGTAGCCCGCAGCACTCACGGCTGCGTCGAAAGCCAAACTGTATCGAAAGCTTGGAAACAGCGACAGGCGTTTCAACCGTGGATGGTCAGGCACGCCCCGAGGATCGACAATGTCTAGTGGAGAGCGGATGTCGAGCACCATGGTGTCTGTCCGCCGGAGCAGTGCGTCGACGACGGTCCTATGCACACTGGACATGTCGTAATTGGCACCAGAGCCAAGTTGGATGGCAACCACCTTTAGGCCGTCGGCCAGATCGAGCGCTTTTCGGGCCACCTCGCGCGGCAGGCGTTCCGAAGGCGCGACGTGCAGAACCGGCGGAACTAGGAACACTTCTCCACGACACGCTGCGGTCGGGCCGGTGTCAAAGTCCTCGGCTAGTTCACCGGGCTCGATAACGGCATCGAATTTCGATTCCAGCTCAAGAAACGGCCGATGGACTTCCCGCCACATCGGGCGCCTGACCCAGATCGAAAACATATTTCGATGAGTGGCTACGGCGCGCACCACTCCGTCGAACACCGCGGTCGCGTCGTAAGCGAATATGGCAGGCTTTAAATGAGAGATTAGGTCGAATAGCTCTTCCGAAAGAACGCGGTTCCAGTCACCGACGTCGGCACCGATATGCCGATGGTATGTGAAGAAGTGTGCAGGATAACCTTCCTCAATCACCGCCCTTATGGAATAGGACATTGTCGCGAAGTGCGCCTGCAGGCTAGGTGGTAAGTGGCGCGCTATAGCGAGTTGCTGTGCCAGATGCCCGATGCCAATGCCATTTGAGGACATAAACAGCACATTGCGATCAGGCAAGGGTTGCAACGACGAGGATACCGAGCACGCAGCAGCAACGCTAGGCGTCACCCCAAACGACCGCAGTCGCTCGACGTAGCGCTCGGCCATGTGGCGCATTTCTACATGCGCGCGAGCACGGGCTCCCTGCTCTGCATAGGCGACAGGATCGTCGACGAAACGCTTGATCACGCGTTCCACTTGTGCCGGCGCGGAGTAAACCGCCGCACCGGCGAATAGGTCTTCGAAATGGGGAGGCAGTATAACAACAAGACCGATCGCCATTGCTTCCACAACGGTGCGCCCGAATGCCTCTGACCAGTCGTCACTATGGTAGTAGACATAAAAATCGAGTGAGCGAAGGAAATCTGAGGTGCCATCCCACGAAAATGGCAAGAGCTCCCAATTCGAAGGTAGGTCGCCATATAGCTTCTGCAAATAGTCGCCCGCGCCCAATACCCGGACACGGTACTTCGACCCGTCCGGCGGATAGGCCAACATTGCGGTCTCCCGTGTGTTGGGCCATTTGAGCGCATCGGGGCGCGAATGCCGACCGATTACGACCGGCGTCGAAACGTTCCGATGGGGCCGTTGTTGCCAGTCGTCCAGGTCGAGAAGATTCTCCCAATCGGCTTCGGTTACGGTGGCATGCGGCGGCAGAGTTCGTGGCAGGCTGTCTCGGACGACAGAACTGACGGGCGCCAAGCGGATTTCCGAGCCAAATGCATCGAAGCAATTCCTAACAACTCGGGTCAGATCATACTGGACGGCACGTTTCCGGTCATATGAGGGATGGTGCAATACCATCACGACTCGGTCCGAACGGATTCGGATGGGGCGCGTCGGTCTATTCTCCATAATCGTAGGGTGATGAATAACAACAAGAGATGCTGAAATCATCGTGTCAGGGTCGAGCCTCTCGGCAAGCCCGCTATCGAGGATGGCGCGGATATGCGGGTGAACAGGAAAGGGAAGTCCCAGAAGAGGGCCCTTTACCATCAGCAGCCCAATCCGAAGGCCAACGCGCGCAGCAGATTTCATTTCAAGCGCCATTGCCGTCGAGGTTCCTCCCTCGAACCGAACGTCGGCAACGAAAACGATGTCGAAGTTTGTCACGGCCCCCGCACTTGCTCTCGATCCGCGGAAGATACCGCCGCGGCCAAAAATCCGTCGATGTTCTGTCCGTAGGCGATGATGTGGACAGGTCGCCATTTGGCTACCAACAGCGCCCAACGTTCGGTGAGGTAGGCCGGCCAAGGCATGACCGCAGCATGGAGGCGCTGCTCCAGCAGCGGCGGAAAATATTCGAAGATGGCCCCATTGCTTCGAAAGATGCCGAACTCCGACGAGTCGGTAAGAAAGACTAGGCGGTGCTTGGGTTCGAACTTGTGCGAGGTAATCTGGATAATCTCTTCGAGAAGGTCCAATTTCACTCCAAGAACCGTCACCATTACGACTGGTTTGGCAGCTACGCTCCGGTAGATGTGCATATCGTCTTCGTCGGAAGGAATCTGCTTATCGTTGCGCCGCTTAGCGAACGGTATCAGAGATCGAAGCCTCATATTTCACCTGCCTCTCTACGCGTTTCAGTGAAAAGGCCGATTCATGGACTTTCATTCAGCCGGCGTTCCTCGGCAAGGTCAATGGCCACAAATCAATACCGGGCGGTGGCATTCTGTCTCCAATGCTGCCTTGGGTGGTCGGAGCCGAGACCGCTACACACAAACGTTGCGCTGACCCTGTCATCTCGGTCTCGAATCGCAGGCACGTAAATCCCGAATTGTCACCTTCCCCCGGCGGCGATGCCACCGGATCGACAATCCAGGCAACGTCGCCGCTATCGACGATCTCTGCAGCAAGAGTTTGCCCTCCGATGGTGAGCATTGCCGCTTTTTGCCGCCAAAAAATTTCTGCTTGGGTGAAAGCGCGCCAGTTGATCCGGATGGGTTCCAGCGTGTCGTGCTTGCGCGCGATCTCATCAAGTATCCAGACGTATTCGCCGTCGATCGCAATGCCGCGACGGTGACGCACTGGGGAACTTTCGTCTTCAATCTCAAAGGCGGCCGCAACGAAGTCCACCTGATCTGAGGTCCCCAAACATCGCGCATGCGCCGCCAGCGACTGAGATCTACCATTGAACGTGATCGTGCTGTGGCCAGCCGTCCCAAGTCGAAAATAACTGAACCGGGCGTCAAGGTCGAAATAGCCGGGAAGCGCGTAGTCGTCACGTCCAAGTTCGCTTATGAAACGGATTTTGCCGACCTCAAAGACGAACGACCCCAAATCAAGATGTGCGTGGTTGATATCGTTGCGCCCGCCTTTGAACCCGATATAGGCATCAGAGGTTCCGATGAACTTCCGCAAGATACAGATTCCCGCCCCTTTGAACGCGGTGACCGGTTTCTGAACGAATAAACTCGACTCCTGTTCTTCGGAGAGCCACAAGAGGTCGAACGGATGAAGATTGCCAGGCGAAGTCCGTTGCCATAGAGCCGCTTCCGGCTCGCCGCTATGATTGGCAAGCCAACCAAGGATCGGCGAACGGCCGGGATGCGGGACCGTATCGCCGAAATCGAAGCATGCACCTGAGGGGGCAGTGGTTTCCCGGTTGAAGAGCCAACTCGCAGCAAGGCCCGCAGGGTCGGGCACTATAAAGCCCCTTTCGCTAAGCGCGGCCAGTGCCACGACGGCGTATCGTGCCGAATGCTCCCAGTAACCCGGGCCTTCGGCATAACCACCATCGAACTCAAAAGAGGACAGGCCATGGGCGAGTGCAGCTGTCGCGCGCGCAATGACTTCCCCCGCTAGTTCTGCATGACGCGCACCAACTGCCAATGCTGCAACGATAAGGCCGCTACAGCAAACGACATTCCAATTGTGTGCCGCCGTCGTCCAGTGCGCTGCGGCGCGCAACTGGTCGAGGCCCGGCCGCAAAGCTCTCTCGGCGAGAGAGTCTTCTAAAAACACGCGCTCCGTATGTGACGTCGCCGGACCGAACCATTCCAAGCCAAGGGCAAATCCGCATGCCATTTCGGCAACGTCGAGAAAATGGGACGGATTCCAGCTATCGAATGCTGTAGCGTTCTCGAGTTCGGAAACGCCTCGACGGCGATAGCGATTGTTTCCCGTCAATATCGACGCCATTCCCAAGACGGCGACCCGATCGTACAACCTACGCGCCGTCGGCAGAATTACGTTCCGCCCCGGCTCGCGTTCCAACAGAAGGGGCGGCAAGTCCATCAGGTAGTCGGCATCCGAAAGGACACTGTCCGCAACCCTCCGCGCGAAGGGGTCCGAACCAACTGATCTTCTAATCCTTGCAACACCATGTCGTGTGACAAAAAGCGGCGCATTCATTTTGCCTCAATTCGAAGCAAACAACCTCAGTGGTTCGAAGGTCGAATAATTGTGTTCCCTATCGACGGGTTTGGCAGGCGACATCTCGCGGAAGATCAGTCAAAGGTTAGTAGTGGGACGATTGGCGCGGGCTGGCGCTTCTTACCGCATTTGCCTTGGGTATCTTCGCGCACCTAGCGCCTTGAACGCCGGGGTCGCAGAGTTCGGGCTTTCCGCCGCTGGTCTCACACCCGCTCAGGAGCGCTGCTGAGGAGATTGCAAACGCCAATGACGAAATTTTTGCTAGCAAAAACTTGGTCATGGGCTGCTATGTTCCCCAACAACACCTTCAGTAGGGCATAGGGTAGCTGAAAGGGCAGTGCGAGCACAAGCCTCTTCCAACCAATATTCGCGAAACTACGCGTCAAAAATGTTTCGCCAGCAATTCCGGCTCTGTCAGGCCCGCTTTTTTTGTCGCCAATCGCCAGTAAATTCATTTAATGGGCTTCGCCGTGAAACGGCTGGCAAGCAGCTTAGCCTGCTTCAGCTGTTTCTTAGAAACTTTTGCTTCCAGCTCAGACAGGGCTTCACCAGCCGAATCGGCACCACCCTTCTTTGCAAGATAAAGCCATTTCAAAGCGACGACGGCATCGGATTTTCCTCCGATCCCGTCACGGTACAATTTTGCGACTTCGACTTGCGCGTAGGCGTTTCCTTGCGTAGCCGACCGTTCGATCCATTCCCTTCCCAATAATGGGTCGGCTTTTACGCCGATGCCGGAAATGTAAAGTTCACCGAGACGTTGCTCTGCCCAAATATGCCCCATTTCGGCTGCGCCTTGCAAAAGGATCGCCGCTTGTCGCTCATCTTTCGGCACGAGGTCGCCATTGAGGTAATAGCCGGCCAGCTTTTCCATGGAAGGAGCAAATCCCTGGCTTGCCGAGCGCCATAGCCATTGAACAGCTTTGCTCTTGTTAACCGGCACACCAAGCCCGCCCTCGTAAATCAGCGCGAGATTGAGCTCCGCAAAGACATTGTGCTTTTCGGCGCCGAGCGCATACCAGTACCGGGCCTCCTTCAAGTCCTTCTCGACGCCGCGACCGTCACGGTAAACGTCACCCAACGAACGGTACGCAATTGGGAAGCCGGCTTCGGCGCCGGCTTGATACAGCGCGCGGGCCTCCTCGTGACGTCCGGCCGCATCGATGGCTCGCGCATAATTGGTCAGAATCCTCAAGCTGTCGGGGTATTGTTCAAGCGCGTGCTGGCAGACTGGAACCGCCTTGGCAGGCTCGATCTGGCCAAAAAAGACCCCTACCGCTGGATCGGCGGCCTCTTGGACGTGCCCGGCCAACCGATCGCAATCAGTGACCTCCGGGTAAAGCGGGTTTTCAACGAACTCCTGAAAATTCGGTGTCTGCACTGTGGTAATGGGCGTCATGTTTGCTAGGTCGGCGGTCGACGTATCTTCTATGCGCAGACGGGCGAGTTTGGCGAAGAATCCATCCGGATGCGCTACGAGATAGTCTTTGTATGCAGCTGAACTTCCGACTTTATTCGCCTTGTTCCAGTCTGAGAGATCCGCCACTGAGGAGAGCCCTCGCTTTTCATTTCCGCTCTTCGGCGTTTCGGACTTGGGAGGCTCTTCGATAGCACGGACATGTGCGGCAGCGAGGTCGGAAAACAAACCATCCGGGTATTTGGAAATGTAACCCTTGTACGCCTTGAGCGTGTCGGCCGTCGAAGCATCCCGCCAAGCGGTTGCATCTGCCTCGGACATTCGCACCACTTCGGGCTCGTCGCCCATGGCGCTAACGAAGAAAAAATCGGTGATCAACGAAGTGTTGTCCCAAGGCACCTGCAATCCGTCTGTCTTATCGACTACGGTTTCGCGAACACGCTTAAATACCTGTTCAATCGGCAGACCAGGCTTCGAGATGTAGGACGCGAGTGCCTTGCTAAAAGGACTGTCAGCGTCCGCACCATCCATTGCAGCCGCACCCGGAGCTGTCGCGAATGCGATAAACGTACCGACAGCACCTGGCATTTTCGCGAGACCGTCATCGAAATCCGCCTTCGAGTTCTTGGCGCCACCTTTCAGTGGATTGTCACGGCACGCATCCAGAATAAGGATGGCTACATGCGGCTTGGCCTCCATCAGTTCGTCAGTGATTGCTTTCAGGCTGACACCTTCGAAAGGCAGATCCCCAGGTTGCCTGACTTCGGTGTCGATCGGCAGAAGGAAATTCTCATCGTGGTATTGGATGCCGTGCCCGGCATAGTAAAAGACCACGACGGTGTCTGAATCGATTTTCCCCACGAAACTTTTAATCGCCTCGAGGAAGTCACGGCGTTTGGCATTTACTGCGGTTATCGTGGTGAAGCCGACCAACTCCAACGAAGATGCGATCAGCCGAGCGTCATTGGTCGGATTGGGAAGCTTCGTTACGTTCGAATAGTCTGAGTTTCCGATAACAAGTGCGAGCCGAGTTTCGGCCGCCGCCGGCTTTACGGTGTCCCACAACGCCAGTGGGACAAAAAGGCAGGCGCTAAGTACCAGGCGGCGATTGACCATTAGCCGACCCCTAGAAGCCAACTCGAACAACAATCATCATGAGCATACGGCGACATTGGCCTGGATCACAAGTCGGAACACCTCAAAAGAAGGGCGGTCGACAAAGTAACTGCGGGAATTTAGCCACTATGGCCGCTCGCGCTTGCCTTCTTCAAATTCGCGGGCTGCAACTTGGGCTCATTCCTGCATAATCCGGCATTGTTCGCGCTTGCGAGACGTAGGAATGGAAAATCTTTGCGTTTCCGATCGATTTTGATTAGGTTTTAGGAACAAGCCATATTGGATTGTCCGTGGCCGCGTCACCCATTGACAGCTTTTGCCTGCTCCCCTGGATCCACGCGCACGTAAGCGCGCAGGGCCGTAGAAAGCTTTGCTGCATCGATGTCTCTTTGGAAAAGTATCCCGAAGGCGGCCCCTCGGCTTCACTGGAGGATTATTGGAATTCGGAAGAAGTCAAAGGCGTTCGTCGACAAATGCTGAGCGGCACATTGCCGAAGCGGTGCGGCCATTGCTCGAATACGGGCAATCGGACTCTTTCTTACAAGGACGAAGTGTTAAGCCGCTGGCCCGAGATGATCGACAAAGCGATAGCATCGACCGCCGACGATGGTTCCACAACCCTGCAACCTGTAACATTCGACTATCGAACGTCGACCTGCAATTTGCGCTGTCGGACTTGCGGTCCGCATTCCTCATCCTCAGCGGAGGTCGAGGCGCGCCGTAACATCGGCCTTCAAGAACTCGGCGAGCACGTTCACAATTGGGACCCCGCGTATGTCGATCTCAGGGCTGCCGCCTTGGGCAGAGCTCGTGAAGAACTGATAACGGCGGCCAAACAGCGCCGTGTACGACATCTGTATTGGGCTGGCGGAGAGCCCCTGATGGATTCCACCCATTGGGATGTCATGAGCGAACTCGCATCGTCCGGCGAAGCCGCAAATGTCGATGTGGCGTATAACACCAATCTCACAGTGTTTTCGTATCGGGGCCAAAGCGTCGAAAATTTGTGGCCCTGCTTCAATAGTGTGTATGTGCAAGCATCTATCGACGGCGTGGGGCAGGCTGGCGAGTATATAAGGACCGGCTTCAAGACTGACATATTCACCCGAAATTTGGATATTCTCCTTGATATGACGCGTAGGCATGCGTGCATACGTGCGGCGCTCGATTTGACTTTAACATCAGTCGGCCTGCTTCATCTGGGTGATTTGTTGCAATTCGCTCTCAAGCGCAAAATACACGTAACAGCCAAGTTGATGGTGCCGCGCGACATCAACCGCTATATGGCGGTCGAATTCCTTCCGCAACAAGTCAGGGCGGATTGGTGCAGAAGATGGATGATTTGGATCGACGCTCACGATCGGGACAGTCTCTTCGACACGGTGTACTCGACACTCGAACTTGCCTTGAAGAGGGAGAAGCTTGGAGCCGCCGCACCCCCCAAACGTAGCGCTTACGACGCCAAGGTCATCGGAGAATTTGAAAGCGCCCGCCACGATCAGGGGCAGTTCCAAAATCTTCTGTCAGTCGACCGACGGCTCGCCAACTATACCGGAGATTGACAACAGTTTATCGCCCGTGTTGTTGGCTCCAAATGGGAAAGGGAGTTCACTTCTCCACAGTTCGAGCAGGGCGACAGTCTATCACGCATCGCTGGTTCGTAGATGCCCGTTAGCGTTCCCTCCAGACACGAGGTAAATTGTACTGCCGAACACGGATCGACTTTGTTTCCCTTACTGCCGTTGGCGGCATCACCCCATGTTTCCTGTCACGAGCGCTATCGCCCTATCCGGCCTTCGCAGACATAGAACGAGTAGCCAAACAACTCGCCAGGATCGATCCGCGGCGAGTGAGGGTTAAGCGGTTCTTCGAGCATGATTTCAAAATGCAGATGCGGAGGTTCGCCTAAGGCATTACCTCCGGTGCCCGTGTATCCAATCACTTGGCCTTTGTATACTGAGTTCAAGTTCAACATCTTGCTGAGATGAGCGTAAACGGCATAAAGCTTGCGATAGGTCTGCAGCCCTCCACACGTTCTGCTCCACGGATCGAACTTGGGATTATCGAATTCTAGGACAATGGCCTCTCCGTACCCCTTAACGTTATGAAATCTGTGTATTATTCGTCCGTCTGCTATCGCGTAGACCGCCGAGCCAGGTCGGGCAGACAAATCCCATCCTCTATGCCATTTTGCCTTGTTTTTTTTGTCCTTTCTGACCAACCCAAATGAGTTGCCTAAGGCTTCACGGGGTCCGTCGTCTCGAATCTTGTTCACGTCGAGCGGCAGTTTCATGTTAAGTGCTCCGATGGCGTTGCTGCAGCATATCAACTTTCCCACGCCATGATAACCTTGCCCTCGTATAGGAGCACGGCCAAGCCCAACGCTTACATTGTTCGAGCACCAGTCTTCGACCTCGTTACGGCCGAACGCTGGAGGTCTCCCCCGATCCCTGTCACCCGTCCGCCCATTTAAGATCTCCTTGTTTTTATCGAAATCGAGTCACAGCCTGAGCTCGACCTCTATGGTGTACTAGCAGGCACCACCAAGTTTCGACGCCACGCATGGTGCTGTAGAGGTACCTTTGGATGGTGCGGCCGTGCGAATTGTCGGGCGGACGGGCATGTTCTAGCACCAGAATTCGGTCCACTATGTACGCTGATTTGTACGTAACAAGTGACAGCCCTTGGTTTGCGTCGGTAAGCTAGGCCGCAATGGCGGAGGCTCGCTCCGCCCGCCCATCCGTCCAAAGAAGCGCCGAGCGCCCTTGTGACTCGAGATTGAGCGCCGGGTTTCGTAAACTGTCGGTTGGTGCTGGTTGCCGGGTCAGTTGGGGGCAGGTTGGACCCTCCGATGGTACAATCATTGGACAGCGTGTCACGAACAAGGCATGAAATGTCTGTTTTTGTTAAAGTTTTTATTCTGGGACGCTGTCTGATTTGCGCCTTGTAGGGGCGTATCGCTGGGCTTCGGACAAAAGTCACCAATCGGCGAGGGGTCGTCGAAGGGGATCGGTTCGCCGTCTGCCGCGCCCGGCCACTCTTGCGGCTCTTCGGGTTCAGGCATCTGGCCACGAGCGCCTCGGCGCTCGGCCCGGCGGTGGGCGGCCTCGTCAGGCGCGTCGGGGGTGTATCGGGCGCTAGGGAAGCGGCTGGTGCGGGCTGGCGGGCTCGGCAGCCGCCTCTGCGGGGGTAGGCAGTAGGTCCTTTAGCATCTCTTCCAGCGCCAGCGCGGCCTCTCTCTGGGGGCTGCGCTTCGATCGCGTGTGCTATGGCGGCGGCGGCCTGTTAAACCGTCCGTCTCTTCCCGTCGCGGTCGAGCGCTTCCCGAAGCTTTACGTGTTGAAGGCGCCAGCGCCGTAGCGTCCGATCCGGGCAGCCCAGCGTGGATTTAAGTAACGCATTCGAACTAGCCGATGATCCGGCATCAATTTCATGCCGGATCAGAACATGCCTCCCGGCGAAACGCACTGAATAAAGACCGATGACCACGTCGTGGGTATGCCCAAGTCAATACCCGCGGCCAGTCGCTTGAAGGCACAACTTGAGTAGCTGAAGGGCGAAGGTACCAGGAGACAGCCAGCGGTGCTCGCGACGACCGCAAGGAGCTGAGACGGATGCTGAGAAATCTCCAGCGCGACGACCTAGTGATGGTGACGCGCACCTCGCCCGCTCAATTTTCCCTATGTTCCGCCTCGTCAGCCAGATTGTGAACGCTGGCGCCCACTTCCGGGACTTAGCACAACCGTTGACACATACCTCGACTAACGCTGGCCGTCTCAGACTTTGCCGAGATTGAACGCGGCCTGTCTGGCTGCACAAAAACGTATGGCATTGCTTACCCGGCAGCCTCAAGGCCAAACCACCCATCAGTCGCCTCGATCTAACCCTGGACAACCTATTGAGGCCCCGCAGCTAGCGCGCCAGCGATATTTGCTATCGCGTTGGGCTGCCCGTCACGCCTCGCGCGCTGATCGAGCACTTGCTCTCAGTCGGTCCGCACGTATCTTAAGATTGAGAAAAGCCTTCGGAACCCGTGTGCAACTGTTGCTCGGAACTTGACGAAATAATTCATCTTGGATTTCAGGGTTCAGCCATTGCTCCACATCATCCATAGCCGTCTCAACAGCATCAGACAGATTTTGAGGCGCACCCTGCTCCCTCAGGAACTCAAGCACGGATGTTAGCTCGCCCACAGTAATCATCACACCTTTGGTCTCACCAATTTCTGTGGCTGGGAAGCGTTCGAATGGCTTAGTTGTGCTGACCAGCTGTCGGATAAATTTAGCTATATCTATTTCCACTAGGTTGTTCCTTTTGCCGTAGCCGCATCTTCTTTCGCCACCTTTCAGGAGCAGGTTGGCAGGCGACTAGCGCCGTTCTTGATGCAAGATAATGTTACAACGGATACCGTTGAGTAGCAAGCGAGGCGAGGTTAAAATTCCTATTGATTTGCGATAAGTCGTTGTTGAGGAGGGGCGATCCACTGAAACGAAGGCTCCCGCGCTAGCTCCGGATCTTAAATCTCAGCGCCGATCTAAGATTGCTTCTTCTGCCGCCGAGGCCGCCTCAATAGCTTGCTCGGCTAGCTCAGGCCGACCCCTTCAAGAGCTGCTGAGGATCCAGAAGGGTTGCAAGCACGGCAGAGTTTCGAACCCCGTCCTTCTTCAGGCCAGCCCTTACCCGGGCGTTCGATCCCCTTCGTGCGGCTGTGTTCCAGGTGGGGACACAGGACCTACGAAGCTGACCCAGTCGCTCGGCGCTTGGCAATGCTGAAGTTGGACTGACGCTGAGCCTTGATCCCCGTATCGCTTCGTGCACTGGGCAGGCACCGTCGAGTTTTGAAAAGCTATAGGAGGAACCTACTAGGCATCCTTGAAGGGCACCGGTGCCGCTGCCAGAGCGACGAACAATTAACGGACGCCGCGGCAAGACGGATACAGCCGCCCCGCTTCGGGTGCTCAGGCCCGACGTCGATGCCTTTATTGTACGAGGATTGGACAGATTTTTTCTACGTATAGATTTATGTCTGTTTTTATTGATTTTTTAACTCCAAACCCGCCCTGGTTTGCGCCTTAGGACGGCGTAGGTGTGTATTTCGGGCGCAAGGTCACCAGTCGGCGCGGGGGTCGTCCAGCTCGACGGGCTCGCCACCCTCCCACGCCTCATCTTGCCACGCATCGACCGGTTGGCCCCTAGCGGCGCGTCGCTCAGCAGAGCGTCTGGCGGCCTCGTCATGTGCGTCGGCGGGGTCGGGAGGCTCTCGGGTGCCGGGGCTTTCCTGGTTGAGCAGCAAATCCAGCGTGGCACGGGCAGCTGTTGCGTCTACTGCGGTCGGCCGGGGTGGCAGGCGTAGCCATTTATGGTTTCTAGCGTGTCTGATCCCGTAAAGGCGTTCAGCTTCAGCCGCCCGGTTGGCGGCGCGTTCGGCGCGCCCGGCTAGTCGGGCCTCCTTTAGGGGTTGTCGTTGTGTTGTAACATTACCTCGCATCCAACGGTGCAAAGTCATCCGGCTGACACCTAGCTCAGCCGCCACCCCACCAAGGGAATGCCCCTGCGCTACGAGCTCCCGCAACGTCTCGGCCATCTCAGGTCTGAAGAGGCTCGGGCGGGGCATAGGTTCAACCTCAATGTTTGCGAAGCTGTAACTCGGCTTCCCGCAGCGACTTCAGCAAACGCTGTAGCGATGCGTCGTCCAGCTTCGGCTCGGGAGTGGCTTTGGCTCAGCCGAGGCGGCACGCAGCCGCTGTTCCGCGTCGTCGAGGAAGGCTTTAATCTCGTCGTCGGCCATGTCACGCGACCGTCGATGGTGCTGGATCGAAAGGAGAGCATGACGCGCATGACGGTCTCTCAATAATGCACCGTCTAACAGACGATTTATGACGTGCATAACGTCTTATCTGGCTATCGACGTTCGCGCGTCCTCTACATTCAGCAGGGGCGTCATCCACGTCATGTAATCTCCCTAGACGGTGCATTACCGCAGCACCGTCATGCGCGACATGCCCGGTTGATTTCATTGCATTTTTCCCCGAGGGATTGCTTTCGCGCGTTTTACCGCTGCTAGTTTCTTTGCTTCTTCCAGTTTCTCGGCTACGTCGTCGGTTGCGCGGGGCGTTCGCCTCAGTTTTACCCCCCTGTAGCCGCGCCCTGCATTCGTTCTCTCCGCGACGATGACCTTCTGCGCTAGTAGCTTCTCGGTGAAATCCGTCCGGTTGCCGACATGCTCCCTGCCTTGCCGCGCGTACGCATCATAATCGCCGAAGAGGTCGGCGCTGGACGTCCAATCGTTGGGGTCGAGTTCGCACCGATCAGCCATCCAGCGGCCGAATGTGTCCTCTTCTGCAAGGTACGCTTCCGACGCTGCCACGACGGCCTGTGGGGGTTTGAGCCCCTCTTCCTGCCAGTCGAGGCAGCCTTCTATCAGCCAGTCGAGTATGGCCGGCCATTCGGCTTTTAGTTTTTCCTTGAGGTCCGGGTCGCGCTCGGTCTTCGGGATGGTGACCGTGAAGGGCACCAGATGCAGACGGCGCCTGATAGCTTCGTCGACCGTCTTGAGCGACGGCTTGTGATTACCGGCGATGATCAGCTTGAACTGCGGAGCGAACTCGAAGAAGTCCTGCCGCATGAAGCGCGCGCTGATGAGGTCGCCGCCGGTCAGCTGCTTGAGCTTGGTCTCATCCCATTGCCGGCCTTCCTCTGTCTCGGCGGTCGTCACCAGTCGTGCGCCTCGCAGCCCCGCAACGTCGGTCGGGTGCTTCTCGTGTCTCGACGCGGCAAAAGTCTCGAACGGCGCGGTGGTGTGGTAATCGCCCAAGATGCCGGCCGCCACGGACAGGAAGACCGACTTGCCGTTGTTGCCGGTACCGTGGAAAAAGGCCAGGGCGTGCTCGATGGTGACGCCGGTCAGAGCGTAGCCGCTAAAGCGCTTCAGGAAGTTCTGCAGTCCGACGTCGTCGTGTGTGGTGCGCGCCAGGAAAGCCCGAAAGATCGGGAAGTCCATATCGTTACTTGGCGCGACCGCCGTGATCTTCGTCATGTAGTCGTCGGCTCGGTGCTTGCGCATCGCGCCGGTGCGCAGGTTGACCACTCCGCCCGGCGTGTTGAGCAGCCAGGGATCGGCGTCCCACTGGTCGGACGTCGCGGCAAGTCGCCGGTCGGACTGCGCCAAGCGCTCTACAGCAGCGACCGTCTTGGCGCTCGCCAGCACCTTGCCTAGCTGGGCGTCATCGCAGCTGGCGGCGGCCCGCCGGCACGTCTCACGTGCCCGATCGAACGCCTCGCGGGTCTTCTCGGCCTTCCAGCAGCGACCGTCGAACAGCATCCACTTGCCCCACGCCGCTACATATCGGTATCTGTCGCGGTGTTCGGCGGCGAAGCTAAGCGCCAACGCCTCGTCGGAGAACGCAGGAGGCCGCGTGTCTTCGTCCGACGCAAGCAGGTCGCCTTCGCCGCCGAGACCGACGCCGGCGCCGACTTCAGCGGCGCGCCGCTCGGCCTTAGCGCTGATCACGGCCTTGTCTAGAGCGCCGACTGGGATACCGATTTTCTTGGCGGCCGATACACGGGCCAAGTCGTACTCAAGACGCGGCAGCAGCGAGAGCTCTTCGACCACCGGACGGAGGTCGGCGGCGGTGCGTTGTTTGTCGCTGGTCATTTGCGTGAACCTGTTTTAGCGGCAGCTCGCCGCAGTGCTTCATTGAGGATGTCGATTGTGGTCGGCCTCTGCGCCGCCCGTAGCGCGTAGAACAAGGCCGAGACGTCGGGCCGCATGCGCCAGTCGGGCTTTGACCTGTCTGCCCAGTAGAACACCGTGCCGGCACCCGATCGGGCGTCTCCTGCGAATGTGTCCCACTTGGTCTGGCAGTCGCCGCCTCCATAGGTGTCGGACTTCATCGACCAAGCGTCCCAGAGCTCGAGTCCTTCTGCGCTGCCGTCTGTGGCGTGGTAGAGCGCCGCGCCTACGGCAATCCAGCGATCATAGGTCTCGGGGTAGATGGACATGGCCGACATGGCGGCGGCCAGCAGCGGCAAGGGCGCGTGCGGGTCGGCCACCGGCCGGCGGGCCAGAGAACGCAGCTCACGGGCCTTCGTTGTCCAGCCAGCGGCCGCGCACGTGACGTTGAAGTAGTCGACCAGCGCGAAAGCCTGCTTCTGGGTGATGAGCGACAGCGCCGACTTAGGCGTGTCTAACAATTCCTGGTCCGGCCAATAGTAGGGTTTGCCCGTGCCGGGGTGGATCCCATACGCGACGAACTGTTGACCATCGGCTAGCACCTCTAGTTTGTGCTCGTTGCCGTCCGGCGAGACGAACGTGTCGGACTTTACCTTCCGGAACGGCTCGTCGGTCCTGAAGACGAACAGCTCGCGCGGCGGCCGCCCGATCCGGGCGAGCGTTGGCCCGATATTGGCCGCGCACCAGTCGGCGACCTGCTCTATCAGCCACGGCGACGGCGTGTCAGCATCAACTGCCGGCGAGCGCTTGGTTTTCGCGCCCACGCCGTAGACTTCGAAAGGTCTTTTATGGGCGCGGGGGTGTCGCGGGGCGGCGAGAATGGCGCCGTAATCTATATTCTGCCATCCGAGCCGGTCTGGGCGTTTGGTGCCCGGTTTGATCGGCACAATGTCGTAGCCCAGTTCGATAAGGCGCGGCCCGTGCGTATGGAAATAGCCGCTACTCATGCGCGCGATCTCAGTCATCGGAACGCTCCCGTAACCCAATCCGCATTTGCAGGGTCAGGTACACCCATCGAACCGGCTTTTGCTGTTTGCGCTTGGCCGCGTAGTACGCCCGCTGCTGCTCCCGCCGCCGTTCTCTGTTGGCTTCGCGGTAAACACGATCATGATGCTTCCGCTGTTCAGGGTCAGCTGCTCTATAGCCGCGTTTCTGTTCCAGACCGCGCGTACGCCGACACGCCTCAGAGCACAGGATTACTTTCGAGTGCATGCCTGCAATGCTGGTGCCGCAGACGGCGCATAATCGTTTGGTCGAGGCCCCAGTCATCGGAGCACCAGTCGAGCGAGGAGGAAGCCGAATGCGATCGCCGATATCAAAGCGGACACGGGGTCGAATGCGGGCCTTGTTGAGCGTCTCTTGATCATGGGGGCGTTTCCCTTGGTAGGGTCGCCGCGAGTTGACAGAGTGAGGAATTGGGACTAAATTCCTAGCGCTGACTGCCAAGAAATCCCGATCCCCGCCGTTGCGTCAACCTTCGCAGCGGCGGTTTTCGTTAGGCTCTACCGCTGCGCGCAGCTTCGCGCTGTTTAATCCAGGCATTCTCAGCCTCGGCAGTGATACGCACCTGCTTCCCGATCGAGTATTCGCGAGGGCCGTTACCAGCATTTCGCAAATTGTAGTAGCTGCTTCTTGATATACCCTGGCGACGGCAAAATCCTTCAATGGAAGCGTCGCGTGTAGCGTAAAGTACCTCGGTGTCCATGGCTGTTTGCATCCTATGTTTGACCTTGGTTGGACAAAGTTCGTTGTTGGTGCATCCAGATATGGCAGGGCTAGGAATTTATGCCCATGGTGCTTGCCAAGCACCATGGGTGCTTTGGCAAGCGTGCCGGCAGGGTACCACCCATTAAAATCAAGCGCTTAGCGCGCTCCGGGTCCGCGCTGTCGGTGTTCTGATCACGAAACCGTGATCTATCCTGCGAAAAAAGTTTCGGCACGCACGAAAAACGCCCGTAGCGTAAAGCTGCGAGCCGCCTTGGATAGTAGATAGTTAAGGCTACGGGCGCGTTACGATTGCGCGTAGAACAGAACGAGCACCACAAGCGCGGCGACCCCCTAGCGCTCCGATGGCGACGATGGCACCTACGCCCACCAGCCACGTGGCGACGTCGCCCAGCCAGCCCTGGGGGCTTGTCGTCGTGTCTTCGTCTTCAGCGCGCTCGCCTAATCTGAAAGGAAATCACGTTTGGTCATTGTGCACGGTTTTATCTTGTGTTGGTTGCGTTGAGCGGCACAACTTTCGCGTCAACGTCCTGCGGCACCAGCGACACGACCGCGGCGCGTGCCATGTCTTCCAACCCGTCCACGATCCAGCGGCCGTAGTGCCGTTCGATCATGGCCACACTCGTATCGTGCAGAGCCGCGACCAGCCTGATCGGCAGGTTGGCCCTGATGCCGCGCACGATGCTGGAGTGCCGCATGCTGTACATGATCACAGCGGGCATGCCGGCCTGCGCCCTGATCGCCTTCCATGCCTGAGCGACATCTGACGACGTCTGCCACGGGCCGCGGCCGGCCCGCTCCCATTTGATGCCGCCGGAAGGCTGCCGATACTGCCAGCGTTCTAGCAGCGTAGCGTCGGGAGCTCGGCCCGTCACGATCGGGCGTAGGGCCTCGATCACGGCCGCCTCGACCGGCACGGCGATTGAGCCCGACTTTCCCTTGCCCTTCCGCGAGCTCGGTACCATCAGGCGCCCTTCTTTCAGCTGGGCGTCGCGCACCCTCATCCTGCTAATCTGGCTGAAGCGGGCACCGGTGGCGTTCAGCACCAGCACCAGCCTGTAGAGATCGCCGTCCCAGCCAAGCTCGTCGTCCACCTGGCGCGCCGCCACGAGCAGTCGCACGACCTGGCTATCGGCCAGAATCTGGTTCTCTCTTGCTACATCGGCGCTGTCATCGGCATCGACGTCGGACTTCAGCCCGGAACCGACGAGCAGTGCCGCCGGCATGAGCTTGCGCTCGCTGTGCAGCGCGGCCTTGAGGTCGTTCGACAGGCGGCGCTTGGTCGTCTCGGCCAACGACGCCGGCAAGCCAGCGCGCCATGCTTTGAGGTCATCTTCTGTCAGCGATGCCATCGCCACGCCGGCTAGCGGCTCGGCCGGGACGGCCTCTGAGCTGCCTCGCTTGCCTTGGCCGAGC
This sequence comes from Mesorhizobium sp. L103C131B0, assembly GCF_000502275.1. Classification (NCBI taxonomy): domain Bacteria; kingdom Pseudomonadati; phylum Pseudomonadota; class Alphaproteobacteria; order Hyphomicrobiales; family Phyllobacteriaceae; genus Mesorhizobium; species Mesorhizobium sp. L103C131B0. Next base: position 406,606 of record NZ_AYXC01000001.1, on the reverse strand, counting down.
ACATAGCGATGCAGCCGGCGGCTGGCGTCCGAGCGGACAGCTCGGCCCCTACGGCGGGTGTCGCGGGCATCGCGATTTGCAACGTAGGCGGTGACGACGTCGCCGACGGTGCGCGGCGCCGCGTCGGCTGTCGACGGCGTCTCGACGGTAGCGGCGAACGCCCGAGCCGCAGCCTGCGCCTGCCAGAAGTCCAGAATCGACGCGCCGTCTGCGTCGCGGGCGTCATCGGCGATGCCGACCTTCTGCACGAGGTAGTCCTGGTCTCCGAGATAGGCCCTTGCGACCCACACCCCGCCTGTTTTGCCCTTACGGTAGCCGACGTGCAGGCCGGGGCCGATCGCCTTGTAGTAGGGCTTGCCCTGCGCCTTGAGCTTGGCCCTTGCCGCCCTGCTTTCCAGCTGCGCGTCTCTTACCCGTTTGGCCATTGTCGCGCTCCCTTGTCCAACGTTTGTCCAATATACGCACTTGGACAGGGATAAACAAGTCCGCGCACAGCTGCCTAAAGACCAAGGCCTACCTGGATTTGGTTGGATCAGGCTGGACAAAGCTGGTTTGGTTTTAAGCCCTTTGAAGGCGTGAATCGTGGTTCGAGCCCATGAGCGGGAACCAAAATCTCAACGCGTAGCAAACCCGGTCGGCGCAGCTGGCGGGTTTTTGTGCCGAGTGCAATTCCGGGAACACTGTGATTTTCCCGGAAAAGCGCGGAGCGCTTCCCTTGGGAATTGCGCAAAGACAAAGTAGCGGAGGTTATTTTCCGAGCTTGCTCGCGGTCTGTGCGAGCGCCTCGATCTCATCCCACTTGCCGGCCTTGACCAACTCGTCCGGCGCCACCCACGAGCCGCCGACGCAGATAACGTTGGACAGGCTGAGATAGTCGGCGGCGTTCTTGGCCGAGATGCCGCCGGTCGGGCAGAATTTCACGTCGGCCAGCGGCGAGGCAAAGGCCTTCAGCGAGGCGATGCCGCCGGATTGTTCGGCCGGGAAGAATTTCAGGAACCGCAGGCCGGCCTCGCGGGCAGCCATGATCTCGCCGGGCGTGATGGCGCCGGGCAGCAAGGGAACGTCGCTGTCCTTGGTCGCCGCCAGCAACTCTCGCGTGATGCCGGGGCTGACGATGAATTTCGATCCGGCGGCCGCTGCCTCGTCGAACTGCTTGGCATCGAGAATTGTGCCGGCGCCGACAATGGCGCCCTCGACCTCACCGGCGACGCGGCGGATCGCTTCCAGCGCATCGGCGGTTCTCAGCGTGATCTCGATCGCCGGCAGGCCGCCGGCGGCGAGCGCCCGGGCGAGCGGGACGGCGTCCGCGACATTGGCGATCTTCAGCACCGGAATGACCGGCTGGCCATTGAGCAGCGACAGGAGCTTTTCGGTCTTGCTGGGCATTGGCTTGTCTCTCCCTAGGTGATTTCAACCGATTAGCAGAAGGCCGATTCCGAGTCCACGAAACCCGGCCTGCCGCGATGTCACATGTCGGCCAACGAGCCTGCTGGCGAATACCGACAAGGTGTCTTTAGCTCTGCCTTGAATCCGCTTTGACCACGGTTTAGTGGCTTGGCGATGACCAACCGTGAACCCGTGCGCGTCGCTGCGCTCTACAAATTTGCGAGGCTGGGCGACTTCGACGCGCTGCGAGAATTGCGCACGCCGCTTGCCGCCTTCTGCTGCGGGCGCGGCATCAAGGGCACATTGCTTCTGGCGCAGGAAGGTATCAACGGCACGGTCGCCGGCAGCGAAACCGACATAGCCGACCTGATCGCTTATCTCGAGGCCATCGAGGGTCTTGCCGATCTCGAGGTCAAATACAGCACTGCCGCCGAAATGCCGTTCCATCGCATGAAGGTGCGGCTGAAGCGCGAGATCGTCACCATGGGCGTCGAAGACCTCGACCCGGCGACGGGTGCGGGGACCTATGTCGCGCCGGCCGACTGGAACGCGCTGATCTCGGACCCCGGCACCATCGTCATCGACACACGCAACGCGTACGAAGTGTCGATAGGCACGTTCGAGGGTGCGGTGGATCCACGCACGTCGAGCTTTCGCGAATTCCCGGCCTGGGTGGAAAAACACCGCGACCAACTCGACGGCCGCAAGGTCGCGATGTTCTGCACCGGCGGCATCCGCTGCGAAAAGGCGACGGCCTATGTGAAGTCGCTCGGCTTCGAGGATGTGTTCCATCTCAAGGGCGGCATCCTCAGATATCTTGAAGAGGTCCCGGCCGAAGACAGCCTGTGGCAGGGCGAGTGTTTCGTCTTCGACGAGCGGGTCTCGGTGTCGCATGGGTTGACCGAAGGCGAGGCCGAACTCTGCCGCGCCTGCCGGCATCCGCTGACGCCGGAGGACCGGCTGTCGCCGCATTTTTCCACCGGCGTGTCATGCCCGCATTGTTACGAGGCACGCTCGGATGAGGATCGCACCCGCTATGCCGAGCGCCAGCGCCAGGTCGAACTTGCGCAGGCGCGGGGCAGGGGACATATCGGCAGTTAAGTGCCGCCGACGCCCTGACTGGATCACCACACGACAGAATAGCGGTCGATCACCCACAGCCATGTGCCGTCGGCCTGCCGGCGCGCGACCTCTGAGGTTATCGAGCCGTCGGCAAGCCTGGTCGACGTCAACGCGAGGTCGCCGTTAATGGCCGCCGGGCGCTGCTCGCCGCGCTGGAACTTTCGTCCGCTCGCGGCAAAGGCTTCGAGCAAAGCGCGGATCGCCTCGTGGCCACGCGTCAATTCGGCTGCTCCGGTGTCGATGGCGGCATCGGGTTGGAACAGCGCCACCATGCCGTCAATGTCTCCGGCCCACTGCCGGTCGATCAACAAACGTTCCAGATCCTGCGGATCGCGCGCCGGTTCCCGGCCAGGTTGATCGGTCACGGCAAGGTTCCTCCCTCGGCAATGCGGCGGCGACATTAGCGCAAGCCGAGGCCGGTATCGACACACCGATCACCGATTTGGGGCATTGCCGGCGCCGATAGCAAAGCGCGTCTCCGTCATTGTAATGTCAGTGTGCGGGACCTACCTCTGCAACGTCCAAAACCTGCCCGTTCACGTTTGGCGCGGGCCCTTTTCTGGAGGCACCATGTTCGACCCCAAGAAGCTTCTCGACAATCTGCTCGGCTCGCAAGTTCCCGGCACAACCGGCACCGTTCGCGACAAGGCCGGGCAGGCTGTGCAGATGGCCAAGGACAATCCGCTGGCCGCCGGTGCGCTGGCTGCGGTGCTGCTTGGAACCGGCACGGGACGGCAGTTCACCGGCACGGCCGTGAAGCTCGGCGGACTGGCTGCGATCGGCGGTCTCGCCTACAAGGCCTACCAGAATTACAAGGCCGGCAATGCACCCGAGCAGGCGCCGGCGGCCGGCCAGCCGGAATTGCTGCCGCCGCCCGCCGACACCGGCTTTCATCCTTCACAGGCGCCACAGGGGGAGGACGAGTTCACGCTGACCCTGGTGCGGGCGATGATCTCGGCGGCCAAGGCCGATGGCCATGTCGATGACGCGGAGCGCCAAAAGATCGCCGGCAAGCTCAGTCTGGCCGGCATCGGCACGGAAGCGGAAAAGTTTCTGATGGCGGAGCTGGACAGCCCGCTNGCTGGTCGCCGGCGCCAAGACCGATGAGCAGAGGCTCGAGCTCTACACGGCGTCGCGACTGACGATTGACCCCGATACGCGCGCCGAACGCGGCTATCTCGACCTGCTCGCCGGCCGGCTCGGCCTGCCGGATGCGCTCGTCGATCATGTCGAGGCGACGGTGTCGGCGGCCAAGGTGCCGGTTCCGTCAGGCACGGCGCCGAACCCGCGCTGGTAGACAACGCAGCCGCGCGCCTGGGGCAGGGGGGCCGAGGCCGGAAAAATGCGTTAACGTCTCGTTTACCGAGGAAGCGCATGATTTTAGTCAGTCGGATCGGCTTTTCCTCCTCCCAAGCCCGGTTCAGATCAGGGGGCGGTCGCCAATGACCGCCCTTTTTGTTGGACCGATCACATAAAGCGCGTGGCGCTTCATGTTTTTGTCCTGATGCATGTCGTTCTCTTAGAACCGGGGCCACTTTTGAGCGACATGCATTAGTGTCCGGCTTGCCATGATCGCCCTCATTTGCGATGGGTCGGTGCATTCGGATGCACCCCGATCTGTGCCGGGGATGCGCGGCGCGCAGGAGCAAAATCCATGACAGCCCTCACAGAGAAAACCGCCATCGTCACCGGCGCCGGCACCGGCATCGGCAAGAGCGTCGCCACGGCGCTGCTCAAGGCGGGCTGGAACACGGTGTTTTGCGGCCGCCGCAAAGCGGTGCTCGACGCCGCCATTACCGAAGCCGGGAAAGCGGACGCCAAGGCGCTGGCAGTTGCCTGCGACATCAGCAAGGCCGGCGAAGTCGATGATCTGTTCGAGACGGTGGCCGCAGCCTTCGGCCGCGTCGACCTGCTCTTCAACAATGCCGGCATGAGCTACAAGTCGACGCCGATCGACGAGATACCGGTCGAGGTTTGGAACGATATTGTCGGCGTCAATCTCACCGGATCCTTCCTGTGCGCCCGCGCCGCCTTCGGCGCCATGCGCAAGCAAAAGCCGATGGGCGGCCGCATCATCAACAATGGCTCTGTGTCGGCCTATGCGCCACGGCCGGGCTCGGTGCCCTACACCGCGACCAAGCACGCCATATCGGGGCTGACCAAGACGCTGGCGCTCGACGGCCGGCCCTATGATATCGCCTGCGGCCAGATCGACATAGGCAACGCGCTGACCGATATGGCGCATGCCATGACGGTCGGCGTGCCGCAAGCCAATGGCACCATCGCCGCCGAAGCGGTGATGGACGTCCAGCGCGTCGCCGACGCCGTCGTCCACATGGCCAGCCTGCCGCTCGACGCCAACGTGCTGTTCATGACGGTGATGGCGACCAAGATGCCGTTCGTGGGGCGTGGGTGAACAGCCGAAGGCCTACTTCTTCAAAAACGCCTCGATCCGCTCCAGCGCGTGCAAGATGTTCTCTTCGGAATTGGCGTAGGAAAGCCTGATGTAGCCTTCGCCGAGAATGCCGAAATCGGGGCCGCCGATCAGCGCCACGCCGGCCTCCTCGAGCAGTGCCGAGGCGAGCTTCTTGGCCTTCCAGCCGGTCTTCGAAACATTCGGGAAGGCATAGAATGCGCCTTTCGGCGTAATGCAGGAGACGCCGGGCAGCGCGTTCAGCCCCTCGACCACGATCTTCCTGCGGTTGTCGAAGGCGCGCATCATCTTGTCGACATCGTCCTGCGGGCCGTCGATGGCGGCGATGCCGGCGAACTGGCTCGGCGCGTTGACGCAGGACCAGCAATTGACCGCCAGCTTGCGGACCTTGTCGTAGAGATGCCCGCCCTTGTCGCCATTCGGCCAGATCGACCAGCCCATGCGCCAGCCGGTCATCGCCCATGTCTTCGACCAGCCGTTGAGCACGATCAGCCGGTCGCGAATTTCCGGAAAATTGAGCAGCGAAAAATGCGTCTCGCCGTCATAGGTCATGACGTCGTAGATTTCGTCGGAGAGGATAGCGACCTGCGGATGCGCTTGCAGCCCATCCACCAACTTCTCGATCTCGGCGCGCGGCGTGACGCCGCCGGTCGGGTTGGCCGGTGAGTTGAGGATTAGCAGTCTGGTCTTCGACGTGATCAGCGCCAGCGTCTCTTCTGCCGAGAAGGCAAAGCCGTTCTCCTCGCGGATCGGCACCGGAATGGGCGCGGCGCCGGTGAACTCGATCATCGAGCGGTAGATCGGAAAGCCTGGGTCTGGATAGAGGATCTCGGCGCCGGGTTCGCCGAACATCAAGATGGCCGCGAACATGGTCGGCTTGCCGCCGGGCAGGATCATTACATTCTCGGGCGAGACTTCGACGCCGGTAGTGGTCAGCGTGCGCCGCACCACCGCTTCGCGCGTCGCCAGCAGGCCATTGGCCGGGGTGTAGCCATGGTGGCCGTCGCGCAGCGCCTTGATCGCGGCCTCGACAATGTGCTGCGGCGTTTTGAAGTCGGGCTGGCCGATGCCGAGATTGACGATGTCGCGGCCCTGTTGAGCCAGTGCAGTGGCGCGCGCCAGCACGGCAAAGGCGTTTTCCTCGCCGAGACGGTCGAAGGCCGAAATCGTGTGGAGCATTTTTCCCGTCCGTGTGGTTCTTGCTGTTAGCTCGCGTTTTTGTGAGCGTCTGCTCACAAAAGTCAAACGGATTGGAGTTTTGCGTGTCGGAAAATCTCAAAGATTGGCAAGCGCGTCCGCGGCCCGAGCGCAAGCCCATTGACGGCCGCTATGTCCGGCTCGAACCGCTGAGCGCCGAAAAGCACGGCGATGGGTTGTACGAGGCGTCGTCCGTGCCCGACATCGATGGACGCTTTGCCTGGCTGCCCGACTACCCGCCGCAAACCCGCGCCGATTTCCAGCCATGGCTGGACAAGGTCGAGGCGAGCGAGGATCCGCTGTTCTTCACCGTCATCGACAAGGCCAGCGGCAAGGTCGCCGGGCGACAGACGCTGATGCGCATCGATCCCACCTATGGCGTCATCGAGATCGGCAACATCTATTGGGGGCCGCTGATCTCGCGCAAGCCGGCAGCGACCGAGGCGCAGTTCCTGTTCATGAAGTATATTTTCGACGGGCTCGGCTATCGCCGCTACGAGTGGAAATGCAACAACCGCAACGAGCCGTCAAAGCGCGCGGCGGAACGGTTCGGCTTCAAGTTCGAGGGCATTTTCCGCCAGCATCTTGTGGTCAAGGGTGAAAACCGCGATACCGCATGGTACTCGATCATCGACAAGGAATGGCCGGCGCTGCGCAAAGCCTATGAGGCATGGCTCGATCCCGCCAATTTCGATGGCGAAGGCCGGCAGAAGCGGCGGCTCGAGGATTTCCGCGCCGAGTTCGGCGCGTAACAGGAGTTTTTTCCGATGGCGCACAGCCATGATCATGGTTCGCATGCTGGGCATGGCGCCGGCCACGTGCATGGCTCGACCGACAAGAAGCGTGTGCTGATCGCAGCCTGCCTGACCGCCGGCTTCATGGTGGCCGAAGTGCTTGGCGGCCTTTTGACGGGATCACTGGCGCTGCTGGCCGACGCCGGCCACATGCTCGCCGACTCGATCGCGCTTGGCCTTGCCTGGTACGCCTTCCATCTTGGCGGACGGCCGGCGACAGTGCGCCTGACCTATGGTTTCGGCCGGGTCAAGACGCTGGTCGCCTACACCAACGGCATCGCCATCTTCGCCATTGCTTTGTGGATCGTCTACGAAGCCTGGGGCCGGCTGATGACGCCGGCGCCGGTGCTGGGCGGGCCGATGCTGGTGGTGGCGATCGCCGGCCTTCTGGTAAACTTCGCCTCGTTCTTCGTGCTGCATGGCGGCGACCACGACAGCCTCAACATGCGCGGCGCCATCCTGCATGTGCTGGGCGACCTGCTCGGTTCGGCGGCGGCGATCGTGGCGGCGCTGGTCATCCTGGCCACCGGCTGGACGCCGATCGACCCGATTCTGTCGGTGCTGGTTTCGGTGCTGATCCTGTCCACCGCATGGTCGTTGATGCGCGAAGCCGCCCACGTCCTTCTCGAAGGCGTACCGGCAAGCCTCGACCGCGACCTCATCGCCAAGGACATTGCCGGCACCGTCAACGGCGTGCGCGAAGTGCATCACATGCATGTCTGGTCGCTCGACGGGTCCAGCAACATGGCGACGCTGCATGCCTGCCTCAACGATGGCGTCGATCCGCACCAGGCGGTCAGCGCCATCAAGAAGCGGCTCGCCGCCGAACACGGCATCAGCCACGCCACGGTTGAACCGGAATTCGGCCAGTGCGCCGACAGCCGTGACGAGCACGATCATGACCACGACCATGGTGCGCCACCGCATCACGGCCATTATCACTGACAGGGAATTTCATGGCATTGGCATCCGAGTTGACGAGTTCCCGCTGTGGTGGGACCGCATGATGGACCGCGACACGCGAAACGCGCTGATTGCCGCAGCCTGGATCATGCTGCTGTTCGGCATCGCGGCGTTCTATTTGCCGACCGTGATGCTGGCCGTCGGCAATGTCTCGACCGTACTTGCCGGCATCGTCGGCATCGCCTTCGTGCTGGCATTTTTTCTGGTGTTCTGGTTGCGGGGCCGCAACCAGAACAAGGGCAAATAAGAGGCTTTCGAAATGCGCATCCTGATTACTGGCGCCGCCGGCATGGTCGGCCGCAAACTTGTCGACCGGCTGGCCAAGGACGGCACGCTCAACGGCCGCAAGATCACCGGGCTCGACCTGCACGACATCGTGCCGCCGCAAGCGCCGGCGATGGATGGCGTCAGCATCGCCACGCATACGGGCGACCTTGCCGACGCCGGTGCTGCCGAGAGCCTGGTCGCCTCACGCCCCGACGTCATGTTCCATCTCGCCGGCATCGTGTCGGGCGAGGCGGAGGCGAATTTCGATCTCGGCTACCGCGTCAACCTCGACGGCACACGGGCGCTGTTCGACGCCGTGCGGCTGGCAGACTTTGCGCCGCGCCTCGTCTTCACCTCGTCGATCGCGGTGTTCGGCGCGCCGTTCCCCGATGTCATCCCGGACGACTTTCATCCGACGCCGCTGACCTCCTACGGCACGCAGAAGCAGATGAGCGAAGCGCTGCTGGCCGACTATTCCAGGCGCGGCTTCTTCGACGGCATCGGCATAAGGCTGCCGACCATCTGCGTGCGGCCCGGCAAGCCGAACAAGGCGGCGTCAGGGTTCTTCTCCGGCATCATCCGCGAGCCGCTGAGCGGCCACGAGGCGATCCTGCCGGTGCCGCGCTCGGTGCTGCACACCCATGCCAGCCCGCGCTCTGCGGTCGGTTTCCTGATCCATGCCGCCGGGCTCGACGGTGCCGCTGTCGGGCCGCGCCGCAACCTCACCATGCCCGGCGTTGCCGTCACCGTCGGCGAGCAGATCGAGGCGCTGGAGCGCACTGCAGGCGCCGAGGTGGCGAGCCTGATCCGTGAGGAGCCCGACGAGACGATCTGGGCGATCGTCAAGGGTTGGCCGACGCGCTTCGAGGCGCGCCGTGCAAGGGACCTCGGCTTCAGCGCCGAAAACAGTTTCGATGAAATCATCCGCGCTCATATCGAGGATGAGCTGGGCGGAATGATCGCGGGTCAGGCCTGACCCGCCGAGGTCACACAGCTCCGGACAGGCACGCCGACAACAGCAACAGCCCGAACAGGAAGACGAACGCGGCGCCGCCGATTTCGACGACTGTGTGGATACGGTTGCCCATGCGGCCATCGCCGGCGAAATAGACCGCCCAGTTCTTGGCTGTCACCGCGATCGTCGCCAGCGCCGAGACTGTGATGGCGGTGCCGATCGACATCGCCAGCACCGAGAGCAGGCCGCCGAGCCACAGGCCGTTGAGCAGCGCGAAGCTGAGCACAATCAGCGCGCCGGAGCAGGGACGGATGCCGACGGCGGCTACTGCCGACCAGGCCGTGCGCCAGTCGAAGCGATCGCCCGACAGCAGCGCCGGATCGGGCGCATGCGAATGGCCGCATGTGTCGCAGACCTCGCCGGCTGGGTGATCGTGAGCGGCGTGATCGTGATGGGCGTGGTCGTGATGGGAATGATCGTGCGTGTCGTCGTAGTGCGCTGCGTGATGATCATGCGAATGGTCGTGATGCACATGCAAGGCGTGCGAATGCGCCTGCGCCGCGTGGCTGTGACCGGCATGCGAATGGCCGCTATGGGAATGACCGGCGTGGGCTGCCGACAGGCTGTAGGCGGGCGCCCTGCCGAACCAGCGCTGGACCGTTGGCCCAAGCTTGCGCCACAGCAGCCAGGCGCCGAACAGAGTGACGAAGACATAGCTCATGATCTCCATGAACCAGGCTGCGTCGGTCATCGAGATGGCGGTGCCGCGCAGGACGAAATAGGCAAGCAGCATCACCAGGATCGCGGTCAGGCCCTGCAGCAGCGCCGAGACGAAGGACAGCAGGATACCGCGCCTGAGCGCCACTTCATTGGCCACCATGTAGGACGAGATGACCGCCTTGCCGTGGCCGGGGCCTGCGGCGTGGAAAATACCATAGGCGAAGGACAGGCCGATCAGCAGCCACATCTTGCTGCCGTCCTCGCGCATCGCCTTCATCGCGGTGGCCAGTGCGCGGTAGAATTCCTGCTGGCGCAGATTGATCCACATCAGGATGTGGGCGAACGGGCCGGTGGTGGGCGCCATGCCGTCATTGACACCGATGCCGAGTGAACTCTGGGCATGGGCCTGCCCGAGAAAGTGCGTCATCAGCAGGGCAGCGGCCACGAGGCCGAATGCCAAACGCAGGGACGTTTTCATCACCGGATCTATCCTTCTGGCGGGCAATTCAGTTCGAGCTTGGTGGCGAAGATCTTGCTCATGTCGGTGCCTGTCGGGTCGTTGAAGAACGCGTCCGTCAGGGTCTTCTGGTTTTCCTTGATCGCCTCGTCTGGATCCGGCCGGATGACGCTCTTGGTGCAGTTCGAGGGCAGGCCTTCCACGGTGATGTTGCTATCCTCGGTGAAGTCGATCGCTGTGTAGAAGGTTGGATCGTAGACGCCGAAATCGATCTTGCCGGCGAGCTTGATCGGCACCTTGGGTTCGGATTCGAACAGGATGATCAACTGGTCGTTGTCGAAATTGGCCATCAGATGCGGTGGCGGCGTCATAGGCACGTCCTTGCCGTCGACGGTGACGAGCTGGAAATAGTTGAATTCGGCCAGCGAGGCATGAACGGTGTCGGCGACATCCTTCAGCTCCTTGTCGTCAAGCTTCAGGTCGGAGTTCTTGTCGAACTCCATCATCACCGTACTCGAAAACAGATCATCGAAACGCCAGAGGTGACGCAGCGCTTTCACACTTTGGTGATCCGGCGAGAGGATCACGTCGAGGCGGGCCTCGGCGAAGACATGAGGATGCGCGCCAGCCGCTCCGACGGAGGCAAAAGTCGTCGCCAGGGCCGAAGCCAGCATGATTGCGTGCCGTTTCAGATGCATTCTCGGTCGCTGTTCCATCGGCCTCGGAGAGATTTCGAGAGGTTACCAGAAACGGGGCGAAATTGGGACCGCGGCACGGCAGGACCGGCTCAAGCGCTCTCGCGGTTCCTGAACCATTGCACCAGGAAATCGACGAAGACACGGACCTTGGCCGGCAGATAGCGGCGGTGCGGGTAGACGGCGAAAATGCCGCTGCCCGACTGGATGCGGTCGTCGAGCAAGGACACCAGCAGCCCGGATGCGAGGTCGGGCGCGGCGATGAAATCCGGCAGGATGGTGAAGCCCAGACCGGACACGGCGGCGGCTCGCGCGGCCATCGGGCTGTTGACCTCGATCGGACCCGATACGTTGACACTGACTGACTCCTCGCCATCGCCCCTGAAGCGCCAGTTGGCGAGCGAGCGGCCATTGGTGTCGACGATGCAGGGCAAGTTGGCGAGATCCTGCGGGCGCGTCGGCTTGCCGTGCTTGGCGATCAGCTCCGGCGAGGCGCAAAGCTTGATCGAAAACGGCCCCAGGCGGCGGGCGATCAGCGATGAGTTCTCCAGGCGCGAGATGCGCACGGCAAGATCGAAACCTTCCTCGACCAGATCGACAAAACGGTCGTCGAGATGGATGTCGAGCACGATGTCGGGATGCTGTTTGGCGAAGTCGATGAGCGACTGGCCAATCGGCGCATCGGCGAAGGTGCGCGCCGCCGACAGCTTGATCCTGCCGCGCACGTCGCCGGAGGATTCGCGCACGGCGTCGGCCAGGCTGTCGACCTCGCGCACGATTTCCGAAGCGCGGCTGTAATAGGTATGGCCGGCCTCGGTCAACGAGAACTGCCGCGTGGTGCGGTTGAGCAGCAGCGCGCCGAGTTCGTCCTCGAGTTCGCGCACATATTTCGACAGCAGCGCCTTGGAGCGACCGATCTTGCGCGCGGCCGCCGAAAAGCCTTCGGCCTCGACGACGTCGATGAAGGCGCGCATGCGGGTCAGTGTATCCATCATCAGGCCTTTCGTGCCGCATCGAGAATTCGCCGGCCGAGCCGTATCAGGGCAATGTCGCTGCCGGGAGGGCCGAGCAGCGAGAGGCCGAAAGGGGCACCGTCAACCGAGCCCAGCGGCAGGGTGATTTGCGGGAAGCCTGAAAGACCCGAAAGGCACAAAAGATGCAAGGCCCTTTCGCGGTAGGCCTGGAGCTGCTGCGGCTCGCTTTTGACCAGAGGTGCGGGGCCTGGAACGGTGGGCAGGACAAGAAACCCGTCCTGGCCGAGCAGCGCGGCTAGCTCGGAGCGGAACGTCAAGCGGCGCACCGCCTCGGCCCGCGCGGTCTTTTCGTCGATTGTCCGGCCGAAACCAAAGCGCTCCTCGACGCCCGGCCCGAGATCGCGCTCGCCCGAAATGATCCAGGCGCCATGCTGCTGCCAGGCCTCGGCGGCCTGGAGGCGGCGAAAGCACCAGTAGAGCTCGTCGGGGAAGGAGGCGAAGCTGTATTCCACCGGCGCCGGCTCGCCGACAAGGCCGGCCGCCAGCGCTCTCATCCCGGCGTATTCGGCTGCCTCGGCCGGGCCGGCGACGAAGGCGTCCAGCCAGCGGATCGACAGCGGCCGGTTGAGCGGATGCTGGTGCGGGTCGCGGCCAAGCAGCAATTTGCCGATCGTCTCATAGGTTTCGATGTCGTCGGCGAACCAGCCGAATGTGTCGAAGCTCGGCGCCAGCTTCATCGTGCCTTCGAGCGAAATGCGGCCATGCGTGGTGCGCAGCCCGATCAATCCGCAAAAGCTCGCCGGGGCGCGGATCGAGCCGCCGGTGTCGGAGCCGGTGGCGATGTCGGCAAGCTTGCCGGCCACCGCCGCGGCCGATCCGGAGGACGAGCCGCCGGTGACGCGGTCGGGGGCAGCCGGGTTCACCGGAAACGGAAAATGCGCGTTCTGGCCCATCAGCGAGAAGGCGAACTCGTCGGTCTGCGTCTTGCCGATGAAGCGCGCGCCGGCGTCGAGAATCACCTGCACGGCCGGTGCCGTGCTGGACGCGGCATGCGCCTCGTCGAACTTCACCGGATTGCCGCAACCGGTGCGGTAGCCGGCGACGTCGTAAATGTCCTTTACCGCCAGCCTGAGCCCTGCCAGCGGGCCCAGTTCCGCATTGGCCACCGGCATGCGACGAAGGTCGAGGAAGGCGTTGAGCGGGCCGTGCGTGCCTGTCATCGTTCGATATCCGTATACGGTTGGCGAAGCATTGTTCGATGGCAGGAATTTTACAACCTGGGATACGATTTTTATTGATTGTGAAATCTTTCGACCCTATATCGCGCTTGCCCAAAGTCGCACGTGCCTGTGGGTGTCCGCCGATCCTCGAATGGTGAGGGAAATCGGTAAGGTAACTGGAGCTAACCCCTCCAGTCGGTCTAGCGGCCAACCGCCAGCCCGAGGACACCTTGAAGCAACGACGGTGCGGGCCTTTCTGGTGTTCTGCCGGTCGTCCAAAGACCGGGGTTACTGAAGAGGCACACCTTCATTGCCGGCAGTGCGGACGGGTCTCCCATCCAAGCCAAGGCAGACAAAGCGAACCGAGGCCGGGCAAGGCCAAGGTTCACCGCCGCGAGACGGCGTTTCATGGTTCCGGGGTCTCCACCGGCTGGTTCCATGAATTTCCGTCCCGCCTTTGTTTGACCGCGCGTCGCGAGGCCGAGAGCCCGCGTCCGCAGCCTTATTGCGCGCCGCAAGGCGTTAATGGAGAGACCCCGATGGCCACCCAGCGCATCCTCGACTTCCTCGCCACCCGACGTCCGTCCGGCCCCTGCCTCGTCGTCGACCTCGATGTCGTGCGCGACAATTTTCGCGCCTTCGAAAAGGCGCTGCCCGATTCCCGGATCTACTATGCGGTGAAAGCAAATCCGGCGCCGGAAATCCTGCGCCTGCTTGCTGCGATGGGCTCGTCCTTCGACACCGCTTCCGTTGCCGAGGTCGAGATGGCGATGGACGCCGGTGCGCCGGCGGACCGTATCTCCTTCGGCAACACTATCAAGAAGGAGCGTGACATTGCACGCGCCTACCAGCTCGGCATTCGGCTGTTTGCCGTCGACTGCGTCGAGGAAGTCGACAAGATCGCCCGCGTCGCTCCCGGCGCGCGCGTGTTTTGCCGCGTTTTGACCGATGGCGAAGGCGCCGAGTGGCCGCTGTCGCGCAAGTTCGGCTGCGTGCCGGCGATGGCCGTCGATGTGCTGCGCCACGCCAGGACGCTCGGCCTCGACGCCTATGGCGTGTCGTTCCATGTCGGCTCGCAGCAGACCGACCTGACGGCGTGGGACCGTGCGCTGGCCGACGCCAAGAAGGTGTTCGCCACGCTCGCCGACGAAGGCATCGTCCTCAAGATGGTCAATATGGGCGGCGGTTTCCCGACGCGCTATCTGCGTGACGTGCCGGCGGCCCAGGCCTATGGCCAGGCGATCTTCTCGGCGCTGCGCAAGCATTTCGGCAATGCGATCCCTGAGACCATCATCGAGCCGGGTCGCGGCATGGTCGGCAATGCCGGCGTCATCAAGTCGGAAGTCGTGCTGATCTCGAAGAAGGCCGAAAACGACAATGTGCGCTGGGTGTTCCTCGACATCGGCAAGTTCGGCGGTCTGGCCGAGACGATGGACGAGGCGATCCGCTATCCGATCGTCACCCGCCATGACGGTTCGGAGACCGCACCTTGCGTGCTCGCCGGCCCGACCTGCGATTCGGCCGACGTGATGTACGAGAAGACGCCGTATCCGCTGCCTCTGTCGCTGACCATCGGCGACGATGTGCTGATCGAAGGCACCGGCGCCTACACGACCACCTACTCGGCGGTCGCCTTCAACGGCTTCGAGCCTCTCCGATCCTACGTGATCTGACGGCTTCGGCCTTCAGATCACCCCAGGCGGACGTTTGCGTCCGCCCGGGTTCGCCTGTGGAACAAGCTCCGCTCGTGAAGGATCGCGGAAATGGACATTGTAAATTACATTGACGGCATTGGATTCTCCCCGCTCGAGGGGGAGATGGCCGGCGCCATTCCCATCGTCGCCGAAACTGCGGCAGACATTGCATCGCGTGAAGCGTTGCTCGATCGCGCCATGGGGCCGATGCGGCGCAAGAAATCGTCGGAGAAGCTGCGGCGTGGCCGCCGGCCTTCCGAAGGCCTCGCTTTTATCGTGCGCGATGCAGCCGGCGCGGTTGCTGGTACGGTGCGGCTGTGGGACGTGCGTCTGGGCGAGGGTGGCCCGGGAGCACTTCTGCTCGGACCGCTCGCCGTCGATCCGGCGCTGAAGAACGCCGGCATCGGCTCGGCGCTGATGCGCCATGCTTTGGCCGAGGCCGCGCGTCTCGGCCATGCCGCGGTGCTGCTGGTCGGCGATGTGCCTTACTATGGCCGCTTCGGCTTCTCGGCGGAGAAGACCGGCGCGCTCGCCATGCCTGGTCCGTACGAGCGGCACCGCCTGCTGGCGCTGGAACTGATCGATGGTGCGCTCGACGGCGCGCATGGCACGCTGAAGGCTGCAGGTCGCAAGCTCAAGGCACAGAGGCTGTCGCTGGCCGCCTGATTGTCCAAAAACAAACGCCGCCGCCGGTCCCTTGCATTTCAGCGAGGGCGGCATTTTGTTTTTGCGAAGGGCTCAGCCGATCAGTTGGCTGAGCGCCATGGCGACCGACATATCGCCTTCGACCTTTATCTTGCCGGACATGAACGCCATGGTCGGGTTGAGGTCGCCGGCGATCAGCGAATCCAGATCGTCGAGCGACAGCTTTATGGTGCAGTCGGTCGGCGCATCGGTGTTTGAGACGGTCGCGCCGTCGATGACGATGACGCCGTTGCTGCCGGTATCGAACTTCACGGAATGTTCGAACCCGGCGCTCGCCACGCGCGACCTCATCTTCTCGGCAATGTCCTGAACGTTCATGACTGTTCTCCTGGTCTCGTTGCGTTTTGCCGCGCTTCAGTGACCGGCCTCCGCCGAAGTCACTGTCTCGCGCGTACCGCGATCCTGGTCGCTTGGCGCATATAGCTTCGAGTTGACGTAAACGTCAACGCGCGATGCGTCATCTCGTTTCAGTCGGAAGGAATGCGGCAGAGAACATTCGCCCTGCGACGAAGGTTAGTGTTCAGCAGCGGGCTTCGCCGCCTCGGCCTGGGCCGATTCCGCCGGGGCCGGTTCGGTCGGCGTGGCCGGATCCTTGCGGCGGCGCATGGCGTTGTCGCGGATTTCGTCCTTGGTCAGGAAGTTGACCTGGTCGATCAGCACTTCATGCACCAGGTCGGCGCCGACGCGGGCGTTGACGGTGTCGCGTATGGCCTTGCGGAAGGCATCGAGATCGATGGTTTCCTTCTTGGTGAAGTCGATCTGAGGATTGGAGTAGAGATAGGAATAGACCTGATCGGTCATCAGCGCTTCGGCCGGGATCGACATCTTCTTTATCTCGGCCGGCTCGACCGTGTAGACGAGCTTGGTGAGGAAATAGCCGTCGATCTTGGAATCGCGGATCAGCGGCACCGAGATGATGTCGGTCTTGACGTAGTCGAGGCCACCCAGCATCGGTTTCGGCGTCTCGCCGACACCGCGCTCACCGGCCGCCTGGAACGAATAGAACACCGCGCCAAGCGTGGCGGCGCAGATCCAGATCGCGGCGGCGATGAATTTGATCACCGGTTGTTCCCGCCTGTTGCCGAGATCATCAGCTCGCCCAACCGAATTCACCGGCCGAATAGGTGCCGTCGGCTTCGGCGCGCTGAATGGCGTTCTTCAACAGCGTGGCGACTTCGTTGACCGCGTTGAGGTGGGCGAGGATTGCAGCCTCGTTTTTCGCGAGCTTCTGGCGCAGCCGCGCCAGACTGTCGCGATGCTGTTCCAGGAATTCGATCTCGTTGGCGCCCTTCATGGCGCGGGTCAGCTCATAGAGGTAGCGGCTCTTGCGGGCGTTGGAGGCCTTGAGGTCATAGCTGGTGTCGTTCTTCAAACCGGCCGTCTCTTCCTCGACCGCTTCCTCGATGCGGCCGATGATGGCGGCAAGGTTGCCCGGCCGTGCAAACGGGATCGGCGCTTCGGACGTACGCGCCGGCAGGTTGGAAGAGTATTTTGAAAAATCGGCCATTGAAAATCCTGGTCTAGATCTTGATTTCGGTTTTGATGGTCGTCTCGTCGCCGGTCATCGACCGTGCGGCCTTGCGCTGCAATTCCTCGACCAGCGAGGTGGACAGCCGGGTCTGCTGGTCGATCTCGGTCTTGTGCGGCCCGGTTGACACCGGACCGATCGGCACGGTGCGCTTGCCGTCCTTGTAGTGGTCGGCGAGCAGCGATTTGGCGATGCCGATCCCGCCGCGCTCGGCCATGACGTCGGCGACACGCTCGGCAAGCTGCGATTTCCACATGTCGCCGGCCAGCCCCTTGCCGTAGACGCCCTCGGTGTCCTTGGGCAGCATGTTTTGGATGAAGGTCTGCAAGACCATCGCCTCGAACTTCTTGAACTTGCTGGCGGGATCGGCATTTGCGGCGGCCTTGTCGGCGGTAGCGCGCGACAGGATCGAGCCGGCATCGACCGAAGCAGCCATGTCGACAGAAAAATTACCGCCAACGCCGTTGGCCCGCTTGGCCAGCGCGGCACGGGCAGCCTCGATATCCGCCGGATCGACGGCTCGGGCAACATCGAGAACGATGTCACTGGGTGGAGAAATCGCCAAGAAAGTCCGCCTCTTTGCCGGGTTTCCTGAGCGACCATGCCGCAACAAGCTTGTGGCAGGCTTGCCGGCTCGAAATCCTTCGCCGGATGCTAGGCCATTGCTATCAGCAGCGGCAACTCCGGCTGGGTCGATGCGATCTGGTCGTTTGCGGTGGGCGCTGCCGGCGTCGCCATGGTCAGATCGTAGGTGGCGTAGGCGCAGAGGCCGAACACGGCGCCGTACACCCAACACAGCCCGCCGCACGGAACGAAACCGAACGCCGTCCGCAGGTGACCCGGCTCTAACTTCCGATTATTCCTGCCCTCGCCTCTGCGCGATCAGATCGAGCCGGTCGCGGTCGGAGCGTTCGCGTTCGTCCTGTCGGCGCACGTCCTTGTAGGCACGTTCGACCATGTTGGTGCGCGCCGTCGCAGTGGCGATGAGCGTGATCTCCTGCCTGGCGCTTTCCAGGCTCGCTTCCTGCCGGACCAGCGCATTGGCGATGCGGCGATGGTAGAGGTCAGGGAACAGCACCGCCATCGACTGGTCGGCGTCGAAATGCTGGACAAGTTCCCTGGCCTCGGTTTCGGCGGTTGCCGCTGCCGCCAGGAAGGCCGCATGGCGCGTCTCGTGCAGGGCCTTCAGCTGCTCCTGCACCTTGACCAGTTTCTTCAGCCGTTCCTTGCGCGTGCTCATCTCACCTCGCCAGCGTCAGATCGACAAAGCCGTCGACGAACAGCGACAGCATGGTGCCGATGGCGAAGTAGAAGATGATCATGCCGCCGGCGATGACGAAAGGCAGTGAGATGAAGTAGACCGGAATCTGCGGCGTCAGCTTGTTGACGAAGCCGATCGTCAAATTGACCAGGATGGCATAGGCGATGAACGGGCTGCCGAGCCGGATGACCAGGAAGAAGGCGTCCGACACCGTGTCGGTGAGATCGACCAGGGCGGCCTGCGGATTGAAGAAGACGTTGACCGGCGCCACCGTGTAGGAGGCGACCAGAGCGCGGATGATCTCGTGGTCGAAATCGAAGACGAAGAGCAGCAGCAACGCTGAAAACGAGATGATGGCGGCGAGGGCCGCCTGCGGCTCTGGCTCCTCGATGGCGGGGCCGCCGGTGCCGCCATAGCCGATCAGCATGGCGATGGCCGAACCCATGAAGCGCAGCGCCTCCATGTAGAGCCTCGTCATCGCGCCGATCAGCCCGCCGACCAAAAGTTCGGAGATGATCATCGGCGCCAGCACCTGCGGACGCGCATCGACGAAGGGAAAGATCTTGTCCCACAGGAAGGCGAGCAGGCCACCGGTGGCGGCGATCGACACGAACAGCCGGACCTGGACCGGCACGCGGGCGCTGGACAGGCCCGGCATCAGCATGAAGCAGGCGCCGATGCGACAGAAGGCGAGGAAGGCGGCGATGACGACGCCTTGCGACAGTATGTTCACGAGATCGTCCCGAGCACCTTGATCTCGACGCCCTTGGCGATTTCGACATGGGAGAGAACGGGAAGCGTCGTGAACAGGCGCTCGATGATCATGCGCACATAGGGGCGAGCATCGGGCGCGGTGACGAGGACAAAACGCTCGCCGGCCTCGAGATGCTTGCGGATCGCCTTGGTCGCGTCCTGGCCGAATTCCTCCAGCTGGCGCGGGTCGATGTCGAATTCGCGCACCTCGCCCTTGGCGTCGCGCTTGAGGCTCTGGTGGAAGGCGAGGTCCCAGCGGTTGCCGAGGCGCAGCACCTTGAGCATGCCGCCCTCGGAGAGATCGCCGCAGATCTGCTGGGCCATGCGGATGCGGACATGCTCGACGATCTGCTCGGTGCGGCGCACATGCGGCGCGATCTCGGCGATAGCCTCGATGATCAAATGCAGGTTGCGGATCGATACGCGTTCGGCCAGCAGCAATTTCAGCACCGCCTGCAGGCCGGGATAGGAGATGTGCGAGGTGCAGATCTCGTCGGCGAGCTTGCGGTATTCCGGATCCTGGCGCTCGAGCAGCGCCTTCATGTCCTTGTAGGACAGAAGCTGCGGCAGGTTGTTGCGGATCACCTCGGACAAATGGGTGAGCAGCACCGACATGTTGTCGGCAAAGGTATAGTTCTCGCGCTTCAGATCCTCGGCGAAGGTTTCGAGCACCGAGAAGGCGCGCATGCCGAAGGCCGGCTCGCGGATTTCCTCGCCGGGAACGTCGGGCAAATCCCGGTTGCCGAGCAGCACCATGATCTCGCCGACGCGCATCTGGTATTCGGCGACGACGGTGCCGTGGACCTTGATCTGATAGCTTTTCGGCGGGATGCCGAAATCGTCAGCGACGCGCACTTCCGGCACGACGAAGCCATATTGCGTGGCAAATTTCTTGCGCATCTTGGCCATGCGGAACACCAGTTCCTGATGCGACACCAGCAGCCGCGTCGACAGCTGTTTGCCAATCAGAAGCTCGATCTCGGCGGTGGTCAGCGAAGCCTTGACCGAGTTCTTCTCTTCCTCGACCTTGTTCGCCTTCTCCAGATCCTTGATCGCTTCGGCGGCGGCAGCCTCTCGGTTGGCGCGCATCGGGATGACGTAGCCAAGGCCGGCCATGCCGGCGGCCAGCGTGAAGAACGGGAAGAACGGCAGGCCGGGCATCAGGCCGAGCAGGACGAGCAGCGAGGCCGCGACATAGAGCGCGCGCGGATGCGCACCGAGCTGGCCGAACACCGCCTGGTTGGTCGAGCCGCGCGTGCCGCCCTTGGACACAAGCAGGCCGGCGGCGAGCGAAACGATAAGCGCCGGGATCTGGGTGACGAGGCCGTCGCCGACCGACAGTTTGATGAAGACATCGGCGGCTTCGCCCATGCCCATGCCGTGCCTGATGTAACCGATGGCGATGCCGCCGACGATGTTGATGGCGGTGATGATAAGGCCGGCAATGGCGTCGCCGCGGACGAATTTCGAGGCGCCGTCCATCGAGCCGAAGAAGGAGGATTCCTCTTCCAGCTCGCGGCGGCGCAGTTGCGCTGTCTTGTCGTCGATCATGCCGGCGGACAGGTCGGCGTCGATCGACATCTGCTTGCCGGGGATGGCGTCGAGGGTGAAGCGGGCGCCGACTTCGGCAATACGGGTGGCGCCTTTGGTGATGACGATGAAGTTGACCACAATCAGGATCATGAAGACGATCAGGCCGATGACGAAATCGCTGGCCATCACAAGTTTGGAGAAGCCGGCGATGACATAGCCGGCGGCGTGCGTGCCCTCATTGCCGTGCGACAGGATCATGCGCGTGGTGGCGATGTTGAGCGATAGCCGTAGCATGGTGGCGATCAGCAGCACGGTCGGGAAGGACGAGAAATCGAGCGGCCGCTGGATCCACAGCGCCACCATCAGGATCAGCACCGACAGTGCGATCGAGAAGGCGAGGCCGATGTCGATGAGGAAGGCCGGGATCGGCAGGAACAGCACGGCCAGGATGATGACGATGCCGATGGCGAAGAAGACATCGCGGCCGTTCTTGGCCACTGTTCCTGTCGCTAAGCTTTCGCTGACGGCCATATCGTCCCCAATCACAAGCCTGCCGAGCACGCGACAGCCCTTCGAGCCTAACCGGTCAAGCTTGCGCGAGGGTGGGAGGACTGGTTACTTGCCAGGACGACAGAGGCCTTGAGGAGAGAGATCATGCTGGTGATCATCGGCACCATTCGCCTGCCTGCGCAACGGCTCGACGAGGCAAGGCCGGCCATGCGGCGCATGATACTGGGCAGCCGTGCGGAGCCCGGCTGCATCGAATACTCCTACGCGCAGGACGTGCTCGACGCCGGGCTCATCCATGTAACCGAGGTGTGGAGCGACAGGGCCGCGCTCGACGCGCATTTCCGCTCGCCTCACATCGCCGATTGGCGGGCGAGCTGGGCATCGCTCGGCATAGGCGAGCGCAACCTCATGCTCTATGAGGCCGGCGAGCCGAAGCCGATCTGAGGACCGGGCACAGTCAAGAAGGCGTGGGCCCAAGAAAGTCTAGCAGGCGTTGACCTGTCTGCAGGACCATCCGCCGCCATCGGTATCGTGGCAGTCTTCATAGCTGCCGTAGCAGGTGTTCGTCGAATTGCGATACCAAGGGTAGCCGCCAGGACAGCAAACATCTTGTTGTGCAGTCTGGATAAATTCCTTTGCCGGCCGGCTTTGGTTTTCCGGATTGCCTCCCGCCAAAAGAGACATCGGGTGCGACACAACAGACCCAAACGGCATATCCATGCTTGAATTGCTCACCGCAGACGAGCTCAAAAAAATCATGCCAACAGCTAATGAAAAAAGTCCCCGCGCACTCATCTTCTCCTCCTTGAGGGACGGGCAAAAATAACACAGCTGCGTCGATTGCGTAAGCGACCGCTCATATACCTCGACACGCTCGCGGGGAATTGAAGCGGGGCGGGAAGCCTGACTGCGCCTCAGCGCCAGAATGGCGCCGCAAGCAGCCGGCATTATGTCGGCGTGCTGATCGTCGCCGAACTGCACAGCGATCCGTCCGATGGTGAGACGCCGGTGCTGGCGCCGGCCAAATTCCGGCATGCGGTGCTGGTGCCGACCATGAACGTCCAGTCCACCGGCGAAACCATCCAGCGCGCCGTCGCCGAGGAACTGGCGGTGGTCGAGAATTTCGACAACCGGGCCGTTGTCGGGCTTTTGACCGAGGGCCATCTGATACGGCGCTACGCCGAGGAACTCGACAAGGCGCGGCGCGACCTGTCGGGCGAAGACTAGGCCTCGGCCCGCATCTTAAATGTCCCTACTCGGCGCTTGCCACGTCGACGGCAGCGATGCCAAGCTGCTGGCGGACGACGCAAGCGCCGACACCACACTCACCTGATTCCATCTGGCCTGATCCCATCTGGCCTGATCCCATCTGGCCTGATCCCATCTGAAAGTCATTCCATGCAAGCCAAGCGCAATGGCGACAAATCGTTCTGGTATGCGGATCTGGGGGCGGTTCCCGTTCCGCGCCCGCCCTTGCCTGGAAACATCGAGGCCGATGTCGCCATTGTCGGCGCCGGCTATACCGGCCTGTGGACCGCCTACTATCTGAAAAAGGCGAAGCCATCGCTGCGCGTCGTGATCGTCGAGCGCGAATTTGCCGGCTTCGGCGCTTCGGGGCGCAATGGCGGCTGGCTGTCGGGCGGCTTCAGCTGGTCGCGCGAAAAATATGTCAAGACATCGAGCCGGCAAGGCGTGATGGCGATGCAGGCTGCGATGGCAGGCTGCGTCGACGAAGTGATCCGGGTCGCGACCGAGGAAGGCATCGACGCCGACATTCGCCGCGTCGACAATCTGACGGTGGCCACCAACGCAGCGCAGTTGGAGCGTGTGCGCGAAGAATGCGAGACGATCCGTTCCTGGGATGTCGACCCGAACCGCGTCGAGATGCTGGACGCCGCCTCAACGCGCACGCGCATCAACATCCGTAACGTCATGGGCGGCTTCGTCGTGCATGGCCAGGCGCGGGTGCAGCCGGCCAAGCTGGTGCGTGGGCTTGCCGATGCCGCCGAGCGGCTGGGCGTGCCGATCTATGAGAAGACGACGGTGACAAGCATCGCCAAGGGCAGCGTGACGACAGACCGCGGTACGGTGCAGGCGGAGACGATCATCCGCGCGACCGAGGGTTTTACATCAGGCATCCCCGGCGAGGAGCGGACCTGGCTGGCGCTCAACAGCGCGCAGATCGTGACCGAGCCGCTGCCGCCCGACCTGTGGCGCGACATCGGTTGGGAAGGGCACGAACTGCTCGGCAATGCGGCGCATGCCTATTGCTATGCCCAGCGCACGCGTGAGGGACGCATCACGATGGGCGGACGCGGCGTGCCTTATCGCTACGGCTCGCGCACCGACGTCAACGGCCAGACGCAGCAGGCCACGATCGACCAGCTGCACACGATCCTGACGACGCTCTTGCCGCAGACCACGGGATGCCGCATCGATCACGCCTGGTGCGGCGTGCTCGGCGTGCCGCGCGACTGGTGCACCACG
This sequence comes from Mesorhizobium sp. L103C131B0, assembly GCF_000502275.1. Lineage (NCBI taxonomy): Bacteria > Pseudomonadati > Pseudomonadota > Alphaproteobacteria > Hyphomicrobiales > Phyllobacteriaceae > Mesorhizobium > Mesorhizobium sp. L103C131B0. The sequence goes on along the minus strand of NZ_AYXC01000001.1, from coordinate 382,951 downwards.
GTCGGCCTCGACCCCGCGACCCGCATGGGCTGGGCCGGCGGCTATGTCGGCCTCGGCGTGTCCAGCTCCAACCTTTCGGGGCGCACGCTGGCTGACCTTGTTCTCGGGGCAAACACCGAGCTGACGAAGCTGCCCTGGGTCAACCGCAAGGTCAGGCCATGGGAACCGGAGCCCTTCCGCTGGCTGGGCGTGCATTCGATGTACCAGCTTTATCGCATTGCCGATGGCCGCGAGGCGGCAGGGCTTGCGCACACCTCGAAGCTGGCCGCGTTGGCCGACAGCATCACCGGCCACTAAAGCCATTTGTTCTCACGCAATTCCGGGGCAGACCGCTTTCCTGGAATTGCTCTTATCCATGGAGCTAGACTTGATCGATCTTTCGACCTTCCGCGATCTCGCCAAGGCCGAGATCGGCGCGTTCTCTCCTAAGCCAACCTCGATTGAAGGGGATCAGGTCGAGGCCGTGCGCTCGTTCTTTCAATCGCCGGACGGGACTGTCGATGTCGGCATCTGGGAATGCACGCCCGGCCGCTTCACCGCCGATCGTTCGGACTCGTCGGAGATCTGCCACATCATTTCGGGGCGCGTGGAACTGAGCCGCATCGATGGCGAGGTGCGGGAACTCGGTCCGGGCGATCTCCTCGTCCTGCCGCAGGGTTGGAAGGGCGAGTGGCTGATACGCGAGACCACGCGCAAGCTCTACATGATCCAGAGCGCCGGCTGACCGGCGCTACGGCTATGGCGAGCTCAGTGATCGATCGGCCCCTTCGGCGAGACCAGCGCGGTGCCGGCGGTCGTCGGGCGCTCGATCAGGCGGCGCACGCGCGGCGGTTCGTCGCCGCTGTGCAGCGCCCGCACCCGCTCGCCGACGACGGCGTCGGCATGGGTGGCGCGCCGGTTGTGGCGGATGTATTCCAGCCAGGTTGGCGTGTGGTAGTGTTCGATCCAGACTGCGGGATTTTCTAGGTCCCGAGCCAGCGTCCAGTTGCGGGCGCCGTCGCGGCGGCGGATGCGCCCGCGCTCGGCCATGGTGGCGAGGAATTCGGGCACATCTTCGTCGCGGATAATGTACTCTATCATGATGGCGATGGGGCCGCTGCGCGGCTTCAGGTCGAGGCCGAGATGCGGCTCCTTGAAGCGGTTGAGCGGGTCGAGGTTGAGAGTCGTCTGCTGCGGCAGCGGCAGGAACAGGCCGATGGCGCCGCCAACAAGCATCGCGATGGCCGCCGCAATCAGCGCGGTTTCGGCGCCATGCGCATCGGCAACGACGCCCCAGATCCAGCTGCCCAGCGCAATGCCGCCGAAGGTCGCCGTCTGGTAGACCGACAGCACCCGGCCGACGACCCAGCGCGGCGTCGACATCTGCACCGTGACGTTGAAATGCGACAGCGCGATCACCCAGCAGGCGCCGCCGATGAGCAAACCCGCCGCAGTCTGCCAGGCATTGAGGCTGATGGCGGCATTGAAGGCGCAGACGGCAAAGCCGGCGAAGGCCATCCGCACCATCGTCTCGCTGGACAGCAATTGTCTGAGACGCACGCTTATCAGCGCGCCGCCGACGGCGCCGATGCCGAAGGCGCCGAGCATGATGCCGTAGGTCAAGGCATCGCCCTTGACGACGTCGCGCGCCACCAGCGGCAGCAGCGCCAAAACCGCGCCGGCGCTGAAGCCGAAGGCGGAGCCCCTGACCAGCACCTTGCCGATGTTGGGCGACATGGCGACATAGCGCAGGCCGGCGCCCATGGCGGCGCCCAGCGTCTCGCGCGGCAGCGTCGAGACCGGCAGCTCCGGCTTCCAGCGGAAGAGCACGATGATAAGACCTATATAGCTCAGCGCATTGGCGGCGAACGCAGCAGCCGCACCAGCGGCGGCAACGATGATGCCGCCGATCGCCGGGCCGACGCTGCGTGTCAGGTTGAAGCCCAGTGAATTGAGTGCAACCGCGGCCGGCAGCTTGTTGCGCGGCACCATGTCGCCGACCGATGCCTGCCAGGACGGGTTGTTGAGCGCCGTGCCGCTGTCGATTAGGAAGGTGAAGGCAAGCAGCGTCCACGGCGTCATCCAGCCGTTCCAGGTGAACAGCGTTAGAAGTGCAGAGACGACCAGCATGAAGATTTGGGCGATCAGCATCACCTTGCGCCGGTTGAAGCTGTCGGCGATGGCGCCGGCGACGAGTGCAAACAGCATGATCGGCAGAGTGGCCGAGGCCTGGACCAGCGCCACCTGATAGGGCGACGTGGCGATGGTGGTCATCATCCAGGCGGCGCCGACGCCCTGGATCAGGCCACCGAAATTCGACACCAGGCTGGCCGACCAGACGGCGCGGAAGATGCCGTGCCGGAACGGCGCCAGCGCCGAAACGCGTTCGCTGTCCGGCTCGTCATCGATCATCAGACCTGTCCCACCTTAACGTGCTGGTTTCGTCCGCCGGGACGACAATCATGGCATCCGTTTGAGATAGAGCACGACATCCAAAAGGGCGAACGCGTCTTCGAAAAAGATCATGGTCCAACAACAGGATAGCAAGGCGAAAATACGTCAGCCGGGAATGGTCCGCTACCCAGAGCGATGTTCTCATTGGTCCACTGCGCGGGGCTGTCGGCCGCGCGCGAAGTCAGCTTCTGTCCCGGGCAGCGGTATGCAAGGCTTCGGTCAGCGTGCCTGTCGTCTCGCCGCCGGCGTGAAGGCGCAGGAAAAGCTCCATGCCGACAAGCCGCAGCCTGGACGGTTGCTCGCGCCGCGCCAACTGGACCATGTCCTCCAAATTCGCGGCGGGCCATTTCAAGGCATCGCGCAGGAAACCGCCGCGTAGCAAAGTCTCCGTGCCGGCCGAAAATTGCGACGACATCTCGAAGCCGATCTTGCGCGCCTGGACGTTCTGGCGCGGAATATGCTTTTCAGCGACCTTTCGCAAAAGCCATTTGCCTGTTTTGTCGCGGTATTTCTGCCGCCTCGGCAAATGGATGGCGAAGTCGATCAGGCGGTTTTCCAGGAACGGGACCCGCAGTTCCACGGACGCCGCCATGCTCAGCCGGTCGTGCCGGTGCAGGATGTCCTGCAGATGCGAATAGAGGTCGTAGAGGCAACTACCGAGAAAGGCGCGATCCGCGGGCGGCATAACCGGCTCCAGGCGGTCGAAGATCTCGGTTTGCAGAAAATTCAGCTCCGGCGACAAAGCACGCAGGACCATGCTGCGATCCATTTGTGAGTGGCTTCCAGCCGAGACCTTGTAGGGGGCATGACGCTGTTGCTCGAATCTCCGGTCGAGCGAGCGCTTCGAATGGACCAGGCGCCGGGGCCACGACCAGGAACGCCACTTCTTCATGCTCAAGGCCTGCAAGGGGTAGCCGCCAAACAATTCGTCTGCGCCTTCGCCGGTGAGCAGCACCTTGACGCCATCGGCCCGGCATCGTTCGGCAAGCGCCAGCAGTGCGACATGGCTGGCGTGCCAGCCATCGCTTTCAAGATGCCAGATTACCCTTGGCCAAAGTTCGAAAAACCGGTTCCTGTCGACCGGCACCCGGCGCAAGGGCACGCCGACATGGCGGCCGGTGCGTTCGGCGTCTTCGGCCTCGCTGTTGCCGAGCTGCGGGTCGACGACATAACCGTGGACTTCCGGCCTGAACCGCTTTGCCAGCGCCGTTATCAGGCCGGAATCGACACCGCTGCTGCAAGCGGTGGCAACGCTGGTATCGGCGATGCAGTGAAGTCCGACGCTGTCCTTGAGCAACGCCTCGAGCGTCGCCATGTGTTCAGCATCAGCGGATGCATCGCCGGTAATGCGCGCGGTCTCCAGCACGTCCAGCACATGCCAGAAGCGGCGCTTCTCGATAACGCCATCGGTGATCTTCCACAGGCCGGCGGGCGGCAGGCGCTCGATGCGGTCGAACAGGCTGTAGCTGGAATCGCGGCTCTGCCAGGCAAGCCGCAAGGTGATCTCGCGGCTGTCGATGTCGCGCGGAAAACCGTCGCAGGCGAGGATCGCCTTGTCCTCCGAGGCGAACAGGATTCGCTCCGGCGTGTCGGCCACCGACATCGGCTTGATTCCAAGACGGTCACGCGCAAGCCACAGCGCACTGCTGCGAGCGTCGAAATAGGCGAAGGAAAACATCCCGTCGAACAGCGGCACGGCTTTTTCGGGGCCCCAGTGATGCAAGGCTTCGAGAACCACTTCGGCATCGCAGATGGTTCGAAAGACGACGCCTTGCGCCTGCAGCGTTTCGCGCAGCGAGCGGTAATTGTAGACCTCGCCATTGTAGACGAGAACGCCATCGCCGGAAGAAGTCAGCATCGGCTCACGGGCGGCGGGCGAGGGATCGATGATGGTAAGTCGGCGGTGACCGAGCGCCAGCCGATTGTTGTGCCAGCTGTCATGATCGTCGGGGCCGCGATGTACCAACGCCTGCATCATGCTGGCGACATCCGACAGGTCGTTGGCGTCGATCGGGTTTCGTTTGCGCCAGACGCCGGCTATTCCGCACATGGCCTGCCGGTGAGTTCTGCCTGAGTCATGGCCTGCAATCTAGCCGGAACACAGCCGCCTGCAAGCGCTGCCTAGAACCCGTTTTCAATGCGCTCGAAAATGACGTTGGTGAAGGCCGAGATCTGGCTGCCGATGAACGGACCGGTCAGCGCCACGACCAGCATGATGGCGACGATCTTGGGCACGAAGGTCAGGGTGATTTCCTGGATCTGGGTCAGGGCCTGGATCAGGGCAATGCCGATGCCGACCACCATGGCGACCAGCACCACCGGCGCGGAAGCAACAAGCACCGTCCATACCGCGTACTGGACGATGTCGAGTGCGTCGGCCTCGTTCATGTGAGCGCGCCTCTATGGAACTGTCTAGCTGGCCGGCTTTATCGAAACGCCCGCGCCGACCGGCACTTCGGTGCCGTTCTGCAACACGGCGATCACGCCGTTGCTTGCAAGCTTGACCGAGGCCACGACGCCGGTCGTCTTGCCGTCGGCCGAGGTGATCGAGCGGCCGATCAAGGCATCGGCCTGCGACAGCGCCGAGGACTGCATGATCTGGTCGAGCTTGGTGTTGGTCTGCACCGATTGCTCTACCTGCGAGAAGGTGGCGAGCTGGGCGACATACTGCGTCGAATCCATCGGTTTCGTCGGATCCTGGTTCTTCATCTCGGCGATCAACAGCTTCAGGAACGACTGGTAGTCGACCGCTGTCTTCGACGTCTGCTGGGTGCCCTGGTTGGCGCCCGTGGGGATCGTCGTCGTCATGTCCACATTCATCAGTATTGTGCTCCCACGGCCAGCGGGCGCTTCGCACCCTGAACATCGTCATTGCCGCCAAGTGCGCGGCGTTCGAGCGGATAAAGCGCACGGATAGCCTTCAGCGCTTCATAGATATGGTCTTCGCCGACCATGCGGTCGATCTGCTTCAGCGCGCCACTGATCTGCTCATCCTCGAAGCTTGCCAAAAGCAAGGGCAGCGAGCGGCGGAACATGGCGCGCGCCTCGATGGCGCCGGCCGGGTTCATCAGCATCACCTGCAGGATGAAATAGAGCTGCTTGAGCGGCGTCAAGGCATCGTCGGCCTGGATGACATGGTTCTCGAGCAGGAACTGTACGTCGTTCATCAGCTCGACGGTGACCTTGCGGTCGACGCGGATGACGGCGCCGTTGATGTAGATCTTCTCGTTCGGCTTCAGCGATATCTTCAGCGTGTTGGTCATTGAATGCCGTCCCGAATGATCTGGGACACTTCGATCAGCCCTTCGAAATTGTCGGTGCGGCCCTGGCGGATGTCCTCGGCCTCGCGCAGCAGCCACAGGCCGATGGAGATGAGGTTGGCGCGCAGTTCCTTGGGCAGGACATTGTCGCTGGAACCGAGATCCTCGACGAAGGTGGTCCAGACCCGGTTGGTGAAGTGCAGCGCTTCGACCGCCTCCATCGAGGTGTGGCCGACCGCCGCCGCCGCCGCCAGCATTTCGATCGAGCGGGTCAAAAGCTGCCGCTCGCGATCTTTCGCATCGGCAACGGAGTCGGTCTGGATGTCGGCGTAGGAGAATTGGTACATCGTTTGGCTCTACCGTTGCGGTTGAGATTGTCAGGTCAGGTAGTTCAGCAGGCTCATCTGCTGCAGGCGCGCGGTCAGCGCGAAGGACGTCTCGATATGCTGCGTCAGATCCGCGACGCGGGTGGCTGCCTCGGCGGGGTCGACGCCTTCCAGATCAAGGATATGGCGCTCGAACAGGTCGACCTGCGTCTTCATGCGGTCGCTGGCGTCGGAGACCCGCTTCTCGGCAAGGCCGGTCTCGGCCTGCAGTTGCCCTAGCCCGCCCAGCGCCTCGCCGACCATCGCCTGGGCGCGGCCGACAACGGTGGTCTTCGCCGCCTGGCTGATATTGCCGGACAGCAGGCCGGTGATCAGGGCGGAAGCCATGGCGAGCTTGCGGATGCTGTCGTCATTGGCGCTGGCCGAGGTTTGGGTGGTTTCGCCCAGCGAAATGCGGCTGACGATCTGCTGGTCGGTGGCGTTCGACCAGTTGGCCTGCCAGCCGGAGCCCATGAACTGCGGCAAGACATTGCTGGTGATGAAGCCGTCCATCTGGGCGGCGGTGATGTTGGCAGCGAGCGGATCGGCCTGCGTGAAGCCGAAATACGACGAGAAGGAAGCGTCGAACGCCGCCTTGGCCGGCGAGCCCGCGGCGGTGAAATCGTCGATCGGCTTGACGTCGGTGTTGGTGCCGGCAAACAGATATTCGCCGTTGACGCTGGCGTTGAGGATAGAGGTCATCTGCTGCACGGCGGCCTTGCCGGCTTGCTGCGTGATGGTGCTCGAGGAATTGCCGGCGGCGGTCAGCGCGGTCAGCAAATTCTGCGCAGTGTCGGAAAGCTGGCCAAGCGCAGCCTGCGTCGAGGACAGCCGCGCGGTGACCAGCGAATTGGAATCGATGATGACGTTCAACCGGTCGAGGTCGCGCGAGAAGGTGACCGCCTGCGAGGTGCGCGCGCCGAGCGCCAGACCGACATCGGCGACGGTGCCGGTCGTCGATTCCTTGGTGGCTTTGACCAGTTCGGCCTGCATGCGCATCTGCTGATAGCGCGCGGCGTTGGAGAGGGCGGCTGATGAGACGGATGTGGCTTTCATGGCTTATCCTACGGCATCGAGCAGGGCCGACAGCATGTCGTCGACGGTTTTCATCATGCGCGCCGAGGCCTGATAGGTGTGTTCGAGGTCGAGCAGCAGCGACATCTCCTGGTCGACATTGACGCCGGTGTCGTTGGACAGCGCCTCGGCGGTGCGCGATGCCAGCGCTTCCTTGGCGTCGGCGTTGCTCGAGGCCTGCTGGCGCTGGCCTTCGAACCAGCCAATGGCATTGGCGGCGTAGTCGGACACGCTGGACGTGACGGTGATGCCGGCCGCAGCGTCGAAAGGCATCGGCTTGTCGAGCTTGTCGCCATAGCCGATCAAGAGCTGCGAATAGGAGGCGTTGCCGGCAGTGTTGGCGATATAGGCCGCACCATTGGCGCCGCCGTCGCGCAGCAGCACCGGATTGCCGCCGACGCTCGGGTCCATTGCGGCGTTGACCTTGATCGAGCCGGCAAGCCCGTCGATCAGCGTGCCGGCGGCCGGAATGGCGGGCGCACCCGACCAGGTGAACAGGCCGGTTCGGTCGGGCTGCGAAGGTGCTGTTTCGGCAAAGGCGGTGATGAGGCCGCGCGCCACTTCGTCGAGCTGGCTCTGCATCGTCGCCGCGACGCCGTCGCGCAAGGTGATGAGCCCGGCGAGCTTGCCGTCGGCGCTGGTGTTGCCGCCAGCCCCGGCGCTGACCGGCACATTGTCGATGTAGATGGTGTTGCCTGGTGTGCCGGCCGTGTAGCCCGCCGACGGGGTGAAACTTACCGAGCGCGGAATGGTCTCGAACAGTGTCGTGCCATCCTTGGTGGTGATGACCATGTCGTTGTCGCCACGCGTGAAGGTCGACACCGGCACATAGTCCGCGATCTTCTTCAGCAAAGCGTCGCGCTGGTCGAGCGCGTCGGATGCGTCGGTACCCGAACGGGTTGCGGAGATGACCGCCTTGTTGGCGTCCTGGAACTGACTAAGCAGCGAGTTGAGATCGTTAACCGCCGTTGATATCTCGCCATCGGCCTGGGTGCGGAAATCCTGGATCGCGTTGGTGCCGTCGTTCAGAGCGCGCACCACCTGCTGGGCCGCGTCGATGACGCTGGAGCCGAGGTTCTGGTTGGATGGCGTAGCGGCGTAAAGCTGCAGCGCGTTCTGCAGCTTGCCGATCGCGGTCGAGGCAGAGGAGGCGTTGTCGACGCCGTTGACGGCAACGGCGAGGCGGTCAATTCCGCTGTAAAGCGTGCTCTGGCCGCTCCATGCCGATTGCGCGCTAAGGTTCTGGCGAAACAGCAGGGCGTTGGTGGCGCGCTGGATCTCGACCGAGCGGGCGCCGGGCGCGCTGCTGACGACGACCGCCGTGCGGCGGGCATAGTCGGGGTTGCTGGCGTCGGCAATATTGCGGGAAAGGACGCTGGTCTGCTTCGATGTGGTCTGAAGCGACTGTTGGGCTATGGTCAATGCGGAAGTCAGCGACATGCGGGTCTTTCACGAGGCCAGTGGGGAGGGGATGACGTCTCTGCCCTGTCGGCGGCGTCGGCGTTCGGAAACCTGCAATTCCAGACCACCCCGGCCGGTTTGCCGGTGTGGCCTTGAATTCGAAATCCGCGCACCGCGCTGCTCTGGTTTGGGTTCATTCCCCTGGCGCCCGTCGTTTATCTCTTCAGGTTGACAAGGACATCCATGAGGTCGGAACCGGTCTGGAACACTTTCGAGTTAGCGGTGTAGCTGCGCTGCGCCGCGATCATGTTGGTCAATTCCTCGGCGATATCGACGTTGGAATTTTCCAACGCGCCGGAGATGATGCTGCCGAGCTTGCCTTCATTGGCGAAGCCGATGCGCACGGTGCCGGAGTCGGTGGACTGCGCATAGACATTGCCAGGCAGTGCGGTGAGGTTGTCGGCGCTCTGGACGTCGGCCAGTGGGATCTTGAACAGCGGCTTGGTCGAGCCGTCCTGATACTGGGCGTAAATGACTCCGTCCTCGCCGATCTGGATCTTTTCGATCGTGCTGGGCGCGTTGCCGTTGACCTTGGCTTCGGAGACCGTGAAGCCGGTGCCGAGCTGAGTCAGCTTGGACAAATCGAGGTCGAGCGACGCACCGCCCGGTACGGGGATCGTTATGCTGTCGACCGCGCCGGTTAGCTTGCCGGTGGTGGTGTCGAAGGTCAGGTTGGCCGTGGCCAGCGCGCCGCCCGTATAGGGGAAGGATGTGCCCGGCGTCGCCTGGGACTGGTCGAACACAGAGACCGACCAGGCGCCGGTGCCGGTGTTGGTGAAATAGACGTCGAGCAGCTTCTTGTTGCCGAGATTGTCGTAGGTGACCATCGAGGACTTCGACGTGTATTCGGCGGTCGGGCTGTTGGTGGAAGGCAGCGGACCGGCGGGCGGCGTGGCGCCAGCCGGCAGATTGGCATTGAAATTGCCCGTGGTGCTGGGCGTCGCGGTCATTTCCTGGTCGGAGATCTGGACCGGCACCAGCCCTTCGAAACCGTTGGCGGTGGCAGCCGGTGTGCCGTTGGCGTAGCTGTAGGCCATCAGCTGGTAGCCGGCGGCGTTGACCAGTCTGCCCTGAGCGTCGGGAACGAATGCGCCGGCGCGGGTGAGGAAAGGCGTTCCGCTGGGGTCCTGGACGACGAAGAAACCGTTGCCGTTGACCGCAAGGTCGGAAACCGAGGTCGTGTACTGCAGCACGCCCTGGGCGCTGATGGCCGAGCGGATGGTGGTGTTGACGCCGCCGGAATTATAGGCGCCGCCGACCTGCGGCATGATCAGCGTCGAAAACTCGGCCGAGGATCGCTTGTAGCCGGTGGTGTCGGAATTGGCGATGTTGTCGGCTGTCGCGGACAGGCGGTTGGCCTGGGCGTTCATGCCGGAAACGCCGGTCCGCATCATTCCGTAAAGGCTCATCGAAACGTCTCCTCAATGCCCAAGATCGTTGGGCCTATGTCTGTGGTCGCGAGGATATAATTTTTGTCTTGCGCGAGGCTGGCGCAGACCGGCATCAGAACACCAGCCGGTAGCCGAGGAAGCGCTTGGAATCTATTGGGTCCTGACCAAGCTTTTCGCGCAGTTTCTTGCGCAATTTGGAGATGTGGCTCTCGACGACGTTCTCCTCGACCTCTTCGTCGAAGATGCCGTAGATGGCGTTGAAGACCTGGGTCTTGGTGACGCGGCGTCCGCGGTTGCTCGCCAGATATTCGAGGATGCGGCGTTCGCGGCGCGGCAGAGGCAGCGGCTGGCCATCGATCTCGGGATCGCGGCCATCCATGAAGATGCGCATGGCGCCGATCTCGGTGTAGCTGACGTCCTCATGGGCGCGGCGGCGGATGGCGGTGATGCGGGCCAGGATCTCCCGAATATGGACCGGCTTGCGGATGACGTCGTCGACACCGCTCTCGAACAGCCGCAGCGTATTCTCGAGCGAGTGCTGTTCGCTCAGCGCAATGACCGGAGCGCCGGTGCGGTCGCGGATCTGGCGTGGCGAGATGGCGCCTTCGCGGCAGTCGCCGATGAGGAAGGCTCGGACTGATCGCAAATCCGTGTCGGCGGCCGATGTCACCCACTCGCCGAATTCACCGGACGCGAAGCCTGCACAGGCAACGCCCTCACGATCGAAAAGTGAATTATAGCCTTCAGTTACGAGCTCTCGCTCGTCAACGATTACAATCATCGGCCCCGCCTCCGAATCAGATCATCTGCCCCGTGGGAAGAGGCGTAACCGGTGCAGGGAATCCTGAACAACCGTCATTTCTTGTAGCTATTTTCTTGGGAGTTATTTCGAGTTTCGAACTAACCGCAATCACGAGGTTGTATCGTTGGTTGCCGAAACGGGTGACGTGGAACGTCACCCGCCGGGCATGGATTTGCAGCCGTCCGCAAAAGCTGATTCCCCTACGGGTTGCAAAAGTTGCGGGCATTCGGGGTCCATTTGCCGAAGCGGGTGGCGACCATATTGGCGATGACGCGGCAGACGTAGAATTTCTGTGCGGGGTCATTGTCGGGGCCGGCGTGGTAGCGGGCGACGGCCATCGACCAGCTGACATGACGCGCATGCAGGCTGGCCAGGAAGCGCGCGGCATAGTCGACATTCTGGCGCGGGTCGAGCATGTCGTCGACGCTGCGGAAATGCGCGGCGTGATAGTGATGGTTGATCTGCATGCAGCCGAGATCGATGAGCGTCTTACCCTCGCGCCGGGCTGCTTCGAAGGTGGCCAGGGCCTCGGTGCGGTTCCTCGGAAATACCGCTTTCCCCTCTATATTCAACGCATTAGGCTGCAGGCTTCCCTTCTTGCCGGTCTCGGTCAGTCCGACCGCATAGAGGATGCCGGCCGGCACGCCATAGCGATCGGCGGCACGCAAAATCTCGGGCTCGCAAGGGTTGGTGGCGGCGGTGGCCGGCTTGGTGGCGAGGCTAGATAAACATATCGTCGCCAGCACGCTCGCGAGCAGGCGCGCCAGCGCGGCCGAATTCCTGGGCATCGTCATTGCGGTTTCTTCCCGACTGGTGGCCGCCCGAACCCGTATTGTTGCCGCTCGAGTTTCCGGGCTGAAAAGCGGACTGGTCGCGGCCTTGCGGCATTGGATGCGAGTTCGCTGCATCGCTGCGGGCCGCCGCGTGGATCGCTATCGAGGGTTGCAGGATGGTCACCTTGTCGACATCGAAGCCGAGCCCGCGCAACGACTTCACGATGGCGTCGCTGTCGGTGGCGAGACGGCGGTAAGCCTCATGGGTTTCGGGCTTCAATTCTATCGAAAGTTGTTCTCCGGAAAGCCTGAGACTGGCGGTGACCATGCCGAGCTCTGCCGGGTGAAGCTCGATCTTCAATATATGTGTCGGAACGGCAACAGAACCGGCCGTCTGGGCGGTCGTCGACGGCGTCGAAACCGCTTGCCGCAGGCCGTTATCCGAAGCCAGCGCGTCGATAAGCGCCGAAGTCGTTTGGTTTATCGGACTATGCGCCGGCGCGGGGAAGCTCTGTTCGGCGACAATGTCGACGCGCGCAGCGAATGGCGGCTGTTTTCCCTGTGTGGACGATGCCGCGGAATGGGCTCCATCGACGGACTTCGCCGACGGCGCGGACCGTTTTGCCTCGGGTGCCGAAACGTCGCTTGCCGTCTGGCCCGCCGGTAGAGGAGGCGTCGGACCATCCTGGTGCGGCAGTTTGCCGGACTGGAGCCCGATCGCGGGCAGCTTTTGCCCCTGATCCTGTGCGGAAACGCTGGTACCGGGCTTGGCCCGTTCCGATCGCGTCGTCGTGTCGAGTCTGTTGTCAATGCCGGACGCTGCGCGGTGTCTCTTCAGAGGCGACGTCTGTGCAGAAGTGGCCTCGCCAGCGGGCGCCGGTTGCCCAGTCTGTCCATTCGTCGCGATGCCGTTCCCGCTTGTCCGGACCGTTGAGAAATGCCTGATATCGTGCAGCGCCAGCACCAGTGGCAAATGATCCTGCAGCGATCCTGCATCCGCGTCTCGTCCGGCCACCTCAGCGTCCTTGGATGGTTTGTCCGGGCCACTATCGGCATGTTCTTTTGCGGCCTTGCCGGCAGCGGATTTCGTCCCCGTTTTGCCAGACTGGGTGTGTGGGATTTCGCTTTTGCCGGGACCGGCAGGGCTGCGTTTGGCCCAATGCGGCTCGTGCAATGCGGCCTCAATTGCTCCCTGGCCTATCGGTGTCGGCGCATCGTCGTCGCCGCGCACCATGTCGCCGAAGCTTTTGTCGCCGCCCTTGGCGTTTGAGGCCGACTGCTTCGATCCGGCGTGCGCGGGAGCCGGCAGGGCCTGGCCAACATTGGTGGTCATTTCGGGGCTGCTCCAAGCATCTGGTCGATCAAATCGAGCTGGCGACGCGTCCTCGCCATGGCGGCGTCGGTGGGATCGGTAGGCTCTACTGCGGCGGGGGCCGGCACCGATGCCGGCACGACCGGAGCCGCATCGCTGGCCGAGGCGACTGCAGGCGTTTCCGCCGCCTTTGCCTCTGGCGTGCTCGGTGCCTGCGCGGCCGGCTCACTTGCCGCCTTCGGTTGGTCGGTTGCGGGCTGTTCACTCGACGTTGTGGCGGCTGGCTGTTCCGGCATCGCGCCTTCGACCGGCGGCAGCTCTGGCTCGTCGGATCTTTCCACGGCCGCGGTCTTGACCGGCTCCTGCCTGGCCGCGGCAGGTGCGGGCTTTTCGGCAGGCAACGGCGCCGGGGGGGCGATGACTTCACCGGCCACGGCCTGCGCGGCATCGAGCAGGTCGCGGTCGCTTTGCGAAAGCTGGTTGCGATCGATCTTGTCCAGCTTGGCGCGGACCTCGCCGATGGTGCCGGACGTTACCGTGGACAGGCTGGAATAGAGCTGGGCGCGCGGATCGTCCTGATTGTGGATGCCGTCGCGGCCCCGTTCAGCCCTGGCCGAGGCAAAGGCGGAGAGATCGGCAAAGCCGTCGATCGCGGCGCGGCGGGCGATGCGCAGATAGATCACCTTCTCGCGCTCGGGATCCATCATTGCGGTGATGTCGGCGAGCTTGTCCTGGCTGATTGCCATGTGCAGCGCGATGACGCCGGAGACGAAGGCGTCGGCGAACTGGCTGGCATAGGGCGAATAGAGGTAGTCTTCGACATATTGGGTTGAGGCAAGCGCGAAACGCGCACCGTCGCCTTGCGCGGCGGCGATGCCGACCGAGCGGCGCAGCGCTGCTTCCTCGACCAGCGTGCCGGGGCTGAGCAGGCGAGCATCGTCGAGCAGCGCAAGCGCGCTGACCGGTTGCTCGGTGGCGAGAAGCGAGCCTTTGACCAGCGCCAGAAAGGCACCGAGATCGGGGGGCAGGGTCATCGGATCGATCGGCTTCAGCGCCTCGATCGCAGCCGCCGGCCGGCCGTTCAGATAATCGACAATGCCCTTGGCGATGGCCAGGCTTTGCGGGTCGGCCTTGGCGCGCGACACCGCCGCCTCGACGGTGACGGGGTTGCCGCCACTCATGCCATAGACCAGCAAGGCGCGAAAATTCTTCGGGTCGCTGAAATCATCTGCGTCCGCCGCGCGCAGCCTTGTGTCGGCCATTTCGAGCAGCTTGGCCTGCATCGGCAGCGCGGCGTGATCGCCGGCGGCTATGCGGTCCTGCACAAGCTGCAGCGAGCGCACCAGCTGATAGGGCTGCAATGCGTCCTCGGCGAAGGCCGATGGCGGATGGACAGCGCTCAGCAGCAGCAGCCCGACGGCGCGGCCGATGATGGCGGCGCGCCTCATCCGTCGGTCGCCATCAGGATTTCGATGCGGCGGTTCGCTGCAGCCATCGGGTCGGCCGCGATTTTCGGCTCGCGGTCGGCGAAGCCGGCGACCTCGGTGATGCGGCGCTCGTCGACGCCGCCGCGCACCAGCATGTAGTAGGCGGAATGGGCGCGCGCCGTGGACAGCCGCCAATTGTCGTAAGTGTCGCTGCGGAACGGCCGCGCGTCGGTGTGGCCGTTGATGCTGATCGTGCCTTTCTGCTTGTTGACGATGCGGCCGATCTTTTCCATCGCCAGCACCAGTTCACGCCTAGGCACCGCCGATCCGATCTCGAACATGCCGAAATCGAACTGGTCCGTGATCGAAATGACGACACCCTCGTCGGTGGCTTCGACGGAGACGCCATCGTGCAATTTGTCGCCTGGCTTGAAGGCCTCGGCCAGTTCCTGCTTGACCTGCGCCGCGGCTTTAACAGTGGCGGCCGTCGGCGCCTTTTCCGCGGCTTCGGGTTTGGGTGCGGGTTGTGCTTCGGCGGCTTCGGCCTTTGCAATTTCGGCCTTCGCTGCTTCAGCCTTGGCCTCTGCCTTGGCTTCAGCCTTGGTCAGCGGCTTATCGGAAACGGATTTCGCCAGCGGCTCGAGTGGCGCCGCGGCCACTGGCGGCGCGGCCGGCACGGCCTTCACCTCCGCCACTTGCGTCCGTGCCGCCTTGTCACCCGGCTTCAGGGGATCGCCTTCGATCTTGGTGCGTTCGGCGGTGGCTTCGGCGCCTGGTGCAGCCACCTGCTGCGACCAGAAATCCGGCGCGAACGGGTCGCGGTAGGATTGGCCGCCGGATGCGCCGGTAGCCGGGCCGGACGCCTGCGCGCCGCCATCGCCCTTCTCGCTGACATTTTGCATGACGCCGGTGTCGGTGGCGATTTCCGACAGCACCGCATAGGGATCGGCAAACAGATGCTCGTCGGAAAGATCCGTCTTTGGCGCCGATTCCTTCGGCTGCTTCTTGTCCGAGGTGCCGGCGCCGCCGACGCCGTCCTGTCCGGCCTTGCTGGTCTTGTCCCGCGGGTCGTCCGCCGTCAGCCCGACCTTGCTCGGGCCGTCGCCGAGGTCTTCGAGGCCCTTGCGGCTGGCGTTGCGATCGACCAGCTTGACCGGATTGAAGTAGCTGGCGACGGCTGCCTTGGTCTGCTCGTTGGCGGCGTTGATCAGCCACATGACGAGGAAGAAGCACATCATGGCAGTCATGAAATCGGCAAAAGCAATCTTCCAGACGCCGCCGTGGTGGGCGTCGTCGTGGTCGTCGTGATTGCGCCGCACGATGATGATCTCGTGCCTGGGCTCAGCGGCGTCGGCAACGCTCATGACGTCCACTCGTTCATAAGAGGGCCCTCGCTCATGATAGGGCCTCGGACAAGGCGGCCGACCATTCGGCAATGCGGGTTTCGAACACCGCCTCGTCAATGGCGACGGTAAGGTCGAAGCCGGGTGCCTCGACGAAATCGAGATTGGCCGCGCGTGGGCCGAGCGAAGCCTTCAGCGTCTCGAACAATGACAGCGGTCCGCGCACGGCGATGCGCACCGCCTCGCTGTCGCCGACGGCTTCGCGGATCGTGCCGGCAAGGGCTTCCAGCGAACGCTTCTGCAGATCGTCGCTGACAAGGCCGCCAATGATGCGCGCAATGGTGGCGCCGACGAGGTCGCTGACCTTGGCCTCCATGATCTCGATACGGGCAGTGACGACCGCGCCGACATCGCCGCCGAAAGTTTCCAGAAAGGCCTTTGCTTCATCGGCGTTGGCCTGTCTCTGTGCCTCGAGCGCTGCCTGGTGGGCGATGGCAAGGCGGGCTTCAAGGGCGGCTTCGGCATCGATGACCGCTTCGGCGATCAGCGCGCCGATGTCGGCCTGCGGCGCCGACGTCTCCGGCCTTGGCTCGGCCATGGCCGCGAGCGAGGGCTGGCCGGCACGCTGGCTGCGTGCGCCGAAATCCGGCAAAAGGTCGAAAAGCGCTGCCGAGGCCATGGTCTATACCGCTGCTTCCTGGGCCGCCCATTTGCGCAGGATCTGCGCGGTGCGCTCCTCATTGATGTCGACCATGCGGGCAAGCCGCTCCTGCGGCGCCGGCCTGATCTTCTGACGAAGATCGTCGAGTGGAGTCGGGCCTGGGCGGCTGCCGGGCAAGGCAGCCGGCGCCGGTTCGGCGCCGGCGGCTTCGGGTGTCGGCAGTGAACGCTGGACGTCGTCGAAGCTCGGACCGGCAAGTGCCGGCGTCGGCCGCGCGCTCAGCGCGGTGGCCATTGGCCTCAGGCCGAAGAAGGCGACCAGGAACACCACGACGATGAACGCGCCGGCGTTGATCATCGTACCGGCATGGGTTCCGATCGACGCCATTATGCCCGGCTGTTCGACCGGCTCGCCGTCCAGCCCGTCGATGAACTCGACCGCCGAGACATCGATGATATCGCCGCGCTTGTCGTCGAAGCCGGTGGCCGAGGCGACCATTTTCTGGATGTCGGCGACGCGCTTGGCGATCTGTTCGGGTGTGGCGTCCTTGCCGAGGATGGTCATCAGCCGCTGCTGGTTGACGACGACGGCGATCGACATCTTGGTGACGGAATAGCCGTTGGAGACTGTGGCGATCTTCTTGGAGTTGATCTCGTAATTGGTGATCTCCTCCTTGCGATCATTCTCCGATGACGTCTGCGGACCATCGGTGCTGGTCGCCTGGGTCTCGGGCAGGTTCTGCTCGACGGTGGCCGGGGTCGAGGCCTGCCTCTGGTTGCTGTTTTCGTTGGCGCGCACCGACTGCACGGAACGCTCCACGCGTGACTCCGGATCGAAGATCGTCTCTTCGGTCTGGCGGGTGTCGGTATTGACGTCGGCTTTGACGCTGGCGCGGAAATTGTCGGGGCCGAGATAAGGCGTCAGCGCGCGGCGGATGTTGTCGCCGATCTGCGCCTCGACGGTCTGCTCGACGCCGAGCGTGCGGGCAGCACTTGTGTTGGAGGGATCGTCGCCGGCGGCGAGAAGATTGCCGTTGGAATCGAGCACGGTAACCTTGTCGGCCGACAGGCCCGGCACGGCGGCGGCGACGAGATGGCGGATCGACATGGCGCTCTTTTCAGCATCGATGCCGGAGTAGCGGATGACCACCGAGGCGGAGGGCTGCTGTTCGTCGCGGCGGAAATTGGCGCGCTCGGACATGACGATGTGAACGCGGGCCGCCTTGATGCCGGATATCGACTGGATGGTGCGGGCGATCTCGCCTTCCAGGGCGCGCACGCGGGTGATCTGCTGCATGAAGGAGGTCAGCCCGAGCGAGCCGACATTGTCGAACAGTTCGTAGCCGGCATTGGCGCTGGTCGGCAGGCCCTTTTCGGCGAGCAGCATGCGCGCCTGCGCGGTGGTGCCGGCCGGCACCAGCACGGAGGTGCCGTCGGAGCCGACGTCGAAGCCGATGCCGGCCTCGCCGAGCACCAGGCCGATCTGGTTCACGTCGGAGCGATCGAGCCCGACATAGAGCGTCTCATAGGCAGGGCGGTTGAGATAGACCGAGCCGATGCCGATGACGGCCATCACCAATGCGGCAATGCCGGCCAGCATGGCAAGGCGCCTGACGCCAAATGCCCTGAGATTCGAGATGATGCTCTGGATCTGTTGCGGCACGATTCAAGCGCTCCCAGCATGATATTCCGTGGGAACACTAGACCGCGAAGCTTGTGCGAAGATGATAGAGCATGTCGCCCGGAAGTGCAGCGGTTCCGGGTCAACGACATGCGTCAAAACACAGCCACAAAGCGAAAGGGCCGCGCTGTCGGCGCGGCCCTTCAATTCAAGAAGGAGAAAGCCGGGTCAGGCTTACTGCTTGAACAGCGCCAGGATCGACTGCGAGTTGCCGTTGGCGATCGACAGCGACTGGATGCCGAGCTGCTGCTGGACCTGTAGGGCCTGCAGCCGCGTCGATTCCTTGTTCATGTCGGCGTCGACCAGCGCGCCGACGCCCTTGTCGATCGAGTCCGACAGGTTCGACAGGAAGCTCTTCTGGGTATCGATGCGCGACTTGGCGGCGCCGAGATAGGCAGCGCCCGTGGACAGCTTGGCAAGCGCCGTTTCAACGGCGCCAAGTGCGGTGTCGATGGCTGCCGGAAGGACCTGGGTTGTGCTGGGATCGAAGAAGGTCGTCGCCAGCAGAGCGCCGACGATGCCGCCGGTGCCGGGAAGATCGAGGACCTGCGTGTCGGCCGCCTTGACGTCGATGGTGTCGATGGCGACGGTCGTGCCGGTGCGGTTATAGGACGCGACGATCTTCAGGTCGGAGGTCGCGGCAGCGTCGTTCTGCAGCAGGTTCGAGCCGGCATAGGAGGCGTTGGTGACCGACGACTTGATCTGGTCCTGGATAGCCTTGATCTCAGTGGCGATCTTCTGCTGGTCGTCCTTGCTGGCGCTGCGTGCAGTGACCAGCTTGGCCTTGATCAGGTCGACCTGGTCCTTGATGTCGGTGATGGCGGTGTAGGCGGTATCGACCTTGCCGGCGCCGAGGCCAAGCGCGTCCTGAACGGCCGAAAGCGCCTTGTTGTCGGACTTCATCGTGGTGGCGATCGACCAGTAGGCGGCGTTGTCGCTGGCGGTGGCGACGCGGTAGCCGGTCGAAATGCGTGACTGGGTGGTTTCAAGCTGCTTGTTGGTGTTGTTCAGGCTCTGCAGCGCGGTCAGAGCCGAAGCGTTCGTCATGATGCTAGCCAAGATATTTACCCCTTTTCAAACACTGGCGTGTCCCGAACACGCCGGATCAACTTCATCAAGGGGGTAGGCATAAGCCCATCGACCGTATGGTCTGCCCGCCATGGAATGGTTAACCATGACTACCGGGATATGGTTAACGGCCTGTTAAACCAAGCCATTCAGGGCGCTGGCCAAGAGCAAAAATCGGCAGCCATTTAGCAAGACAATCAACAGCCGCAAAAAGAAATGGGCCGCGCTGTTGGCGCGGCCCGACGGATGGTGTCAGTCGTAATGTCGAGAGATCAGCCGCGGAAGAGCGACAGGATCGACTGCGAGTTGCCGTTGGCGATCGACAGCGCCTGGATGCCGAGCTGCTGCTGGACCTGTAGGGCCTGCAGACGGGTCGATTCCTTATTCATGTCGGCGTCGACCAGAGCGCCGACGCCCTTGTCGATCGAGTCCGACAGGTTCGACAGGAAGCTCTTCTGGGTGTCAATGCGCGACTTGGCGGCGCCGAGCGAGGCAGCGCCGGTGGACAGCTTGGCAAGCGCGGTTTCAACAGTGCCGAGCGCGGTGTCGATGGCGGCGGGGGTAACCGCCGTGGTGCTCGGGTCGAAGAAGGCAGCGGCGAGCAGGCCGCCGACGATGCCGCCCGTGCCGGCGACATCGAGAACCTGCGTATCGGCAGCCTTGACGTCGATGGTGTCGATGGTGACAGTCGCGCCGGTACGGTTGTAAGCCGCAACGATCTTCAGGTCGGACGCAGCGGCAGCGTCGTTCTGCAGCAGGTTCGAGCCGGCGAAGTTGGCGTTGGCGACCGAGGACTTGATCTGCGCCTGGATGGCGTTGATTTCGGTCGCGATCTTCTGCTGGTCTTCCTTCGAGGCGCTACGGGCAGTGACCAGCTTGGTCTTGATCAGGTCGACCTGGTCCTTGACGTCGTTGATGGCGGTGTAGGCGGTGTCAACCTTGCCGGCGCCGAGGCCGAGGGCGTCCTGCACGGCCGAGTTGGCCTTGTTGTCGGACTTCATCGAGGTCGCGATCGACCAGTAAGCGGCGTTGTCGGAAGCGGTGGCAACGCGGTAGCCGGTCGAGATGCGGGCCTGCGTCTGCTCGAGGGATTTGTTGGTGTTGTTCAGGCTCTGCAGCGCGGTCAGCGCCGAGGCGTTCGTCATGATACTGGACATGGCTACTCGTACCTTGATTTTTACAGGGTGTTTTTGACATACCGGCTTTTCCGGTATGACGGAGCGGCATCATGCCAATGATCGTGAGACCCGATCACCCGCCATCTGCGAGCAATATGCGGGCAAGTCCCTACCAAAGGACTAAACGGGACGGTTAACCGGAAATATATTGCATAAAATTTTAGCAAGGCGCCAAGGGCGCGCGGACGGTCAGGTGAAGGAGCGCACCAGGCTGCCGACAAGCAGGTTCCAGCCGTCGATGAGGACGAAGAACAGGATCTTGAAGGGCAGCGAAACGACGGTCGGCGGCAGCATCATCATGCCCATGGCCATGGTGATGGTGGCGACGATCAGGTCGATGACGAGGAACGGCAGCACGATCAGGAAGCCGATCTCGAAGCCGCGGCGGATTTCGGAGATCATGAAGGCCGGAACCAGGATGCGCAGGTCGACGGTGTCCCTGGCAACGACCTGGCCGCGTTCGCGGGCGAGATCGGCGAACAGGTCGAAGTCCTTGTCGCGGACATTGTGCAGCATGAAGGTGCGGAACGGGTCCGAAATCTTTTCGAACGCCTCGGTCTGGCTGATCTGGTTGTCCATCAGCGGCTTGACGCCGGTGTTCCAGGCCTGGTCGAAGGTCGGCGCCATGACGTAGAAGGTCATGAACAGCGACAGCGAGATCAGGATCAGATTGGCCGGCGTCGACTGCAGGCCGATGCCGGCGCGCAGGATCGAGAAGGCGATGACGAAGCGGGTGAAGCTCGTCACCATGATCAACAGGCCCGGCGCCACCGACAGCACGGTGAGCAGACCGAACATCTGGATGATATAGCCGACGGTGGCGCCNTGGCGCCGTCGGCCTTGCCGATGCCGCCGAGATCGAGCTGCTGGGCGGCGGCGACAGAGGTGGCGGCGACGACGATCGCGGCGGCGAGGACGAGTTTTCTCATTCGAGCAGCAATGTCCTGATCAGAACCTGTTTGGCATGGCCACCGCTGCGGATTGCGGCGCGCTCCTCGAGGTCGGCTTTCAGATGCTGGTAGCCGCTGGCGCCTTCGATCTGATGCATCTTCAGGGTGCGGACCATGGCAAGCAGGTCCTGGTGAATGCTTTCGGTAAGTTCCGGCGGCTGCGGCGCATCGTAGACCACCGACGCTTCCAGCCTTATCCAGGTGTCAGCAGGCGAAGCCAGATTGGTGGTGATCGGCGCCAGTTGGACAAGCGTCGGCCCCGTGCCGGGAGCATGTTCGGCCGCCTTGCTCGGTTGCTCGGCATTGGACTGGTTCTCCGGTGCGGCGGGCACAGGCACCGGTCCCCCGACGCCCTTCAGATAGCCGCCGGACATCCAGCCCATGCCGATCGCGGCGCCCGTCACCGCCAGCAGCATCGCAAGCTGGATGACAAGCGACGGGCCCTTTTTTTGCTGAACCTGTTCGACATTTGCCACGGCGCCGTTCTCCAGTCCTAAAAGGGGAGGACTTGGTCGAGGATCTGCTGACCGTAAGCGGGCTGCTGGATTTCGCTGACGCGGCCGCGGCCGCCATAGGAGATGCGCGCCTCGGCGATGCGTTCATAAGAGATGGTGTTTTCAGCGCCGATATCGGATGGACGCACCATGCCGGCGATGGTCAGCACCCTGAGCTCGTAATTGACGCGCACCTCCTGTGAGCCCCGGATCATCAGATTGCCGTTGGGCAGGACTTCGGTGACGACGGCGGCGACGTTGAGCTCGAGGTTCTCCGAGCGCTTGATTTCGCCGTCCGCATTGGTTTCGGTGGTGGAGCTCAGCCCCGCGTCGCCCTTGCCGCTGGTGGTGGCACCTTCCCATCCGAGGTTGACGTCATAGCCGAGCTTGCGCCCGGCGGTGCGGCTGCGGTCGTTCTGGTTCTTGAAGTTGGCCTTGTCGTTGAGCTTGATCCTGACGGTGAGGATGTCGCCGTCGCGCAGCGCGCGTGGGTCGGTGAACAACCGGCTCTGGCGATCATCCCACAGCGAGAATTTCTTCACTGGCGCGGGTGGCGTTTCGGGATAGGAGTAGGGCGCATTGACGCTGCCGGTAATGCCGGTGCCAACCGGCGACAGCGCCGGCTCCCTGCCGATCTCCCTAGGGTCGGAGGCGCAGCCGGCAAGTGAAGCGGTGGCGACCAGGGCGAGTATATGCGACTTCATGACGGGTCTACCCTTCGCGCCGCGCTGGCCATAATGCCGGTGAGCGTGGCTGCCGCCTTCTGGTCCATTTCGTTGAGAATGACGCCGGCCTTGCGCGAATCGAGTTTCATCAGGATGGCGGCGGCGAGATCGGCGTTGACCATGGCCAGGCGCTCGGCCGCGGCATCCGGTTTCATGCCGGCATAGATCTTTACGACGCCATCCTCGGCGCGGGCCAGGAAGACTTCACGCCGCTTCAGCCATTGCTCGTATTCGGCGCGCTTGTCGTCCAGCGCCTTCATGCGGAGGTCGATGCCGGCCTGCAGCTGCTTCAGCTCTTCGGCCTGCAGCGCGTAACGGCGGTCGCGGGCGGCGTCGGCGATGTTGGAGCAGAAGCGCTGGATCTCGCTTTCATCGGGCACCTTCTCGCGGACCAGCTGCTGCACTGCCGCCGGCTGTTGCCCGCCAGGCAGAACCTGCCGCACCGCTTCTTCCGCGCGGACAGTGCCGCCGGCAAGGACGGTGGCGGCGATGACGCAAGCTGCCAAGGCTGCGCTGCGGCGGTGCTGCTTTTGGGAAAAGAAATCGATCATCGGCATGGCCTATTGGAGAACCAGATCGGCCTGCAAAGCGCCGGCCGACTTGATGCCTTGCAAAATGGCAATGATGCCGTCCGGCTTGACGCCGAGACGGTTGAGGCCCGACACCAGCGTTTCGAGGTTCGGTCCGTCGAGCACATTGACGCGGGCGTCAGGCCGCGTGGCATCGATGGTGGTGAAGGGTTCCTCCGCTGTCACGCCCTTGGAGAACGGTTCCGGCTGGACGATCTTCGGCTGTTCGGTGATGCGCACGGTGAGCGTGCCGTGGCTGATCGCCACCCGCGAGATCTTGACCTCGTTGCCGATGACGATGGTGCCGGTGCGTTCGTCGATGACGACGCGTGCCGGCGTGTCGGTCTCGACCACCAAATTCTCGATCTCGGCGTAGAAGCGCGCCGCCGAAACATTCTTCGGCCGCCTGATCTGCACGGTGCGTGCATCGCGCTCCGCCGCCACGCGCATGCCGAAGCGTTGCGAGGTGTAGCCGTTGATGGCGTCGGCGATGCGGACGGCAGTGGAGAAATCGGGGTTGCGCAACTGCAAGGTGAGCAGCGCCTGGTCCTCGAATTCGGCGCGCACGGTGCGCTCGACGATGGCGCCGTTGGGCACGCGGCCGGCCGTCGGCACGCCCTGCGTCAGCTTTTCGGCATCGCCTTGGGCAGTGAAGCCGGAAACGATGACCGAGCCTTGCCCGACAGCATAGATCTCGCCATCGGCCGCCTTCAGTGGCGTCATTATTAGCGTGCCGCCGGCAAGCGATGTGGCGTCGCCCATGGAGGAGACGTCGATGTCGATCCGGGCGCCAGACTGCACGTAAGGCGGCATGTTGGCGGTGACGATGACGGCGGCGACGTTCTTGGCCCGCGCCCTGCCACCTTCGGTGGCAATGCCGAGATTTTCGAGCATGGCGCGGATCGACTGTTCGGTGAAGGGCGAATTGCGCAGGCTGTCGCCCGATCCGGCGAGGCCGATGACGAGGCCGTAGCCGACGAGCTGGTTGTCGCGCGAAGCCTGCAGCTGCGCAATGTCCTTGATGCGCGATGCGACCTGGCCGGGTGGCAGAGAGCTTGGGCCGTTGGAGACCCTGAACATGCGGTTGGTGGTGGCCGGATCGTATTCGGGATCGACAAAGGCGCCGCCATTCTGGCCGGCAAGATCGCGCTTTTGCTTCGGCGTAAGACCGTCGGCCAGCGCCGGCTGCAGGCCGACAACGGCCGCGAGCAGAAGGGCAGCTCCGCGTCTCATGACGCGCTGACCCGGATGGTGCCGTCAGCCATCACCGTGCCGGAAAAGATCTTGCCGCTGTCGGTGTTGCGGACCTTTATCAAATCGCCGGCGGCACCCGGCTGCAGCGACACCGCCGTGGCCGAAATGGTGAGGTCGCCGGCGATGAAATAGACCTGCACGTCGGCGCCCTGTTCGACCAGCCAGGCGTCGCGGATGGCGGCGACCGGGATATAGCGGCCGGGCAGCAGCGTGCGCTTGGCGACCTTGCCCTGGAGTTCCATCGCCTGCGTGGCGACCGCATCCGGCCTGTGCTTTCCGGGGAGCAGCGTCACCGGTTTCAGCGCGCCGGTATCGATCATCTCGCCGGGATAGATGACCCGGTTGGGGATCAGCACGATCTCGCCGGTTGCCTGACTGCTTGCGACCTGGGTGGTGGTCTCCTGATTTGCCGCTTCCTGGGCAAACGCCGGCACACCGCCGGCTACCAGCGCGAGCATCAGCGCGGTGCGGCAAAGCGCGGAGCGGGAGGCCGGAGAGACCATCAAACCTTACCTGATGTTCTTGGACACGACCGAGGCCATGTCGTCGGCGGCCTGGATGACCTTGGAGTTCATCTCATAGGCGCGCTGCGCCGAGATCAGCTCGGTGATTTCCTTGACCGGATCGACGTTGGAGGCCTCGAGATAACCCTGCTCGACCGAGGCGAAGCCGGGATCGCCGGGCACGCCGACATTGGCCGGGCCGGAGGCCGGCGTCTCCTGGAACAGATTGTCGCCGAGCGGCGCCAGGCCGGCTTCATTGGCGAAGTTGGCGAGCTGCAGCTGGCCCAGCAGCTGGAGGTCGGTCTGGCCGTCGATGCGGGCAAAGACCTGGCCGGTCTTGTTGACGACAACTTCGATGGCATCGGTCGGCACGGTGATGGCCGGGATGACATTGGCGCCGTCGACGGTCACCAGCTGGCCGGTGGCGTTGGTATTGAAGGCGCCGGCGCGGCTGTAGAGCGTGCCGCCGTCGCCGCCCTCGATCTGGAACCAGCCGCGGCCCGTCAGCGCCATGTCGAAACTGTTGCCGGTCGAGGTCAGTTCGCCCTGCGTATGGACGTTGCGCACCGCCGTCGTCTTGACGCCGAGGCCGATCGACACGCCTTCCGGCACAAGCGATGAATTGGAGCGGTTGGGCACGCCCTGCGTGCGGTCGACCTGGTAGAGCAGGTCGGAGAATTCGGCGCGCGCGCGCTTGTAGCCGGTGGTGTTGATGTTGGCGATGTTGTTGGCGATGACTTCCAGATTTGTCTGCTGGGCATTCATGCCGGTCGCTGCGATGGCGAGTGCTTTCACGGCAAGTTCTCCTCAGATGCCCATACGGCTGATTTCGAGATAGGCGGAGACGACCTTGTCGCGAATGGCGATCGTGGTCTGCAGGGCCTGCTGGGCGCTCATGACGGCGTCGACGACCTGGCGGGTGTCGGCGTCGCCCCTCAGCGCCTGGATCGACACCTGCTCGGCATTCTGCAAGGTGTTGACGGTCTTTGAAGCAGCCTGGCTCAGCGCCTCGGCGAAGGTGGTGCCGATTTCGCTGCCGGCCATCGGCGCCCTGGCGCCCTGGAACAGGTCGGTCGTGGTATCGGCGCCGCCGATCTCCGGCTTGAGGGGAAGCGATCCGATACCGCCAATGCCGCTGATCATTACTGGTTCCTCATCAGGTCGATGGTCATGGAGATCAGATCACGCGCCTGCTTGATGACCTGAAGGTTGGCTTCGTAGGAGCGGTTGGCTTCGCTCATGTCGGCCATCTCGACCAGCACGTTGACATTGGGCATCTTGACGTAGCCCTTGTCGTCGGCGGCCTCGTTGCCGGGCTGGAATTCGACGGGAAAGTCGCTGGGGTCGCGGTCGATGGAGTTGACCTCAACCGTCGTGCCACCCGAGGCACGATCGAGTTCCGAGACGAAACTGATGGTCTTGCGGCGATAGGGGTCGGCGCCCGGCGTGTTGCCGGTCGACTGCGCGTTGGCGAGATTTTCCGAAACGACGCGCAAACGGTCAGACTGGGCGCTGAGGCCGGACGCGGCGATCTTGAGGGCTGAGGTCAAAGCGTCCATGGTCAGCTCTTCACCGCCATCATCATCATCGAATGGAAGGCCTTGACGATCGCGGTGTTGAGTTCAAACGAGCGGCGGACCTCGCCGGCCTTCATCAGTTCGTTCTCGACCACCACCGTGTTCTTCGAGGGCATGATGGCGCCGGTCGTCTCTTCTGGCTTGACCGTGAAGCCGGCATTGGTGGCGGCAGTGCCGAGGTGGCCTGCCTGGGTGGCGGTCAGCGACACTGCCGTGCGGTCGAGCACCTTCTCAAACGGCTCGACATCGCCGGCGGTGTAGCCCGGCGTGTTGACGTTGGCGATGTTGCCGGCAATGGCCGACTGGCGCACCGACAGCCATTGCGACTGCTTGGCGGCGAGATCGAAAAGATTGACGGGCTCCATGGGGATCTCCGGGCTGGTACGTACAAGACTAGGCTGCCAGTCTTGCGCGGACCTTGCGCGGCTCGGGGGTAAATCCGGTGTGCCGCTATTTGGAGAGTTCGATCACCTGGTCGGTGCTGGTGACCATGACCCACTTGCCGCCCCGTTGCTCGATCGACGAGACGACGCTGGTATCGGGCAGCTTCGAGCCGCGCTGGACGATCCACAGGCCGGCATCGTCCTCGATCATGGCGCGGCCATTGGCGACATGAACCATGCGAAATTTGGCGTCCGCCGGGAAGGGCTGCTCGTCGACGCCGGGAGGCTGGGTCTTGTCCTCGGGGTCCTGCAGCGTGCCGGTGGCGAACAGGTCGACATCGGGAACATCGTTTGCCGTCAGCGGCTGACCGCTGTTCTCCATCTGCGAGCCGCCGCTGACCCGCCCTGCATTGGTGCCGCTGCCGCCGAACTTGATCGCCTGCACGCCGAACTGGTCCTGATTGAAGAAGATATACCAGGGAAACAGCGCGCAGATCAGGCCAAGCGTGATGCCGAGCGCGGCAAAGACGATATCGCTGCGGCGGTCGGATTTCTTGTCGAGCCTGGGATATTGCGGCCTTGGCGGCTGCGGCCATTCGGTGACCGGGAACAGCCCGTCGAGAAGCGAGTCACGACTGGTCTCGATCGCTTCTTTGGGGCCGGCGCGAGGGGTCCTTGGCAATGCAGGCTTGACGACGCTGGGCAAGGCAGGCTCGGCCAAGCGAGGCACAGTGGACTCGACTACGCTGGCTGCCCTGGGCAAGAATGGCCTGGCGGCCCTGGCCAGAATGGCCTCAGCCTTGGCGGCCTTGTCGAGATCGGCCTTTGCCCTGACAGCTCTCGCTTCGTTGGCCCGGGCTTCCTCGGCGGCACTGGCCTCTGCGATCATCTCGCGCAAAAGCCGCTCGGTGTACTGAAGCTCAGTCTCCTGCATCGACACTTTGCTTGCCTTTCAGATGACGGGCGAGGTCGGAGAATGCGTCGCTCGAGGCGCGATCCCTGGGCGACTGCGTCAGCGCCTCGTAGATCAGCGGCACCTGGCGCACGGCAATATCGAGCTCGGCATCGGCGCCGCCCTGATAGGCGCCGAGCAGGCGGATGTCGCGCGTGTCCTCGAAGCGCGAGATCATCGATTTCAGCCTGGTCACCAGCATGCGTTGCTCGGGGCTCCATGCCTTGTCGGCGAGGCGCGAGATCGACGACAGCGGATTGACCGGGGGGTAGCGGCCCTGTTCGGCAATGGCGCGGTCGAGCACGACATGGCCGTCGAGGATGCCGCGTACCGAATCGGCGACCGGGTCGTTGTGGTCGTCGCCGTCGACCAGCACCGAGATGATGGCAGTGATTGATCCCTGTCCTTTGATACCGGGGCCTTCAGCGCCCGGGCCAGCGCGTTCGAGCAGCTTCGGCAGGTCGGTGAAAACCGAAGCGGGATAGCCCCGGGCGACCGGCGGCTCGCCGGTGCCGGTCGCCACCTCGCGCAGCGCATGGGCAAAGCGGGTAATCGAATCCAGCACCAGCAGCACGCGATGGCCCTGGTCGCGAAAATGTTCGGCAACGCGCATGGCGGTATCCGGCGCGCGCCGGCGCATCATGGCGCTCTCGTCGCTGGTGGCGACGACGGCGACCGTCTTGGCCATGCTCTCTGCGCCGATCGTGTCTTCGAGGAATTCGCGTACCTCGCGGCCGCGCTCGCCGATCAGCGCCACGACCACGGTGTCGAAGGCGTCGGCGCCGGCCAGCATGGCGAGCAGCGTCGACTTGCCGACGCCGGAACCGGCAAAAATGCCGAGGCGCTGGCCGAGGCAGAGCGGCGTGAAGATGTCGATGACCTTGACCCCGGTCGTGAAGGCGGTGCCGACGCGCTGCCGCGCCATGGCGCCGGGCGTGGTGCCGTCGCCGCTCGCAGCCTCGCCGATCCTGATCAGCGGCGGGCCGCCATCGATGACGCGGGTCAGCGCGTCGATGGCGCGCCCGCGCCACGAGGCATGCGGCGTTACCGTCAGCGGGCCGCGGCGAAACACGGCGTCGCCGATGCCGGCGTCGGCGCTGCGTTCGAAGGGGGCGATGACGACTTCGTCGCGGCCGATCCTGACGATCTCGCCGCGGCGCGTGCCGGCATTGCCGCGCTGTTCGACGAGGTCGCCAAGCCTGGCGACTTCAGACAGGCCGCGCACCTTGTAATGCGTTGGCGAAACCTCCGAAACACGGCCGCCGCGCCGCAGCAACGTCTCGGTGTCATCGAAGCGGCGCCAGATCCGCTCCAGCGCAGCCAGCCGGTTTTCCGGTGCTGTCTCCGGTTGCCGTTCAAGCGCGCGTATCGATGATTTGCTGCTCGACATGCTGCTACGACTTGGAGCCGAGCGTCTTGATGGCGTCGTCGGTCGAGGCATCGGTCTGGCGCATCAGCGCCGCCGTGTTCTCGAAGGCGCGCTGGACCATGATCAGGCGCGTCATCTCCAGCACCGGATTGACGTTGGATTCCTCGACATAGCCCTGCGCGACGCCGAGATCGGAACGGTCGGTGACCGGCTCCGGCGCACGCGCGGGCACGATGCCAGAATTGCCGTAGCGGACGAAGTTCGGACCGGGGTCGAAATTGAACAGGCCGATGGCGCCGACAAGCTTGTCGCCCTGGCGCAGCGAGCCATCGGCGCCCGCCTTGGGCGGACCGTCGCGCGGGTCAAGCTGGATCGGCGCGCCGCCGGCATCCAGCACCGGATGGCCCTCGAGCGACATCAGTTCGCCATTCTCGTTCATCGAGAAGCGTCCGTCGCGCGTCATCACGGTGCCGGCCGGAGTGTCGATGCCGAACCAGGCATCGCCCTGGACGGCGAAGTCGAACGGGTTGCCGGTCTGCGTCATCGCGCCATGGGCGCCGGACAAATAGGTCTTGCCGGAGGAGGCGAAGGACACCGATTTGGGGCCGCTGCCGGAGACGACATCCTCGAACTTCACGCCGGTGGCGCGAAAGCCGATGGTCGAGGCGTTGGCGACATTATCGGCGATGGTGTCGAGACGGCGCTCAAGCGCGATCTGCGAGGAGAGGGCGACGCAAAGGCTGTCCTGCATGGTGTTCTCAGAATCTCAGTTTCTGCATGGCCATCATCAGATCGGTCGAGATGCCGACGGTGGTCGGCTGCGCAAACAGCACACCGACCGATGTCTGGGCGGTCGAGGTCGGATGATTGATTTCCCAAAGGCTGGTGAAGCGGGTGAGGAATTTCCCGAGCTTGGTCGGGTCGGTAAAATCGGTGAGGTCGAGTTTTGCCTCGAAGGCCTGCGCCTGCTTGTCGATGTCGGCGGCGGCGAAGGAATCAGGCAGGCCGAGTGCGGTGCGTACCACGCTGGCCAGGGCCGTGTCGGCCAGCACGTCGTACCAGTTGGTGATGGTCGAGGCCTTGCGCTCGAAATAGAGCGCCAACCGCACGCCGTCATTGGTCTTGCCGGCGTCTTCTTCCAGGGTCTGGCGCATATATTTGTCGACCACCGGCTGCTGCGACGGGCTGCGGGTCGTTGCCGCTTCGCCGTAGGCCTCGAAATTCAACGAGGTGGCGAGCCTGGCATAGGCCTTGTTGGAGAGCTTGTTGGCGACACTGGCGGGATCGCGGACACCGCCCTCAAGGACATCACGGACGAGATCCTTGTTGGTGGTCGCCGGATCGAGCCCGCTTGCGGACAGAGCATAGTTATAAAGGCGGCTGTCGGCCATCAGGTCGTCGACCGATTTCACCTTGGTGATGTTGGCGAGGTAGTAGCTGGTCTCGGCCTGGACGGCGTCCGCGTTCGGCTTGATCAACCCAAGGCTGGACTCGGTCGTGTAGAGCTTGCGCGTCGTCTTCAGCACGGCGTCGCGCGTGGTCGTCTGATCACCATACTGGGCGAAATTGAAGGCCGTGACGAAGTTGGCGTAGCTTTTGTCGGTCAACAAATTGGCGGGACTCAACGGATCGGCAACGCCGCCGGTAAGCATGGTGCGGATCTGCTTCGTCGTCTGGGTCGATGCATCAAGCCCATAGGCAGCCATGGCGAAGGTCAGCAGGCGCTTGTCCTTCAGCAGGTCTTCGATGGACTTCACCTTGGAGATGTTTGCTGCGTAGTAGTCGGCCTCGCCCTTGATGTATTGCGCGGTCGGCTTGACGAGCAGCAGCCCGGTTCCGCCGATCACAGCCTTCGGCACCGCCTGCTGGACGGCGTCGCGCGCCGTAGCCTGGTCGCCATATTGGGCAAAGTCGAAAGCCGCGACGAAAGCCGCATAGCCCTTGTTTGTCGACGTGTTTGCGGGGCTGTTCGGGTCGGTGACGCCGCCTTCCAGCATGGCCCGCACGGTCGCAGCCGGCTCGGCGTCGGCGTCCAGGCCGAACGCGGCCATCGCATAGGTGAGCAGGCGATCGTTGCCCATCACGTCGTCGATCGATTTTACGTTGGAAATGTTGCTCAGGTAGTACGAGGTTTCGCCCTTGTAGTAGGTGAAGCCGTTCTGCGAAGGGCCGACCGAGACCTGGAGACCATAATTGTTGGTCACGCCCTGCTGTGCCGAATTGTAGCTCGTGGCATTAGCGCCAAGTGCGGCGAAATTGAAGGCCGACACGAACTCGGCATAACGCTTGTCGCTCAGTTTGTTGGCGAAGCTGTCGGAATCCGACACCCCTTCCTTCAGCGCTTTGACCATGAAGGCCTTGGCGTAAGCCATGTCGCCGAGACCGAAGGCTTTCATGGCATATTTGAACAGCCGGTCGTTCTTGACGAAATCGTCGATCGATTTCACGCTGCCGATGTTGGCGAGATAGTAGTCGGTGTCGCGCTTGGTGATCGGCTCCGCCTCGATGCGGTCGATCGCCTTGGGGATGTCCCTGGCGATGAGCTGGTAGCTGGTAAAAGTGCTCAACACGACATGCCTCCGGTCGCAGCTTCAAAAGCAAGACTATGCGGACTTGCTTGCGCGAGGCTGAATCGCCTCACCTTGCATGATTCAAGCCTCACACAAGGCACGGGGGCTATCGGTTAGGCCTGACGTGATGCGGAAGGATCTGGCGTGGGCATTCTGATCGGACTTGTGGTGACGCTCGGCTGTGTTCTCGGCGGCTTCATGGCGATGGGCGGCCATCTGCATGTGCTGATGCAGCCTTGGGAAGCGGTGGTCATCTGCGGCGCCGCACTTGGAACCTTTCTCGTCGCCAACCCGATGAAGACGGTCAAGGACACCGGCAGGGGTATCCTCGAAGCGTTCAAGCAGGCGGTGCCGAGGGAGCGCGACTATCTGGAGACGTTGGGCGTGCTGCACAGCCTGATGCGCGAACTGCGCTCGAAGTCGCGCAGCGAGGTCGAGGCACATATCGACAATCCGGAGGAATCGGCGATCTTCCAGGCATTCCCGACCGTGCTCAAGAATCACGATCTGACGAATTTCATCTGCGACTACTGCCGCATCATCATCATCGGCAATGCCCGCTCGCATGAGATCGAGGCGCTGATGGACGAGGAAATCCAGACCATCAAGTCCGACAAGATGAAGGCTTACCACGCGCTTGTGGCGGTGGGCGATGGTCTGCCGG
The DNA here is from genome assembly GCF_000502275.1 of Mesorhizobium sp. L103C131B0. NCBI lineage: Bacteria > Pseudomonadati > Pseudomonadota > Alphaproteobacteria > Hyphomicrobiales > Phyllobacteriaceae > Mesorhizobium > Mesorhizobium sp. L103C131B0. The sequence continues at coordinate 350,713 of NZ_AYXC01000001.1, read as the reverse complement.
CGCTCGGCATCGTCGCCGCCGTGCTCGGCGTGGTCAAGGCGATGGGCGCGCTCGACCAGTCGCCCGAAATCCTCGGCGGCCTGATCGGCGCTGCCCTTGTCGGAACCTTCCTCGGCATCTTCCTGTCCTATGCGGTGGTCGGGCCGGTCGCCACCAAGATCAAGACGGTGCGCGAGAAGAAGAACCGCCTCTATATCATCGTCAAGCAGACGCTGCTTGCCTACATGAACGGCGCCCTGCCGCAGGTGGCCATCGAGTTCGGTCGCAAGACCATCTCGTCCTATGAGCGGCCGACGATCGATGCCGTCGAGCAAAGCACGATGAACACAGCTTCCGCCGAGAAGAAAGCGGCTTGAGCCATGCATGACGACAGACAGGACCGCACGCCGTCATGACAAGTCCTGGCAGACCCTCGCAAGCCCGCTCGCTGATCATTGAGCGTCTGGTCGGTGACAGCGGTGAGGCCGCTCATGTCATCGGCACCGGGCGCTCGATGGGCGAGCGCGCGCTGCCGCTGCTGCAGAAGAGCCTGGCCGGCGAACTCGGCGCACCGGTCACCGTCGACCTGCGCGCGGTCGAGATCAGCCGTGTTCCCGATGCCCGCACGAATGCCGGCGATGCCTTTGCCATGGCCATCATAGCATCGCCGACGTCTTCGGATGCGATGACGCTGGTGGCTGATGCGCCGGCCATCGCCGTGATGGTGTGCGCGCTGTTCGGCGGCGATCCGGATCAGCCGGTTTCGCCGATCGAGCGCGCTCTGTCGCAGATCGAGACCGATGTCGCGACCACGGTCTTCCAGGAAGTTGCGCAGGCGTTGAACGGATCGGGCCGGCGCTCGCTCGAGCTGCGGCTGCCGGTGCCGCGGGCACTTTCGGGCAGCGAAGCCAAGCGCCGCGTGCTGCGCGATGGCGCGGCGGTGCGCATCGTCTTCGGCATCTCGACGCCGACCGACAGCGGAACGGTCACGGTGATGATCCCGCAGCGCATCCTGCTGGCCACACGCGGTATCGCCGATGTCCACGACAGCGAAGGCACGACCTCCGACTGGCGGGCACGTTTTTCCGAAGAGGTGATGCGCTCGACGGTGACGCTCGAAGCGACCATGCCGCTGGCCCGCCTGACGCTCGGCGATCTCGCCGGTTTCGAGCCAGGCCAGGTCATCGAGTTCGAGGAAACCGCGCAGTCGCAGGCCAAGCTGAGCGCGCGCGACAAGACGCTGTTTGTCTGCGAGTTCGGTAAACTCGGGCAGAACTACACCGTCCGGATCAGGCATCCTTACGATGCCGGTCAGGATTTTATCGATGGGCTCATGCCGGGCTGACGCCGGGCAAGCCCAAGCATTTGGAGACGACTGATGGCCAAGACCAAGGTGGAAGCCAATATCGACCAGCCGGACGAACAGCTCGACCGCGCCATCGAGGAATTGCGCGGCGTCCTCCAGGAGGAGGAAAAGCGCCCCGACGCCGCCTTGCGGGCTGCCACGTCCGGCGCCAATTCGAACATCATCATGAGCATCCCGGTCGATGTGCAGATCATCCTCGGCAGTACGGAAATGCCGGTGTCGGACCTGATGGCGCTGCAGAAGGGCTCGACGGTGGCGCTCAACCGGCGCATCGGCGAACCGGTCGATGTCGTGGTCAACGGCCGCAAGATCGCGCGCGGCGAGATCACCGTGCTGGAAAGCGATCCGTCGCGCTTTGGCATCAGGCTGACCGAAATTATCGCGGCGACCAAGGGCGCTTGAGCAATGAATGACATGCGGTCTCAGCAGGAGCGGATGCCATGACGACGCCGGTGACGCTCACGCGCCCGCAAAAGGCCGCCGCCATCCTGGTGGCGATGGGCAAACCTTCGGCCAGCCGGCTGCTGAAATTCTTCAAGCAAGAAGAACTGAAGGCACTGATCGAAGGGGCGCGGCTGCTGCGCACCATTCCGCAAAGCGACCTCGAACGCATCGTTGCCGAATTCGAGGCCGAGTTCACCGAAGGTGCGGGCCTGCTCGATTCCGCCGACCGGATGGACACGATCCTCAATGAATCGCTGTCGCCCGAAGAGATGAGCGCCATCATGGGCGACAAGCGCTTCGAGGTTGCGCCGGAAGGGCCACCGCCGATCTGGCCGGAGCTGGAAAAGCTCGAGCCGACGCGTCTGGGCACGTTCCTTGCCGCCGAGCATCCCCAGACCGCGGCCATGGTGCTGTCGAAGCTTGCGCCGCAAGCCGCCGCCAACATTTTGCTGACCATGGAAAAGCCGATGCGCAGCGAGATCATCAAGCGCATGGTGACGATGGCGACCATTCCGGACGCGGCCACCAGGATCATCGAGAACCAGCTGCGCGCCAGCGTGCTGGCGCAGACCGCGACCAAGGATATCTCGGCGGGACAGGCGCGCGTCGCCAGTATGCTCAACGAGATGGACAAGCCTCAGTTGGAAGAGGTCATGCAGGATCTGGAAGAGGCCGGCACGCCGGACCTCGGCGGTGTCCGCTCCAGGTTGTTTGCCTTCGACGATCTGCCGCTTTTGACGCAGAAGGCGCGGGTGCTTCTGTTCGACGGGCTGTCGACCGAACTGATTACGCTGGCGCTGCGCGGTGCACCACCCGCATTGACGGAATCGGCGCTCTCGGCGATCGGCGCACGGTCGCGGCGCATGATCGAGTCCGAGCTCGGACAGGGCTCGGAAGGCATTCAGCTTGCCGACATCATGACGGCGCGCAAGAACATCGCGGTGGCGACAATCCGGCTTTCGCGCGAGGGGGCTTTCGAACTGCCCTCATCGCAGCAGAGCGAAGCGGCTTAACGCCGAGCGCTGAATGGCTGAAGCGGCGGACAAAGACTCCAAAACCGAAGACGCGACCGAAAAGAAGATCCGCGACACCGTCGAACAGGGCAAGCTGCCCCATTCGCGAGAGGCCGCACTTCTGGCGTCCTTCATCGCCATACTGGTGTTCATCGTCTTCTACGCCAAGGACGCGGTCGTTGATCTCGGCATGTTCCTGTCGATGTTCCTGGAAAAGCCCGAGGCGTGGCCGATGGACACCGAGACCGACGTCATCGCGCTCTACAAGACCGTGATGATGGAAATAGGCAACGCCGTCGTCAGCCTGCTGGTGCTGCTGGTGGTGGCCGGCATCGGCGCCTCGGTGCTGCAGAACATGCCGCAAGTCGTCGGCGAGCGGATCCGGCCGCAACTGTCGCGCATCTCGATAGCTAAGGGCTGGACCAGGATGTTCGGTATTCAGGGCTGGGTAGAATTCCTGAAATCGCTGGGCAAGCTCGGCTTCGCCAGTATCGTGCTCTACTTCACGCTGTCGCAGGACTACCGCCAGCTCCTGGCCGGCATGATCACCAACCCCGTCGCTTTCGGCCTCGTCATCAAAAGCATCACCGTCGACATATTGGTGGCGATCGTCTTCGTCATGGGGCTGATCGCGGCGGTCGACGTCGTCTGGTCGCGCTTCCATTGGAAGCAGGATCTGCGGATGACCAAGCAGGAGGTCAAGGACGAGTTCAAACAGTCCGAGGGCGACCCGATCATCAAGTCGCGGCTGCGCTCGCTGGCGCGTGACCGGGCGCGCAAGCGGATGATGACGGCGGTGCCGCGCGCGACGCTGATCATCGCCAATCCGACGCACTTTTCCATCGCGCTCAGATATGTCCGCGACGAGGATTCAGCACCCATGGTGCTGGCCAAGGGCCAGGACCTTGTGGCGCTCAAGATTCGCGAGATTGCCAAGGAGCACAACATCCCGATCTTCGAGGACGTGGCGCTCGCCCGCTCCATGTACAAGCAAGTTTCGGTTGATAGCGTGATCCCGTCGCAATTCTACCAGGCCGTCGCCGAACTGGTGCGGATCGTCTACTCCAAAAAGGCTGAGCGGAGACAAATTTCATGAACCGCCAACCGCACGCAAAATCCCGCGAACTCATCGTCGCCAAGGCCATCGAGCAGGTGGTCGACGAGTTGCGGCTGATCGATGTCGCCGACTACATCGCCTTCATCCGGCTCGAGCATTTCGCTTGCCTGTCGGATCTGGTGGATTCGGCGGTGGAGCTGTTCTTCCTGCCGGGCACGCTCAGGCTCGGCCATGGCGGAGAGGCACATGTCGACTGGAGCGGCAGCCCGCGCGTCGTGCTCGATCTCGAGCTTCGGCCGCCGGGCGTCACCGTCTATTTCCAGCTGACGCTGAGCGAGGAGAGGTCTTCGGTCGCGGTCAACTATGTTTCGTTCGAGAAGCCCGGCGAAGACCCCGAGCACAACACCGCCTTGCTGGAGACGGTCATCGAAGAGGCGCGCATTCGCCGGACCGAGCCGCTCGCCTATCGCTGATCTTTTGTCTTATCCCAATCGCCGGACGCGGCTTTGATCACTCGATCAGACCCAGGCGCAGCGCCTTGGCCACCGCCTGGTTGCGGTTGACCGCGTTGAGCTTCTGCGTCGACTGGGTGAGATACTGGTTGGCGGTGTGGACCGACAGCTTCAGCAGCCTGGCGATCTCTTCGCTGGTGTTGCCGTTGGCGGTCAGCTTCAGGCACTCCAGTTCACGCTTGGAGATCGACCGCATCCGGCCGGCATCGTTCGGACGAATGCGGGCGACGGCGGCGAACAGCGAAAAACAGCGGGCGTGGATTTCGTAGAGCGTGTCCTCCGGCAGAGCGATCGTCGAGCCGAGGAACACCACCAGCCCGCAATGGCCGCGATCGGCATGGACGGGAAAGGCAATGCCGTTGGTGCCTGGCGCCAGCGGCGCCGTCCGCTCCGCCCAGGCGAGGTTCTTGAAGACGGCGTCCGAGCCGGCGATGCCGTCGTCCGCCCACCAGCGCGGCGCTGTCGAGGCGCCGCTGTGGCGAACCATCTCCTCGCCATTGGCGCCGGCGATGAACTTGGTTGTCACCGCGGTGGCGGGATAGTCGGAATCGAAGCTCGGCACCAGGCGCGCCCGTTCCGGCGAGGGGCTGACGAAGTAGAGGCCAAACGCCGACGCGTTGATGTCGACTGCGATCCAGCGGCAGCGGCGCACCGCGTCCGGGATGGTAACGGCATGGTGCGTCTCGGAACCGATGGAGAAGGCGCCGAACGGATTGCGCTGCTCGTTGAAAAGGGCTTCGGCCGCCGCCTTGATGTCAGCATGTTTCAAATGATGCCGCTCCTGATCGCCGTGGCGATGGCCATCGCGCGGTTCGACGCCGCGAATTTCTGGATGGCGTGGGTGATGTAGCTGTTGACGGTGTTGGACGAGACCCCGAGGATCACTGCGACCTCATCGGTGGTTTTGCCTTCAGACACCCAGAACAGGCATTCGCGCTCGCGGTCGGACAGCGGGTCCTGCATGGCGGCGGCGGCGATCAATTGCGGGATGGCGGACAGCGCGTAACAGCACTTCAACTGAGCCTTCATCAGCGCCGGCTGGTCGATACTGCCGGCCTCGGCCGCCGAGAAAAGCGCAAACAGCCGCTGGCGACCGACATTGAGCCGCAACGAATAGACTTCGGCATGGCCAAGCACGTCGAGCAGGCGCGCCTCTTCGCCTGTGAGCAGTCCGCCGGCGTCGGGCGCCGCGGCGGCGACCAGCGGCCTCGGGCGGATGCCAGGTGCAACGGTCAGCGGTCCCTGGGCAAGGCCGGCGATCAGCCGCTTGCCGATCAGTTCAATGGCGTCGAAGATCCAGTTGGATGAGACGATGCGGGCGTCGTTGCGGTCCTGGTCGTGGACGATGGCGACGAGCATGTAGCTGTCGGCGCCGATCTCGGCGGCAAGCTGCATGAAAAAGGAGGTGAGATCGCCGCGCGATTCGAGGCGCGAGCCTAACGTATCGGATTGGAGAAGCGCGGCGGAACTGCTCATTGGATGCTTTGGTTGTATGTCATGGCCGGAGTCTTTTCTTGAGCCCGGACGCTGGGGTTAGCAGCGGCCGAACTTGAAGACGCATCACGTTTACGAAGCACTCACACGGCGCGGCGGTCGCGCTGATCGCCGAATCCATTCAGGGAACGCGAAGCCGTCCGCGTCTGGTGCCGGTCATTGGCCGGAACTTGAGACTTTGGGTGGTCGCCGCGCCCCCCAAGGACCGGCTGATTCGGGTCTAATCTACCCGCAGATGAATCCGACATCAAACGCGATTTGACAAAATCAATATTATTGGACTCAAGCGACTCAGGGGCGGCTTTCGCGGCCTTTCCGCCGCAAAAGGCCTGAAACGCCGACACGAAAAAGCCAGAGGGTGTTGCGATACTGCCGTATCGAGGGCCGATCGATTCCGATAGGGTCTCGGCAGCCGGCAGGGGTGGGCATCCCTTCGGTCATACGGCGGATTTGGCGGCGCTTGCTGGCGGCCATCAGCATCGGGGGTCATGATGAAGCAGGTTTTCCTGGCGTTCACGGTGGTGCTTGCCGTTCTTGCCGGCATGGCAGCGCCCGCCAAGGCTGAGCCGACCGTTACCTATGCGCTCGACAACGGGCTGCAGGTGGTGCTGGTGCCCGACCATCGCGTGCCGAAGGTGGTGATGAACCTGCGCTACCGCGTCGGGTCGATGAATGAACCCGCGGGACGCTCGGGCTTTGCGCATCTGTTCGAACATCTGATGTTTTCCGGCACGCCGGCCTGGCCGAACGTGTTCGGCGCGCACGCCGCGCTCGGCAACGAGATCAATGCCTGGACCACCGAAGACGGCACCGTTTATTACGTCGACGGGCTGTCGTCGTCACTGCCGATGATCCTGTCGCTGGAGGCCGACCGCATGGCCAATCTCGGCCGTTCGGTGACTCAGGCCAAGCTCGATCTGCAGCGCTCGGTGGTCAAGAACGAGATGCGCCAGAACGTGCTCGACAAGGCCGGCGCATCCGGCTGGGAAGCTTTCTGGTCCGGGCTGTTCCCGAAGCCGCATCCCTATAGCCGCATGGTCATCGGCTCGGTCGCCGATCTTGATGCGGCGACGCTCGACGATGTCAGGGGTTTCTTCAACAGCTACTATCTGCCCAACAATGCGGTGCTGGTGCTGGTCGGCGACTTGGAGATCGACGACACCAAGGCGCTGATTGCCGACACGTTCGGCCGCGTGGCGCGCGGCGCCGATGTGGCGCGGCCCGCCGTGCCGGCACCGACGCAGGCCCGGCTCAAGCTGGTGCTCGAGGATCGTGTACCAAGCCCCATCGTCGTGGTCGGCTTCAGTGGCCCGGTGGCGCAGTCGCCCGACAATGGTGCGCTCAGCATTGCCGCCGAACTGCTCGGCAACGGCGAATATGGGTTTTTGCGCAACCGGCTGGTTTCGCAGTTGGGCATTGCCACCTATGCCAGCGCGAGCTGGACCGGCGGTCTGCTCGGTGGCCGCTTTACCTTCGAGGCGGGTGCCGCCGAAGGTGTGGCGCCGGAAGCGCTGGAAAGCGCGATGAAAACGGCGTTTGCGGATTTCCTGAAGACCCCGCTCGATCCGGTCGATGTCGAGCGTGCGCGCACGGGCATCTTGCAGGCAGCGCGGCTCGGCAGCGAAGCATTGAAGGATCGCGCCGGCGTCGTCTCCTACAATGCCGACGTGCTCGGCGATGCGCAGAGCGCGCTGGTCGACGACCCGCGGGTGAAGGACGCCAGCGTGGCGGATCTCGAGGCAACGATGAAGCGGCTGTTGAAACCGGAAGACGCCAGCGTGCTGGTGCTGAAGCCCGGCCCGCGCGGCGGCTATCCCGATGCACTGATCGGCTCGTCCGGCACACCGCAGCCGTTCACCGCGCCGGAGCGAGCGGCGATCGACATTCCGAAGCATGCGGCCGGGCAAGCGCCTTCGGCAACACTGCCCGCCATGGAAACGGCGACGCTCTCGAATGGCATCAAACTCGTCCACTACACAATGCCGGAAGCGCCGATGGTCTATGTCGCGGCCAGTGCCGCCGGCGGCTGGAACAGCGTGCCGGAAGGCAAGGAGGGATTGCTGGAGCTTGCAGCAAGCATGGCGACACGCGGGGCCGCCGATCGCGGCTCGGCTGATTTCGCCAAGGCGGCCAGCGACATCGGCGCCGGCGTCAGCCACCAGGCCGGAACGCTGGCCACGATGATGACGCTTGGCGTGCCGCCGGAAAAGCTCGACCAGGGTATTGGGCTGCTCGCCGACGCGGTACTGAAGCCTCGTTTCGACAAGACCGAATGGACGGTGCTGATGGCGCAGACGGTCGACTGGCTAAACGGCCGCGAGGCGGATCTGCCCGGCGTTGCCGGCCGCATGGCAAAGGCGACGCTGATCCCGCAGGTGCCGGGCAAGGCAGCGGTGGACTGGTCGGCAAAGGCGCTGGCCTCGATCTCGCTCGACGAGGCGAGGGACGCATTCAAGGCGGAGTTCACGCCGAAGGCGGTGACCTTCTACAGCGTCGGCCCGATGCCGGTCGCGACCGTCGCCGCCAGCCTTGAAAAAGCATTTGGCGCGTGGACAAGCGACACCGCCGGCTATGCCGTCGAGCCGTCGCCGGCGGCGCATTTCAACGGGGGACAGAAAGTGCTGCTGGTGCCCGAACCCGGCGCCAGCCAGTCGGCGCTGTTCGTGGCGCGGCCGGCGCCCGGCACCGACGAGAGCGAGCGCGCTGAATCGACCGCGGTCTCCAACCTGCTTGGCGCCGATTTCTCCAGCCGGCTGAATTCGGTGATCCGCGAGGAGAAGGGCTACTCCTATGGCGTGTCGAGCTATCTGATGAGCCCGATGAAGGCCGGCTCGGGATTGGTCGTGGCAACCACCGTCGAGCGCGCCAACACCGGGCCGGCGATTACCGAAATCCTGAAAGGATTTGCCGGCCTGACAACCTTGCCGGTAGCGCAGGACGAGGTCGACCGCACGGTGACCGTCTATCGCCGGGCGCTGGCTGGATCGGCCGAGACGTCGGCTGGTCTGTTCTCCTCGCTGATTGGCGCGGTCGGCAGCGGATCGACGCTGGAGGACCAGCAAACCCGCATGGCGGCGCGCACAAAGCTGACGCTCGATGCGGTTCAGAAACAGGCGCTGGCCCTGGCGTCGCTCGATCCGTCGCTGATCGTGGTGGCGGGCGACCCCGATGTGGTGATGCCGCAGCTTGCCGCGATCGGCCTCAAGGACGTCGAGATCGTCAAGCGTGACGAGGCTGGCGAAGACACGGCGATGCGGGCGCTCGATCTTCTCGGGGGCAATCGCCAGGCGCCGCTGTCTGCCTCGCCGTGGCGGGTTGGCGATGGCGGCACGACACGCGCGGTGCACGCCTGCGGCGGCGACAGGGATTGCGGCGCGCAGATCCACGCCGACTGATCGATACGAGGCGGCCGCCGGCCGCGTTTAAATCTTGGGCAACTTTGTTTCGGGGAAACGATGAGCGATTCATTTCGGGAAGTCACATCCGTCTCGTGGTTCGGGCGGATCAAGCGCGCGGTCGGCGGGGTCATCTTCGGCCTTATCCTGATCGTGCTGATGGTGATCGGGCTGTTCTGGAACGAAGGCCGCGCCGTGCAGACGGCGCGCTCGCTGGCCGAAGGTTCTGGAGCGGTGGTTTCGGTCGGCGCCGACAGCGTCGATACCGCCAATGACGGCAAGCTGGTTCATGTCAGCGGACTGGTGACGGCGGACAGCGGCCTGGCGGATCCGGATTTCGGCATTGCGGCGCAAGGGCTGCGGCTGTCGCGCAGCGTCGAGATGTATCAGTGGAAGGAAGAGTCCAAGTCGGAGACGACGAAGAAGCTCGGCGGTGGCGAAGAGACGGTGACCACCTACAGCTATTCCAAGGTGTGGGACGACAGCCAGATCGACTCCTCCGATTTCAAGAAGCCGGACGGCCACCAGACTCCGCCGATGGAAATCCACGGCCGGACCTTCCAGATTCCTGAGGGCAAGCTTGTCGCCTTCGATCTCGATACGCCGGTGCTGGACCGCATCGAGGGTGACAAGGACTATTCCCTGTCAGCCGACCAGTCGGCGGCGATAAAGGCTGCCTATACCGGAACGAAACCGCTCAGCATCGTCGATGGCAAGATTTTTCTCGGCAATGACAACACGACGCCCGCTTTGGGCGACTATCGCATCGGCTACGAACTGGCGCCGCTGGGCGTGATCAGCATCATCGCGCGCCAGGCCGGCAGCCGCTTCGAGCCCTACCAGACGCAAGCCGGCGATGCGCTGCTGATGGTCGATACCGGCAACGTCCCGGCCGAAAAGATGTTCGCCGACGCGGTCAGCGCCAACACGCTGATCACCTGGCTGCTGCGCGGCGCCGGCTTGCTGTTGCTGACCATAGGCTTTGCGCTGTTCCTCAGCCCGATCGGGGTGATCCTCGACGTCATACCCTTCCTCGGCAGCATGGCGCGGATGGGCACCGGCATCATCGCCTTCGTTCTGGCGATCCTGGTCGGCACGGTGACGATTGCGATTGCCTGGTTCTGGTACCGGCCGTTGCTGGCGCTCGCCATCCTGGCGGCAGGCGTGATTGCGGCGGTGATTGTCTACCGCATCGGCCGGTCGCGAAGGCCAGCCGTTCCGGTGGTTGCACCCAACCCGGCTGCGGCCGCCTAGATGGTCGGGGCGGCCGGAGCCGCCCCATATCTCCTTGGCGCAATTCCGGCCGGAAAACCGCCTCACACTTATCCTGGAATTGCTTTCCTACTTGTCCTCGAAGCCGGTCAGCACGCCGACGGCGTTGATGCCGATCTCCTCGACGGCATAGCCACCTTCCATCACGAACAGCGTCGGCAGGCCGAGCTTTGCGATGCGCCGGCCGATCTTCGGATAGTCCGGGCTTTTCAGCTTGAACTGGCTGATCGGATCCTTCTCGAAGGTGTCGACGCCGAGCGAGACGATGACGATATCGGGGGCGTAGGCGGCGAGCTTGACGCAGGCATCCTCCAGCGAGGCGTTCCAGGCGTCCCAATTGGTGCCGAAGGGCATGGGATAATTGACGTTGAAACCTTCGCCGGCGCCAGCGCCGCGTTCGCCGGCATGGCCGAGGAAGAACGGATACTCCACCATGGGATCGCCATGCAGGTTGAGAACCTGCACGTCGGCCCGTTCATAGAAGATCTCCTGCGTGCCATTGCCGTGGTGATAGTCGACGTCAAGGATCGAGACGCGTTTTGCGCCCTGATCGAGGAACCATTGCGCGGCGACCGCAGCATTGTTGATGTAGCAGTAGCCGCCCATGAACCCGGCACCGGCGTGATGGCCGGGCGGGCGGCAAAGCGCGAAGGCCGACCGCTCACCACCCTTGACCAAGGCCGCCGCCGTCAGCGCCACGTCATAGGACGATTTGATCGCGGTCCATGTGCCTTCGACGAAGGTGGCGCCGGCGTCGAAGGAATAGTAGCCGAGCAAGGCGTCGACGCGCTTGGGTGGCACGTCGCCGCGCAGGCCGCGCGTCGGCCAGGTGAAGGGCATCGCCGTGCCATCGAGGCCGGCGGCCTTCCACGCCGGCCAGACGGTTGGCAGGAAGTCGATATAGTCGGCCTTGTGGATGCGCTTGGCGGCTGTGAGATCGTGCTCGACCGGTCCGATGATCGGCCCCAGATTCTCGCTCTCGACCCGCGCCTTGATGAACTCGGCCCGCGATGGCTTTTCGAAACCCGGCACGATTGCCGACGTGACCAGTTCCATCTGGCCGGCATGGCCGGCATGAAGCGGCGAATAGACAGTCTTCATGAATTTCCTCTCGAAATAGCGAAATCAGTCAAGGTTGAGATAGGGGGTGACCAGAGCGAGCCACATTCTTTCCACATCGTCCTCGATGAGGTCGTATGTCTTGCGATCCCGCTTCAACCCCACAAGCCGGCAGGCGTGCCCGACATCCATCATCAGCACGCCGAGTCGGCTGGCGATCTTGTCTTCAAGGGCCGGGTTCACATGCTGCAGCCACGCGGCGTAAAGCGCGATGATCTGCTCGTCATATTCGTCCTGGATCGGCCTGAGGTCGGCATTGCCGGATATCGCCTCGATCACCGGCATCAGGGTGGCGTTTTCGAGATATATTCTGGAGGTATCGATGAAGAGCTTGCGCACCTCCTGCCGAAACTCGTCGCGGTTGGTGGGTGGGGTGACCTCGATGCGCCTGGCGATCACCTCGGGAAACGACGACAGCCAGCGCCGGGCGAGGTCGAGGAGAATGGCTTCCTTGTTGGGAAAGTACTGGTAGACCGAACCGACCGACAGGCCCGCGCGCCGGGCAATGGCGAGCGTCGTCGGCGTCTTGGTTCCCTGCTCCCGCGTCAGGATCAAAGCCGCGTCGAGTATCCGGTCGACCACCTTGCTCGACCGTTCCTGCCGCGGCTGCTTGCGCGGTTCGAGCGCCATCCTGGTTTCGCGGCTGAGACTGCGCTTCACGGATTGATGCCTTCGTTCCCTGCCGGTTTCAACACAAGTCCCGGTCTCAACATTGGCGTGGTGTGTTGTCCACAATACATTCGAAATTCGGCACGTTGACAAACGCGAATAATTAGTCGCATTCTTTTATCCACGCTGTTTTGAGAGATCACAAGGGGAATTTCGAAACAGCGCACTGGCATCAGTTTTCGTCCGATAACGCCGCTCCTGCGGAGTGGCAGCTTGTCGGACAAGAGGGTTGTCGGTCTCAGCCAGTCGTCAAAAGCGCGGAGTCGCGATGTCTGTCACGGGTGCGGGTCAAAATGCTGATCTGATCGTCATCAATGGTCGCGTGCGGACCATGGACGATGACAATCCCGCCGCCGAGGCGATTGCCGTCAAGGACGGCGCCATCATCGCCATCGGCAACCACGCCGCCATCGAAAAACTCAAGGGAACGACCACAGACGTGATCGACGCCAAGGGCGGTTCGGTCCTGCCCGGTTTCATCGAAGCCCACATGCATCTGTTCTCGGGAGGGGCTGAGCTCGCGCATCTTCAACTCGGCGGTATCCATGGCTTCGAGGCGCTTCAAAGCGCCATCCGCGACTACGCCACGACGTGGCCCGAGGCGAAGATGCTTGTGGGACAGGGCGTCGACTACACCGTGCTCGGCGACGAGCGGGTGACACGCCATCATCTCGACGCCATCCTGCCCGACCGCCCCTTCTGCATGGCGGCACCCGACCACCATACGATGTGGGCCAACACCAAGGCGTTGGAGATGGCCGGCATCCTGAAGGGACGCACGCTCGGTCCGGGCAACGAGATCGTGATGGGTGACGACGGCCTGGCCGCGGGCGAATTGCGCGAGGGCGAGGCCTTCGGTCCGGTGCTCGACCTTGCCGGCGAAAGCCGGGTGCGGTTGGGGCTGTCGACCGGCGGCGAGCCGGACCCAATGCCGTCGGCCGCCGAGCGGGCCGCTGACCGTGACATCATGCGGCGCGGACTTGCCTGGTGCGCGCGCCACGGCATCACCTCGATCCAGAACATGGACGGCAATCTCTACCAACTCGAATTGCTTTCCGAGATCGAGGCCGAGGAAGGCCTGCCCTGCCGCGTCAAGATCCCGTTCCACTACAAGAATTTCATGACGCTCGACATGCTCGAGAAGGCGTCCGTCATGGCCGAGCGCTACGACAGCGAGTGGCTGTCATCGGGCATGGTCAAGGTGTTCTATGACGGCGTGCTCGATTCCTGGACCGCGGTTATGGTCGAACCCTATGCGGATCGTCCCGACTGGGTCGGCGAGCCGCTGTTCACGCCGCAGCAATTTATCGATCTCGCCGTGGCTATCGACAAACGCGGGCTGCAGATCGCCGTGCACTCGATCGGTGACGGCGCGGTGCGCGCAGTGCTCGACGGTTACGAGGCGGCGCAGAAGGTCAATGGCAAGCGCGACAGCCGGCACAGGGTTGAGCACATCGAGGTCACCACAGCAGCCGACGTGCCGCGTTTTGCCGAACTCGGCGTCATCGCCTCGATGCAGCCGTCGCATCCGCCCGGCGCCATGGATTTTCCGCTGGAGCCGACGGTGTCACGCATCGGGCCGGCCCGCTGGCCGCTGAGCTATGCCTGGCGCACCCTGAAAAGCGCCGGCGCCCATGTCGTGTTCGCCTCGGACTGGCCGGTGGCAGCGATCGACCCGATCCTGAGCATTCAGGCGGCAGTGCAGCGCAAACCATGGGCAGAAGGCGATCCTGACCAGAGTTTCTCGCTGCAGGAAGCGATTGCCGCCTACACGGTCGAGGGCGCCTATGCCGAATTCGCCGAGCATCGCAAAGGCGTTCTGAAACCCGGCTACATGGCGGATCTGGTGGTTTTGTCGGCCGATATCGAGAAGACGGCGCCGGCCGATCTGCACAAGCTGCGACCGGTGACGACGGTCTGCGGTGGCAAGGTAACCTACCAGGCCTGACAATGGCATGCGGCTTGCACAGCTTGCCGCTTGCAAGACGAAATGACCGACTGAACTGTGGTTCAATGCCGGACTTGCCAACCAACCGGCCGTGTGGTCACATCGAACAGGGGAAAAACTCCGCCAGCAAGAGCGGGGTCAACAGTGAGGCGTATCGTGCCGGAAAAACCGGATCGGAATGCAATTGAAGTCGTAAACGTCAGTAAAATTTTCGGATCGGGTGAGGGGCAGGTTGCTGCCCTCGATACGGTCTCGGTATCCATCCGCGAGAATGAGTTCTTCACCCTGCTGGGACCATCCGGCTGCGGCAAGACCACGTTGCTGCGGCTGATTGCCGGCTTCGACTTTCCAACCGCCGGCGAAATCCTCCTCTACGGTCAGGACATCGCGCCGTTGCCGCCCTTCAAGCGGCCGGTCAACACCGTCTTCCAATCCTACGCGCTGTTCCCGCATATGACGGTCGCCGACAATATCGGCTTTGGCCTGGAAATGCTGGGCAAGCCGAAGGCCGAGATCAAGGCGCGCGTCGCCGAGATGCTGAAACTGGTGAAGATGGAGGCGCTGGCGGGTCGCCGAACCAGCCAGATCTCCGGCGGCCAGCAGCAGCGCGTGGCGCTCGCCCGGGCGCTGGCGCCGCAGCCCAAGGTGCTCCTGCTCGACGAACCGCTCTCGGCGCTCGACTACAAGCTGCGCAAGGAAATGCAGATCGAATTGAAGCGGCTGCAGCACGAGACCGGAATTACCTTCATCTTCGTCACCCACGACCAGGAGGAAGCGCTGACCATGTCGGACCGCATCGCGGTGATGTCGTCGGGCAAAATCCTGCAGGTCGGCTCGCCGCGCGACATCTACGACCGGCCGGCCGAGCGTTTCGTCGCCGACTTCATCGGCGAGTCGAACTTCCTCAAGGCGGATGTGGTTAGCGCGACTGGTGGCCGGGCGACGGTGAAGCTGCCGTCTGGTGTGGAAATCCCAGCCTCGCTGCCGGAAGGCTTCAGCCCCAGCGGCAAGGTCACCATCGTCGTGCGTCCAGAGCATGCGCAGTTGGGCACGGCCAGCCCGAGCGCTTCGCTGTCCGGCACCGTCGAAAACATCGTCTATCTCGGCACCGACACGCACTTCCATCTGCGCCTTGCCGGTGGCGAGCCGTTCATCGTGCGGCGTCAGAACAGCCGCGGCGCCGGTGACGGCTTCGTGCAGGGCGGCCAGATCGGCATCATGATCGGCAACGACGCCGCGCAAGTGCTGAAGGACTGATCATGGCGACCGCGGAACAAGTCGCCAAGGCAGCGGAGCGACGCGATGTGCGCGACCGGTGGCTGCTGTCAGCGCCAGCCTTGCTGGTGATCTTCCTCGCCGCGACCGGCCCCTTGCTGATCGTGCTGATCTACTCGTTCCTGACGCCTGGCCCCTATGGCGATGTGAAGTGGCAGTTTTCGCCCGATGCCTGGCTGTCGGTGTTCATGGAACGCGACATTTTCGACGATACGCTTTCGCTTGCGGCAGCGCATGTCACCATCTTCTGGCGCTCGATCAAGCTGGCGGTGATAACGACGATCGCCACTTTGGCATTGGGGTTTCCAACCGCCTATTTCATGGCGACGCGCAGCGAGAAAACCAGGGATCTCTGGCTGTTCCTGATCACCATTCCGTTCTGGACCAACCTTCTGATCCGCACCTTCGCCGTGCTGCAGATCATCCGCAACGAAGGCATCATCAACACCATCCTTATCAAGCTTGGTATCGTCTCGGCGCCGGTGCAGATCCTCTTCACCGACACGGCGATTCTGATCGGCATGGCCTATGTCTATCTGCCGCTGATGGTGCTGCCGATCTATGCCAGCATGGAGAAGCTTGATTTTCGCCTCGTCGAGGCGGGCTACGACCTCTACGCGACCCGATTCAAGGTATTGCGGAAGATCATTTTCCCGCTGGTCAAACCCGGCGTCATTGCCGGCTCCATCCTGGTCTTCATTCCAGCCCTTGGCGCCTATGTGACGCCGAGCGTGCTTGGCGGCGGCAAGAATATGATGCTGTCCAACCTGATCGAATTGCAGTTCGGCCAAGGCCGCAACTGGCCGCTCGGCTCGGCGCTGTCGATCACGGTGATGATCATCGTCATGGTGGCGCTGCTTGCCTATGTGCGCAATGCCGGCAAGTCGGGGGCGCGGCATGGCTAAGAACTTTTCCATCAAGCACCAGACCGGCTTCACGGTGATCGCTGCGACCTGTTTTATCGTGCTCTATCTGCCGATCATCGTGCTGGTCGCCTANCCAGACCGGCTTCACGGTGATCGCTGCGACCTGTTTTATCGTGCTCTATCTGCCGATCATCGTGCTGGTCGCCTATGCCTTCAACGCGGCGAACTCGACGTCCGAATGGGGCGGCTTTTCGATGCGCTGGTTCCAGTCGGCTTGGCAGAACGTGCAAGTTATCGACGCGACGCTACGCTCGTTCCAGATCGGCGCCGTCGCTGCGGTGCTGTCGACAATCTTTGCCACCATGGCCGCGCTCGCCACCACGCGCACCGCGTCCTATCCGGGCCTCACCTTCAAATATGCGGCGATCAACCAGCCGCTGATGGTGCCCGAGATCGTCACGGGCGTGGCGCTGCTGATCTTCTTCTCGCGCATCAAGATCTTCACCGGCTATTCCGGCATTGGCTATCTGATCGCCGCGCACACGGCGTTCTGCATCCCGTTCGCCTATCTGCCGATCCGGGCGCGGCTGGAAAACATGGACCTGACGCTGGAGCGCGCGGCCGCCGATCTGTACGCGACGCCTTGGAAGACCTTCCGCCGCATCACGCTGCCGCTTTTGTGGCCCGGCATACTGGCCGGACTGATGCTGGCCTTCGTCATCTCGCTCGATGACGTCGTCATCACCGAGTTTGTCAAATCGGGCGGCCAGGATACGCTGCCCACCTACATGCTCGGCCAGATCCGCCGCGGCATCACGCCTGAGATCAACGCGATATCGACCGCCTTCCTGCTGCTTTCGGTCGCGATCGTCACGTTGTTTTTCTTCGTCAGCAGGAAAAGAGACTGAACCGACAAATGGGAGCTAAAACCATGAACTGGAAAACAACGACAGCCGCCATCGGGTTGGCGCTGCTCGCAACGACGAGCCTGGCCCGCGCCGATGGCGAGCTGAACATTTACAATTGGGGCAACTATACCAGCCCCGATGTGATCAAAAAGTTCGAAGCCAAATACAACGTCAAGGTGACGATCACCGATTACGATTCCAACGATACGGCGCTCGCCAAGGTACGCCAGGGCGGCACCGGCTTCGACATCGCCGTTCCGTCGCAAACCTACGTGCCGATCTGGATCAAGGAGGGCCTCGTGCAGGAGACCGATCCGGGCAAGATGGAGAACTTCAAGAACGTGGCGCCGGAATGGGCCAATCCAGACTTCGACCCCGGCCGCAAATATTCCGTGCCGTGGGCGCTGGGCACCGTCGGCGTCGTCGTCAACACCGATGCCTACAAGGGACCAGCCGACAGCTGGGGCATCATCTTCAACACGCCGGACGAGCTGAAGGGCAAGACCAATGTCGTTCCCGAGATGAATGACGTTATCTTCGCGGCGATCAAATATGTCGGCGGCCAGCAGTGCACCGACGACAAGACGGTGCTGAAGAAGGTGCGCGACACGCTTGTCGCGGCCAAGCCGAACTGGATCGCCATGGAATACAACACCATCGAAAAGATGGGCGCCGGCGACTTCAAGGCGACCAGCGACTGGAACGGTTCGGCGCTGCGTCAGCGGCTGGCCAATCCGGCCATCCATTACAATTATCCGAAGGAAGGCTACGGCCTGTGGAGCGATAACGTCGTCGTTCTCAAGGAAGCCAAAAATGTCGAGAACGCCAAGCTGTTCCAGAACTTCATCATGGATCCGGAAAACGCGGCCGGCCTCTCGGCCTTCCACCGTTACGCAAACGCCATTACCGGCTCGGACAAATACATGCCGGCCGATATGAAGGATGCCCCGGAAGTCGTCATTCCGGAGGCTGCGAAGGCACAAGGCGAATTCCAGAAGATGTGCGCGCCTGAGATCCAGGACATCTACACCAAGATCTGGACCGAACTGCAGAAATAACCGCAGTCTGACAGACCCGGCGGCATGCGCCGCCGGGTCTTTTCTTTTCCGGAATGGCTTTCATGGACTCCTATCGCAACAGCGATCCGCGGCCGTCGATCATGCAGGGCTCGCCGCCTCAAATGGTGCTGCCGAAGCTCGACTGGGACCGGCCGCCATGGAATCGCTGGGCCTTCCAACACATCCGCGAATTCCTGCCGACCATCGAGGTCTGGCGCGGTAATGGCCATCGCCATCGTCTTGAGCGCGCAGAGACCGATCTCGACGCGCTGCCGGTGGAAGACAGCAAGGGCCGTCCGACGACGCTCGTTGGCCTGCTCGACGAGACCTACACGGACGGCTTCCTGGTGCTCAAAGACGGCAAGGTCGCCTATGAGCGCTATTTCAACGGCATGGCCGAGCGCACGCTGCATCTGTCGCAGTCGATGGCGAAGTCGGTAACAGGCACCGTGTTCGGTATTCTGGTTGGGCGCGGCTTGATCGACCCGGCCAAACCGGTGAGCGCCTATCTGCCGGAGCTCGGCGCGACCGGCTGGGACGGCGCCAGCGTGCAGCATGTGCTGGATATGACCACCGGCGTGCGGTTTTCCGAGGAATACACCGACCGTTACTCCGACATCGGCCAGGTTGATGTCGCCACGGGCTGGAAGCCGGTGCCGCCGGACAGCGATCCGGATTTCCAATGGCCGCCGCATCTGTTCGAGTTGATCCTGCAGCTGAAGGACAAGGTGCGGCCGCATGGCGCCGCGTTCGAGTACCGCTCGATCGAGACCGACGTGCTTGCCTTCATCATGGAGCGGGTCACCGGTAAACGTCTGGCGCAGCTGGTGTCCGAGGAGCTGTGGCAGAAGCTCGGCGCCGACGAAAGCGCTTGCTTCACGGTCGACAGCGCCGGCTATGCGCTGGCCGATGGCGGCTTCAACGCGACGCTGCGCGATTACGCCCGCTTCGGCCAGCTGATCCTCGACAAGGGCCGCGGCATCGTGCCGGCCGACTGGATCGAGGCGACGCGCAACGGCAAGCATGGGCCGGACTTCAATCCGAGCCTGCCGGAGGGCAGCTATCGCAACCAGTTCTGGATCGAGAATCCGCGCACGCGCGCTTTGATGTGCCGAGGCGTGTTCGGGCAGATGATCCATATCGACTGGGACACCGGCATGGTCGTGGTCAAGCTTTCAAGCTATCCGGATTTCAGCAATGTCGCCTATTCGGTGGCAACGCTGAAGGCGGTGCACGCCATCGCCAAGGCGCTTGGTTGACCCACAACAAACCATCCCTCTGAGGAAACGTTCATGACCGGCAAGACTGCGTTCGAGACCCGCTACGGCTTTGCCCGCAATGAGGTGCTGCTCTCCAACTGGCGCGAAAGCCCGTTCAACCGCTGGTCGTTCCAGAACCTTGGCGAGCTGGTGCCGACCGCTCCCGTGGCGGCGACGCCGGGAAGCGTCGAAGCGCCGGTGCGGGACCTGAGCGGCCTGCTCGGCGAAAAGGTTTCGATCGCCAGCGCCCCGGAAACGGTGGCCGAATTCCTCACACGTTCGAGCAGCGACGCGCTGACGGTGATGAAGGCTGGCAAGGTCATCGGCGACTGGTTCGCGCCCAATATGGATTTCGGCGCCCGTCACATCATCTTTTCGATCAGCAAATCGGTCACCGCGATCATCGCCGGAATACTGGAAGGCGAGGGCGTGTTCGACCCGGAAGCGCCGGTGACCCAGTACATTCCGGAAGCCGCCGGTTCGGCCTATGCCGATGCAAGCTGCCGGCATGTGCTCGATATGAGCGTCAGCCTCGACTTCGAGGAGGCCTATCTCGATCCCGAAAGCGCCTTTGCCCGTTACCGTCGCGCTACGCTGTGGAATCCGGGCGGCGGCACTGAAAGCTTGCGCGAATTCATTCTGACCTTGCAGCGGCTCGAAGAACCGCACGGCAAAACCTTCCGCTACCGTTCGCCCAATTCCGATCTGCTCGGCCTGTTGCTCGAACGAGCTTCCGGCCAGCGCTTCCCGGACCTCATGCGCGAGAAACTGTGGCTACCGCTGGGTGCTGTCAGCGAGGCTTCGATCGGCGTCGACATGGAAGGTACGGCGCGCACCGCCGGCGGCATTTCGGTGACGCCGCGCGACCTGGCGCGTATCGGCGAGATGATGCGGCAGGGCGGCACGGCCAATGGCCGCGGCATCGTGCCAGAAGGCTGGGTGCGCGATACGACCGTTGCCGGCGGCAGCGCGGAGGCCTGGCAGCGCGGCACAATGGTGCATCTGTTCCCAAAGGGCCGTTACCGTAACAAATGGTACCAGACGGGGGCGGCAAACGGCGCCTTCTGCGGCATCGGCATCCACGGCCAATGGCTCTACGTCAACCCGAAGACGGAAGTGGTGATTGCAAAAATGGGGTCGCAGCCGGTGCCTGAAGATTATCCGCTCGAACGCGAGATCGTTGCCTTTTTCGAGGCGCTGAGCGGGATGGTCTGAGGACGAGCCAAAGCAAGGCGCTTTCCTGTGGACCTCTTTGACGCTTGAGAACACTGCGGTTGGCGGGACGGACATCAGCGCCTATGGTCGCCGCTCTTTGCGACAGGGACCAGCATGGCAGCAGACAGCAAACGCATCGCATCCATCATCGCGGCAGAGATCGGGGCGCGGTCGGAGCAGGCATCGGCAGCTATAGGGCTGCTCGATGAGGGCGCGACGGTGCCGTTCGTGGCGCGCTACCGCAAGGAGGTCACCGGCGGGCTCGACGACACGCAATTGCGCGACCTTGCCGAGCGGCTGGCCTATCTGCGCGAGCTCGATGCGCGGCGCGATACGATCCTTGGTTCGATTCGCGAGCAGGGCAAGCTGACCGACGAACTTGAGGCCAAAATTGTGGCTGCCGCCACCAAGGCTGAACTGGAAGACATCTACCTGCCCTACAAGCCCAAGCGCCGCACCAAGGCCGAGATCGCCCGGGAGCGCAGGCTGGGGCCATTGGCGGAGGCTATTTTGGCCAACCGGTCGTTGGTGCCCGCCGAGGCGGCGCTGGCTTATGTGACCGAGGATGTGGCCGACGCCAAGGCCGCACTGGAAGGCGCACGCGACATCCTGTCGGAACAGTTTGCGGAAAATGCCGATCTGGTCGGCAAATTGCGAACCTACCTGAAGGAGCGCGCTTTCATGCGTGCCCGTGTCGTCGACGGCAAGCAGGAGGCCGGGGCGAAATTCTCCGACTATTTCGACCATGTCGAGCGTTGGGCAAATGTTCCGAGCCACCGTGCGCTGGCCATGCTGCGCGGCCGCAACGAAGAGGTGTTGTCGCTCGACATCGAGGTCGATGCCGACCATGCCTCGCCGGTGAAGCCGGTCGAGCGGATGATCGCCAATGCCTACGCCATCGGCGGCAGCCTGCCTGGCGACCGCTGGCTGATGGAAGTCGCCGGCTGGACCTGGCGGATCAAGCTTTCGCTGCACCTGACGCTCGATTTGATGCGTGACCTGCGCGAGCGGGCGGAGGAAGAGGCGATCCATGTCTTTGCACGCAACCTCAAGGATTTGCTGCTGGCAGCGCCCGCAGGATCGCGTCCGACCATGGGGCTCGATCCCGGCATCCGCACCGGCGTCAAGGTCGCGGTGGTAGATGGCACCGGCAAGGTGCTGGCGACGACGACGGTCTATCCATTTCCGCCGCGGAACGATGTGCGCGGCACACAGGCGGAGCTCGCCAAGCTCATCCGCCTGCACAAGGTCGAGCTGATCTCGATTGGCAACGGCACCGGCAGCCGCGAGACTGAAAAGCTGGTCGCCGACATGCTGTCCGACATGCCTTCAGATGGTGGGCCAAAGCCGCTCAAGGTGATCGTCAGCGAAGCCGGCGCCTCGGTCTATTCGGCCTCCGCGACAGCGGCGGCTGAGTTTCCCGGGCTCGACGTGTCGCTGCGCGGTGCGGTGTCGATCGCCAGGCGCCTGCAGGACCCGCTCGCCGAACTGGTCAAGATCGAGCCGAAATCGATCGGCGTTGGCCAGTACCAGCATGATGTCGACCAGTACCGGCTTGGCCGCTCGCTGGAGGCGGTGGTGGAGGACGCGGTCAATGCCGTCGGTGTCGATCTCAACACCGCCTCGGCGCCGCTCTTGGCCCGCGTGTCAGGCCTGGGCGCTTCGCTTGCCGACGCCATTGTCGCGCATCGCGATGCGACCGGGCCGTTCGCCAGCCGCAAGGAGCTGCTCAAGGTAGCGCGGCTCGGACCGCGCGCGTTCGAACAGTCCGCAGGCTTCCTGCGCATTGCCAATGGCAGCGAGCCGCTCGACGCCTCGTCGGTCCATCCGGAAGCCTATGGCGTGGCCAAGAAGATCGTCGCCGCCTGCGGTCGCGATGTGCGCTCGCTGATGGGAGACAGTGCCGCGCTCAAGGCGCTCGATCCGCGCGTCTTCGTTGACGAACGGTTCGGCCTGCCGACGGTGCGCGACATCATTGCCGAGCTGGAAAAGCCCGGCCGCGACCCGCGCCCCGGCTTCAAGACCGCAACCTTTGCCGATGGCATCGACGACATCAAGGATCTGAAGCCCGGCATGCTTCTGGAAGGCACCGTCACCAATGTCGCTGCCTTCGGCGCCTTCGTCGATATCGGTGTGCACCAGGACGGGCTGGTGCATGTCTCGCAACTGGCCGATCGTTTCATCAAGGACGCGCATGAGGTGGTGAAGGCCGGCGACGTGGTGAAGGTGCGGGTCGTCGATGTCGACATCAAGCGCAAGCGCATCGCGCTGTCCATGCGCAAGGACGGCGGCGAGGGCGGGACGCCGAAGGGGCCGCGCGACAATGGCGGCGGCAAGCCGGCGCAACCTTCGCCGATGCCGCAGCGTCAGCCGGAACGACCGGCACAGCAAGGCGCGTTTGGCGCAGCACTGGCCGATGCCTTGAAGCGGAAGTAGCCTCGAATGGTTCCTTGCAATCGCTAGAGCGTATCTACCATCCTTGTGTGGAGATACGCGCGATATGGCAAGTTTCGAGTAAGTGAGTGTCCAAGAGTTGGGGCGTCTTTGGGACGAGGGCATGGCGAGTGGCAGTTCGGTCGATGGAGACCAGGCTTTCGCCCGGATCAAAAGCAAGCTCGATGCGAAAGTTGCCGAACGCAAGTCGCAAAAACGCTGCGCTTCCAGCCGGAAACCGTGCCGATGAAGCGGAAGTAGCTACCAGGCCAGAACGGCCGGTTCCTTCTCAACCTGGCCCAGCAGCCAGTCGCGAAAGCTGACGACGGGCGGGTGGCCGCGCTTGTCGTTCGGGACGACGAGGTAGTAGGCGCTGCGGCTTTGCATCGGCTGTCCCGGCGCC
Source organism: Mesorhizobium sp. L103C131B0 (assembly GCF_000502275.1). Taxonomy (NCBI): domain Bacteria; kingdom Pseudomonadati; phylum Pseudomonadota; class Alphaproteobacteria; order Hyphomicrobiales; family Phyllobacteriaceae; genus Mesorhizobium; species Mesorhizobium sp. L103C131B0. The sequence continues at coordinate 327,028 of NZ_AYXC01000001.1, read as the reverse complement.
GGCACGAGCTGACCGCGCTGCAATTCGCCGGCGATAAGAACTTGAGGCAGGAGCGCGACGCCAAGCCCCGCCATGCAGGCTTGGGCAACGGTGCCGAATTGCTCGAACTGCATGCCGGGTCCGATCGGTGCGCTCAAGCCCTGTTCCTCGAACCATTCGGCCCCAGGCCCCGGGACGCGTCGCCATGTGCAGCAGCGGCAGGCGGCTGATGTCGGCCGCCGTGGTGATATCGCGGCTGGCAAGGAAGTCGGGCGAAACCACCGGCATCACGGTTTCGCGCATCAACAATGTGGAATCGGCGTCCGGCCAGTCGGGCTGGCCATGATGGATGGCGGCGTCGAGCCGCTCGCGGGCGAAGTCGAAGCGGCCGATGCGGGTGACAAAGTTGATGGTGATGTCAGGGTTTTCTGCGACGAAATCCGGGATCAGAGGCATCAGCCAGCGCGTGCCGAAGGTCGGCAGTATGGCGAGGTTCAGCATGCCGCTATGCCGATTGCTCATCAATCCGAGCGCGGCGTCGCGCAATTGCCCGAGTGCCGCCCGCACGGCTTCGGCATAGATTTCGCCCGCCGTGGACAGCCGAACATTGCGGCTGTCGCGCTCGAACAGCCGGCGGCCGAACTGTTCCTCCAGAAGGGCTATCTGACGGCTGACGGCCCCTTGGGTCAAATCGAGTTCCTGGGCGGCAGCGGTGAAGGAGCCAAGGCGGGCCACGGCCTCGAAGGCGGCAAGGGCGCTGGTGCTGGGCAAAAGCCGGCGTTGGACGTTCATGATCCATTACTAAACCTCATTGATCGGTGATGCAATTTTGTTTGATTTTTCCGAAGCGAAGGCGGATAAGCCCGAGCACTTCAAGATTTTGGGAGAGAGCGAAGCCATGGCCGCCGACAAGAACGCGTTCGTTTGGGAAGACCCCTTCCTGATCGAGAACCAGCTTTCCGAGGATGAGCGCATGGTGCGCGATGGCGCGGCCGCCTTTGCCGCCGACAAGCTCGCGCCGCGCATCGAGGAGGCCTATCTCGAGGAAAAGACCGATGCCGGCATCTTTCGCGAGATGGGCGAGGCCGGCCTGCTCGGCATCACCATCCCTGAGGAATATGGCGGGCTCGGCGCCAATTACGTCACCTACGGGTTGGTGGCGCGCGAGGTCGAGCGGGTCGATTCCGGCTACCGCTCGATGATGTCGGTGCAATCGTCGCTGGTGATGTACCCCATCCATGCCTATGGCACGGAAGAGCAGCGCAAGAGATACCTGCCGAAGCTGGCTTCGGGCGAATGGATCGGCTGTTTCGGCCTGACCGAGCCGGATGCGGGTTCCGATCCCGGCGGTATGAAGACGCGGGCCGAGAAGACCGCGAACGGCTACAGGATTTCCGGCTCGAAAATGTGGATATCCAACGCGCCGATCGCCGACGTGTTCGTGGTCTGGGCGAAGCTGAAGGGCGACAACGGCAAGGACGAAATCCGCGGTTTCGTGCTGGAGAAGGGCATGAAGGGGCTGTCGGCGCCGAAGATCGGCGGCAAGCTCAGCCTTAGGGCCTCGATCACCGGCGAGGTGGTGATGGAAGGCGTCGAAGTCGGCGAAGACGCGCTGCTGCCCAACGCCAGGGGCCTCGGCGGCCCATTCGGCTGCCTCAACCGGGCCCGCTACGGCATTTCCTGGGGCGCGATGGGCGCCGCCGAGGATTGCTGGCACCGGGCCCGGCAGTATGGACTCGACCGCAAGCAGTTCGGCAAGCCGCTCGCCGGCACGCAGTTGTTCCAGAAAAAGCTCGCCGACATGCAGATCGAGATTGCGCTCGGCTTGCAGGGCTCGCTGCGCGTCGGGCGGCTGATGGATGAAGGCAAGATGGCACCGGAGATGATCTCAATCGTCAAGCGCAACAATTGCGGCAAGGCGCTCGACATCGCCCGCCAGGCCCGCGACATGCATGGCGGCAACGGCATCCAGATCGGCTACCACGTTATGCGCCACGCGCAGAACCTGGAGACGGTCAACACCTATGAAGGTACGCATGACGTGCATGCGCTGATCCTTGGCAGGGCTCAGACGGGGATACAGGCGTTTTTCTAAAGCTGTGCCGATGTTCAGGTGAGGCCGGCCTGCAAATGGCCGATGCCTGCGCTTCCGGTGCTCGCGTACGAAAAGTACGCTCTGCTCCGGTTCTCGGTATCAGCCATTTTCGACTCGGCCTGACCTGAATCTCGACACAGCGTAGCCGGCTTCGGGTGCTTAATTTAGGTGCAGCGCAACATCTCTGCTTGGAGAATGGCCAATAGATGTGTCAGGGTTCGGCTGAAGAAACGCCGATCTCCGGGGCCCCATGGCAATACTGGCAGCCGTCTACCACCTGACCCATTACAAATATGACCGGCCGGTGGTTCTCGGGCCCCAGGTCATCAGGCTGCAGCCGGCACCGCATTCCCGCACCAAGGTGCTCAGCCATTCACTGAAGGTCGGGCCGGCGAACCACTTCGTCAATCTGCAGCAGGACCCCTACGGCAATTTCCTCGCCCGCTTCGTCTTCCCGGAACCGGTGACGGAATTGAAGATCGAGGTCGACCTCGTCGCCGACATGACGGTCTACAATCCGTTCGATTTCTTCGTCGAACCATCGGCCGAGACCTTCCCGTTCGAGTACCCCGAACACATCAGGGACGATCTCGCCATCTACCGCACGCCGGAGCCGGCGGGGCCGCTGCTGTCTGCTTTCCTCGCAAACATCGACCGTAGCGCCACCAACACCGTCAACTTCGTCGTCGACCTCAATGCGCGGCTGCAGCGCGAAATCGCCTATATCGTGCGGATGGAAACCGGCGTGTTCTCGCCGGAGGAAACGCTGGCCGCGAAAAAGGGATCGTGCCGGGATTCGAGCTGGCTGCTGGTGCAAATCCTCAGGAATCTCGGCATCGCCGCTCGTTTCGTCTCCGGCTATCTGATCCAGCTGAAGCCCGATCTGGTCGCGCTCGATGGCCCAGCCGGGACCGCCGTAGACTTCACCGACCTGCACGCCTGGTGCGAGGTCTATCTGCCGGGCGCCGGCTGGATCGGCTTCGATCCGACGTCCGGCCTGCTCACCGGCGAAAGCCATGTGCCGCTGGCGGCCACGCCGCATTTCCGCAACGCCGCACCCATTTCCGGCATGGCGAGCTTCGCCAATGTCGAATTCGGCTTCGACATGCGTGTCGACCGCATCGCCGAACATCCGCGCATCACCAAGCCATTCTCGGACGAAAGCTGGCAGGCGCTGGATGGGCTGGGCAACAAGGTCGACGCCGCACTTCAAGCGGGCGACGTGAGGCTGACCATGGGCGGCGAGCCGACCTTTGTCTCCATCGACGATTTCGAGTCCGCCGAGTGGAACACCGCCGCCGTCGGCCCGACCAAGCGCGAAAAGGCCGATGCGCTGATCCGTAAATTGCGCGAACGCTTCGCGCCGGGCGGCTTCCTCCATTACGGCCAGGGCAAATGGTATCCGGGCGAGAGCCTGCCGCGTTGGACCTTCTCGCTGTATTGGCGCACCGACGGCCAGCCGGTGTGGAGCGATCCGTCGCTGATCGCACACGAAAAGAGCGATGCGAAGGTCGGGCCGCAGCAAGCCGAAAGCTTGCTGACGGCAATCGCCGGCGAACTCGGCATCGACAAGGCGATGGTCAGCGAGGCCTATGAGGACCCGGCCGAATGGCTGCTGAAGGAAGGCAAGCTGCCCGACAATGTCGATCCGTCCAACTCCAAGCTGGAAGACCCGGAAGAGCGCAGCCGCATGGCGAAAGTGTTCGAGCGCGGGCTGACCAAGCCGTCCGGCTACGTGCTGCCGGTGCAGCGCTGGAACAGCCAGACTTCGGACCCGCGCTGGCGCTCGGAGAAGTGGAAGACACGGCGCGGGCGGCTGTTCCTGGTGCCGGGCGATTCCCCTGTCGGTTACCGCCTGCCGCTGGGCACGCTGCCCTATGTGCCGCCGGCGCAGTTCCCCTATATCGTGCCGGTCGATCCGTCGCTGCCGCGTGGATCGCTGCCGGCGCGGGAAGCCATACTGCCAGAACCGGCTCCGGCCGAGCTGGAAGGCGCCGACGAGATGGCACGACGCCAGCAGGCGATTTCTTTCACGGCGACGACCGGCCAGCAGGATAGGGTCGAACAGGAGATCACCGAGATCGGCGGCGCGGTGCGTACAGCACTTTCGGTCGAGCCACGCGACGGGCGGCTTTGCGTGTTCATGCCGCCGGTCGAGGCGCTGGAAGACTATCTCGAACTCGTCGCAGCCGCCGAAAACGCGGCCAAGGCGATCGGCCTTCCCGTGCATATCGAAGGCTATGGACCGCCGCACGATCCGCGCCTCAACGTCATCAGGGTGGCACCCGATCCCGGCGTCATCGAGGTCAACATCCATCCGGCTGCCAACTGGCAGGACTGCGTGGCGACGACGACGGCGATCTACGAGGAAGCACGGCAGACGCGGCTTGGCGCCGACAAGTTCATGATCGACGGCCGCCACACCGGTACCGGCGGGGGCAACCATGTCGTCGTCGGCGGCGCGACGCCCAATGACAGCCCGTTCCTGCGCCGGCCCGATCTGTTGAAGAGCCTGGTGCTGCAATGGCAGCGGCGCCCGTCGCTGTCCTATCTATTCTCCGGCCTGTTCATCGGCCCGACCAGCCAGGCGCCGCGCTTCGACGAGGCGCGGCACGATTCGCTTTACGAACTCGAGATCGCGATGGCGCAGGTGCCGCATCCGGGCCAGGGCAACCCACCGCTGCCTTGGCTGGTCGACCGACTGTTCCGAAATCTGTTGACTGACGTCACCGGTAATACGCACCGCTCGGAAATCTGCATCGACAAGCTGTTTTCGCCCGATGGCCCGACCGGCCGGCTTGGGCTTGTTGAGTTCCGCGGTTTCGAGATGCCGCCCAATGCGCGCATGTCGCTGGCGCAGCAATTGCTGGTACGCGCCATCATCGCCCGTGCGTGGAACAACCCGCTTGATGGCCGCTTCGTGCGCTGGGGCACCTCGCTCCATGACCGTTTCATGCTGCCGCATTATGTCTGGGCGGATTTCCTCGACATGCTCGACGACCTCAAGCTCAACGGTTTCGAATTCCGGCCGGAATGGTTCGATGCCCAGCTGGAGTTCCGCTTTCCGTTCTGCGGCGAAGTCCAGCATGCCGGCATCAAGCTGGAACTGCGGCAGGCGCTGGAGCCGTGGCATGTCATGGGCGAGCAAGGCGCAATCGGCGGCACTGTGCGTTTCGTCGACTCCTCGGTCGAGCGGCTGCAGGTCAGGACCGAAGGCCTCAACCCGGAACGTCATGCCATTGTCTGCAATGGCCGAATCGTGCCGATGAAGGTCACCGACAATCGCGAGGTCGCGGTGGCCGGTGTGCGCTTCAAGGCCTGGCAGCCTTCGTCGGGTCTGCATCCGGCGCTGCCGGTCAACACGCCTTTGGTCTTCGACATTTACGACCGTTGGTCGGGGCGGGCGGTGGGCGGCTGCGTCTACCATGTCGCGCATCCAGGTGGGCGCAGCTACGACACTTTCCCGGTCAACGGCAATGAGGCCGAGGCGAGGCGTCTCGCCCGCTTCGAGCCGCGCGGCCATACGCCGTCGGCCTATGTGCTGCGCAATGAAGAAGCCTCTGAAGACTTCCCCATGACCCTTGACCTCAGGCGGCCAGCAAGACTCTGATCAGCGATGGCAAAGGGGAATCAGAAAAAGGTCCGCGGCAAGCCGCTGAGGCACAGTCTGCTGGAGCACTACCAGCCGATTGACGGCGTCGTCGACGAGATGGTCGATGCTTCGGGCCATCCGCGTCCGGCCTGGGCGCCCTTCATCGAGGCGCTGGAGGAGCTGGGTCCCGAAAAGCTGGGCCAGCGCTTTGCCCGCGCCGACCAGTATCTGCGCGACGCCGGCGTTTATTATCGCGTCTACGACAAGGCCGGCGCCAACGAGCGCGAATGGCCACTGGCGCATATCCCGCTGCTGATCGAAGACAAGGAATGGGCCGGGATCAGCGCCGGTCTCGTCCAGCGCGCCGAGCTTTTCGAGGAGATAGTCGCTGATATTTACGGGCCGAACCGGCTGATCGAGAAGGGAATCCTGCCGGCAGGCCTGATTGCGGCGAGCCCCGAATATTTGCGCCCCGTCGTCGGCACCATGCCGGCCAGCGGTCATTTCCTGCATTTTTGCGCCTTCGAGCTCGGCCGTGGACCGGATGGAAGCTGGTGGGTGCTGGGCGACCGCACGCAGGCGCCGTCGGGCGCCGGCTTTGCGCTGGAAAACCGCGTCGCCACGACGCGGGCTTTGTCCGACATCTATGGCGAGATGCATGTGCACCGTCTCGCCGGTTTCTTCCGTCGCTTTCGCGATGCTCTGATCGGCATGGCGAAGGAGAATGACGGCCGCGTCGCCATTCTGACGCCGGGGCCGCTCAACGAGACGTATTACGAGCACGCCTATATCGCCCGCTATCTCGGCATCATGCTGCTCGAGGGCGAGGATCTGACCGTCGCCGGCGGCAAGCTGATGGTGCGCACGGTTTCGGGGCTGATGCCGATCAGCGTGCTGTGGCGGCGGCTCGATGCCGCCTTCGCCGATCCGCTGGAACTGCGGCCAGACTCGCATATCGGCACCCCGGGGCTGGTCGAGGCGATCCGCCGCGGCACGGTTTCGACGGTCAATGCGCTGGGTTCGGGCTTGATGGAAACCCGGGCGCTGCTCGCTTTCCTGCCGAAGATTTCGCGCGCATTGCGCGGCGAAGAACTTCTGTTGCCGAGCGTCGCCACCTGGTGGTGCGGGCAAGCAACCGAACGGGCCCATGTGCTTGCCAATATCGATCGCATGGTGATCGGTCCGGCGCTGTCGACGCGGCTGGCCTTCGAGGATGACGGCCAGACCAGGCTCGGTTCGGCACTGACGCCGGAGGAACGCATCGCGCTGATCGCGCGCATCGAGAGCGATGGCAGCGGTTTCGTCGGCCAGGAAGCGGTGACGCTGTCGACGACGCCGGTCTATGTCGGAGGCTGGCTGGAGCCACGGCCGGCAAGCCTGCGCGTTTATCTCGCGCGCACGCCCGATGGCTGGACGGTAATGCCGGGCGGTTTCGCCCGTGTCGGCCTTTCGCTCGACCCGACGGCCATCGCCATGCAGCGCGGCGGCCAGGCGGCCGACGTCTGGGTGGTCAGCGACCGGTCGGTCGAGCGCGAGACGCTGCTGCCGCAGGAGCATGACAGCTTCGTCCGCACCATGCCGGGCAGCCTGCCCAGCCGCGCGGCGGAAAACCTGACCTGGCTCGGCCGCTATATCGAGCGCTCGGAGGATACGGTTCGCATCCTGCGCGCCTATCATGTGCGGCTGGCCGAGACGTCCGATCCTGACATGCTGCTGCTCGCCGATATAAGGGACTATCTCGAACCCTTCGGCATCGATCTCGAAGCGGCCATTCCGCCCGGATTGATCGGCACGCTGGACAGCGCCGTCTACAGCGCCGGACAGATCCGCGACCGCTTTTCGCCCGATGGCTGGCTGGCGCTGAAGGACCTGTCGAAGACCATTCATCAGTTCGCCACCACGGTGGCGCCGGGTGACGACGCGACACGGGCGATGACGGTCATGCTGCGCAAGTTGGCCGGCTTTTCCGGCCTGTTGCACGAGAATATGTACCGTTTCACCGGCTGGCGTTTCCTCGAGATCGGCCGGCGGATCGAGCGCGGCATCCAGATCGCCCGTACGCTAGCCCGACTGACAAGGTCCGGTGCGCCGGACGGCTCGCTCGACATGATGCTGGAGATCGGTGACAGCGTCATGACCCACCGCCGGCAATATCCGGTGCGGGCCGGACGGCGCACGGTGATCGACCTCTTGGCGCTCGACCCACTCAACCCGCGCTCGATCCTGTTCCAGCTCGAACGGCTGAAGGCGGAGATCGGCCTGTTGCCATCGGTTGGGCCGGAGGGGCATATGTCGGTCGCGGCCAAGGAAATCCTGCAGCTCAACACGGCAATTGCCGTCATGGAGCCATCGGAGATGTCGGCGGAGGTGCTGGACGATCTCGCAACTGAGATCGGCAACCTCTATAGCAGCCTGGCTAAAGCGTATTTCGGTTAACATGCTGTACGATATCAGGCTTCATCTCAGCTACGATTATGACGCCGCGGCCGGTGGCAGCCGGCATCAGGTGCGTGTATTGCCGCCGACCATTGCCGGCGTGCAGCGCGTGATCGCGGCCTCGCTTTCGTTTGTGCCGGCCCCATCGGAGCGCACGGATTTTGCCGATTTCTTCGGCAACAATGTCACCGCGATCGCCTTTCGCGACGTCCATGACGGGCTCGACATCAGAATGAGCGCGCGCGTGTCGGTGTCACGGCCGGAGCCTGGGCTCGACGTGTCGCCCGATCTGCAGCGCCTGCGGGAAGAACTCGGCGCCGTACGGTCACTGGCGCCGGATGCACCGCATCACTTTCTCGCCGCCAGCGATCATGCCGGCATCGATGCGGCGATCACCGCCTATGCCCGCGACAGCGCCGGCGGCTCGACGGTCGGCATGGCCATCGATCTGTGCAACCGCATCCACCGCGACTTCACCTATGACGGGGAAGCGACCACGGTGCGTACCGGGGCCAGCGATGCCTTCCGTTTGAAGCGGGGCGTGTGCCAGGACTTCTCCCACATCATGATCGCCGGCCTGCGCGGGCTAGGTATTCCTGCGGGTTATGTCAGCGGCTTCCTGCGCACCATTCCCCCGAAAGGGAAGCCGCGGCTCGAAGGCGCCGATGCCATGCATGCCTGGGTCAAGGTGTGGTGTGGGCGCGATGCCGGCTGGCAGGAATTCGACCCGACCAATGGCATGCGGGCCAGCAACGACCACATCACCGTTGGCTATGGCCGCGACTATTCCGACGTGGCTCCGATCGTCGGCGTGCTGAAAACCACCGGCGGCCAGGTCGGCGACCAGGCCGTCGACGTCATCCCGGTCGCGCTCGAAAAAGCTTGAGCGCGGAACCAGCAGTCGGCCTGGCGCTTATCTACGAGAAAAATCTCGTGGAGCGGGCATGCTGGACAAATCTGGGACGCCATCCGGCCGGTCGGCTGCCGGACAGGGGGACGATGGAGCGCCGAAGAACGGCGCGCAGACCGCTGCCGAACAGGCCTCGCTCACCTATATCAGCGACAGCGAGCCGGGGATCCGGCGCCTGAAGGCGGGCGAAGGCTTTTCCTACAAGGGCGCGAAAGGACAGGCCGTCGGCGCGGCAGCCATTGCCCGCATCAAGGCGCTGGCCATTCCGCCGGCATGGACGGATGTGTGGATCTCGCCCGATCCCGCCGGCCACATCCAGGCGACCGGCCGCGACCAGCGCGGGCGCAAACAGTACCGCTACCATCCGCTGTGGGCCGCCGAGCGCGACGGCGCCAAATACTCCAGCCTTGTCGCCTTTGCCGAAAGCCTGCCGGAACTGCGCCGCCGGATCGATGCCGATCTGCGCCGCCGTGGCCTGCCGGCCGAGCGCGTCGTGGCGGCAATTGTCTGGCTGCTCGACAACACGATGATCCGAGTCGGCAATGCCGCCTATGCCCGCGACAACAAGAGCTTTGGGCTGACGACGCTACGCGACCGCCACGTCGACATCAAGGGATCCAGCCTGCGCTTTGCCTTCAAGGGCAAGTCCGGCAAGGAATGGAAGTTGAAGCTGGTCGACCGCCGCATCGCCCGGGTCGTGCGCGGCGCGCAGGATATTCCGGGGCAGCAACTGTTCCAATATCTCGACGAGGACGGCGAGAGGCATGGAGTGCGCTCCGACGATGTCAACCGCTATATCCGCGACGCGATCGGCGCCAATTTCAGCTCCAAGCATTTCCGCACCTGGGGCGGCACCATCCATGCCGCGTCGCTGTTTGCGCGGACGGAGCTTCCCGAAAGCCAGGCGCAGACCAAGCGTGTGATGAACGCGGTCATCGACAAGGTGGCCGAGCGGCTCGGCAACACACGCGCCGTCTGCCGCAAATGCTACATCCATCCACAGGTTTTCGAAGCCTGGGTGGAAGGGCGGCTGCTTAGCGAAATGACCGAGGCCAACAAGCGCAAGCGAGCGATCGACGGTCTCGATGATGAAGAGGCTCTTGTGCTGAGATGGTTGAAGGCAAGCGAAGGCTGACAAAAATGGCGTAACTTTTTTGTCGACGCCATGTCGGCACAGGCCCTACTGTTTCGTCCTTTGAGACAGAAAAGGACGTCCCATGCTCTACGCTATCCTCTGCTATGCCTCCGAAGATGTCGTCTCCTCCTGGAGCAAGGCACAGGATGACGAGGTCATGGCAAAGCTCATGCATGTGCAGGAAAAATATGCTCAAGCCGGCCGGCTTGGGCCGGTGGCGCGGCTTTTGCCCACCACCGCCGCGACGACGCTGCGCAAGGTCAAGGGCGAATCGGTCGTCATCGACGGCCCGTTTGCCGAGACCAAGGAACAGTTCCTCGGCTTCTACACGCTGGAATGCGCCGATCTCGACGAAGCCGTCGACTTCGCGCGCGAGCTTTCCGAGGTCAATCCCAGCGGCGGATCCTATGAGATCCGACCGGTTTCCGTCTTCAACCCAACCAGAGTAGCCACATGACAGACCTCGCCTGGATAAGCTCGGCGATCAGCGCTGCCCGCCCGCAGGCTATGGGTGCGCTGCTGCGCTATTTCCGCAATCTCGATACGGCGGAGGAAGCTTTCCAGGACGCGTGCCTGAGGGCACTCAAGAACTGGCCGCAGAACGGGCCGCCGCGCGATCCTGCGGCCTGGCTGATCTTTGTCGGCCGCAACACCGGCATCGACGCGGTGCGCAAGCGCGCCAAGCAGGCGCCGATGCCGGAAGAGGACCAGATCTCGGACCTGGAAGATGCCGAGAGCGATATCGCCGAACGGCTGGACGGCGCGCACTACCGCGATGACATATTGCGGCTCTTGTTCATCTGCTGCCATCCGGATCTGCCGCCTACGCAGCAGATCGCGGTGGCGCTGCGCATCGTCTCCGGTCTCACCGTCAAGCAGATCGCGCGTGCGTTCCTGGTCGGCGAAAGCGCCATGGAACAGCGCATCACGCGCGCCAAGGCGCGCATCGCCGATGCCGGCGTGCCGTTCGAGACGCCCGGCGCGGTCGAGCGCTCGGAGCGGCTCGCCGCCGTTGCCGCCATGGTCTATCTGATCTTCAACGAAGGTTATTCCACCAACAGCGGCGAGGCGCCGGCGCGTGCGCCGCTTTGCGAGGAGGCGATCCGGCTGGCGCGCCTGTTGCTGCGGCTGTTCCAGACCGAACCGGAGATCATGGGCCTGACGGCATTGCTTTTGCTGCAGCATGCGCGCGCGCCGGCCCGCTTCGACGAGAATGGCGAGATCGTGCTGCTCGACGACCAGGACCGCTCGCTGTGGAGCCGCAAGATGATCGACGAAGGCCTGGCGCTGGTCGACAAGGCCCTGCGCCACCAGAAGCCCGGACCCTACCAGGTGCAGGCGGCGATCGCCGCCCTTCATGCGCGGGCGGCAACCCCCGAGGAGACCGACTGGACCGAGATCGACCTGCTCTACAGCCTGCTGGAGGCGATGCAACCTTCGCCGGTGGTGACGCTGAACCGCGCGGTTGCGGTCGCCAAGGTGCGCGGGCCGGAAGCTGCCCTTGCCATGATCGAGCCGCTTGGCGAGAGGCTGTCCGGCTATTTCCACTTCTTCGGCCTCAAGGGCGGTCTGTTGATGCAGCTCGGCCGTGGCGAAGAGGCGCGTGTCGCCTTCGATCGCGCCATTGCGTTGGCCAACACGGCAGCGGAAGCCGCCCATATCCGCATGCATATCGACCGGCTGATGCGAGACGGAGCCGTGAAGGCGCCGGCGAAGACAGCGCACTAAGCCTGTTCCTCCTCTGGCTCAATCGTGCAATCTCGGCTTGGACCATGCCGGGGTGGCGATTTTCCCCTGAAACGAGTAATGGCACGCCATGACAGCGCCTGCGGCATGCGGGCGATAATGGCGCCAAGGCTCGACCGCCGCCCTATGATGGCGAGCGGATCTGAAAGGGACAAAAATGACGATAGCGAAGGAAACGGCCGAACTTCTGGCGAAACTGGGTGTGGCCAAGGACGCGCTGACCGGCGGCGACCTCGTCGTGCGCAGTCCGGTGACGGGTGAACAGATCGCGGCGCTGAAGACGATTTCGCCGGCCGATGCGGCCAAGACCATCGATGCCGCGCACACGGCGTTCCAGGCCTGGCGGATGGTGCCGGGTCCCCGGCGCGGCGAACTGGTGCGGCTGCTCGGCGAGGAGTTGCGCGCGCACAAAACCGAGCTCGGCCGGCTGGTGTCGATCGAGGTCGGCAAGATCCCGTCGGAAGGCCTCGGCGAAGTCCAGGAAATGATCGACATCTGCGATTTCGCCGTCGGCCTTTCCCGCCAGCTCTACGGTCTAACCATCGCCACCGAGCGTCCGGGACATCGCATGATGGAGACCTGGCATCCGCTCGGCGTCATCGGCGTCATTTCGGCCTTCAACTTCCCGGTCGCGGTGTGGTCGTGGAACGCGGCGCTCGCGCTGGTCTGCGGCGACGCCGTGGTGTGGAAGCCCTCGGAAAAGACGCCGCTGACGGCGCTCGCCTGCGAGGCGATTTTTGCCGGCGCGGTCAAGCGCTTCGGCGCAGATGCGCCGCAGGGCCTGGCACCGGTGCTGATTGGCGACCGCTCCGTCGGCGAGATCCTGGTCGACCACCCGAAGGTGGCGCTGGTTTCGGCCACCGGCTCGACCCGCATGGGCCGGGATGTCGGCCCGCGTCTGGCCAAGCGCTTTGCCCGCGCCGTGCTCGAACTCGGCGGCAACAATGCCGGCATCGTCTGCCCGACCGCCGATCTCGACATGGCGCTGCGCGCCATCGCCTTTGGCGCCATGGGCACCGCCGGCCAGCGCTGCACGACGCTGCGGCGCCTGTTCGTGCATGACAGCGTCTATGACGCGCTGCTGCCGCGGCTGAAGAAGGCCTATGAGAGCGTCTCGGTCGGCAATCCGCTGGAGACGTCTTCGCTCGTCGGGCCGCTGATCGACAAGGCGGCCTTCGACGCCATGCAGAAGGCGCTCAAGGAAGCCACCGCTCACGGCGGCAAGCTGACCGGCGGTTCGCGGGTCGAGAATGGCCATCCCGATGCCTATTACGTGCATCCGGCGCTGGTCGAAATGCCGAAGCAGGTGGCTCCCGTCACCGAAGAAACCTTCGCGCCGATCCTCTACGTGATGAAATATTCCGATTTCGATGCCGTGCTCGACGAGCACAATGCGGTCGGCGCCGGACTGTCGTCGTCGATCTTCACCCGCGACCTGCAGGAATCCGAGCGCTTCCTCGGCGTCGATGGTTCGGATTGCGGCATCGCCAACGTCAACATCGGCACGTCGGGCGCCGAGATCGGCGGCGCGTTCGGCGGCGAGAAGGAAACCGGCGGCGGCCGCGAGAGCGGCTCCGATGCCTGGAAGGCCTATATGCGCCGCGCCACCAACACGGTGAACTATTCCAAGGCGCTGCCGCTGGCGCAGGGCGTGTCATTCGACATCGATTGAGATGCTGCGCCCGGCTTTTGACCAGTTGATCCACCCGAACCCGTCGGGCGGATCGCTGCCGCTCGCGCGGATCGTTCCGCTTTCAGGCTTCGCCCCCGCTGTCCAGATGTCCGTATCCCGACGGCGGAAAGGCCACCTCGGCCATGCGCCCGGACGGGTCCTCGCGGTCGGCACGACCGGCTGCGCAACAGCGTCTGCGCCGAACGTTCAGCCAGCGTGCGGCGACGCCGGTCGGCAGGCCTCGAACGCGGCATCGATAACGGCAAGCTTGGCGGCCTGCACGGTCATGTATTCCTGGTAGAAGCTGTTCGAGACCCACATTACCGAATGCCCGCGCTTGCCCATCCAGCCGACGCTGCCGAGCTTTTCGGCGTCGCGCAATTTGCGCGCAAGATGGGTGCGCGAGAGTTTTAGCCAACTGGCGAATTCGCCGATCGAAACCACGCTGGTCGGGATCCGGTCGAGGCCGGCATTGTCGGGATCGATGCCGGACATCAGCCAATCCATGACGATGCCGCCATTGTTGAGCCAGATGAACAGCGAAAACGTCTGCTTGGGCTCACGCACAGGGTTGGAGGAGAGCAAGCCTTCCGCCACCAGCGGCTGCAGCCTGGCAATCATGCCGTGCTGCTCGAGAAACGCGGCGAGGCGGTTGCCGCTGTCGAGACCGTCGAGCGTGCGCAGATGCGCAACCACCCAGCCGTCGAATTCCTTCAGCGTCGCTGCCGTCACCTGAAAGGGATGGGCTCGTCCATCACCGGTGTGCGGCAGGTATTCGATGATGTGATAGTATAGCATCTCCTTGATGAAGGCTTCGGCCGTGTTGCGGCTAGCGACGGAATAGTGAAGCACGGCATCGATGAAGCGGGCCAGTGTCAGTTCCGTGCGGGGATCGCGCGGGTCGCGGGCGAAATGCAGGGCTAGGCCGGTGTGAGCCAGCAACCAGCGCTGTTGCGTGGCGAACACGGCGGCCAGGCGTGGGCTCGTTTCATAGATATGCAGCAACGCCTTCGACTGCGCCTCGACATGACGGTGCAGCGCCGGATGGCCGGCAATATATTCGAAATTCAGCGCCATCCTCCTCGTCCTCCGGCCAGCCCCCCGGCAGCGAAGACGTGCAATCACATTTCCAGCCTTAGCCGCCCGTGTCCGGCCATGCCAACCCGGACAAAAGGCCTAGAGCGATCAACCGTTCTACAGACACGTTGAAACCCCCGTCATCTCTTGATTTCGAGGCAAATTGCTTGAGAAGCGCCGCGCGCTTGTGCAGAGAAAACCGTGTCACACTTTTTTGGAAACGCTCTGGTCCGTTCGCGCCTAGGGCGTGTCGGAAAACGCTAAGCCATTGCAACCGTTGAAAAACCTACCGCAATAATAGTCAGCCCGGCAGCCTGCGGTTGAATTTGCCTTAAGATCGCCAGCACGTTGCGCGCGGTCCGTTTGTATCCAGGCGGTTCGCCACGTCGGAGCGCCTGGGCTATCGTTCCGGCTATTACGGCCGCAAGCGCGAGGTGATGGAGAGCCATCGCGTCCTAGCCACGAAGACCACATCGTGGCAAACTTCTTGTTAACCACATGCCCGGTGAAATTATCGGATTAACCCCAGATGCCACTATCGAGGTTATGTTCCGTACCTTAGCGTTCAATATGAGTTCAAGGGATGTGTGGATTCGGGGGTTATTTCGGGTCAATCCGGGATGCGGAAGCTTTGCTCACGCACATGGTAGCCGCAATTGCCCATCGTGGGCCGGATGAGCAAGGGAAATTCGTAGCACCCGATGCCGGGCTCGGGCATGCGCGGCTGTCGGTGATCGGCATCGGCGATGGCCAGCAACCGATGTCCGACGAGGCCGGCAATTTGACGATTGCGTTCAACGGCGAGATTTTCAACTACATAGAACTGCGCGAAGGGCTGATCGCCAAGGGCCGGGACTTTCGGACGTCGAGCGACACAGAGGTCATCCTTCAGCTCTATGAGGAGATGGGCGAAGACTGCTTGTCTCTCCTGAACGGTGATTTCGCCTTGGCGATATGGGACAATCGGCAGCGACGAATGGTGCTTGCACGAGACCGCATGGGTGTCCGGCCGCTGTTCTACACAAGCAAGGACGGGGTGCTTTACTTTGCCTCGGAGATCAAAGCCCTGCTGAAGGTCCCGGGCGTCTCCGCTGAAATTGATCCGGTTGCGCTGGATCAGATCTTTACGCTGTGGGCGCCGATCGCTCCGCGCACGGCGTTCCGCAATATCCACGAGTTGGAACCGGCAAGTGTGATGATCGCGACGCAGGGGCAGGTCACGGTCAAACGGTACTGGCACCTGGACTATCCGCATCGTGATGAGCCGTCGAAGATCACGAACGAGGACCACGCGGCAGAGGAATTGCAAGCCCTTCTGACCGATGCGGTGAGGCTTCGCATGCGGGCCGACGTGCCGGTCGGTTCCTATCTTTCCGGAGGGCTCGATTCGTCGCTTGTTTCGGCGCTTGCCGCCGGCATGACTCCTCGGAGACTGGAGACATTTTCCGTAACCTTCGACAGCGCCGAGCATGACGAAAGCGCCTTTCAGACCGAAATGGCCTCGGCGCTCGGCACGCGCCACCACGCCATAGAATGCGGCGCCCGCGATATCGCCAGCGTCTTTCCTGAGGTCATCCGCTTTACCGAGCGGCCGATCATCCGCACGGCGCCAGCGCCACTCTACAAATTGTCCGCGCTGGTTCGCCAGGCCGGCCTGAAGGTGGTGCTGACGGGTGAAGGCGCCGACGAGGTCTTCGCCGGCTATGACGTCTTCAAGGAGGCGCGTGTCCGCCGGTTCTGCGGGCGGCAGCCCACATCGCGCATTAGGCCGCAGCTGTTCCGCCGGCTTTACCCGTATCTGCCGGGCCTGCAACAGCAATCGGTGGAGTATCTGGCTGCCTTCTTCGGCACCAGCAACGCTGCCCTCGACGATCCGCTGTTCTCGCATCGGCCACGCTTCAAGACAACGGCGGCGGCGAAAATCTTCTTTTCCGGCGACCTGCGCGCGACGTTGAAGGGTTATGACGCAGCTGAAGAGCTGACCAGCCGCCTACCCGAGGCGTTTTCCCTATGGCATCCGCTGCATCAGGCGCAATATCTCGAAACCCGCTTCCTCCTGCCCGGCTACATCCTCTCCAGCCAAGGCGATCGGATGGCCATGGCGCACGGCATCGAAGGGCGGTTTCCTTTCCTGGATCATCGCGTGGTAGAGTTCGCGGCAAGACTTCCGCCGGAGATGAAACTGAAAGGCTTGATGGAGAAGCACATATTGCGCAAGGTGGCCAGGCACCACCTTCCGGCGGCGATCGGTAAACGCACCAAGCAACCTTACCGCGCCCCGGAGGCCCGCTCCTTCGTCCGGGCGGAGGAACTAGACTATGTTCGTGACTGCCTGGGCGAGGCGAGCATTACTGCCGGCGGCCTGTTCAACGCCAAGGCGGTGGCCAAGCTCCACGAGAAATGCCGCATGGAGACCGCGACCGGATTTCGCGACAACGCCGCCTTCGTCGGCATTCTGTCGACGCAGCTGTGGCAGAAGAATTTCGCCGGCCAAGCGGTCGGCGCGGCAAGAGCGGCCTGAGACGGCGAGGAAAAGGAAAGACATGATGACGGCAATCAAGGACAGGGTCAGAAGCTTTATCGTCGATAACTTCCTGTTCGGCGACACCTCCTACAAACTGTCGGATTCAGCCTCGCTGATCGAGAACGACATTATCGACTCGACTGCGGTACTTGAGCTGGTGGCCTTCATCGAGGACAATTTCGGCATCGCGATGGTGGACGCCGACATCGTTCCGGCCAACCTGGACTCGCTTGACCGCATCTCGTCCTTCATCGAGGCGAGAGCACAAACGCTGGCAGCGTAAGCGCCAACGGCGAGGAACGTCCCGTGCGGATCGAGCATTTTCTGGTGGCGAAGGCTGCTGCCCACCCGGCCAAGACGGCATTGGTCACCAAGGGCAAAAGGCTGAGCTACGAAGAACTCGACGACCTTTCGAGCCGGCTGGCCACCGCTCTCTTCATGAATGGGATCAGGCGCGACGACCGCGTCCTGATCTTCATGGACAATTGCTGGGAGGCCGCCGTATCGATCTTTGCCGCACTCAAGGCAGGTGCGACCTTCAGTCCGATCAACCCCTCCACAAAGGCCGACAAGCTCGGTTACATCATCGCCGATTGCGACGCCAGGGCGGTCCTGACGCAGGCGAAGCTGATGCCCGTGGTCACCGAAGCCTGCGCATCGCAAGGCAAGACCGGCATCTTCGTGGCTTCCACTCCTGAGGCCGATGGGCAATGCCCGGCAGGGGCCGCGTCCCTGACTGACTGCCTGACGTTCGATAGCGCGGAGGTGAACCATCGCGGCATCGACGTCGACCTTGCGATGCTGATCTACACGTCAGGTTCGACCGGCCGGCCCAAGGGTGTGATGATGACGCATCGCAATTGCGACGCTGCCGCGGGGTCGATCGCCACCTATCTGCGCAACGCGCCGGACGACATCATCCTGAACGTCCTCCCGCTTGCCTTCGACTATGGCCTCTACCAGTTGCTGATGGCAGTCAGGCTCGGGGCCACGCTGGTGCTCGAGAAGTCCTTCGCCTTCCCGCACGAGATCTTCGAACGCATCCGCAAAGAGGGCGTCACCGGCCTTCCGCTGGTGCCCACCATGGCGGCGATGATCCTGCAGATGCGTGATCTGGCGCCGGGTTTCCTGCCCAGCCTCCGCTATATTTCCAACACCGCGGCCGCCTTGCCGCCAGCCCACATAGAACGCCTGCGCTCACTGCTGCCCGGCGTCCGGATCTATTCGATGTATGGGCTGACCGAATGCAAGCGCTGCACCTATTTGCCACCCGAGGAACTTGACCGCCGGCCAGGGTCGGTCGGCATAGCCATCCCCAACACGGAAGCCTTTGTCGTCGACGACCTTGGACAACGCGTGCCGGCGGGCGTGGCAGGTGAGCTCGTTATCCGCGGTCCGCACGTCATGCAGGGCTATTGGCGCAACCAGGCCGCGACGGAACGAGCGCTCCGGCCGGGGCCTAACCCTTGGGAAAAGGTGCTCTATACGGGCGACCTGTTCCAGACCGACGAGGACGGCTTTCTCTATTTTGTCGGGCGTAAGGACGATATCATCAAGACGCGTGGCGAGAAGGTCGCCCCCAAGGAAGTGGAGGCAGTGCTCCACGCCCATCCAGGTATCGCGGAAGCGGTGGTCGTCGGCGTGCCGGATCCGGTGCTGGGGCATGCGATCGGCGCGCTCGTCGTGCGGTCCGATCCGGCGCTTGGCGGAAAGGACATCATTCGTCACTGCGCGCGGCACCTGGAGGATTTCATGGTCCCCAAAATCATAGAGTTCCGCAGCGAATTACCGAAGACGGAGTCGGGCAAGGTCAGCCGCCGGCTCGCGGCTGAGATGATGGAGGCCGAGCAATGAACATCGGCTCAACCCAGGATGCGCGGGCCTTCACGCAAGCCCTGGTCATCGATCCCGCCGCCGAAACGGACAGGATCGTGGCGGCCCTGCGCGAGCAGTTGCGCGGCATTCGCAAGCGCGGACTCGTGCTCGGTCTTTCGGGCGGTGTAGATTCCAGCGTTTCGGCTGCATTGGCCGCGCGGGCCGTCGGCCACCAGAATGTGCTGTGCGTCCTCATGCCGGAAAGCGATTCCGACCCCGAAAGCCTGCGGCTCGGCCATCTGGTCGCCGACACTTTCGGCGTCGAGGCCGTTGTGGAGGATATCGGGCCGACCCTGCGGGCAATGGGCTGCTATGAACGCCGCGACGCCTTCATCCGCGAATTGGTCCCGGACTATGGCAAGGGCTGGGCCTCGAAGATCGTGATCGCGAACGTGCTCGAAGGCGAGGGCTACAACATCTCGTCGCTGGTGGTGCAGGACCCGCAAGGCAAGCAGACGAAATTGCGGATGCCGGTGGCTGTCTATCTCGGCATCGTTGCCGCCACCAACATGAAGCAGCGCACCCGCAAGCAGCTCGAATATTATCATGCCGACCGGCTGAACTTCGCCGTGCTCGGCACACCGAACCGGCTGGAATACGACCAGGGGTTCTTCGTCAAGAACGGCGACGGCGCCGCCGACTTCAAGCCGATCGCGCATCTCTACAAGACGCAGGTCTATGCGCTAGCCGCCTATCTCGGCATTCCGGAAGAGGTCCGCAACCGGCCGCCGACCACCGACACCTACTCGCTGGCGCAGACGCAGGAAGAATTCTACTTCTCCCTGCCTTACGATCGGATGGATCTGTGTCTCTACGGCCTCAACAACGGCGTGTCCGCCGAGGTGGTAGGGCAAGCGGCGGGATTGACCGCCTCACAGATCGAACGCGTCTGGGCCGACATCGCCGCCAAGCGAAAGGCAACGCGCTATCTGCACCTGCGCCCGCAGCTCGTTGACGGCGTGGACGAAGTCGGCTCCTGACCTATGCATATCGAGCAAAAGTGATCCGGTCTTGCGATACGACATGCATGAAAGAAATACTAAGCTCTTGTCTTTACGCAATTCCGGACGGAAAGCCGCGCACCCTTTCCTGGAATTGCTGTAGGCGGAACGCTTCAGGTGAAGCGGCCGCCGATCAACTGGCTCCACTGCTCGCCCGCAAGCCCGTTCAGAAAGACCTGCGCGTTCTTCATGGCATCGAGAAGCTCGGGATCGCGTGAATGCACGACGGTCGAGGCGACCGGTATGAAGGCTATGCGTCTTACAAGCATGGCGTCCAGAAGCGCGGGCTGGACGCGGCCGCGCAAGCCGGAGACACCGCGCCGGGCGGCATGCTCGACCAGGCAATCGATCACCGGCCCGGCCTGGCCGGGAAGAGCGAGGACCTGCAGCACGCGGCCGATCCCGTCCGGTCGCGCGTAATAGGCGAAAGCGCCGACATTGGCGCCGTTCGGCGATGCCACCGACACGTAGACAAGCTCTCCGAAATCCGGCTTTTGCGCCGCATCGCCCAGAATATGGTTGAGCTGACCTTCCGCCCACTGCGGACGTAGCGGAAATTGGGCGCAAAGCGGCTCCAGCAGCCCCGCAAAGCTGCCGCTGTCGATCTCGGAGGCCCGAAATGCCCCCCGGCTCGATGCGTTGGCGACGACGCCGGTCCAGCGTCGTTGACTGCCCTTCATTTTGCGAAGGTAGAGCCGGTCGACGATCCGGGCGAGCGGGTTGAACATCCAGGCAAGCTTCATGTGATTGGCAAAAAGGCTGAGCATGAAGGTCGCCGGCCGCATCACGCGAACCCAGTCAAGGCTGTATTGCGGCAGCACAACGCCGCGAAGCCGCGTCCACAGTTTCACGGACGTATCATTGGCGGTTTCGCTGAAGGAGATGTCCTGCGGACCATCGAGGAAGGCCTTCAACAGGCGGGCACCGGCCATCGGATCGGTCTCGTGATCCTCGACCATCAGCGAGCTGCAGATGGCAGCGTAGAGCTGCCGGCCGTTGAATTTCATTGGCAGCGCATGAACGCCGACGAACCCGGAAACCTGGCCGGCGTCATTGACATGGACAAGCGAACGGAGCCCGCTGCCCCAGTCGGGTGCGTCCAGATAAAACCGCCTCATGTAATCGACGAGGGAGGCCGGCGCTGGCCCCCGCTTCTTGCGCAGCATGCGTTGAAACATGCCCGCGACGGCCGCAAGGTCGGCCTGATCGAGGGCGCGGACGACGCTCACGCCGGGCTCCCGGTTCCGGGAACCCGGCCACCATGTTTGCGCGCCATGGCGACACGGGGCTGGCCGTCGGCCGTCACGGCAAAGGTTGGGGTTTCGTAGGATTTCGTTCTCGATAAAAGGGTTGCTATCTGCCGATCTTGACCTTCGCCGAACTCAAACAGCAGCCATCCGCCTGGCTTGAGGAAAGCTGCGGCATCCCGGACCAGCCTTTGGAGGATCGAAATACCGTAAGGGCCGCCGTCGAAAGCTTCCCGAGGTTCGTTCTCCAACAGATGCGCGCTTTCGCTATCGAGACGGGACGACGAAATATAGGGCGGGTTGCACAAAACCATGTCGGCAGCGCCGTGGAGGCCGTCACCCTCGATCGCGGCAAATAGGTCGCCTTGCCGGACCTTGATCCTGTCCTGCAGGGCGAGGCGCACAACATTGCGGCGGGCAAGCGAAACCGTGCTGTCGGTCAGGTCCGCCGCCCATGCCCGAGCCCGAGGACATTCGCTGACGATGCCCACGGCAAGATTGCCGCTGCCGCAGCACATGTCGATCAGGATCGTTTCGTGCGCCTGTTCGCCAAGAATGGCCGCGGCCGTCCGGCCAAGCAGTTCCGTTTCGGCTCGCGGCACCAGGACGTCAGGCGCGAGTTCCAGCTCAACCCGCATGAAGCGGTGCAATCGCGGCCAATTGCGATCGTTTGCACGGCCGGCAGGAAGGCTGTGATGCTGCGGCAAGGAAAATCCCTATCCTGAGGATAAAACGCGGGTTCCCTGTTGTTACCAACTCCGGGTAAATTGATGTTAAAGATCATGATTGGATTGGGAGTAACCGGCCTATGTTGGCGGCGTCCTGTCCCATCAATGGCGGATTCCTGTGCCGCCGCAAGCCGATCCATGCGCTAATTCAGAGCAACGCCTCGTACCGGTCTCCGATCTTTTCAATTTCGAAATCCGCCGCCCTGCTTTTCAGGATCGCGGCGGTTGTCGGCTGGTCGAGCATTCCGGCCATCGCCACTGCCAGGGCCGCGGCATCGCCGACCGGCACCAGGGCGCCGAAGCGGCCGTCATCAAGTATTTCGCGCGGGCCGTGCGGCGCGTCCGTGGAGACCACCGGAATCCCCGCTGCCATGGCCTCGACCAGAACATTGCCGAAGCCCTCGCTGGTCGATGATAGGACGAACAAGTCAGCTACGGCGTAGCAGGCCGCCGGATCATTGACATAGCCCGCAAACAGAACGTCTGCGCCGATACCGGATTCTTCGGCATAGGCGCGCAGCTCGTCGGCCAGCGGACCCTCGCCGAAGATGACAAGCCGGGCCCGGCGGCCGGCGCGCAGCACAGCGAAGGCCCGCAGCAACGTCCAATGATCCTTAACCGGCACCAGGCGTCCGGCGGTGATGATGACGGGGCCGTCGCCCATCGCCGCGAGCTCTGCCTGCCAGGCGTAGGAGCGTTGCTGGGATGCCGCAGCCGGCGGCAGCGGGTTGTTGATGACCACGACCTTGGATTTCGGGAAGCCTCGGGCCACAAGATCGCCGCCGACACCCTCAGAAACCGCGATGGCCCTGGTGGCGCGGGCCGCAACCAGGGCCGAAAGCCAGACCGCCATTTTCGCGCCAAGGCTGCCGGAAGGCAATGAGGCGGCGGCGTGGAAACTCGGGAAGAACCGCGCCCTGCTTCGCGCGAGGGAAAGCGCCAGCGCCACGACCAGATTGGCGAATTCCGGGGCGCTGTAGATCGCGTCGGGAGAAAGGCGGCCAAGCAGGCCCGCGCTTCGCACGATGCCTTTCAATGTCGCCCACTTGCCATAACCCTCGCCGCGAATGGGGAGGCCGAAATCGACCAGATGCACGGCAGGCGAAAGCAGGGCGGCATTGGGCCCCTGCGCGTTCCAGGTAAAAAGCGTGACGTTGTGGCCGCGCGATGCCAGCTCGTTCGCTATCAGGACGAACACACGCTCGGCGCCGCCGCCCCTGAGGCTGGCAATGTGAAAGACAATCCGCTTCGCCATTTCAGGCGCGGCTGGCAATGACATCCGGGCGGTTCGGCGGAAGCCGCATGTCGCGCACGATACCCAGGGTAATGGCGAGCAACATGCCGAGGATCATGCCGCCAATGGCCCCCAGGCCGATCATCACGACGGTGCGCGGGGGCCATGAACGGCCCTTTGGCGGCACTGCGGTGGAAATCACCTGCACATTGGTGCTGTCGATCTGTTCGCGCTCGGTTATCTGGCGTGCCCGCGACAGGAAGCTCTCATAGATAGCCGTCTTCGACGCGGCGTCACGTTCAAGCTCACGCAAGGCGACCTCGGAATC
Source organism: Mesorhizobium sp. L103C131B0 (assembly GCF_000502275.1). NCBI lineage: Bacteria > Pseudomonadati > Pseudomonadota > Alphaproteobacteria > Hyphomicrobiales > Phyllobacteriaceae > Mesorhizobium > Mesorhizobium sp. L103C131B0. Next base: position 303,449 of record NZ_AYXC01000001.1, on the reverse strand, counting down.
GCTATCCGAGAACACGTTGCCCTTCAAGTCATTCATCTTGGCATTGAGGGAGGCCGACGAGGTTTTGGCGGCATCGAGATTGACCTTCGCCAAGCGCAGGGTGCGCGCGTATTCGGCGCTGAGTTGCGCGCTGACCGTGTTGTACTCCGTCTTAAGCCTGACGATCGACGGATGACGGGGGCCAAAGGTCATCGACTGCGAATCGATCTGCTGGCGCAGGCCGTTGGCCGTTGCGCGCAGCGCCACAAGCGCCTCCGACGTGGCGGGACCGGAATTGGTGCCGTTTGCGCCGGCGGCAAGCAGGGCGTCGTAACTTGCCTGCGCGGCGATGACGCGCGATTGCGTCTCCACGATCTGGCCGTTGAGCTGGGTCATGGTTTGCGAGGAAACAAGCTGCCCATTGCTGGTGGCCAGATTGTGGCTGCGCCTATAGGCCTCGACCTTCTCTTCGGCCGCCTGCACATCGCTCTTGAGCTGGCCCAGCCGCCCGTCCAGCGCGGCCGCGGCACGGCTGGCGCCGGAAGCCTCGGCGCTGGCCAGCTCTTCCTGGAAAGTCTTGACGATATCCTGCGAAATCAGGATCGCCTTGGCGGGGGTTTCCGCCGATACCATCAAGGTCGTGACAAACGACTTTTCATCCGCGATGCTGCCAACCCGTTCCGCCAGGTTCTTCAGGGCGGTAAGCTTTGGATCGGGTTTGGCGCCGTCCGTCCCTGTGCGGCTACGGTCCGCGTCGAAGAACTCCGGGTCACTGGCCAGGTCAAGATCGTCTACAACACGTGAAAGCACGCTGCCCGAGGTCAAGATGCGCTCTTTGCTGCGCGCGCTGAGCAGCTGTCCATCGACCTGGGCCGATTGCGGGTAAAGATCGTTCGGAACAACCTGAAGATTGGCGGGATTGATGAGGATGTCCGTGGTCACGGTGTAGCGCTGCTTGCTCAGCAGAGCGTAGGCACCGCCGATGATCCCGCCGGCTATTGCCAGCAGGCATACCAGAGCGAGGCCGGCGCGCAGCCAGACAAACAGACGCCCGAAATCGAGTTCGAGAAAGGTTCCGATCTTGTTGAGCGTCACCGTCGTGACGGGCTCGGCTACAGGCGGCGCCACGGGTGCAGGCGACACAGGGGCCGACGTTACAGGGGCCGACGTTACAGGGGCCGACGTTACAGCGGGTGCCGCCGCATGTGCCATGATCGGCGCGGTTTGTTGCGGCTTTGGCCTGCTGGCGCGCCGCGCATTTTCGATCCGTTCATAGGGGCTAATGCCGGCGGCGGCCGCGGCTGGAGGAGGACCGGAAGCGGCGGACATCATGCTAACCCTTTAATATTCAATACGCACAGCCTGCTTTACGGAAACATCGTTAACATTTCATTTTCCAGGCGTGTCAGGCGCGTTCCGGAACAGCGATCTATCCACCCTTGGTCGGTATTCTGCCACGCCCGTCGTAGCCTGGCAAAGCGTGCAGGCGTTTCAAATGGAAATACAAGAGGTCGTCGCGAGGGCACCCGCAAGGAGCGGGCTTGGCGTCATGTCGCTGTTGATGCTGGTTGGCCTTGAAGGGGCGTGCCGGTTTGGCGCCCATCCGGCTTTCGATAAGCGAGCAACAAGATGACGAGCAGCATGATATCCGGCGCCTTCGAAGAAAGGGCATTGTTTGACAATGCCGCGAGGATGGACGCGGCCGCTGCGATATGGGCGGCCCGAGGCGTATTGCGCAGGAGCTTGAAAAGGAACCGGAAGAAAGCAAACGCGAAGAGCAGGGCGATCGGCAGGCCGAACAAAAGCGTAAGAACGACCGGCGTGCTTTCGATGAAGGGGAGGTTGAGCTTTTCGTTGACGATCTTCAACAACTCGTTGGGATTCATGCCAAGCAGGATGTCCCTCCATTCAACGAACTTGAATACATCGTAGATCTTGACGCGCGCGTCGTAATTTTGATCAAAGAGCGTGTTGCTGAAGCGGTCCAGCAGCCCCGCCGAAAAGAGTATCGCAATCAGTATGGCGCCACCGGCCAGCGTCAGCATCAGCACCAGGAGTTTGGCCTGGCGTTGATGTCTGGGTGACAAGTCCGGCCAAGGCAGGAACACGAGCAGGAACAGGATCTCGCCGCAAGCGAGCAGCAGGGCGGTGCGCGCGCCCGAAGCGGCCGTGCCGATGAAGAGAATGAAGATGCAAAGCGCGCACACCCAGATACGCCACCGCGTCAATGCAACGAAACCTATGGCGGTGGTGCAAAGCGCGCCCAGCGCCAGCGGATGGGCCGACAGTCCGATCGGCCGAAAGTCCAGCTCAACGAGGGGATAGGGCAGGAATCGATGCTGGGTGACGGCCTCGATCGTTCCGATGATGGCGCTGAGGACGATCATGCCGACGATGACATTGCCAAGCGCCCTGCGCACATGGTCACCCAAGGCAAGCATGATCATCGCCGCGGCACAAGAGACCAGATAGGAATCGATTATGAAGCCGGCCGAGCCGGCACGGCCTATCACGAAGAGATAAGGCACCAGCCACAACAGCAGCAGCGAATATAACAATGTCGCCTTGAACAGCCTGACTTCATCGCCTTCGAGCCGAATTGGCCGGGTCGTGGCGATGACGACAAGCAGCAGAAAGATCGCATAGGTCCCGATATGCAGCTTTTCGGGAAACGACCCCCCCTCCGTCGAATAGGACATCACCATATTCATCAACTGCGGCGAGATGGTCGAGCGGAGCAGGAAAGCGAAGGCCGCGAGGAGAAAGAACAGGAGTGTGAGGGCGTCTTGGCGGCTGGCCTGCGCGGTCACGAACTGTTGCTCTGTGGGGGTGACACTCACGATTATCCGACCAGCGTTGCGGCTTGCGATTGAGACGGCAGGGGACGAACGCGCCCCCGGGTACATTTTCCTGCACGAACGTAAAGGAATATGGATAACCCGATCTTAACAGTGGCGATGCCCGGCATGGGCCGCCACATGTCAGCTTTGCCGAAAAGCCGGACACCGCTCATTGAGATCTCACCAAAGTGCGCCGCGTGGGAACGAATGCAGGCAATGCACTTGCGCGACATGCATCGGCAGCCGGATTTACGCTATTTCATGAACTCGGTAACCCACACTTAATTGGCCGGTCGTATTGATGGCGATGCTTTGCACGGCGCCCGACGCGCTGCCTGTGGACGGCACAATGGCATCAGGCGCCGGCAAAGCGCAGGAGATCAAGGTGAAGAAATTCTATTCGATTCAGTATCTTCGCGCCTGCGCCGCCTTGCTGGTTCTGTTCGCACACGCCTTTTCCTATCAGATTGGCGTGGACAATCTGATTATCGTGACGGCGGGCCGCCTGGGCGTCGTTCTGTTCTTTGTCATCAGCGGTTTCATAATGGTCCATATTACGGGAGATGGTCTGTTTTCCGCTGCCACCTTCCTGAAACGCCGAGCAATCCGGATCATCCCCCTTTACTGGCTTTTCACCAGCCTCGCCGCGGTTCTGGCGGCGCTCGTGCCAAGTCTCTTCCAGAAGACCGTCTTTACATGGCCCCACTATCTTCAGTCGCTCCTCTTCATTGTTCACGAAGCGCCTGGACGGGATAGCGCCAGTCCAATCCTCTCACTCGGCTGGACGCTCAATTACGAGGTATTTTTCTATATCGCTTTTGCGGTGTTCGCATTCCTGTCCGTGACCTCGCGCGTATTTGTGCTGACGGTCTTTTTCATTGCGATGTGGATAGCCGGGCTGTGGCTGGCTCCCACCAACCCTGTTATCCAGTTCTATCTCAACCCTTCTCCGGTGGCATTCGTCATCGGCATGTGGATAGGGCGGCGCTATTTGGACGGTGATTTCACTTCCGACATACGCCATGCTTGGATATTCGGCGTAATGACCGCTGCAGGCGTGGTGCTTTCATTCGTCGATGACGGTACGCCGCTCTTGGGTCAGATCAGCTTCGCGGGACAAGCAATGTGGGCGGCGGGCCTACTTCATCTCAGCCTCATTCTGGAGCCGAAACTCAAGCACTGGAGCCTTCTCGAGCAGTTGGGCGACGCTTCCTACGCGCTTTATCTGTCGCATATCTTCGTGATCGGCGCTGTGGCGTACCTGGCCAGACGCACCGTCGGATACGAGCATCCGACAACGGTATTGTTGGTGTCGGTGGTCAGCATCGTGGCAGCCTGCCTCGTCAGTCTGGTGATTTACGAGATGATCGAGAAGCCGATTCTTCAGACCCTGAACGGCAGAAGGAAGACGAGAAACACACCGCTTCCTCATATTGCCACGGAGAACAAATAAGCAGGCCACGCAACGGGACGCTCACGGCTTTCAGCGCTTCAGTCAGCCCGCGCTGTCCACGACCTCGACATTGCCGGCGCGGTTAAGCGTATGAATGCCCGTGCGTGCCCATGCCGGACCCGCGCCGATCGGCCGGGGCGAGGCAAAACGGACATCGGACGCGTCGAGTCGCTCAAGCCGCATCAGCCCCAGACCACCGCCATAGGCCCTCGATCCGTTCTGCACCGGCAGCACCAGGGCATCGTCGTGGCGGATAAAGGCGCCGCCCGGCCGGGTGGCCGAATGATCGACGGCAATGGGATTGAGCGGATGGGCGACCCATGGCCCGCGCAGCGAGGGTGCGCAATAGACCGCCATCGTGTCCGACGCGCTGCCGTAGCCGAACCGCTCCGTTCCAACCAGCCAGAAGCGACCGTCGGATTCGAGCAGCGTCGCGTCGTTGAAATCCCTGTCCGCCATCAGCACCGTGTCGCGGACCCAGCGGTCGGGAAACTGCGCGGCGCGATAGAGCACAAGTTCGCGAGCCGAACCACTTTCGGGGATCATGAAAATCTCGCCATCGTGTGCGAACACCTGCGGATACGACAGGTGGTGCGCTTCCTCCAATACAACCCTTGGAACACCGAAAGTGCCATCGTCACCGAGCTCGGCGACGGAAATCACGCCACGACTCGTCGCGTAGGGGAATTCCTCGACAAACAGATGATGGCGGCGGTCGGCCTCGAAGACGAACGGGTCGGCATAGAAGCGTTGGCCATCGTCCGGCAGGACTGTGAACGGTTTGCCGTCGAGTTGCCCGGTTTCGGCGATGCCTGGTCCGTCGATCACCCGATAGGCAACCTGCCAATAGAAGGGGCGTCGTCCCCGCCTGATTTTTTGCACGGCGCGATCGATCAAAGCCCTGCCAAAAAAGGGCACATAGTGTCGAACAAAACTGTCGTTCTTCAGGATCGGCACCGGGTTGTCGCTTACCGGCACAAGCTTGCCCGCAAAGAAGCGGGCGACGGTTTGCATGATCAGCGACATGGCGCCGGCGAGCAGGTCGTTGCAGCTTCGAGATAGCCAGAGCCTGTCTGCCAGCATCGGTCTAGCCTGGGCCACGACAACGCCATCGAGGCGAGCGCCAAGTTCAGGCAATTGTCCGCTCGCCAACATTGCGGCAACGCCGGCTGGAAAGCTGTTGCGACCGCAAAATTCGAGCCTCAGGACTGGCGCGTCTTGCCCCGTTGCGCTGGCAGTGAGATCTATGACGAGGTCCGGAGGGCCGCGATCGATGGGCGGCAACGGCTCGGACCGGCCCGCCAGCGAGGGACCGAAACGCCGGCTCTCGATCGCCAAGACAGTGTCCAGCCCCCGAGCGGTTGGCGCCGCCGCCGGCGCGTGGCAACTCGAGACCACGTAACCAGCCGCATCCAACCGCATAAAAAGCTCATTTTCCCAGCGCCGGGATCCGACGGCGTGGCCGATGATTAAAATATTAGTCAACCCAAGTTATTCTCGTTAAAGCAAAAAATGGCTTGCTCTGGTATCTTTCCCCACAGTTCCTGGCAAGGCTTGCCCAAGGGGGGCTGCGGACTCTAGCGTTAATCATACGTTAATTTTTTTGAATACGAAGGCGGTTCAGGGCGCTATTGTTAGGCTGAAAGCACATGTCAGCCGGGCGCCCACGCTTTCGGTGACCAGGGTCAACCATGAACGCCGTTTCACATCCGAGATTGCCCTCAAGGCGAAAACTGCTGATCGTGTTCGGCACGAGGCCGGAGGCGCTCAAATGTTTTCCGGTGGCGCGCGCCGCGCTCGCCCATCCAGGCTTTACCACGGAAATATGTGTGACGGGCCAGCATCGCGAGATGGTCGATCAGGTCATTGAATTGACGGGCCTACCGGTGCACTACGATCTCAACATCATGCAGCCAGGTCAGACGTTGTTCGACGTGACCTCGCGCGTGCTCCTCGGAATGGCGGGGGTGCTGGAGAAGGCGAAGCCGGACATCGTCATCGTCCAGGGCGACACAACCACCGCGATGACCGCGGCTCTAGCTGCCTTCTACAAGCGGATTCCGGTTGCCCATATCGAGGCGGGATTGCGCAGCCACAACATCAACTCTCCCTTTCCGGAGGAACTGAACCGCAAGATTGCCGGCAACATCGCCACTTGGCATTTTGCGCCGACCACCGAGGCGCGCGACAATCTCATCGCCGAAGGAAAGGCTGCGAACACCATCTTCGTAACCGGCAATACCGTGATCGACACGCTGCTGCATTTCTCCAGCGAGATCGATGCCGACAAGCTGATGAACGCCAAGCTCGCCGCTCGTTTCCCCTTCATCGATCCGACCAAGAAAATGATCCTCGTCACCGGTCATCGCCGTGAGAATTTCGATGGCGGCATCCAGAGGATCTGCACCGCGCTGAAGGCATTGTCGGCGCGCAGGGATGTGCAGATCATCTACCCGGTCCATCCCAACCCGAATGTGCGCTCCGTGGTCGACGCCGAAATCGGGACGGTGCCGAACATCCACCTGATCGACCCGCAGGACTATTTGCCGTTCCTGTACCTGCAGAAACAGAGCTACCTGGTGTTGACCGACAGCGGCGGCGTGCAGGAAGAGGCGCCTTCACTCGGCAAGCCGGTGCTGGTGATGCGGGAAAACACGGAGCGACCCGAAGGGATCGCCGCTGGTACTGCCCGGCTGGTCGGTACCGATATCGAAAAAATTCTGGCCAATGCCAATAGCCTGCTCGATGATGAGAGCGTCTATCGCGGCATGGCGGAGAGGCACAATCCATACGGCAATGGCCAAGCTGCGAGCCGGATCGTTGAGGAATTGCTGAATCATGGCTGAAATCAAAACCGTTTCCGTTATCGGCATGGGCTATATCGGCCTGCCGACCTGTGCCATTTTTGCCAGCCGCGGACTCGATGTCATCGGTGTCGATATCAACGAGGCGGTGGTCGCGAAGGTCAACCGCGGCGAAATCCACATCATCGAACCGGACCTGGATGGTTTGATCCAGAAAGTCGTCGCCAATGGCAAGCTCAAGGCATTCAGTACGCCTCAGCCGGCCGATGCCTATATTATCGCCGTTCCAACTCCGATCACCCCGGACCGCAAGCCGGATGTCAGCTACGTGCTTGCGGCAGCGCGAAGCATCGCTCCGGTGCTAAAACGGGACGACCTGGTGGTGCTGGAATCAACATCGCCGGTCGGTACGACGCGTGTCATGACAGCGCTGCTCGCTGAACTGCGACCCGATCTCAAATTTCCCGTCGCACATGGCGAGGAAGCTGACGTCCTGGTCGCCTACTCTCCTGAGCGCGTGCTGCCGGGAAAGGTGCTGACCGAACTGATCAACAATGATCGCTCGATCGGCGGGCTGTCCCGAAAGTCTTCGGAGCGGACAGCGGCACTCTATTCAAGCTTCGTCGCCGGCGACCTGTTCATAACCCAGGCCGAAAGCGCGGAACTGGTTAAGCTGACCGAAAATGCGTTCCGCGATGTCAATATCGCCTTCGCCAATGAGCTTGCGGCGGTGTGCCAGGATCTGTCGCTCAACGTCTGGGAGGTAATCGATCTCGCCAACCGGCATCCTCGCGTGAACATCCTGCAGCCGAGCCCGGGCGTGGGCGGCCACTGCATTGCGATCGATCCGTATTTTATCATCGACGCCGCACCGAACAATACGCGGCTGATCAGTTCGGCACGGCGCATCAATTCCGAGCGACCCTTGTCGGTGGTCAGGGACATCGAGGCATTGCTCGACCCGACCCGCAAGCAGACGATCGCCTGTCTTGGCCTCAGCTTCAAACCCAATATCGACGATATGCGCGAGAGCCCGGCTGTCGAGGTTGTTAAGCTTCTGTCCAAGATTCCCAATATCAAGATCGTCGCTGCCGAGCCCAATGCGCGTCAGTTGCCACACGAGCTCGAGGGCAGCGGCGTCATGTTCACCGATGCACTTTCCGCTATTGACCAATCCGATATCGTCGTCCTGCTGGTCGACCATCGACAATTCAATCTGATCGATCCCGAAGCGCTCAAGGACAAGAAGCTCGTCGACACACGGGGCCTGTGGACCTGGCGCAAGGCGCGCAAGCCCGACGCCCGCATCGAAGGCAAGAAATCCGAAATGGAACGCTCGCAGTCTCTCGCTCGCACCGGAGAAGCGGCATGAACTCGCATGACCCGGCATGGGCGCAACACTCCCTATTGGCATCACGCCGCCGCGAGTTTCTCGGTGCGACCATCCATGCGCTGACCATGGCCGAGACGCTGGCCATCGCAGACGAGGCGATGGCGACGCGGCGGCCGCTTCATCATGTTGTCGTGAACGTCGCCAAGCTTGTGAACATGCGCAAGAATGCCGAACTGCGCGAGGATGTCGTCGGGGCGGATATGGTCAATGTCGACGGCAAAGGCGTGCTTTGGGGCGCACGGCTCTGCGGCGTCGAGTTGCCGGAGCGTGTGACGGGCGTCGACGTCATGATCAACCTGCTTGCGCTGTGCGCCAAGCGTGGCTATCGCCCCTACCTGCTGGGCGCTGAACAGCACATTCTCGACGCAGTTGAAAGCCGACTTGCCAGAGATCATCCGAGCCTGGCCATTGCCGGCCGGCGCAATGGGTATTTCAAGGCGGAGGAAGAGGCCGCGATCGTCGAGGCCATCAACGCTTCAGGTGCCGACTGCCTGTTTGTGGCGATGCCCACGCCGAGCAAGGAGCGCTTTCTCAAGCGCTATCGCGACGTACTCGCTCCGAGTTTCGTCATGGGCGTGGGCGGCAGCTTCGACGTCTATGGTGGAAAGGTCGCCCGGGCACCGAAACTGGTTCAGGCGGCGGGCCTGGAGTGGCTGTTTCGCGTGGCGCAGGAGCCGCGACGCTTGTGGCGCCGCTACTACGATACCAACACCGCCTATGCACTGCTGCTGTGGCGTGAGTTCTGGTCTCGCCGGGGACGCCGAAACGTCAATCCGTAGGCTCGCGACTTTCAGACAAGCATGCCTCATTGCGCGGGATTTATGCGATCCGGAGCCGTGCCCTTAGCTTGCCGATGAACTGCGTCACGGCCGCGGGGTGAAACAACCAGGTCAGTCCCAGGAAAGCCGCAGCGCCGGCGACACCGCCCGCCGCGAGCGGAAAGATCGCCGGCATATTGCCCAGCGCAGTGCTGGCAACGCTGGCGGCCAGTCCGGTGCAGATAGAAATGATGGCCGAGACAGCGATGTCGCGCCAGGGAACCGGCACCGGCGTGAGCCTCTCGGCGATGACGATGCAGGCTGCAAGACCTGCCAGCGATCCGCCCGCCAACGCCAACGCCGCGCCAACCTCCGCCATGGTGGGGATCAACAGAAAAGACAGTGAAATCGTTGCCACCGAGCCGAAGGAATTGGCGATGATCAGCAACCACGGCCGCTTATGTGCGTGCACCACGACGCCATAAACGAAGCTTGTGAGATTGGCACAAAGAACGCTGAAGGCGATGATCGGAAACAGCAGACCGAAGCGACCATGATATTCCGCGGTCAGCAGGAGTCGCGTGATGTCGCCGCTGAGCGCGATAAGCATTGCTGCGACCGGCAGGCAAAGGCGTATCATCAAGGCCATGAGTTGCGACAACAACCGCCCGGACGCCTCGGATCCCTCTTCGTCGAAGCGGCTGACCACTTCTGGAAATGCGCCCATGTTGATTGCGTTGGCGACCATATCGATCGGCTGCCGAGCCAATGCGTAGGCGGCTGCGAAGACAGCCACCGCGCCGGCATCGTAGTAGAGCTTGAGGAAGACGCGTTCAGCGCTGTTGAGACCGAAACCGACCAGCGCCATGATGACGAGGGGCACGCCGAGGGCAAAAAACTCCTTGTGGGTGAAGCGCGGCGGGCCGCCAATAACGCGCCCGGATGCCACCACGCACGCCACGATGCCGGCAATCAGCACGGCGAGGCTCGAGCCGAGCGATACCGTCAGAAACGAGCGTTGGAAGATAAGGATGGCGGCGATCGGCAAGGCCAGTTGCAGCAGGCCGCGCAGATATTCAAGCATCGAATAGAGGGAATGACGCTGCTGCATTTGCAGCACCGTCAACGCGAACCGGCTGATGGAGCCGGCAATCAGATAGCTGCAGACGGCGATTGCAAATTCGATCCAGCGCTCCGGCACGATCACCGCCGAGGCGATCACGGATATGATCAGGGCCAGCACCGTGGTGGCAAGCAATACCTGTCCGGCAAGCATCAGGCTGCCACGGCTGACGTCGCCTTTTCCACCAAGCCGCAGCAAGGCAATGCGCAGCCAGTTGGTAACGGCAACATCCGTCATTTCGCCCACGGTGACCACCAGGGTCAGCAGGCCATACTCGGTCTGGTCGATCAACCGCGTCATGACGACCAGCAGGAGCAGAGCGGAAACCCGCGTCAGCAGAATAGCTGGGCCATAGATGAGTGTGGAACGGAGCAGCAAAGGGTTGTCCCGGAAAATTTGCCGTCGATTAACCGTTGACCGACGGGTATTCCAGCATGATGACGGCAAAGGGTGAACGGATACAGTTTGAACCAAAAGATTTGTCGTAAACCTTTTTTGGAACCTTTGCTTTACGGTCACCCGGCATCCGCAATCCAAATGGTGTCATGTTGCAGCGTCTCGCCCACAATAGAAAAATACATGTCCTGGTCGCAACGCCCTCGGGCGTTTCGGGACAAGGCGGCATTGACCGGATCATGGGGGCGCTGAAGCAGGAGTTCGAACGGCAAGAGATCGCCGACATCGATCTGCGCTTTCTTTCCAGCCGTGGCCCGGGACATGTCGGGCTTTCGATCTTCTACATGCTTGGTTTTTGCGCGCGGATGCTTGCGGCCCGCCTCGACAGACGCGCCGACGTCATTCACATCAATATATCGGTCTCCGGCAGCACCTATCGCAAGATGATGATCGCCGCCTGCGCCAGGCTGTTGTCGATACCATATGTCCTTCATCTGCATGGGGCGCAGTATCAGACATTCTGGAAAGATGATCATAGTTTCATGAGCCGCCGTATCAGGGCTCTGTTCGAGCATGCCGGCCGGGTGATTGTCCTGGGGGGGCTTTGGCGCGATTTCGTCGCCAGCCGGGCACCGGCGAACGGCGGCAATATTGTCATCGTTCCCAACGCCACGGCAGTTCCTTCCCTGGCGCATGTCGGCGGAGGCGATCACGTGCACATCCTGTTCCTCGGCCGCATCGGCGAGCGAAAGGGCGTGCCGCAGTTGGGCGAGGCGCTGGAGCGGATGAAACATCTCAGGGGTTGGCGTGCCACGATCGCCGGCGATGGTGAGGTCGAGCCGGCACGAGCGAGGTCGGTCGCTCTAGGGATTGCCGACCGTATTGCTTTTCCGGGCTGGGTGGGACCTGACGAGGTCGCATCACTGATCGCTTCGGCCGATATTCTGGTGCTCCCCTCGTTCGCCGAAAATCTGCCAATGTCGGTGATCGAAGGCATGGCGGCCGGCCTGGCTGTCGTGGCCACCCCGGTTGGCGCGGTCGAGGACATCATCACCCACGAACAATCCGGTCTGTTGGTGCCGCCCGGCGATGTGGCGGCGTTGACCGAGGCGTTAACTCGGCTGGTCGAGGATACGGCGCTGCGCGCGCGGCTTGGCGCCGCCGCCATGGCGGTGCACCGGGAAAGGCTTGAGCTTGCACCGTTTGTCGACGCGATCTGCGATGTCTGGAGATCGGTCGCGTCCGAGGCGCGATCGGTCAAGCGCTGACGCTGTCCTTCATTGTCGTCACTGCGGCGGGCCAAGCGCGAATTCGCGGTGGAATATCTCCAGGTTCAAAAGCGCCCATATCAGTTTTTCGTGGTCCGCGGCGCGCTCGGCGTGCTCCGTGACAATCTGGTCCAGCTTCTTGGCGCTCAAATAGCTACGGATGACCGAATGGGACGAACACAGATGGTCTCGTACATAATCGCTCATCGACCCGCGGAACCATTCGGCGACGGGCACCTTGAAGCCGATCTTTGGCCGGTTGAGGGCCTCGTCGGGAACCATGCCGGCCATGCAGTCGCGCAGGATCTGTTTGCTGCCCAGGAGACCGAGCCTGTAACGATCGGGCAGCTGGCTGACGAAGGAAACCAGATCGCGATCAAGGAATGGCATTCGCCCCTCGATTGAACCGGCCATCATCATCCGGTCGCCCCGTTCCAAGAGGTTGTCGGGCAACCACGATGTCTGATCAAAAAACAACACACGGCGCAGATGGGATTCCGTCACACTCGAAGAGAACGGGAAATCGTTGCGGTCATGGCCGCAAGTGGCCAACCCACCGAGGAGCGAATCGCGTTCCCGCGCCGTCATGGCTCCAAACCAGGAGATCATCCGGGTTGCAAAGTCCCGTTCACCCGCGCTTCGGGCAAATATGTCGAACTTGGCCGATGCGCCGGGCAATGCGCGCATCAAAGGGGCGAGGAGATTGTTGTGAAGCGACGCTGGAACAAGTGACCGGTAGACACCCGCCAGAGACTCTGCGCGATGTTTGGGGTAGCCGCCGAGTATCTCGTCCGCACCTTCGCCCGTAAGCACCATCTTGACGTCCTGCGAGGCTCGAACCGACATCAGGTAAATTGGAATGTCCGTACTTTGTGAAACAGGTGCCCCCCGATGGCGGACCATCTTGGGCAGATGATTCATCAGGTCATCCGCCTGGATGACGATTTCGCAATGATCGGTCTTGAAATGATCGGCGACGCGCCGGGCGAATGGAAGCTCGCTGTAAGCCTGTTCGCTGAAACCGACCGAAAACGTACGAATGGGGTTGTCGCTGTGCCTGGTCATCAGGGCAACGATTGCCGACGAGTCGAGGCCCCCGGACAGAAAGGCGCCAAACGGCGCATCACTGCGCATCCTGATCTCGACAGAACGGTCGAGCAATTCCAGAAATCGCCGCTTGGCGGTTCCTGGATCGATATCCGCTGTCAGATCGGTCTGATCCGGGGGCGCATAGTAGCGCGTTTCCGTTACTTCCCCTTGCGACCACACAGCGTAGCTTCCCGGGTTGAGCTTGCGGATCTGTTTGAAAAGCGTCCGCGGTCCAGGCACGTAACGCCAGGTCAGATACTCGCGCACTCCATCCAGATCGAGCTGCTGGCCATCTGGCTGCGCAGACAACAACGCGCTGATCTCCGAGGCAAACGACAGCAAATTTCTGCCTTGCATGAGGTAAAGGGGTTTTTTTCCAAAGGGGTCGCGAGCGAGGATCAATTCGCGCCGTTGAGCGTCCCACAGCGCAAAAGCGAACATCCCGCTCAATCGGTCGAACATGGCCAGGCGCCACTGGTCATAAGCCCTGAGCAGCACTTCCGTGTCGGAGCGTGTGCGAAAACGGTGGCCGAGACCGATCAACTCCTCACGCAACTCGATGTAGTTGTATATTTCGCCGTTGAAAATAATCCGGAGCCGTCCGTCCTCGGTCTGCATCGGCTGATTTGAATCGGCGTTTAAGTCAATAATCGCCAGGCGGCGATGCACCAATGCCAACTGGTCCTCGCCTGTGTTCAGGTCCAGGAGTTCGATGCCTTCGGCATCGGGACCACGATGCTGCAAGGCATTCGACATCCCGGCGGCCCGATCTTGTGGCTTCTCGACCCTGCGCCCAATCCAGCCGGCAATTCCGCACATTCTTTCCCTTGGCCCTCTTTCCCTTGTTTGCGTATGATCGAGGACACCAATCTACAGCGAATATATTAAATAGCTGCTCGGTGGAGTGATCTTAAAACTGAGCCTGATTTGGTTCGATCAGGCCCTCTCGGCTGCAACTGGAGACGACAGTCCTTGGGTTTCACGCGATTGATCGCCAGCAACCAGGCAGACCGCTCGAACCGATCCTGACCCGATGACGAGTTATGGCAGGCCCAGTGCCCGCAACATCTCCCGGTCCGGGATCGCAGGCCCCTTGGGTTGGATAACACTCATTCCGTAAGGATTGGAGAATTCCCAGGCCGACCACGGCATCGCGAAGCGTTCCGCCTCTCTGCGCACTGCCATGAGATAGCGCAGGCGATCAGCATCGAAAGCTCCCATGCGGCCATCCGCAGACATCAGGATAACGCCGAATTCGCCCACGAACAGGCGTCTGCTCGCTATGCCATGGGCTTCAGCCCAGTCGACCGCCTGACGGAAACCCGCTTCGAGCTGGCTCTGCCCCCAATTCTGCTCAAAGTATCGGGCGATCGTTTCACGCGCCGAGGCCATGTTCATCACCTCTTCGATCTGGCTCAAGCCGGCGGCGTCCATCTGCGCCTTGAGGGTTTCGGCGACCACTTCGGGCGTGCTGGCGTCGGCAGGCCAGGGAAGGCCGGAGGAGAAAGCGTTCTTGTCATCGGCCCGCTGGTGCGTGAAGCTGTGCGGATCATACATGTGGAAGCTGTAATAGACGTTGGGGTCGTCGAAGTTGGGGTCCAGGTTGACCAGTCCCGCGATGCTCCCGCCGCAGGCGCCGGTCGCGACGATGGTGAGTTCGCTGCTGACGGCGCGAATATCGCGAACCGTGCCTGCCATGATCCGCTGCCAGTCATCGCTGCCGCTTGAATCGCAAGGGTAGTAGGCGGGCTCGTTATAGGGCTCGAGGGCGACCTTGTCGGCGCCAATTTTGATCAGCATGGCAGCCACCGCCACTACCATTTTGCGATAGCGGGCAACACCCTCGCTGTCGGCCCCGCCATGGATCATTTCCATGCTGTAGGCCGGAACCTGGCTGACGCCATGCAGATCGAAAACCACCTTGAGCCCGCTTGAAACCACCCGCTGCACCGCAGCGGCAAGCATGTCCAGCGCCTGTTGTCGTTTGGCGCCCTCGCTGGCAAGCAGAGGGCCAGGGTCGACACTCAGCCGGACAAAGTCGAAGCCCATGGATCGAATGCGACCAAACTGGTCGCCGTCCGGCCAATCGGTGAGCGGCCTGCCGCCCGCAAGCCATTCCTTCTCGCTGCGATAGGGCGGCCATTTGTAGGAACCATCTTTCTCCACCGACGACCAGTTGAGCCATTCATGGACGCCAACGCCGCGCTCAAGCGGGATCGGCGCCGCCTCGGCTGACAAAGCCATGCCAAGCGCGCACGCTATGACGTAGACAACTTTTCTCATCGCAAAACTCCGCGTCATGGCCGAAGATATTAACCGCGGGAACGGAAAAGAGGATGCCGCCACACGCTTTTTCGACGGGATGGTGTATGAGGATCAAAATCTTGGCGGAGCGCGGATGAGGGTCGGGTGGTATTTCAACCGATTGCGCAGCATGGAGTTGGCCGAGATATTGCATCGGTTGGACGAGCAGCGCCGGAGGACCGTTTCGCGCCGCCGCGACAACGGCTGGCAGCGCTATGCGTCGCCGCAGTTGCACCCGGTGCTGCACGGATTGCGGAATGCTGTGCCGGCCGCTGCGACACCAGCCCAGCGGCAAGCTATCGAGGCGGCTGCGCAAAACACTCTTCGGGGCCAGTTTTCAGCACTTGGGCAGACCTGGCCACAGCGAGACCCCTATACTCTCTTTCCACCCGAGCTCTGGCGCCTTGATCCGGTGACCGGCCGGCTTTGGCCAGGCCCCAAGACCCATACTTTCGATATCGATTTTCGCCATGCCACCGGCCGTGGCGATGTAAAATATGTCTGGGAAATCAACCGGCTGCAGCAACTGCCGCCACTGGCTGCCCATCTGCTTCTCACCGGCGATGATCAATCCCGTGCGGCCATCGAGGCGGCGATCGAGAGCTGGCATTTCGCCAACCCACCATTTCGGGGCGTTGGCTGGGCCTCGGGCATCGAGGTCGCGCTACGAGCCATCAGCCTGATTGTCACGCTCGACCTCGTCGGCGACCGGCTTGGCGCGGCGACGCGAGAAAAAGTCGGTGAAATACTGGCGGCAAGCGCCTATTGGCTGCCGCGGTTTCCCTCCCGTTTTTCGTCCGCCAACAACCATCTCGTCGCGGAATTGGCTGGCGAATATTTGATCGGTCTGGCTTTCGGGGCCGAGGTGGCTCGCGAGTCGCTCCTGGCTGAGGTGCTCAAACAGATCCTGGCCGATGGCGCCGGGGCCGAGCAGACCCCGACCTACGCCGCCTTCAGTGCCGAACTTTTCCTGCTGTGCGCTGCGGCGGCGCGCCAGGCCGGACTGCCTTTTCCCCAGCCCGTCGAAGCGCGTTTGGCCGCTTTCGCCAATTTCGCAGGCTGGCTCCCGCCGAAAACCAGCGGCTTCGGCGACAATGATGAAGGCCGCGTGATCACGCTGGGGGGCGAAACCGATTATGTCGGATCGGTCGCGGCCGCCATCCGTGGTTTTCTACGGATGCCGGGCAGCGCACCGGAGCCTGGCGATTTTCGTGCGCTTTTCTTCGGCGCGCCACCGCGGCCGGCGCCGGTGCCGGATGGATTGCATACATTCACGCAAGGCGGGCTCTCCGTCTGGCGCGGCGAGATGAATGGTCGCAACGTCCATCTGACATACGACCACGGCCCGCTGGGCTACCTTTCGATAGCGGCGCACGGTCATGCCGACGCGCTGTCGCTCACCCTGTGCATTGACGGCGATCCGGTGCTGGTCGACCCCGGCACATGGCTCTATGGTTCGGGGGGAGGCTGGCGCGACTGGTTCCGCTCGACGCCGGCGCACAACACGCTGAACCTAGAGGGTAAAAGCCAAAGCATCATCTCCGGGGCGTTCAACTGGTCGCACAAGGCGGTTGCGACATTGGTGGAGAGCGAGCCGGGGCCGCACTGGAGGCTGTGTGCCCGACATGACGGGTACAAAGGCTGCTTCGGCGTTGTGCATCAACGCGCCGTGACACGCGATGGCGACGGCATCCTCGTGACCGACCAACTGCTCGGCGGCAGCCGCGTCGCTGAGATCGTCTTCCAACTCGCCGCCGACCTCCACGCCAACAGGGATGGAAACATTGTCGCGATATTGCGCGGCGCTGAACCTTTGATGACTATCCACTTTCCAGACGCAGCGATCCACATCCGTTCCGGCGGCGACACACCGGGCCAGGGCGGCTGGGTTTCGCCGCGTTTTGGTGCAAGGCAGCCAGCCGAACGCCTCGCATGGCGTGGCCAAGTAGGCGAAAAGGGAGTAGTCATCCGGCTCGCGCCAAGTCCGCCGCAGACCCGATAACGGGCAGGTTGCAGGCGCAGCGTTCGACATTAATTACGTTCAGATATTTAGCGGTTTTGACACCGTTGATCTGCTAATTTGGCCATGATTGTTCTGCCAGTCGCATCCCGATACACAGTTGCGGGCAGCATATGATGGGCCTGGCAATATGTGCTTCGCGACGAGCCGGATCACCATTTCACCACCTAGGAGCCACTGCATCGATGTTTTCGGAATTCGCCAGAGTGATCGTGGAAAAACTCTCACACATCGATCTGCTGACACTCGGTCTCCTGTTGCTCACGGCGCTGGGGAGCGCGGTGGTCGCCTACTGGCGAACGGTCGAACAGAAATCCTTCCGGGACTTTTTCGACTTCGCCTTTCCCGCGGAAGTCATCATGCACCCATCGGCGCGAGCGGACGCATTGTTCTGGATCACGAAAAGGCTGGTGATGCCCTTCCTGCTCATTCCCGCCGGTGTCACCTTCGTTGCCGCCACGGGATATGCAACAAACCAGGCAGTCGGCTGGCTCTTCAGCATCTCGCAACCGCTGATACCCGGCCCCGCCGGCCCAGTGACGATCATCCTCTTCACCGCAACCATGCTCGTTGCTTACGATATCTCCTACTACCTATATCACGTTGCCCAGCACCGTTTCCCGTTCCTGTGGGAATTGCACAAGGTGCATCATTCGGCCGAAGTGATGGTTGGGATCACCAAGGACCGGGTTCACCCCCTGGACGATCTGATGAACCGGATCTGGGACGGCGTCATACCGGGGATCAGTTTCGGCTTGTGGAGCCTGATTGCGCTTGATCCGGTCGAGATCGCCATATTTGGCATCAACGTCTATGTCATTCGCAACATTCTCATGATGGACTTTGTTCGCCACACGCATCTGAAGATTTCCTTCGGCCGGTTGAACGGCGTCATCTTGTGTCCGCACTGGCACCAGGTGCATCACAGTGTCGACCCTCGCCACTACGACAAGAATTTCGGGCTGCTTTTTTCATTCTGGGATCGCATATTCGGAACGCAGTTCATCCCGGATCCGGACGAAGACCTCAAGTTTGGACTGATAGATCGCGACGTACGCGACTATCAGTCACTTTTCGGACTTTACGTGCTGCCGCTCAAGAAAATGGCAAACCATATCATGCGACTTTTTCAAAAGCGCATCGATGTCGCGCAGCCGCAGGACCGTCTCCAACCATGAACAAAATGGCTTCGATTGACGCTGTTGGTGCGGAGCGACTGGAAATCGTCAGTTCGACGGATCGCCTGGCCGCCATCGAAGCCGAATGGGTAGACCTATGGCATCGTACCGATGCACTGATCTTTCAGAGCCATGCCTGGGTTTCGGCATGGTGGAGCACCGTGCGTGACCGCGCCCGGCGCTCGCTGCGGATCGGCCTGGTATGGAGCGATGACAGGCTGGTCGCTGTCATTCCCCTGGCGATCGGCAGACGAAAAGGACTTCGGCTCCTCGAATGGGCCGCCAATAGCTATACGGACTATGGTGATATTCTTGTCGCGCCGGAATGCTCCCTATCGGCCCTCCAGGACCTCTGGAACCGGATCTGTTCGGCGGGTGGCTTCGATCTTGCTTTTATCAATCGTCTGTCTCCGGATGCGGCAGCCCGCAGGATTTTTACACCGGCCTCTTCCAGCGGCGTCAAGCTTCGCGCCAATCACCGGGAGGAAGTCAGTTATCGCGTCGCTGGACAGTGGGCCAGCGGAGCAGCGTGGCTGGCGGACCAGCCGAAAAAGATGCGCCAGAACTATCGGCGCGGCATCAAGATACTGGAGGAAACAGGCGAAGCGAAATTCCGCCTCCTGTCGGCCGACGAGCCGCTGCAGCCATTGCTGGAGCGACTGTCGGCGCTGAAGCGCAGATGGCTGGAAAAGCACACGCGTGAATCCGACCTTTTCGAAGAGGGCGAGCCGGTTCTTGCCGCCCTGGTGGACGCGCTGTCACGCGCCGGTGTGCTGCGCATTTTCGTACTTGAATGCAATGGTGCGATGGTCGCGGTTTCCATCAACATCGTCCAGCACAACGTCATGATGGCATTCGTTACCACCTACGACCCTGATTTTAGCCGAGCGTCGCCGGGTGCGGTCCTGATTACGGAGTATATACAGTGGTCGTTTGATCACGGCTTGGGATTGGTCGATTTCCTCTGTGGCGGAGAGGCCTTCAAACATAGGTTTGCAACACAGGCCGTTACCCTCCAATCCGTTCTTGGGGCACGCACTGTGCAGGGCGCGCTCGCTTCTCTCGCTGATCGTATCTGTCAGACGATCCGCGTACGCTCACGCGGATTGGCGTCGGCTAACCCAGAGCGCCCGCCCGATGAGACTGCTTAATTTAGCTGGATAACTTGGGCATAAGCCGCCGAGCGTTGAGGGCTGGCGTGCGACATGGGCGCGCCATTCGAAAATCCGCGTCGATTACGCCTCGGAATCGGGACCGAATGGGTCCGCAGGTGGAGACTTCAGCCAATTCCCGCAAATCACGTCTCTCGAGGCACAGTTTGTTGTCTGCGAAGCGTCGCAACACGTTCGTTGGCGTCACAACGGTAGCAGGCTAGGTCCTGAAAATCATTGAAGATTTTTTCGGACAGGGCGCCTACCATAGGTCGGCGTTTTTTCTATAATTTCAGTAGCTTAAGGTAGGCTGGTAGCGGGAGAGGGACTTGAACCCCCGACCCCAGGATTATGATTCCCGTGCTCTAACCAACTGAGCTACCCCGCCAGGGCGGCGAAAGGCCCGAAATCCGCCTTAAATCGAAAGGCATTTCGAGGCGTTCGCCAAGGTCGCGCGGATATAAGGTTGGGAGGGCGAGCCTGTCAAGCATCGATGCGCGAGGGCGCCGGCATATTGTCGCCGGTAAAAGCTTTGCCGGGCTGGCATCTCCGGTAAGCCACCGGGGTTGAGTTCGACGGGGCACGCCGCTATGTCTCGGCCAAGAAATTAGAGTTTGAAGCTGATGAAGCCGCGCATTGCAGTCCTCGGTTGCGGATACTGGGGCAGCAACCACATCCGCACCCTCAAGGCGCTCGGCGCGCTACATGCGGTTTCCGATGCCAATCGGGCGCGGGCCGAAGGCTTTGCCAGCGAGCAGGACTGCCTGGCGATCGAGCCCGACCAGCTGTTCGTGCGTGATGATATCGACGCCATCGTCATGGCGCTGCCGCCGCAATTCCATGCCGATCTTGCCGTGCGCGCCGCTGAGGCCGGCAAGGACGTGCTGGTGGAAAAGCCGATTGCGTTGACCGTGCCCGACGCCGAGCGCGCCGTGCAGGCGGCCAGGGACAACGGCCGCGTGTTCATGGTCGGCCATGTCTTGCGATTCCATCCCGCCTTCGAGACGCTGAAGGCGCTGATCGACAATGGCGAGCTCGGCGAGGTTCGCTACATCCACTCGCACCGGCTCGGCCTCGGCAAATTCCACACCGAGAACGACGCACTGTGGGATCTGGCGCCGCACGATCTGTCGATGATCCTGGCCATCACCGGCACCGAGCCGATCGACGTCAGGGGCGAGGGGGCCGCACTCCTCGACAATCTCAGCGATTTCGCGCATCTGCACATGCGTTTTCCCAATGGCTTGCGCAGCCATCTCTTCACCTCGCGGCTCAATCCCTATCGCGAGCGGCGGCTGACCGTGGTCGGCACCAAGGCAATGGCGGTGTTCGACGATGTCGAGCCATGGGAGCGCAAGCTGGCCGTCTACCGCCACGCGGTGTGGCAGGACAGCGGCCAGTGGGCCTTCACCACCAACGAGCCGTCCTATGTCGCGGTCGGCCAGGGCATGCCGCTGACGCGCGAGCTCGAGCACTTCATCCAGTGTATCGAGACGCGGGCCGAGCCGCGCACCAGCGGCGAGGAAGCCATCAGGGTGCTCCGCATCCTGACGGCGGGTACAGTCACGCACACAAAGTCCTGAGACCGTTTCGAAACTCTGCCCTTAAGGCAGATCGAAACTAAAACTGTCTCCGAGAGGGGTAGTGTTTACTCTGCGGGAATCTGCGCCGGCCTGGCTGCGAGCCGGCTGAGCATGGCTTCGGCCTCGGCGCCGCGCTCGGAGCGCTCGATGAAGCCGCCGCCGAAGACGCGGGCTTCGTTGCCGTCGTCGGAATAGAGCACGCAGGCCTGTCCGGGCGCGATGCCGGACTCGCCGTCGACCAGTTCGACAAAGGTGCTGCCGGCGCGGTGATGCAGCACGGCCGGGCGCGGCGGCCGCGTCGAGCGGACCTTGGCGAACAGCTCCATGCCGGCGGCCGGAATGTCGGACAGCGCGCGATCGCCCAGCCAGTTCATGTTGCGCAGATAGATCTTGTGGGTCTCCAGCGCCTCGCGCGGGCCGACGATGACACGGGCCCGGTCGGCGTCGAGATGGACGACGTAAAGCGGCTCGCCCGAGGCGATGCCGATGCCGCGGCGCTGGCCGATCGTATAGCGCAGGATGCCGTCATGGCGACCGAGCACGCGGCCGTCGATATGGACGATGTCGCCTGGGTTGGCGGCAGCTGGCTTCAGCTTGGCGATGATGTCGGAATATTTGCCCTGCGGCACGAAGCAGATGTCCTGACTGTCCTGCTTGGCGGCAACGGTCAGCCCCATTTCTTCGGCGATGGCCCGCACCGCAGGCTTGGACAGCCCACCCAGCGGAAAGCGCAGATAGTCGATCTGCGCCTGCGTGGTGGCAAACAGGAAATAGCTCTGGTCGCGGTCGGCATCGACGGGCCGGAACAGCGCGCGGTGGGCGCCATTGGCCCCGGAGCGGATATAGTGGCCGGTGGCGAGCGCATCGGCGCCAAGGTCCTTGGCGGTGGCCAAAAGGTCGGCGAACTTCACCGTCTGATTGCAAGAGACGCACGGAATGGGCGTTTCGCCGGCGACGTAGCTTTCGGCAAACGGGTCGATGACCGCCTTACGGAAGCGCTCCTCATAGTCGAGCACGTAATGCGGAATGCCCAGTGTCTCGGAAACGCGGCGGGCATCGTCAATGTCCTGGCCGGCGCAGCACGACCCGGCCCGGTGCGTTGCGGCGCCATGGTCGTAGAGCTGCAGCGTGACGCCGACGACATCATAGCCTTCGCGCTTCAAAAGGCCGGCAACGACAGACGAATCCACACCGCCCGACATGGCGACGACGATGCGGGTGTTTTGCGGGCTGGCGGGAAGGTCGAGGCTGTTCATGGTTCTTTCGTTCTGCGCGGCGCTTCAATGGCAGTGGCGCGAATATAGGTCAACCACACCAGCGGCGCCAGCTTTGCGGCGGTGCCGATTTTGCGGGAAAATTGCGCGCCTGCCCGCCGTTGCCTCAAATGCCGACGAAAAGACTAACGCGGCGTTCATGATCCTTACCTACTCATTAGGGTTCGCTTAGGCAATTTTTAAAGCTGTGGCGGTAATGTGGTGGGGATTGGGTCTTTGAGTTTTTAGTAGAGAGTACGATGACCGATCTTGTTAGACCGCGAGTCAAATATGTTATTGGGCCTGACGGCAGCCCTCTTACGATTGCCGATCTTCCGCCGACGAATACACGTCGCTGGGTTATCCGGCGCAAGGCGGAAGTGGTTGCTGCGGTGCGCGGCGGGCTTTTGAGCCTCGACGAGGCATGCCAGCGCTACAAGCTGACCACCGAGGAATTCCTGTCCTGGCAAGCGTCGATCGACGAATACGGCCTTGCCGGGCTGCGCACGACGCGCATCCAGCAATACCGGCACTAGAGCCAGGACCACAACAGAAAAGGGCGCGGTAACCGCGCCCTTTTGCCTGTCGGTAATGCCTGCTTCAGACCGTCAGCACCACCTTGCCGATCGGCCTAGTGGCGAGAAAAGCGTGCGCGGCGCCCGCCTGTTCGAGCGGAAACGCCTTTGCCACATGGACCGCAAGCTTTCCCTCATCGACCAGTTTGCCAAGTTCGACGAGGCCTTCACGGTCGGGCACGACGGACATGCGCTCGACGCGGATCCCACGCGCAGCAGCCTTGGCTCGGGTGGTGTCGTGGATATTGAGCAGCGACACCAGGGCGCCACCGTCCTTCAGGACTGTCAGCGATTGGTCGGCATGGTCGCCGCCCATCGGCTCCAGCACCAAGTCGACGTCGCTGACCTCGGCGGTGAAATCTCGCTTGGTGTAGTCGACCACTTCATCGGCGCCGAGCGAGCGGACGAAATCGAGTTTCTTCGGGCTGGCGGTGGCGATGACATAAGCGCCGTGCGCCTTGGCGATCTGCACCGCCAGATGCCCGACGCCGCCGGCCGCAGCATGGATCAACACGCGCTGGCCGCGCTTCAGGCCGCCATGGCGGACAAGGCCTTGCCAGGCGGTCAGACCGGCCAGCGGCAGCGCGCCGGCATGATTGTGGTCAATGCCTTGCGGCTTCGGTGCGATTTCATCGGCCGGGGCCACAGCGAGCTCCGCATAGGCCGCGGCCTGCTTGGGAAAACGCGGCATGCCGAACACGGCGTCACCGACCCTGAGGCCGCCATCGACGCCTGGGCCTACCGCCTCGACCGTACCTGAAATATCCCAGCCCAAAGTGAAGGGCGGTTCGCCCAGCAATGGATAGTAGCCGGCGCGCACCGAGCCATCGACCGGATTGATGCCGGCAGCATGCACGCGCACGAGCACTTCGCCGGACTTGGGCGAGGGCGCGGGGCGATCGGCGATGACGAGGACGTCGGGTCCGCCGACTGAATTCTGGACAACGGCACGCATGGGAGGCTCCTGCTGGGGTTTCTGTGCCACTATCATTTGGATAGTAATATTCCCTTGTCCAGTATGTACCTTTTCCATATATAGGCACCTCATGGATAGTGATAATGATTGCGGCTCCGGCTATGACGCCTTCCAGCGGACGTGTCCTTCGCACGCCGTGCTCGAGATGCTGGCCAGCAAATGGGTCTATCTGACGGTTTGTGCGCTGCGCCGTGGCCAGATGCGCAACGGCGAACTGGCGCGTAAGCTCGAAGGCATCACGCCTAAAATGCTGACGCAGACGCTGCGCGTCCTCGAGCGCGACGGGCTTGTGCGGCGCGAAATCTTTCCGGTGATCCCGCCGCGGGTCGAATATGAATTGACCGAACTTGGCCAGAACCTGGCGGGGCTGCTCACCCAGATACGCTCCTGGTCGGAAGAGCATGTGCCTGACATCAAGCAAGCGCGGGCGAGGGCGGCGGCGAACCTGGAAAGGGATTTGGCACGGGCCTGAAGCTGCGGCCGCCTTACGGGCCGGATCAGCAGCGCCGGAGCCTTTTGGCGCGCTACACGCAAAGCAAAGCGCGGCGTCAGGCGGCGCCGGTCGGGTTAAAACCCTGCCGTCAGCCGATCATGGCGCTGCGACCGCCGAGTTCCGCGTCGCGGATCTTGGTGTCGCGCGATTCCAGCATCTCGGCCTTGGAAAGCTCCGCTTCAGCTTCGCCGAGTAATGATTCGGCAGCACTTCGCTGCTGGGCGAGGTCGCTTTGAGAGTTTCTGAGGTTATCACGGCGCAGACGCGCCGCCTTGGCGAAGGTCGGATAGGCAAAATGATTGATGTCGGTGATGCCGGCCTTCTTCTCCTCGGCGGTGATCTGAAGCTCCAGTTCAACGGCCATGCGCTCGAACTCGGCGATCATCATGTCGAGCTGCAGCAGCTGCCGCCGCTTCTCATTCACCTGAAATTGCTTCAGCCGAACGAGGTTTTCACGTGACTTCATGATTCGGTACTCCCGGAAACGCACACCTGCACATATCGTCCAATCCGCCCGCCAGGGCCTGGCGTCGCCCGTATCCACCGGCATTCCCCGAACTATGGGAAACAAATCCCTAAAGTTTTTTGCCGGCGGTAACCATTCGTTTACGCGCATTGTTAATCATAAGGGCGAGGACTTAAGGCCGGGTAAAAATTCCGGCTCCCGATACGGAAGCCGGCCAGCGAGTCCCTTGAGTCACTTAGTCCGACTTATTAATGTGTTGCATTAGCGATTTGGTTCTGTGATTCATCATTAGATTCAAGAGGGTGTAGAAAGGGGTTAAAAAATCTGGTACCGTCCTTGGTGCGGAATTAGGTTTTGTTAACCATTCGATGGCAGCCTCTGTTCAGGCAATCACTGCTCCGGTCCCGGATGGGTCGTGACATGGTCCGGCGGCAGAAAAGGGGAATGAAATGCGCGTTCTGCTGATAGAAGACGACAGTGCAACCGCTCAGAGCATCGAGCTGATGCTCAAATCTGAAAGTTTTAATGTTTACACGACCGACCTCGGCGAAGAAGGTGTCGATCTCGGTAAACTTTATGATTACGATATCATTCTTCTCGACCTCAACCTTCCCGATATGTCCGGCTACGAAGTCTTGCGGACACTTCGCCTGTCCAAGGTGAAGACGCCGATCCTGATCCTGTCCGGCATGGCCGGTATAGAGGACAAGGTGCGCGGCCTGGGCTTCGGCGCCGACGACTATATGACCAAGCCGTTCCACAAGGACGAACTGGTCGCCCGCATTCATGCCATCGTGCGCCGTTCCAAGGGCCATGCCCAGTCGGTCATCACCACCGGCGACCTGGTGGTCAATCTCGACGCCAAGACCGTCGAAGTCGGCGGCCAGCGCGTGCATCTGACCGGCAAGGAATACCAGATGCTGGAGTTGCTCTCGCTGCGCAAGGGCACCACGCTGACCAAGGAAATGTTCCTCAACCACCTTTATGGCGGCATGGACGAACCGGAACTGAAGATCATCGACGTCTTCATTTGCAAGCTGCGCAAGAAGCTCGACGCAGCATCCGGTGGGCAGAACTACATCGAGACGGTCTGGGGTCGCGGCTATGTGCTGCGCGAGCCGGAAGACATCCGCGTCAGCGCCTGAGCGAACACCATCCGATTGAATTTAATGAGAAAACCCGGCTCATGCCGGGTTTTTTGCTGTCCTTCTTGGCCGAGGACGTGCCGAGTCAGGCGGCAACCTTCAAGGTACGAAAACGTTCGAGCAGTTGCGGCCGGTTGAACGGCTTCAACAGATAACCCTGGGCGCCGGCGCGCTTTGCCTTCATGATCGAGGCAACATCGACCTCGACCAGTGAGATCAGAATCTGCGGTTTGACCGTGCTCTCCATGGCGCGAACCTGGCGAATGACGTCGACCGCTTGCATGTCCGGCAGGGCGCCGTCGACGACAATCACATCAGGCATCTCGGCAGCGCACATCTCGACAGCATCAAGTCCAGTTGCCGCTTCGATCACCACCATGTCGGAGCCGCCAAGAATCCGTTTTGCAACCTTTCTGATGACGCTCGAATCGTCGACAAACATGCAGCGCTTCATTTCCGGGTCCTCTTTGCCATGGTGCGAACCGGCGGCATCCGGGTATCGGGATGCACACTAGGCCAATCTGGTAAAGAAGCAGAAAAGCCGTTAGGTAAAGTTTTTACAAACATGTCGTTTGCAGCCCCATTCGGCAGGGGCGTTGCCGGCAATGAAACTTGCTTGTTCTGAATTGCCGCAAATATCAGCGGGAAAAGATACTTGATTGTTCTTGATGCTCGGACGTCCTGCCGAGCGGCTTCGCTCAGGCCGCGGACAGCACGATCTCTTCGGCGGTCGCGTGAATCGAGATCGTCATGTTGGCCTCACGCGCCAGCAGCAGCGTGTAGTAGGGCTGGACGGTATGGGCGTCGATAGGCTCCTCGGGCTTGTTGCCGGAATGGAGCTCGAGGAATTTCGGCGGCACGCGCAGCATCGGGCCGCTTGCGGCAAGCGCAAAGCGCGGCTCGGTGTCGAGGTTTTCCAGCGTGACCACCAATCTGCCACCGCGCGGGATGGCAGCATTGGCGACGAGCAGCAAATTGAGCAGCAGCTTGACCTTGTTCTTGGGCAGCAGGGCGCGAACCCCGTTCCAGATCAATTCCGGCTTCTCGTTCTTCAGGAAGGCGATGGCGACGGACTCGGCATCGCCGGTGTCGATCATCATGCCCGCCGAACCGGCGGCGCCGAAGGCGATGCGGGCGAATTGCAGGCGGGCCGAAGCGTTTCTGGCGCTCTGCCGGATCAGTTTCATGGCGTCTTCGTCGGCGCCGCCCTCGTCCAGGAGTTCAAGGCCGTTGTTGATGGCGCCGACCGGCGAAATGATGTCGTGGCAGACTCGGCTGCACAACAACGCTGCGAGATCGGGTGCGGAGAGAGAGAAAAGCTCAGCCATCGGCGAAAAATCCCTGCTAAAATTCACATCCTGGTGGCCGCGCGGCCGACAGCCACGCTCACCACCCGAATCACGCTCTCTCCCCCCCAGGCATTCTGAATACACAGCGCCCGAGCGTGCAGCAACAATCCACAATTCTTGTGAGAAAAACGGCATCTTTGCACAGGATCGGAGCCCGCGCAGACCGTCAGAAACAGCCTTCGAACCGCCATGTTCATGTGGGAGGTTAATGGTTGAAAAAGGATTACGGCATAGTTTGCCCGTAACAGTCATCCTTAACGGCCGCCTAAAGAGCCGGACGGGTGCGAGGCGTCGGCGAAAGTGCTCCCTGACGGAGATTGGAAGCATGGTTTCCCGATTCTACGACCGGACGTTTGTCCGCGTCTTCTTCATGGCGATTGCCCTCATGGGCGCTCTCGCTTTCTCAACCTCTGCGTCGCGGGCACAGGAATACACCGCTCAGGAGATCGTCGATTCCGGTCACAAGTTCTTCGGCGCGACGTCGGGCGGTCTCGCAACCGTCGTCGAGAAGATTTTTGCCTCCTACGGCCTGCCCAATGGCTATCTGCTCGGCGAAGAGGGATCCGGCGCGCTGATCGGGGGCCTGACCTATGGCGAAGGTACGCTCTACACCAAGAATGCCGGCGACCATAAGGTGTTCTGGCAAGGGCCTTCGCTCGGTTGGGATTTCGGCGGCGAGGGATCGCGGGTGATGATGCTCGTCTATAACCTCGACGACGTCAGCAATCTCTACAATCGGTTCGGCGGCGTTGCCGGTTCGGCCTATGTCGTGGCCGGCGTCGGCTTCAACGTGCTGCAGAACAACAGGGTGCTGCTGGTGCCGATCCGCACCGGCGTCGGCGCGCGGCTTGGCGTCAATCTCGGCTATCTGAAGCTGACGCAGAGGCCGACCTGGAATCCTTTCTGAGCGATTCCGACCACACTTCGACCCGATCAACAGATTCTGACCCGGTGCAGCTGCGGCAAACCCTTGCCGCAGCGCTGGATTTGCGTCATGCGAACATGGCAAAGTCCAGACTTGGCGGTTGCCGGATAGCGGCCCGCCCGTAACGGGTAGTCACCTTGGTTCAGTCGATCCTGTTCTTCGCCCTCGGCTTTCTGTGCGCAGGCTTTCTGGCGCTGCTGGTCGCGCCGGCCATCTGGCGGCGGGCGGTCGCGCTGACACGCAAGCGTGTCGAGGCGTCGGTGCCGCGAACGCTGGCCGAGATCCAGGCCGACAAGGACAGCTTGCGGGCCGAGTTCGCCATGACGACGCGCCGGCTCGAAATCAGCATCAAGACGCTGCGTGAGCAGGCGAATGAGCAACTCGTCGAAATCAATCGCGGCCGCGAGGCGCTGAAGGGCCTGGCGGTCGAGCGCAAGGACAAGAAGCAGGCGCTTTCGGAGCTCGGGGAAAAAAACGAATTGCTGCTGCATCGCGAGCAGCAGATACAACAGCTGTCGGACAGGCTTGCACAAACAGAGCGCATGATGGAAAAGCGCGCGCTCGAGCTGGAAAAGCTCGAACATATGTACGACGACGCGTCCTTCTCCTCCAGCAATCGTCAGATCGAACTGGTGGCTCGCGAATCCGAGCTGGAAAAACTTGCCAACGACATTTCAGTGCTGCGCGGCCAGCGGAAGGAGGCCGACAAGCGCCATCAGGAAGTCGTCGCCGAAGGCAAGGCCACGCGCGATGCCTTGAAGGCCGAAAAGAAAAGAACCGCCGACCTCGACAGAAAGCTCGAGCGCCTGCTCGCCACGCTGGCCGATCGCGAGGACAAGCTCGATCGCCGCGAAAAGGAACTGGCCCGGCTTCGCGAGCGGGTGAAGGGCGAGGCTACAGGAGGCGCCGTGGCTGCTGGCCTGGTTGGTGCGCAAGACAGTGCCCGCGCCAGGAACGAGGACATCGACAAGACGCTCGCCAAGCTCGAAGGCGACCGAGAGCGGCTCGAAGCCAGGCTGACGACGCTGGCCCGCGAAAACAAGCGGATGAAGGCGGAGCTTGGCGGTTCTGGATCCGCGAAGCCCGGGAATGGCCCCGGCAATGGCAATGATGCCGGTTCTGCCTTGCGCGAACAGATGAACAATCTGGCGGCTGAGGTCGTCCATTTGACGGCCAAGCTCGAAGGACCCGATTCACCGATCGCCAAGGCGCTGGCGGCGCCGCAGGAAACGCGGTCAGGAACCACCAGCCTGGCCGATCGCGTGCGGGCGTTGCAGAAGGCAGATTTGCCGAGCTGAGTTTCAAGCCCCGGCTTGGAATTGCCTGACTACGCCTATCAGGGCGAAAAATGGTGCAGCGCAATGGCTGACGCGGCAGCAACATTCAGGCTGTCGAACCCTTCCGACATCGCGATCCGCACCGTCCGCAGGCGGGCAAGCAGGCTCTCCGGGAGGCCCTCGCCTTCGGTGCCGAGATAGAGCGCCAGTCGTTTCGGTCGCGCGGCATCACGAATGTCAGCCTCACCACGCGGCGACAAAGCGACCTGGCCGAAGCCCAACTCGCCGAGCTTCGCGATGAAAGCTTCAGTGTCGCCGAAGGACGCAAAGGGCACCTTCAACGCGGCGCCGACGGAGACGCGGATCGCCTTGCGATACAGTGGGTCGCAACAGGTGGCGTCGACGAAGACGGCATCGGCGCCGAAGGCGGCGGCATTGCGGAAGATCGATCCGATATTGTCATGGTTGGCGATGCCGATGAGAACGACGATCAACGCTTCGGCAGGCAAGGTGTCGAGCAAGGCCTCGGCGGGCTGTGGCGTGCCCTTGCTGCCGATCGCCAATATACCGCGATGCACGTGGAAGCCGGCGATCCTGTCCATGACGGCGCTTGCCGCAACGTAGACCGGCAGGTCGGCAGGGGCCTTGCGCAGGATGTCGTCGAGCCCGGCCAGCCGGTTTTCGAGGACCAGGACCGACTCCGCAGCAAAGCGTCCGGCTGACAGCAGGACGTCCAGCACCACCTTGCCTTCGGCAACGAACCGGCCATGGCGGCCGGTGAGATCGCGCTCGCGGATGTCGAGATAGGCGGCGACCCGCGGATCGCGCGCGTCGTCGATCTGGATCGGATCCATCAATACCTCGGCCGGCGAAAAATCGTCAGCGAGGTAAGGAGCGATCGGAGTCGCCAGTCAAGCCCTGCAGGTCAAGTCCCGGCGCGGCGCAGACGCGTTGCCATCTGGGACAAGTCGCCTATCCCGAAAATGCCGTCCAGCATGCGCAACAGTTCGCGCACCGCTTCGGACTTGCAGGAATAGTAGATCATCTGCCGGTCGCGGCGGGTCTCGACAAGATCGAGCGCCCTGAGCTTGGCCAGATGTTGCGACAAAGCGGACTGGCTGAGCATCACCTTTTCGGCGATGGCGCCGACCGACATTTCACCGTCGGCCAGATAGCTCATGATCAAGAGCCGCTTTTCGTTGCCCATAAGGGTCAGAAATGTCGCCGCCGATTCGGCATTGGCGATTAGTTTGGTCGAGACCATCGATGCCCCATGTTTTCCTGCTCATCCAAACGCTATGGGGGCAAATAGCGTTGGCTGCTATAATTCAGCTATGGATCACGCTGCTGATTCAGCGTCGCCTGAATCGTAGATCATTTCGCCCAAATCTCAAGACGTGCTTTTGATTCATGACGATTATCCTTGCGTAGCTGGCGCACGACCGGCTTTGGCCATGTCGACCAGAACCGGCCGCAGGTCGCGCGCGGTCTTCAATGGCTGCGGAAAATAGACCCTGCAAACGGTGTCGCCCGATGCCAGGTCCATGCCATCGGCATCGAAGCCGGTCATGGTCCAACCATCACCTTCAACCCTGGCGAAATGATGGGCATAGACGGCGATGGCGTCGAGATGGTCGGCATTCATGTGGTCGAGAGCGGATTGTTCGCTGGCGGCCAGCTCGTCGACGATCAACCCCTCGGTGATGAGATCGGCACGGTCGAGCAGGTAGGCCTTGCCGAAGCCGCCATTCAGGCTGGCGCGCTCCGGCTCGAGGCGAAAGATCGAGAAATCGCCGAGCCCGGCATAGAGCTTTGCCTTGGGATTGCGGTTGAGATAGCGCCGCTCGGCGCGGGTATGCGCGCTCGACCCGCGTTCCAGCGGCTGCGCCCGGCAGACCAGCGTTATCCTGGGATGCGCCAGCGGATCGCCCTTGCCGGGTTCGCCGGCAAGCAGCGAGCAGCGCGGCTCGGCAAGGATGGCGCCGGTATGGGCTGACAGCGCCGAGACAAGGATCAGAGGCGTGCCATCGATGTCGGTGGCGACTCCGACCCTGGAGGCCAGCGGTGCGCCGGTCGACGGCTCGATCACCGCGAGGGCGCCGAAACGGGCGCTGCGGATCAGCGTTGCGGCCAGCCTGATCGCCTCGGCGTCCGTCGCGCGAATGACGTCCTTCTTCGGCTGGTCCAAAATGCCCACCAGGTAAGTTGATTTTCTAAATCCAGTTATTGGCCAATCATGCCGGCTTTGACAAGCGCTTTGATCTCGGCTGTCGAAAAGCCGAAGCGCGCCAGCACGGTCTGGGGCAGCTGATCGTCATCTTCAGACATGCCGGCAAGCGCCGGCTGCGAGGCCGAGAAGCGTGGCGCGGGCGCGGGGCGCTCGAGCGCACCGGCCTTCACAAATGCGTGACGCGCCCGGCTGTGCGGATGATCCCTGGCTTCGGCCAGCGACAGAACCGGCGCCACGCAGGCATCGCTTGCGGCAAACAGCGCGTCCCAGTCGTCGCGTGTCTTCTGCCGGAACCGGTCGGCAATGGCCGCGCGCATGTCCGGCCACAACGCCTTGTCGTATTGGCCGCGGACAAAATCCTCGCCGAGCGGCAGCAGCCTTGCGAATGCGGCGAAGAAGCGCGGCTCAAGGCAGCCGACCGCAACGTGGCGTGCGTCCGCCGTCTCATAGGTGTCGTAGAAGGGCGCACCGGAATCGAGCAGGTTGGCGCCGCGCCGGTCGCTCCACAGACCTGCCGACATGAAGGCGTGTATGGGGGCCACCAGCATCGAAGCGCCCTCGACCATCGCCGCGTCGATCACCTGGCCTTTGCCGGAGCGCGAGCGCTCGAACAGCGCTGCAAGCACCCCGGCGATCAGCATCATGGCGCCGCCGCCATTGTCGGCGATCAGATTCAGCGGCGGCACCGGCCGGCCTTCCTCCCGGCCTATGGCATGCAACACACCGGAATAGGCGAGGTAGGTGATGTCGTGGCCGGCGCGACCTGCGAGCGGCCCGTCCTGGCCGAAGCCGGTCATGCGGCCGTAAATCAGCGCCGGATTGCGCGCCAATGCAGCATCCGGGCCGAGACCAAGCCGCTCCATCACACCGGGGCGAAAGCCTTCGACAAACAGATCGGCCTTTTCGGCAAGGCGCAGCAGCAGTTCCGTTACTTTGGCCTGCTTGAGGTCGACGCGCAGGATGGAGCGGCCGTGACGGTCGAGATTGTACGCATCGGAGAGCGGCAGCAGGGGTTGGTCCGAACCGGTGCGCTCGATGCGCAGCACCTCGGCGCCCATCTCCGACAGCATCAGCCCGGCCAGAGGCACCGGGCCGAGCCCAGCCATCTCGATGACTTTCAGGCCGGCCAGCGGACCGGTCTTCACTGCGCCGGCCGCCATGGCCGTCTATTTCGGCGCCATGCGGATTGCCCCATCGAGGCGGATGGTTTCGCCGTTCAGCATCTGGTTTTCGACGATATGCAGGGCGAGCGCGGCATATTCGGACGGCTCGCCGAGGCGGGACGGGAAGGGCACGGCCGCGCCGAGCGAATCCTGCACCTCCTGCGGCATGCCGGCCATCATTGGCGTCTTGAAGATGCCGGGCGCGATGGTGCAGACGCGAATGCCAGAGCGCGCCAGGTCGCGGGCAACCGGCAGCGTCATGCCGACGACGCCGCCCTTGGATGCGGCATAGGCGGCCTGGCCGATCTGGCCATCATAAGCGGCCACCGACGCGGTGTTGACGATGACGCCGCGCTCGCCGCCCTGCAGCGGTTCGAGTTTGGCGGCACGGTCGGCGACGAGGCGGATCATGTTGAAGGTGCCGATCAAATTGATCTCGATCACCTTGCGGTACTGGTCGAGCGGATGTGGACCATCCTTGCCGATCGTCTTCACGCCGATGGCAATGCCCGCGCAATTGACCAGGATGCGCGCTGGCCCAAGTCTCTTTTCCACCTCGGCGACCGCGGCCGCACCGCTGTCGGCGCTGCTCACATCGCACTGGATGGCGGCGCCGCCAATGTCGCCCGCCACCTTCGATGCCCGGTCGATGCCGATATCGAAAATGGCGACGCGCGCGCCCTTGTCGGCCAGCGCGCGGGCGGTTGCCTCGCCGAGGCCGGAGCCGCCGCCGGTTACGATCGCAATCTGGCCGTTCGGGTTCATGCTGCATGCTCCGTGCTGTTCCGGGTCATGCTACGGAGGTCGCCGCCATGGTGCAACCTGACCAATGGGGATCCATCGCGACTGGTGCCGCGACCGATCCTGGAGCTCAGGCCATCACTGGTGCCTGCTCCGCGATCCTGGCAAGGCTGGCATGGCCGACCTCGCCGGAGAGCCGCGCCACGGCACCGGGCACGATCTCGTGCGACAGCAGCCGGTCGAGGTCGACCGGGCGCGGCATGGAGATCTGGCCGCGGGGGATCTTTCTGAAGCCGAGCGGGCCGTAATAAGGCTCGTCGCCGACAAGGATCACCGCCGGCGCGCCGGCCTTGGCGGCCGCCTCCAGCGCGATCGCCACGAGCCGGCGGCCGATACCGAGATTCTTGAAGGCGGGCCGCACGGCGAGCGGCCCGAGCATCAGCGCGCGTCCGGCGCCGGCGGCGATGCGGGTCATGCGCACCGAAGCAACGACGATGTCGCCATTCATGGCGACAAAGGATAGCGAGCGCTCGTGGCCGCCGGTCTCGCGAATCTTGTAGGCGGCCAGCACGAAACGGCCGGGGCCAAAGGCTTCGTCGTTGATGGCTTCGATTTCGGGATCATGCGCCGGAGTTTCCGGCAGGTATTTCACGTCGGCAAGGCTCATGGTCTTCGCGGTCCGATAAAGAGGAAAGGTTGCTGCAAGCGGCAGCGTTCGCCAGTCAGCGCTTTCTAAGCGCGGGCGCCCTTTCGTCGTCGGTCAAACCGGATCAAGCCAAGATCGAACATGCGGAGTGTCCGCTAGCATCAATTTCCGGCGGCTGCAATCGGCTGTTTTCAACCGGCGTTTCATACGAGTGACGCTCTGTTCAGCAGATGACGGCTTCGGCATTGCCGCCTTGCGACTACATTGGCCAAGGCACGCAAGGAGATTTCGTATGGGATTGCTGGTCGAAGGCAAATGGCAGGACCGTCCGGCCAATGTCGATAGCAGCGGCAGGTTCATCCGGGCCGAGACGCAGCGGCGTGACCGGATCACGCGCGACGGCGCGCCGGCGCAAGGTCGTTCGCGCGGCTTCAAGGCCGAGCCCGGACGCTACCATCTTTATGTCTCGCTCGCCTGTCCGTGGGCGCACCGCACGGTGATCTTTCGCGCGCTGAAGAAGCTAGAAGACATCATCCCGGTTTCAGTCGTGCATCATTTCCTCGGTACTGAGGGCTGGACGTTTTTGGCCGAGGATGGCGCCACCGGCGACACGCTCTACGGCCTCGACTTCCTGCACCAAATCTACACGAAGGCCGATCCAGCCTATTCGGGCCGGCTTTCGGTGCCGGTGCTGTGGGACAAGAAGGAAGAGACCATCGTCTCCAACGAATCCGCCGAAATCATCCGCATGCTCAATTCGGCCTTCGACGAGTGGGGCGATGCCGCTCTCGATTTCTATCCGCCAGGCCTGCGCGGCGAGATTGACAAGGTCAATGCGCTGGTCTTTCCCGCCGTCAACAACGGCGTCTACCGCGCCGGCTTTGCCACCACGCAAGCGGCCTATGAAGAGGCGTTCGGCGAGCTGTTCGCGGCGCTCGACACGCTGGAGGGCCGACTGTCAAAACAGCGCTATCTCACTGGCGAGCGTATCACCGAGGCCGACTGGCGGCTGTTCACCACGCTGGTGCGTTTCGACCCGGTCTATGTCGGCCATTTCAAATGCAATCTGCGCCGCATCGCCGACTATCCGAACCTTTCGAACTATCTGCGCGACCTCTACCAGGTGCCCGGTATCGCCGGCACGGTGAACCTGCACCACATCAAAATGCACTATTACGGCAGCCACGAGAGCATCAACCCGACGCGCATCGTGCCGGTCGGGCCTGGGCTCGACTATGGCGCGCCGCACGACCGGGCGCGGTTCAGGCAGGCGGCGTGAGCATCGGATTGACAGCCTACCAGTACGGCGATACCGGCTCGCCTTCAAAAACCTCGGCAAGCCGCCGCAGCGTCGCCGGCGTCGTGCCATGCGGCAAGCGGTCGAGCGGAAAGAAGCCTGCTTCGGCGATCTCGTGGTCCGGCAGTTTCGGCGCGGTCTGGTTGAAGGTTTCGATGAGATAGAGGCCGACATGGTCGCGGCGGCTGGAGCGGCGGTTGAAATGCATCGATTTCAGCACCGGCTGGGCTGTCAGCGCGATGTTGCCTTCCTCGGCCAGTTCGCGCACCAGCGCCTCACCGAGCGTCTCGCCGACTTCGACGCCCCCGCCCGGCAATTGCCAGCCGGGAACGTAGGTGTGGCGGATGAGGAAGACAGTGTTCGAGGCGCGATCGTGGATCAGGCCGCGCACGCCCAGCGTCATCGGCCGCCGCAGAAGGAAATAGAGATGGAACAGCCTTGCCCTGAGGCCTGCCCAGCCGGTCTGGCGAAACGCCTGCTCCGGGTCCGACATAGCCATGACTAGCGAAACCGTGGATGGGCAGGAAACAGTGAGTGGAAAGCGGGGAGCGCGTCGCCTATGAAGGAAGGATGTTCAGGCTCGCGCATATTTCCGATGTCCATCTGGGGCCGCTTCCCGGTGTAACCTATCGCGAACTCGCGTCCAAGCGCGTCGTCGGCTACGTCAACTGGCAGCGCAACCGCCGCCGCCATATGCACGATGCCGTCATCGACACCATCGTCGCCGACATGAAGGCGAGCACACCCGACCACCTCACCGTTACCGGCGATCTGGTCAATCTGGCGCTCGACGGCGAGATCGAGATGGCCAAGCACTGGCTTGAGACGCTGGGTTCGCCGGAGGATGTCTCGGTGGTGCCGGGCAACCACGACGCCTATGTGCCGGGCGCCTTCGACAAGGTCTGCCGCTCCTGGGCGGCGTGGATGAGCGGCGACGGCGTGACTGCGCCGATCGACCGCAACGCTTTTCCCTATCTGCGCGTACGCGGCAATGTCGCGCTGATCGGCGTTTCGACGGCGCGCGCTACGGCGCCGTTCATGGCCAATGGCTTCTTCCTCGAAGGTCAGGCGCAAAGGCTGGCGACAGTGCTCGACGCAACGAACAAACGCGGCCTGTTGCGGGTGATCATGATTCATCATCCGCCGGTGCGCGGCGCCGTCGCCCAGCAAAAGCGCCTGTTCGGCATCTCCCGCTTCCACAAGACCGTTCATAGGCATGGCGCCGAACTCGTGCTGCACGGCCATTCGCATCTGCCGTCGCTGTTCTTCATCGGCGGGCGCGGCGCCAGGATTCCGGTCGTCGGCGTCGCCGCCGCCGGGCAGTCGCCAGGCAGCAAGAACCCGGCGGCACAGTACAATCTGCTCGATATTGACGGGGAGAAGGGCAATTGGCTGATTCGCCTGACGCGGCGCGGCCTGACCGGGCCGGCCTTGCCGCCATCGGACCTGCAGGTCATTGAACTCGGCGCGCAGACACCGAGGCCTCCAGATCGTTGATCAGAAGCTGATCTTCATCGCCATCAGGCGATCCCAAAACAGCGCGGCCGCCACCGCCAGGCCAACAAGCGCGCCGGCGGCGACCAAGCCGAGACCGGAAAGGAACGTCGACCAGCCCCTGCGGGGCACGGCTGCTTGCAAGGGCGGCTCAGCTTCCGGCACGGCGGCGCGTTTCAGGTCGGCGACGGCCGGCTCGACACCGCCCTCCATCATGCGCTGGCGCTCGACGATACGCTCCGCCACATAGCGCGTGACCTGATCGGCGACCGGTTTCATATCGGTTGATTCGGCGAGCACGACGCGGCCGATGCGGGTATCCCTGAGAAAGCGGTAGGTGCGGCGGTCGCGCCCCATGGCGACATGGCTGACGGCGTCGATCCACAGGCGGGGCTGCAGGCCGGAGGAGATGACGAAGTCGAAATTGTCCATGTCGGCGGGCACGTCGGCAAAGACCGGGGCGAGCTCAGCGGCGAGCAGATCAAGCCGCATCCGGTGCGCCTCGCGCATGTCGACCACGACATCGTCGCGATCGGCGAAGGCATTTTTCACATCGCGAACGGCGTCGGACAGTTTGCGGGAGGTGTCGATGGGGGTGATGTTTTCGCCAGTGTCCTTCATCGGCGTCGCCTCGCTGATATGGTTAATTGCGAGTTAACACAGGCGGCGGCAAAATGCACTGGCGAGATGCGGGGCGCAAGTAAGTTAGCTCGCCGCGGCCTCGAATGTCGGACGCAGGCGCCTGCCGCGGCGTGCCATGTTTCGGCGCACGGCCTGGGCGACCACATCAGGTACTTCCTCGACCAGCATATGGCCGGCATCGAGCACGTGATGAATATGAAAATGCGCCGGCAGACAATCAGCCTGGGTAAAGGGCAGCACCGGATCGTCCGTTCCCCAAACCACCATCACCGGCATGTCGAGGGTGTCCAGCTGTTCGCGGGGTATGACCCCCTGCCGCTCGTTCCTGGTCATGACGGCCGATATCTCAATCAGCTTGCGCAACTGGCCGGGGCGACGGCGTAGGTCCGCCAGGACGCCAACGATGCGTTCGGGCGGCGGGCTTCGCGGTCCCGACATG
Source organism: Mesorhizobium sp. L103C131B0 (assembly GCF_000502275.1). NCBI lineage: Bacteria > Pseudomonadati > Pseudomonadota > Alphaproteobacteria > Hyphomicrobiales > Phyllobacteriaceae > Mesorhizobium > Mesorhizobium sp. L103C131B0. The sequence goes on along the minus strand of NZ_AYXC01000001.1, from coordinate 264,999 downwards.
GCGGCAAGGCAGGCGCGGATTTCCCGTCTGTCGGCGGCCGCGGCGTAGCGGCGCAACAGCGGTCCGTTGATCTCGGGGCCAGCACCGCCCGGCGCCAGAAGCGTCAGCGAGCCTATCCTTTCAGGCTCGGCAAGCGCCATCAGGGAGGCGACCGCGCCGCCCATCGAATGACCGGCGACATGCACCCTTGCTATCCCGCGTGCGGCGATATCGGCGAGAACCGCTCGCGCCGCTGTTTTGGCCGGGCCGCTGCCAGGAAATTCGAGAGACAGTCCGTGTCCCGGAAGATCGTAGGCCAAGGTCCTGACATCGGGCCCTAGCGACGCGGTCACCTCGCGCCAGATATCATGGCAACCACCGAAGCCATGCAGCAGGACGACCGTCTTCGGCCCGGCGCCCCGCTCGGCAACATAGAGGGATGAGACCATGAAAATGTGCGATTATTGCAAGACTGGAGAGGAAATTCGAATCGAGGCTGGATTGCTCCCAGTCCAGACCGATGGCCAGTAAAGTTTTCGCGATCCGGAAAGACTAGCTGGCGTTGCCGAGGCCCGCGGCGCGCAGCGCCTCAACCAGCCGGTCGGTCAGATCGGCGGGATATTTGCGCTCGGCGAAGGCCGCGCGCGGATCGGCGGCGAATTTCGGGAATTTGGTGGTCAGCTCATCCAGAAGCTTGGCTGCCAGCTGTTCGCGGCCGGCAGCCTTGGCGCCGATCAGCCGCGCCGCCAGATAGTGCGATTTCATCGCCGTCGTGCGCAGCGACTCGCTGGCTATCGCGGCCTTGTTCATGTCGCCCAGCATGAATTGCCCGGCGAAAAGCCCAAAATCCCACCATGTCGGATGGCCGCTGAACGTCTCAACGGCATGGGTCAGGATGGGTGTTCCCTCGGCATATTTGCCGGCAAAGATCAGGCCATAGCCGTAAGCGGCAGCCATGCCGAGGTCGTAGGGGTTGAGCTCATAGGCCTTGCGCATCCAGCGGATCGATTCCTCGGTGTTGCCGAGGCGCGAGTTGAGGTAGCCGTAGGCGCGGTGCGCATAAGGGCTGGTCGGTCCCATCTGGATGGCGCGATGGGCGAAAGACATTGCCTGTTCGACCGTCGCGCCAGGCGGATAGGCGTAATGATCGGTGGCGGCCTCAAGGGTCAGGGAGGCCAGTTCCGAATAGACCAAGGACGATTTCGCACCCTGGCCGGCGAGCTTGTCCAGGCAGCGATAGGCAGCCTCGTGCGTCCTGGTGCTCTGGTCGAGATAGTATCTGTCGTTGAGGATCAGGCAGCTCGTCAGCCCGGTCTGAATGCCGTTCTGTTCGATGTAGCTGTAGAGCGGGCCGGAGGCGGGAATGGTCGAGCTGAGGATGGCGGCGATACGATCCTCGACGGTGCCAGTTGCGCTGTCGGCGGCCGTCAGACTGCGGGACAAAAGCACGCGGCCGGTCGCCACGCTCTGCAGTTCGAGCGTCACGTCACCTGCCATTGGTCCCGGCAGGACATCGAAAACGAAGCTGGTCGGGTCGGTGCTCGGATCGCGCTTGCTGTCGGCGTCGCGGCCGATGAAGTCGATCGTGTCGAAACCGGCAAGGCCGGCGCGCAGCGAAGCGGCGACGCGGCCGGCCTCGGGGCCGGTGGCCTTCACCGCGATGTAGACGAGGGGCAGGGCCTCCATCGACGGCGATGCGATGCTGCTCGTTACGCCCGCGGTCTCGACCACCGCGGTAGGATCGCTGCTGGCAAGCAATGCGCCGCTGCCCTGGCGCAGGATGAGCACGCCCAGCATGAGAATGACCAGCGTCATGGCGACCCAGAAGAACTGGAGATGGCGCGCCAGCGAAGGCCCAGGTTCTGTAACCCCCGAAGCTGTCGCGGCAGCGGGAACGGCGTCAAGAGCCGCCTGGTCGGGCGATCCGGGCAAGGCGGCTACCGCCGCCGCAAGCGGCTCCTGCCCAACCGGCAGGCGTATGGCGTTGAGCTCATAGGACGGCACGTAGCCGCCGCGCGGAATGGCAATGCGAACCGGTTCGGCTATGCCTTCATTGGCGAAATAATGCTGGAGAAGTTCGCGCAGCCGGCCTGCCTGCACCCGGACAACGGCGTCGGTCGACGAATCGAAATCGCCGTCCTTGCCGAAGACGTCCATGGCGATGGAGAAACCCTTGAGCCTGTCGGCTTCGCCGGCCTGCTCGCGCTCAACAAGATAGCGCAGCAACTTGCGCGCGCGCTCGGAACGTCCGAACGTTTCGCTGGCGAGCAGTCGCTCCAGTGTCTCGCGCACTGCGGGGGCGGCAGGCGTGGCATGCTGCAAGTGTCGATCCTCTCGAAGTCGGCACAGGTTGAGGCGCAATCATATAGAGCCTGCACTTCCATACAAGCATGCTTATGTTATGCGATCGCGTAACACACCGGATAGTTGCCGGTGGTTGACACAAAAGACCGGAATTTCCCTCGGCAAATGGGGGATTTCCGGGCGCCGCGGACATTCGGCGCCCGGGAAAATATCAGCCGGCCTTGCGGCCGATTATCCGGTTGGCGGCCGAAACAACGGCTTCCAGCGAGGCGGCGACGATGTTGGTGTTGATGCCGGCGCCGAACAGCTTGCCGCCGGGATATTCCATCTCGACATAGGAAATCGCCGAGGCGTTCGAGCCGCGCTGGAGCGAATGTTCGGAATAATCAAGCACCGACATGTCGACGCCAACATGACGCGACAGCGCATCGACGAAGCCGTCGATCGGGCCGGTGCCGGAGCCGGCGATTGTCGTCTCCTTGCCGTTGTCGAGGATCACCGCCTCGACCACGCGCCGGCCCTTTTTCTCGGTATCGGGATAGGTGTGATGGTCGAGGAACTTCAGTCGTGCGCCGGGCTGGTCGACATAGGTTTCAATAAAGCGGTCATGGATGCGTTTTGCCGGCACTTCCTTGCCTTCGGCGTCGGTGATCGCCTGGATCTCCTGGCTGAACTCGATCTGCAGGTTGCGCGGCAGATTGAGGCCGTAATCGGCCTGCAGTACATAGGCGATGCCGCCTTTGCCCGACTGCGAGTTGATGCGGATGATCGCCTCGTAGCTGCGTCCGACATCGGCCGGATCGATCGGCAGATAGGGCACTTCCCAGACCGGCGTGTTGGCCTTCTTCAAGGCCTTCATGCCCTTGTTGATGGCGTCCTGGTGCGAGCCGGAAAAGGCGGTGTAGACGAGTTCGCCGACATAGGGATGGCGCTCGGAGATCTTCAGCTGGTTGGAATATTCGTAGACGTCCTTCATCCGGTTGATGTCGGAGCAATCCAGATGGGGATCGACGCCTTGCGTGTACATGTTGAGCGCCAGCGTCACGATGTCGACATTTCCGGTGCGCTCGCCATTGCCGAACAGCGTGCCTTCGACGCGGTCCGCACCCGCCATCAGGCCGAGCTCGGTGGTGGCGATGCCGGTGCCGCGATCGTTGTGGGGGTGCAGCGAGATCAGCAGGTTCTCGCGGTCGTCCAGGTTGCGGCACATCCATTCGATCCGGTCGGCATAGATGTTGGGCGTCGACATCTCGACCGTCGACGGCAGGTTGATGATCAGTCTGTTGTCGGCTGTCGGCTTCACGATCTCGGTGACGGCGTTGCATATCTCCAGCGCGACTTCGAGCTCGGTGCCGGTAAAGCTTTCGGGCGAATATTCGAAGCGATAACCGCCGCCGGCCTTGGCCGCCATGTCGGTGATCATCTTGGCCGCGTCGGTGGCGATGCGCTTGATACCGCCGACATCCTTCTCGAAGACGACGCGACGCTGCAACTCGCTGGTCGAATTGTAGAAATGCACGATCGGGTTGGTGGCGCCCTTCAGAGATTCGAAGGTGCGGGTGATGAGTTCGGGACGGCACTGCACCAGCACCTGTAGCGAAACATCAGCCGGCACATTGCCTTCCTCGATGCACCAGCGGGCGAAATCGAAATCGGTCTGCGAGGCCGAGGGGAAACCGATCTCGATCTCCTTGAAACCCATGTCGAGCAGCAGGGCGAACATGCGCGCCTTGCGCTCATGACCCATCGGATCGATCAGCGCCTGGTTGCCGTCGCGCAAATCGACCGAGCACCACACCGGTGCCTTGTCGATGACCTTGTTGGGCCAGGTGCGGTCGGTGAGACCGACCGTCGGGTAGGGCTGGTATTTTCGGGCCGCGCCCGGCATGTGGCCGGCCGCGCGTTTTACGCTTTCGGCTTCGCCGGCGCGGATGTCTTCTCGTGCGTTCATCGTCTTGTTCTCCCGGCGGCTCGCGGATCGGTCTTCGGACGGATTCCAGGGCGAGCAGCGCCTTATCAGATTTTCGTTCGCTTGATGTGAATTGCCAATTTCTGAACTGGCCAAGGAGCGTGCGCGTAAGCGGCGGTTCGACCGCCGGGCGCTCCTTCAGCGAACCCGGCGATCGCCGATAAGGCCGAGAAGAAGCAGGGTCGATGCCAGCGCGCGCACGGTCTCGCCGGCAAAGCCGGTCGGACGGGAAGCGACGGAGGAGACGCGCGTGTTCATGGCGGGTTTCATACAGGAGCCGCCATGGACAGGCAAGTGGGCTGCCATTCCACCACTCGCGAGCACTCTTCCCCATGCGCGGCAAATGCGCCAGACTTGCGTGTAGCCGGGGCCGCAATGCTTCGCCGTCTGAGGGGTCATCCGTGAATTTCGTTTTCTTCTCGCCGCATTTTCCCGCCAACGGCGCCGATTTCTGCGACCGGCTGAAAAAGGCCGGCGCCACGGTGCTGGGCATTGGCGATGCGCCTTATGAGGCGCTGGACGGGAAGCTGAAGGTGGCCCTGTCGGAATATTACCGCATCGCCGACATGGAGGACTACGATCCGGTGTTCCGGGCCATGGGTCATTTCATCCACAAATGGGGCCGGATCGAGCGCTTCGAGTCCCTCAACGAGCATTGGCTGGAGCTGGAAGCCAACATCCGCACCGACTTCAACATCTACGGCACCAAGCTCGATTTCGTGAAGAATTTGAAGCGCAAGAGCCGCATGCGTGCATTCTTCCGCAAGAGCGGCGTCGACACCATCGCCCAGCGCAAATGCTCCGACCGGGCCGGCGCCATGACCTTCATCCGCCGCGTCGGCTATCCCGTGGTGGTGAAGCCCGATTCCGGGTCCGGCGCCTCGAACACTTTCAAGATTTCCAACGCCAGGGAGCTTGACCAGTTCTTCAGAGACAAGCCCGAGGACGTGACCTTCGTCATGGAGCAATTCATCGAGGGGCTGGTGGTGACCTTCGATGGGCTGGTCAACCGTGACGGCGAGGTGGTGCTGGCGGCCAGCCACCGCTACGACCAGAGCATCATGGAAGTGGTCAACAAGGATCGCCACATGAGCTACACCTGCTTTCCCAAGGTCCGACCGGCGATCGAAGAGGCCGGCCGCAAAATCCTCAAGGCGTTCGACGTGCGCGAGCGCTTCTTCCACATCGAGCTGTTCGAAACCAAGGACGACCGCGTCATCGCGCTTGAGGTCAACATGCGGCCGCCCGGCGCCTGGATGACCGATGCGATCAACTACACGTTCGACATCGACGTCTACGCGGCCTGGGCCGACATGGTGGTGAAGGATGCCGCCGGTGGTCCTTATGAGGGCAAGTATTTCACCGCTTATGCCAGCCGCAAGCAGCACCTCCACTATTTGCACAGCCATGAGGACGTGCTAGCCGCGCATCGCGACAAGATCGTCCATCATCAGCCGATAGAAAATGTTTTCAGCCGCGCCATGGGAAATTACGCCTACCAGATGCGCTCGAAGGACGAGAGAGAGCTGCGCGCGGCCGTCGCCTACATCCACGCGGAAAAGGCTTAGACGCGATGGACATCTCCTATCACAAGGGTTTCTCCGGCAATCTCGGCCGCGACATGGAATACAAGCGCTACGGCCATGCCGGCCGGCCGGTGGTGGTGTTCCCGACGTCGCAGGGGCGGTTCTACCAGTTCGAGGATTCCGGCGGGGTTGGAGCGCTGGCCGAATTCATCGATACCGGCCGCATCCAGCTGTTTGCGGTCGACGGCGTCGATTCGGAATCGTTCTTCAACAAGCATGCCGGCGTCGCCCACCGCATCGGTCGCCACGAGGCTTATTTCCGATATGTGCGCGAGGAGGCGCTGCCGGAGTTTCTGGCGACCGCCGAGCAAGCCAATGGCGGGCGCAAATTAAAGCCGCTGTTCACCGGCTGTTCGATGGGCGGTTATCATTCCACGAACTTCGTCTTTCGCTTTCCCGAACTCGCCAGCGGCGTCATCGCGCTGTCGGGCGTCTATTCGGCGGGCGACTTCTTCGGCAAGGCGCTGGAAGGTGATATCTTCTACAATTCACCGCTCGACTATCTGCCCGGCACCGTAGACCCAAAGCTGCTTGCCCGGCTGAAGTCGCTGAGGATGATCTTCTGCTGCGGGCAGGGTGCCTGGGAAGAGCGGATGCTGGTCGAGACCCGCAGGCTGGAACAGATCCTGCGCGACAAATCCATTCCCGCCTGGGTCGACTATTGGGGCGGCGATGTCAGTCATGACTGGCCATGGTGGCACAAGCAGCTGGTCTATTTCTTCGGCCGCTGGCTGGATGATGATCTGATGCACCGGCTCGATTGATGACCACACCCGAACCTATCCGCCGCTTTATCGAGGCCACCAATGCGGGTGATAGCGAAGCCGTTCTCCACACGTTCACAGCCGACGCGTCCCTGACCGACTGGGGGCGGTCCTTCCAAGGCCGCCAGCAGATCGCGCGCTGGAACCAGTCGGACAATATCGGCGTGAATTCCAATCTTCGCATTGTCCGCATCGCCGAGGTCGAGGGCAGCTACCGCGTCCGCATTGCCGTGAAAGGCAATGGCTTCAACGGCGAGGGTGACATGACCTTCGTGCTGGACGGCCACCGCATAGCGAGCCTCGTCATCTCCTGACGCGGCTCAGCTACCCTTCCTGGCAAACCGGCAGAGCAATGGTCTCGTGTTCCACCGCCGATCCACGGCGCAAGCCGAGAAAGACGACAAGGGCGGTGACGATGGTGATTGCCGCCAGCACGATCAGCAGCCTGTCGAACGCGATCTCATAGGCCTGGACCAGGACCGTGGCTCCGGCACCCGGCAAGCGGGCTGCCGCTTCGCCGATGTTGCCGGTCACCAGCAGCTGCGCGGCGGCGGTTGCATCCAGGGAAGACGCCGTTCCCTGAGCCGCCAGTTGGGCTGCCGTGAAACCCGACAGGACTGCCATGACGATCGCCAGCGCCACGCCTTCGCAAGCGACGCGGGTGGTGTTGAAGATGCCGACCGCCATGCCGGCACGCTCTTTCGGCACGACGCCGACGGCAAGTCCGTCCATCAGCCCCCAGGGCAAGGCGATGCCGACGCCGATGAGGATCAGCGGCGCCACCAGCGCTGCGGCGACAGGCGGTGTCAGGCTCAGCCAGACAAGGCCGCCGGCGGCCACAAGCAGGCCGACACCGCAGATCGTTGCCGGAGCGATCCAGCGCGCTACCTGGCCGGCGAGCAGTGGCAGGATCAACAGCGGTCCCGACAGGCAGATCATCAACTGCCCCGCCTTGATCTCGCTCATCCCCTCGATGCCGATGAAGCGGATCGGCAACAGCACCAGCAGGACGACGAAGCCATAGGCGGGAGCGGCCGCCAGGAACTGGACGCCGACGAAGCGGGGAAAGCGGAACAGCGAGAGATCGAGCATCGGCCGGCGCACGCGCCGCTCGACGACGACGAAAGCGGCAAAGCAAAGGGCGGCCGCCACGAGAAGCGCGATCACCAGGGGATCGGTCCAGCCGCTCTGCGGCGCTTGCAGCACGCCGTAGGTCAGCGATGCCAGCGCGATCGTAAAGGTGCCGGCTCCCGCCCAGTCGAGGCCGGTCGCATCCGGATCGCGCGATTCCCTGATGGTGCGCAGGCCGAGCAAAGCGGCTGCAATCGCGAGCACTGCCACCAAGACGAAGATCGATCGCCAGCCGAAAGCATCTATGAGCAGGCCCGACGCGATCGGCCCAAAAGCGAGGCCGATGCCGAAACTGGTGCCGAGGAAGGAGAAGGCGCGCAGCCGCAATGGCCCATCGAATTCCTGGGCAAGAGCGGAGGCGCCGCCGGCAAAGGCGGCGGCACTGCCGAGCCCTTGCGCAGCCCTGAGCACATCGAACCAGACGATATCAGGGGCGAACATCGATCCCAGCGATGCCAGCACATAGGTGGCGAGGCCAACAAGGAAGAGCCGCTTGCGGCCATGATTGTCGGCCAGCGCGCCTGATGCCATCAAGGTGGCGGCGAAGGTCAGCATGAAGGCGTCGGTCACCCAGTTGAGCGCGATCGGGCTGCCGCCGAGGTCGGCCGCAATGCGGGAAAGCGCGACGGCCGGGCCGGTGAAGGTCAAGGGCATTGTCATGGCGGCAAGGCATACCGACAACAGGACAAGCCATGGCGCGACCGCGCCGTTTGTGGTCTTCGAGGTCATGGATTTCCTATCTGAACCAGGATCCGCCGGCCTGCCGCAAGCTTGCTGCGCCGGTCGTAACGGGAAGATAGGCTCGCGACACTTCGAGAAAAATAGTGTTAAATCTCCAGATATACCGGACTGAAACGCTCGAATGGAGAGATGCGATGGAACGCCTCAATGGGCTCCTGGCCTTTCCCGCACGGCTGAGTTCGGCAGCTTCATCGCTGCGGGCCGCACGCTCGGCATCTCGGCATCGGCCGTCGGCAAGAGCGTCGCCAGGCTCGAGCAGGATCTCGGCGTAAGGTTGCTTCAGCGCAGCACGCGCCGCATCGGCCTGACCGAAGAGGGCAAGCTGTTCAACGAGCGGGTGCGGCGCATCCTCGACGACATCGACGATGCCGAGGCGATGCTGTCGCGGAGCCGCGAAACACCGCATGGGCGGCTGCGCGTTTCGACGCCGATCGTGACCTATCATTTGCTGTTCCCGGTGCTGTCCGAGTTCATGGCGCGCTATCCCGAAATCGAACTCGACATCGACTTTAACGACCGCATCGTCGACCTCATCGACGAAGGCGTCGACATCGCGATCCGCAGCGGCGACCTGCCGGATTCGCGCCTGGTGGCGCGGCCGCTTGCACCCTTCCGGCTGCTGTTGTGTGCGGCACCCTCCTATATCGAGCAGCACGGCAACCCGAGCCTCCCGGACGATCTCGTGAACCATTACGGCATCCGCTTCCACTTTCCCAACAGCGGCAAGCTGCAAGGCTGGCCGTTCATCGGCGGCAGCGCCGAGCCGCAGGTCCGCTCGATGCTGACCTGCAACAACACGGAGGCGCTGAAGGGCGCCACGATGGCCGGGCTCGGCATCAGCTCGATGCCCGATTTCCTGGTCCGCGAGGCGCTGCGTGACGGCCTGCTGCGCACGGTGCTGGATGACCATGTCGACGGCCGCGGCCAGTTCCGGTTGTTGTGGCCGTCCAATCGTCATTTGTCGCCGAAGGTTCGCGCCTTCGTCGATTTCCTTCCCAACCGGCTTGCCGCGACGCTGAGCGGCTCTTGAATTAGTCCTTCGCGGCCGACGGCGATAACGAAGACAGCGAGGAATAGCTCTGCTTCTCAGTAGGTGGCGCGGCCGCCGGACAGGTCGAAGGTCGCGCCGGTGGTGAAGGAATTTTCGTCCGATAGCATGAAGGCGATCATCGCAGCCGCCTCTTCGACTTCGACGAACCGGCCTCGCGGCACCTTGCCCAGCATGTAGGCGACCTGGGCCTCAGTGAGCTGTTCGAGGATGCGGGTGCGGGCGGGCGATGGGGTCAGCGCGTTGACGGCGATGTCGTGGCCGGCCAGTTCCTTACCGAGCGATTTTGTCAGCGCGAGCACGCCGGCCTTGGCGGCGGAATAGGCGGCGGCATTCGGATTGCCTTCCTTGCCTGCGACCGAGGCGATGTTGACGATGCGGCCGTAGCTGCGCGCGATCATGCCGGGCACCAGGCGCTTGCAGCAGTAGAAGACGCCGTTGAGGTCGATGTCGATTATCTGGCGCCAGGCGGCAGGATCATAATCCGCCACCGTCGCTGCCGGTCCGGCGATGCCGGCATTGTTTACCAGCAGATCGACCGGACCAAGCGAGCGCTCGGTTTCGGTCGCGGCGCTGTCGACGGCCTCCATCAGCGATTGATCGCACAGCAAACCCTCGACCCGGCCGAGCGGGGCGAGTTCGGAAACGGCCTTCGCCATGGCGGTCTCGTCCACATCCCAGATGGCGACGCTGGCGCCCGATGACAGCAGTCGCCGGGCGACAGCAAGGCCGATGCCTTGCGCGCCGCCGGTCACCACGGCGACCCGGCCTGAGAGATCGACGGCATTCACACGACGTTTCATGGGCACTTTTCCTCTTCCCTGGATATTTGAATCTCAGTCCCTGACGGCTCTCGCCACCAGCCGCGCTATGCTCGGCCCGGCGATGAGCACGACCAGGAAGCGGGTCGACTGCAAGGCCATGACGAAGGATATGTCGACGTTCTGCGCGGCGGCGGCAATGATGGCGACGCTGTCCATGCCGCCGGGGCTGGTCGCGAGGTAGGCGGTCAGCGGATCGATGCCGAGGACGTGGCTGATCAGCCAGGCAAGCCCGCCGCAAAAGGCGATCAGCACGACGATAGAGCCGACGATCTGCGGCAGCGCCCGTGTCGCATGGCGCAGGATCGCCCGGGTAAAGTTCAGCCCTATCGACCAGCCGACCATCGCATAGGAGAGCGCCAGCAGCCATGGCGGCAATTGCATCGCCGCGCCGAAGCCGAGATGGACTATGGTGCCAAAGATGAAAGTGCCGAGGAAGAAGGGTGACGGCAGCCGGCACAACCGGCCAAGCAGGCCGCCGACCAGCGCCACGCCGAGCGTGGCGGCAAAGGCTGCCGGTTCGATCAGCGGGAACCAGACGATGGCTGGTACCTCGATGCCCGACGTGTCGACCCACATCTTGGCGACGAGCGCCGCCGTCATCGAGACGAAGATGACGCGCAGATACTGCATGAAGGCGACGAGGCGCTGATCGGCGCCGAAGGCACCGGCCATCAGCACCATGGCAGTGGCAGCACCCGGCGACGAGCCCCAGACCGCGGTGGTGCCGGGCAGGATGCGCCAGCGGCTGATCAACCAGCCAAGCAGGCTGGACGCCGCAAGGGTCGCCAGCACCACGACAAGGACCAGCGGCCATTCCTTGTAGAACACCGAAAAAATGTCGGTGGAGATCGACGCCGCGACCAGACAGCCGACCAAGGCCTGGGCGGCGGCGGACAGCGGCCGCGGCACGCGCACCGTGGCGCCATTGGTGCCGGCAAGGATCGCCGCCAGCATCGGGCCGATCAGCAGCGCCGCCGGCAGTGCGGCGTATTCCAGCGCGCCGGCGAACAGCAGCGAGACGATCAGCAGCACCACCCACTGCCGAACCGGACGCATGCGCGCCATGCGTTCGACGGCCGGTTGGTCTGGCGAAGAGTCCATGTTTGGGTCTTAGACCTGGAAGAGAAAAATGCGAACGCTGTCTCGGACGAAATTCACGACCCCGACCCCGCGTTGGGATGTCACTCGTTCTTGATGGCGGGCAGGCCGAAACCGCCGGCCGGATGGGTCTCGACCTGGAATTCGAAGCCGGCGATGATCGGCCGGGCCTTGGCGATCGCTGCCTGGACCTCCGGCAGCTGCAGCGAAGCCTTGTGGCTTGCGGCGTCGGTCCACACTTCGGTCACCCAGATCGCGTCGGCATCGGCCGGGTCGCGGGCGATGACATAACTCAGGCAACCCGGCATGGCGCCGGTCGAGGCGAGCAGCACATCCATGATCGCGTCGCGCTGGCCGCGCGCCGCCCGCATCTTTCCGATCAATCCGTACATTGCCTCTCCCCTTTCTTCCAACCTCAGCAAACGTGCGCACGACATGCATGGTTGCGAGACGCAGTATGCAATTGCCGGCTCACGGCATCAACTGGCCACCGTTGACCTCGATCACCTGGCCGGTGATGTAACCACTCAGGAGATCGGAGGACAGGAAGAGATAGGCGCCGACGCAGTCTTCGGCCGTGCCGGCACGCCCTTGAGGAATGGTGGCGACCATGCCCTTCATCTGCTCGTCGGTGGAATAGCGCTCATGGAAGGGTGTCGCGATGGTGCCCGGCGCCACCGCGTTGACGCGGATGCCGAAGCCGATCAGTTCCTTGGCCATGCCGCGCGTCACATTGGAGACAAAGGCCTTGGCCGAACCGTACAGCCCGGCGCCGCCGCCAGCGCCGTTGCGCGCCGCGATCGACGAGGTGTTGACGATGAAGCCGCCCTGCTTCTTCAGCCATGGCATCGCCTTGCGCGAGGCCGTCAGCACCGAGCGGGCGTTGAGGTCCATCACCGCGTCGTAGTGCGCCTCGGTCTGCTCCGCATAGGGCACGCGGCCGAGCATGCCGCCGGCATTGTTGATCAGCCCGTCGAGCCGCCCGAATGTTTCGGCGCTCTCCTCGACTACCCGCTCGACATCGGCTGCCTGTGAGAAGTCGCCCTGTGTCAGGAACACCTCACCGCCGCTGTCGCGGATGTTTTTGGCCAGCGTTTCTGCGGCCTCCCGGCTCGAATTGTAGTGCAGGGCGACCCGGCATTTCTGGGCGGCGTAGGCCAGTGCAAGGGCGGCACCGATGCCGGTCGAAGCGCCGGTGACCAGCACCGCTTTGCCGGCAAGATCGGGGATGACGAGGGTGGTCGCGGTCATGAGCACTTTCCTTCGGGCTGTTTGGCCACCCTTCGTAGGCTCTCATGGCCTTCACGTTCAAGCCCGTGGCGGCTCAGGGCCGGAGATAGGCGTAGCCCTGGCGCTGCAGTTCGGCGAGCTTGACGACGCCGCCCTTGTCGGCGGCGTGGAAGCCCTCGAGCAGGTCGGCAAGCGTGATCTCCATGCCTTGCATGGTGTTGCCGCAGGCATGCGGCTCAAGGCCCTGCTGGACGAGGCCGGCAAAGCGTCCCGAGATCGCCGCCGATATGCCTTTCGAGTTGAAGCCGGCGAGGGCCGGACCATGCACGACCAACACGATGTCGACATTGCCGCCGGTGCCTTCATAGTGGTTCTTGATGTTGCCGAGCACGAAGTTGACCTTATCGAGGTCGCTGAGGTGATAGGCGACCTTCGGTCTGTCTTCAGCGGCGGCGGCCCGGCTCAGCCCGAACAGGCCGGCGGCACCGGCAAGGCTGGCCCGGAACATGTCGCGTCGACGCATGGCATCCTCTCGGCTTGGCGCTCCCCGCAAATTGCGTGGCTGCGGCCATGATACTAGCATAAATTCACGTTACGTCCTGTCGATGCGAGGAGGGGGTCACATGGCGTTCAGGAAGTGGAAGGTTGTTGCCAGCGCTGGATTTGGCGCCGTGCTGCTCGGCGCGCTTGCGGGTTCGGCCGCGGCCGACGATGTGCTTAAATTACCCGAACTCAGCCCGAATGGCGCCGATGCCTGTTTCGGCCGCGTCTATGATGCGGCGCACCTCAAGGCGCATCCAAAGCAGAAGGTGGCGCGGATCTTCTTCCTCTATGGCCATGATCCGGTGAGCCATCCGAACGAGGAGCCGATGGCAAACGCCGACACCTCCTACAACGGTTTTCTCACCACCATGGTGCGCGGCGCCAAGGCGCCGCAATGGGCCGGCGGCTGGTGCAATCACGAGTCCGAGGACGGCAAGTCAGGTCCGATCCGCTGCGGCATGGACTGCGACCGCACCATGGCGTCGCTGAAGCTCGATGACAAAGGCCGCCTGATCCTCACCGACGTCTCGTCCGATCTCTATCTCGACGCCGGATCGGAAGACGAACTGGGCGAAGCCGAATATGACCGGCAGGCTCTGGGCTCGGAGGACAACAATTTCCGCCTCGACCCGATGCCGGCCGCAACCTGCCAGGCTGAATTCGCCAAGATCGACCCGATCGATCCGGCGCTTGGGGCTCCCTTGCGCGAGCGACTGAAGCCGGACCAGCCTTTCTGTTTCGGGCGAGACTACGATGCCGCGCATCTCTCCTCGCATCCCGACCAGGTGACGCAGTCGATCCGGGTCTTCCGCGGGCCGGTCGAACTCGCCTCCTTTGCCTCAGGCGATGTCGCCAACTGGCCCGACGGCTCCGATGTCGCCGTTTCGGTGACCACCAGGAAGAACGGGGCGAAGGTCACGCAGACCTATTCCTGCCAGGGTGAAGCGGATCAATGGCGCTGCGCGGCCAGTTCGAAGATGAGCAACTTTTCCTGCGATATCGCGCAAAAGGAAATCTTCCTCAAGCGCGGCGCCAACGGCACCCTGATGCTGGCCAACCCCAATAGCAGCCTGGCGATTGTCGATCTGTGCTCGGCGGATGGCAAGACCAAGTCCGATGACAAGGTCTACCGTTTGGAGGCTATGCCGCAGACGGCCTGCACTCGTTGAGTTCGATCTTGTCTATGACGCTACCATGGTATATATCTTTGCTATATCTCATTTGAGGATAGCACATGGACAAGGCAAAGGTGTTCTGGTCAGGCCGGTCACAAGCTGTGCGCTTGCCTAAGGAGTTTCGGTTCGAGGCAGATGAGGTTTCGATCCGTCGTCATGGGCAAACTGTCATCTTGGAGCCGCTTGCGCAGGATTGGGCATGGCTCGACCAGGTCATCGGACCGGTTGACGACGATTTCGTCCAGGGAGCGCTGGAGCGTCAGGATGGTCAGGATCGACCTGCTTTGGATGACCTCTTTAAGTGACCTACCTGCTCGACACCAATGCCGTCATAGCGATCATCGCGGGCGACGAGGGTCTGCTGGCATTGCTCAAACGGCATGCACCACAAGACTTTGCTCTCTCGGCGGTCGTTTTGCATGAGCTGTACTACGGCGCTGAAAAGAGCCAGCGAAAGGTCCAAAATCTGGCGCGCATCGAAGCTTTGCAGTTCCCGGTACTTGAATTCGACCGAGACGACGCGAGACATGCCGGCGAGATTCGTGCTGGGCTTGCGGCACTGGGAACCCCGATTGGTCCCTACGATGCGCTGATTGGCGGGCAGGGACGTGCTCGGGACCTCACGCTGATAACCCGCAATATCCGGGAATTCGAGCGGATCAAAGATCTCACTATCGAAACGTGGTAACTCGCCTCACGCGAACGGCACCGCCGTCGTGCCTTTCGGCAGCTTCGCCTCGTCGTCCGGCTCGACATGGATGGTGACGCGCACCGAGGGGATTTCGGCCTTCAGCGCGTCCTCGATGCGGTCGCAAATGACGTGGCTGGCGCCGACCGTCATGTCGGCGTCGACGACCAGGTGGAACTCGATGAAGGTGGCGCGGCCGGCGATGCGGGTCTTGAGGTCATGAACCTCCAGCGCGCCCTTGCAATTGGCCGAGATGATGTCGCGAATGTGGATGTGTTCGGTCGTGTCCACTGCGCGGTCCATCAGCCCGTTCATCGACGAGCCGATGACGTGCCAGCCCTGCCACAGGATGTTGAGCGCGACGATGACGGCAAGCGCCGGATCAAGGATCTGCCAACCGGTCAGGATAGCGCCGACGAGGCCGCCGAAGACGCCGACCGAGGTCACGACGTCGGTCATGATGTGCCGGCCGTCGGCGACCAGCGCCGGTGATTTTGCGCTGCGCCCGGCGCGGATCAGCGTCCAGGCCCAGAAGGCGTTGATGACGGTGGCGACGCCGTTGATCGCCAAGCCCTCCCAGGGTTGTTCGAGCGGGGTCGGCGTCTGCCAGGAGCGCCAGACCTCGTTGAGGATCAAAAGCGCGGCGAGCACGATCAGCACGCCTTCCAGCACCGCCGAAAAATACTCGGCCTTGTGGTGGCCGAACGGATGGTCCTGGTCGGCCGGCTTGTAGCTGACCAGGACCGCCCAATAGGCGGCGGCCGAGGCTATGACGTTGACGATCGATTCCAATGCGTCCGAATAGAGCGCAACGGAGCCGGTGACGTACCAGGCGGCAAGCTTGAGCGCGAGCACCACGCAGGCGATGACAATCGACCAGAAGGCAAGGCTGGCGATCCTTTGCCTGGCCGCTGCCTTCGCTGCGATCGCCGCCATGTTGTCCGTTGCCGCCATCTTTTCTAAGCGGCCTTTTCCTTGGCCTTGCGCGGCAGATGCGCAACGATGTTTTCGATGATGCGCATGCCGGCATTGTGGCCGAGCGTCATGATCGATTCCGGATGGAACTGGACGGCGGCGATCGGCTCCTTGCGGTGTTCGAAGGCCATGATGATGCCATCCTCGGTCTCGGCGGTGACGATGAAATCGTCGGGCAGCCGCACCGGATCGGCAAAGATCGAGTGGTAGCGGCCGACGGTCACTTCCTTGGGCAGGCCGGAGAAGATGATTCCGGGCTTGGAGACGCGGATGCGCGACGGCTTGCCGTGCATCGGCACGTGCAACTGCCTGAGTTCGCCGCCATAGGCCTCGGCCAGCGCCTGCAGGCCAAGGCAGACGCCGAAGATCGGCAGGTCGCGGGCGCGGGCGTTCTTGATGGTCGCGGCGCAGTCGAAATCCTTCGGCGTGCCCGGTCCGGGCGACAGCACGACGAGATCGGGCTTCAGCCGTTCGAAGACTTCTTCCGGCACCGGCGAACGCACGGTCGAGACATTGGCACCGGTCTGGCGGAAATAGTTGGCCAGTGTGTGGACAAAGGAGTCTTCGTGGTCGACGAGCAGGATGTTGACGCCGTCGCCGACGCGCGCGGTGGTGCGTTCGGCGCCTGCGGCATTGCCCAATTTGGCGTCGCGAATGGCGGAGAGCATGGCGGATGCCTTCAGTTCGGTTTCGGCTTCTTCTTCCTCGGGGATGCTGTCGAAGAGCAACGTGGCGCCGGCTCGCACCTCGGCAATGCCGTCCTTGATGCGGATGGTGCGGAGCGTCAGGCCGGTGTTCATGTCGCCGTTGAAATTGACCATGCCGATGGCGCCGCCATACCAGGCACGCGGGCTCTTTTCGTTCTGCTCGATGAAGCGCATCGCCCACAGTTTCGGCGCGCCGGTGACGGTGACCGCCCAGGCATGCGACAGGAAGGCGTCGAAGGCATCCATGCCTTCGCGCAGGCGCCCTTCGATGTGATCGACGGTGTGGATCAGGCGCGAATACATTTCGATCTGGCGGCGGCCGATGACGCGCACCGAGCCCGGATCGCAGACCCTGGACTTGTCGTTGCGGTCGACGTCCGAGCACATTGTCAGCTCGGATTCATCCTTCTTGGAGTTGAGCAGCTTCAGGATCTGCTCGCTATCGGAAATGGCGTCGTCGCCGCGCTTGATGGTGCCGGATATCGGGCAGGTCTCGACGCGGCGGCCATTGACGCGCACGAACATTTCGGGCGAGGCGCCGATCAGATACTCGTTTTCGCCGAGATTGATGAAGAAGGAATAGGGCGACGGGTTGATCGACTTCAGCTTGCGCGAGATTTCGGAAGGCTGCGTCTCGCAGCGTTCGTAGAACATCTGCCCGGGCACGACCTCGAACAGGTCGCCGCGCTTGAAACTATCCATCGCCTTGCGCACCAGATTGGCGTATTCGCCAGGCTCATGGTCGCCGCGCGGCGGGATGCGGTCGGCGGTCTTGAACGGTTCGGCGATTTCGTCGCGCGGCAGCCCCTCGGTTGAAAAACCGTCGCCGGAATAGTCGTAGCGGTCGGTCCAGGCCTTGGTCGAATAATGGTCGACGACCAGGATCTCGTCAGGCAGGAGCAGCACGAGATCGCGCTGGCTCTGTTTGCGCTCGAGCTTGTAGTCGACTGGATCGAACTGGAAGGCGAGGTCGTAACCGAAGGCGCCGTAAAGGCCGAGATTGGCGTCTTCATCGGTCTTGAACAAAGCGGTGATGGCGCGCAGCACAGTAAACACAGAGGGGACGCGGCTGCGCTCTTCCTCGGTGAAGACGCGGCCGGGCTTGGCGACATCGAGGCGGATCAGCTTTTTCGAGGTTTCAGCAATCGTCACCTCGGTAATGCCGGCCAGCGTCTTGCCGATCACCGGCAGCAGCACTTCGCCACGGCCGTTCAGCGCCTCGATGCGCATGGCGCGGCCACGCGCGGAAATCACCAGCGGCGGATCGATGATGGCCGTATCCCAGCGTGTGTAGCGGCCCGGATATTCGTAATTCGAGGAAAACACCGCACCCCGGCGCGAGTTCAAGCCGTCGACATAAGCGTCGATGGCACCGGCGTAAGGCTTGTCGTGGCGTTCGCGGGTGATGGTGACACCACCTGCGGTCACGAAGCTTTCCGCGCCGTTTTCCAGAGCCTTGATCGTCATTGCCGTCTCCATATGGCTTGTTGGGCAACGGACCCGGGACTGGCTTTGAAAAAACAAATGGCCGCCCGGACATTCCGTTGCGGCCACCCTCTATTTTCACGCGCACGCGTTCGAACAGGCCGCTGTCAGCGAGCCCACCACCAAATGGTCTTGATCGAGCGCATGTTCATGGGCGAAATCCATAGCGGCGAAAAGCCGGATGCGCAACAGGTTTGAAAGGCCTGTTTGTGGCCGCCGCTTCCGCAGCCCATGGCACATCGCCAAGGCTTGGGGTCCTGCCTAGACTGTTCGTCCAACATCGGAAAGACGGGAAGACAGCAATGACCGAGCAGATCGAGCGCGCACGCAGGTTCCATGCGCTCCACGTCAGGGGCAACCCGATCGTTCTCTACAATGCCTGGGATCCGGGCTCGGCCAAGATCGTCGAGAAGGCGGGCGCCAAGGCGATCGCCACCGGAAGCTGGCCGGTCGCGGCTGCTTTTGGTTATGCCGATGGCGAGAAAATTCCGCTGGAGCTGGCACTGGACAACATCAAGCGCATCGTGGCGGCAGTCGACCTGCCGGTGACCATGGACCTCGAAGGCGGCTACGGCGTCGAGCCGGTGACTGTCGCCCAGACGGTGACACGTGCCCTGCAGGCCGGCGCCATCGGTTTCAATTTCGAGGACCAGATCGTCGGCGGCGCCGGTCTGCACGACATCGCCATACAGGTGAAGCGCATCGAGGCGGCAGCGGCGGCGGTGAAGGCTTCCGGCATTCCCGCCTTTATCAACGCCCGTACCGACATTTTCCTCAAGGCCAAGCCGGATGTGCATGACAGCGTGCTGCTCGACCAGGCCATCGAGCGGGCGCACGCTTATGAAAAGGCAGGAGCGAGCGGCTTCTTTGCGCCGGGGCTCGGCGACGAGGGTCTGATCGAGGCGCTGTGCAAGGCCACCGTGCTGCCGGTCAACATCATCGCGCTGGCGCATGTGCCGCCGCGCCAGCGCCTGGCCGAGCTTGGTGTCGCCCGTGTCAGCCACGGCCCGGTGCCGTACCGGCAGATGGCCGAATGGCTCGAGGCCAAGGCGCGGCTGGCGATTTCGGGTTAGCTCAGTCCTCCAGCGTGCCTGACCTCGCGTCGGCGCTCTTCTTGTCGCCGACCAGCTTCAAGAGATCCTCGCCGGCGCGGATGATGCGGCGCGAGCGGCGGGTCAGGATGACGCCGTCCTGCGGTGCCAGCACCTCGGTGCGGCCGCCGGCCTCGCCCGGTGTGTGGACGATGGTGGCGAGGCGCGCGCCCTTCGCGACGCGGTCACCGGGCTTGACGTCGTAGAGGATGGCGCCGGCCCGGGGCGCCGGCATCATGTCGATGTTTTCGAGCGGCGCGACGAGGCCCTTGAACGGGCTGGGCGGGGGAAGGGCGGTGTCGGCGATGACGCCGCGCGCCACCAGCAGCCGGTAGAGGCCTGCGGCATCGGAATTTGCCAGCGTGCCGTCGACATCCAGCATGCCACGGTATTCTACCGTGGTGGCAACGCGGCGGTCGAGCTTCGCCACGTTGGCGGGGACGTTCTGGTAGGGCATGATCGTGGCGCCCTCGAAGGTGCCGTCCGTGTCCTCGCTCCACAACACCACGGCGTCGATACCCATGGCGGCGGCGCAATCGGCCATTGCCGGCCACAGGCTGGCGTGGACGTAGAGATAGGCAAGGCCCTCGTCGTCGCAATGCAGGTCGAGCACGATGTCGTGGCCGAGCGACAGCTGCACCAGACGGGTCTTCAATCGCTGGTCGGGGGTGCCAAGCGTGGTGTCGGGCAATAGCTTGGCGTCGGGCGCGGCGAGCAGTGGAAAGCCGCGGTTGAAATTGTTGCGGGTGCCGAGATGGAAGCGGCCCTGGTGCTCGCCGAAATGATATTGCGCGCGGCCGATCGGATTGGCCCAGGGCACGACCGTGATGTTGCCCTTGATGCGGCCTTCGGCTTCGGCCTTGTTCAGCGCCGGTATCAAGGCGTCGATGGCGACGACACCAGGCAATTCACCGGCGTGGAGTGCTGCCTGCAGATAGGCCGAAGGTGCTGCCGCGTCGGCGCCGGCGAAGCGGAACACCGGGAATTCGTAGGAAACGCCTTCGGTATCGCCGGCGATGCGTTCGATCGATTTCTGCATGGGATGCCTCCAGGATAAGAGGCAGAACACATGCACGTTTGCCGAAGGGCTGTCGATTGGTCCAGTTCGAGCCGCCATGGGCGCAATGGAATTATTCGGCGGCGGCCGGAACCGTCGCTATCGGCGCCGATCCTTCGAGCGCCTGCGAGACGACGGCGACGCTGACCGCCAGCAGGGCCAGCGCCGCGCCGACCAGCGGCAAATGAGCATAGGAAACGCCGGCCGACAGAGCCACGCCGCCGATCCAGGCGCCGCTGGCATTGCCGACATTGAATGCGCCCTGGTTGAGCGTGGCGGCGAGGTTCGGCCCTTCCGAAGCCGCTTCGACGACGCGGATCTGCAGCGGCGGCACGACGACGAAGATCAGCAGTCCCCACAAGAAGACGACGCCGATGGCGACGCTGGCGATAGCGCCGAACTGCATGAAGCCGACAAACAGAACTGCCATCAAAAGCAGCGTGCCGATGACCGTCGGCATCAATTTCCAGTCGGCCAGCCGGCCGCCGATGATGTTGCCTATGGTCATGCCGGCGCCGAACAGCAGCAGGACCCAGGTGACCGCGGAGGTCGACAGGCCGGAGACATCGGTAAGGTAGGGCTTGATGTAGGTGAAGACGGCAAACAGGCTGGCCGAGGCCAGCGAGGCGATCAGCATGGCGAGCCAGACCTGCAGCTTGCCCAGCACGCGCAGTTCGCTGCGCAGGCCGCCGCCGCTCGGTTCGACGACATTGGATGGCACCAGCCAGGCGATGGCGGCAACAGAGATCAGGCCGATGCCGACGACGGCAAAGAAGGTGGAGCGCCAGCCGAAGGCTTCGCCAAGCGCGGTGCCGGCAGGAACGCCGAGAATGTTGGAGAGCGTCAATCCCGCGAACATCATCGCCATGGCGCTGGCGCGCTTGTTGCGCGGCACCAGGCTGGCGGCAACGACGGAACCGATGCCGAAAAAGGCGCCATGACCGAACGCGGTGAAGACGCGCGCGGCCATCAGGAGCCAGTAATTGGGCGCAATGGCGCAGAGCAGATTGCCGACGACGAACATCGCCGTCAGCGCGACCAGCACTGGCTTGCGCGGCAGATGCGCGGTGGCCATGGCGACGATGGGTGCGCCGAAGACGACGCCCAGCGCATAGCCGGTAACCAGCAGGCCGGCCGAGGGGATCGACACGCCGAGATCGGCCGCAACCTCCGGCAACAGGCCCATGATGACGAATTCGGTGGTGCCGATGCAAAAGGACGCAATGGCAAGCGCAAGGATCGGCAAAGGCATGGAAAATCCAGACTGAATCGGTTCAATTCAGACTGAACGAGAAGCCTTGCCGCGCGCAATGCACATTGCTGCAACGCACCAATGCAGAAAGCGCCGAGCTTGACGCGGGGCTATGTCAGGCGAGCGGCTTCAGCTCCTGGGCGATGGTTGGCAACAGCTCCGAGACGTTGGGGTGGATATGCACGGCGCGCGCCAGCGTATCGACCGGCGCCTTGGCGTACATCAGGTCGAGCACGCAGTGCACTGCCTCGTCGCCGCCGGGGCCGAGCACGGAGCAGCCGAGGATTTCCCTGGTGTCGGCATCGACCAGGATCTTCATGAAACCTTGCGTCTCGCCCTTTTCGATGGCGCGGCCGACGCGGGTCATTGGTCGCTGGCCGACCAGCGCCTTGCGCCCGGATTTCTTCACCGCCGCCTCGGTCATGCCGCAGCGGCCGAGCGGCGGATCGATGTAGAGCGCATAGGCCTCGATGCGGTCGCTGACCTTGCGCGGATCGTCGTCGAGCAGATTGGCGGCGACGATCTCATAGTCGTTGTAGGAGGTGTGGGTGAAGGCGCCCTTGCCGTTGCAGTCGCCCATCGCCCAGATGCCGGGCACGCTGGTGCGCAACTGGTCGTCGACGGTGACGAAGCCGCGCAGATCGACCGTGATGCCGGCCTTGTCGAGGCCGAGGTCGTCGGTGTTGGGGGTGCGGCCGAGTGCCAGAAGCACATGCGAGCCGACCGCCGGCGGCTTGCCGGATGAGAAGGTCACGGCGATGTCCTTGCCCTGTCTGGCAAAGCGGATGTCGTCGGCGCCGACATGGACTTCTATGGCTTCGTTTTCGAGGATCGACAGGATGGCCGCCGACACGTCCTCGTCCTCGCGGCCGGTCAGGCGCGAACTCTTCTCGATGACGGTGACTTCAGAGCCGAAGCGGCGAAACATCTGCGCGAATTCAAGAGAGATGTAGCTGCCGCCGACGACGATGAGATGGCGCGGCAAAACGTCGAGGTCCATCATCGAGGAGTTGGTGAGGTAGTCGACGTCGTTGACGCCGGGCAGGTCGGGCACCGAGGCGCGGCCGCCGGTGTTGAGGAAGATCTTTTCGGCGGTCAGAAGGTCGTCGCCGACACGCACCGTGTTGGCGGATTCGAAGCGGGCATGGCCGCGATAAAGCGTGCAGCCCTTCATGCCGGCGATCCACGTCTCCAGATTGCTGCGGGAGTCATTGGTGACCTTGTCCTTGCGCGCCTTGATCCTCTTGTAGTCCACGCCGACAGGGCCTGAGAACGTCACGCCATAGTCCGCGGCACGCCGCGCCAGATGCGCGGCATAGGCGCTGGCGACCATGGTCTTGGTCGGCATGCAGCCGGTGTTGACGCAGGTGCCGCCGACCAGCTTGCGCTCGATCAGCGCCACGCTCATGCCGGCTGACGTCAGCCGGCCGGCGAGAGGAGGGCCGGCCTGTCCGGCGCCGATGATGATGGCGTCGTATGTCTTGGCGTCTGAGGCTTGGGCAGTCATACCACCGCCGCCACGATCAGCAGGCCGCCGATGATCGCCACCGCGTCCTCGAGGAGGGCGGCAGGCAAATCCTTGCCGAAGGCGGCGGCCAACCGGCCGCGCGCTTCGGCGCCGCCATAGGTGCCGATGACAGCACCGATGGCGCCGGCAATCAGGCCGCCAATGGTGGAACCGGCAGTGGCGCCGATCACCGCGCCGCTGAAGGCGCCAAGCAGGATGCGGGCGCCGAATTGCTGCGGCACCTTGCGGCTCGGCGTCGAGGGCAGCTGGTCGGTGACCAGTTCGACGATGGCGAGGATGGTGAAGATACCGACGGCGGCCCAATGGCCCATAAAACTTGCCCAGGTGCCGGCCACCGGCAGCCAGCCGAGATAGGCGCCCCAGGCGATCGCGCCCGGCGCGGTCATGGCGCGAAGACCGGCAATCACGCCGATCAGAAGTGCAAGCAAATAGAGCATGTCGATCCCCTCGAAAGCAGGCCCGGGACTGGCCTACGAGGGCAAGCTAGCATAGGTCCTGCGTTTGACGAGAGTAGGCGATGGTGCTTCTTCCATCAGTGAGCATTGTACTTTGGTAACCAGTCGAACATGACGAACGGACGGAGTCGCTGTGATGGCCGGAAGCGAACGCACAAGGATGATTGCAGGCGAATGGTACATCTGCATCGACGACGAACTGGAGGCGCTGCGGGAGATCGCGCGCGATGCGGTGTTCGAGCATAATACGCTACGGCCCCAGCAACGCGGCAATATCGGCCCGGCGCTATTGGCGCTGCTCGGCAGCGCGGGCGCAGGCTCCCGGATCGAGGCGCCTTTCCACTGCGCCTACGGTTTCAACATCCATCTCGGCGACGGCGCCTTCCTCAATGCCGGCTGCACCATCCTCGACCCCGCGCCGGTGCGTATCGGCAGGCGGACGCTTCTCGGCCCCAATGTGCAGATCTACTGCGCCGAGCACCACAAGGAGGCCGCGGGCCGTCAGTCGGGACTGGAGATTGCCCGGCCGGTCACCATCAGCAATGACGCCTGGATCGGCGGCAGCGCCATCATCCTCGGCGGCATCAGCATCGGCGATGGCGCCATAGTCGGCGCCGGCGCGGTGGTGACGCGCGACGTCCCTGACAACACCACGGTGGTCGGCAATCCGGCGCGGGCGGTCAAGCGGGGCTGAACTCGTCGTGGGCGGTCAGTATGAAGCCGTGCGTGCCATGCGCTCGTCCGGACCGGCTCGCCGCGAGAATTCACGCCGGTATTGGGCCGGTGACGTCTTGAGCCGTGCGGCGAAATGCTGGCGCAGCGAGGTGGCGCTGCCGAAGCCGGCTTCGAAGGCCACCATGTCCATCGATTTTTCCGTCGCCTCCAGCAGCCGTTGCGCCAGTTCGATGCGTTGGCCGGCCAACCATTCGCCAAAGCTGGTGCCGATCGATTTCTGGAAACGGCGGGTGAAAGTGCGCCGGGTCAGGCCCGCGGCCTCCGCGACGCGGTCGAGGTTGTGCGTTTGTCCGAGCGTTGCCCGCACCGTGTCGAGCGCCAGGGTGAAGCGGTCGGTGGCCGGGGTTTTCGCCAGCGGGCGCTCGATGAACTGCGCTTGCCCACCCTGCCGGTGCGGCGACAGCACGATGTGCCTGGCCAGCCGCAGCGCTACCTCTGCGCCATAGCGGGCGCGCACAATGTGCAGGCAGCAATCGAGCCCGGCGGCGACGCCGGCCGAGGTGACGATGTCGCCGTCGTCGACATAGAGCACGTCGGCGTCGACTTCGATGTCCGGGTATAATGTTTGCAGCCGGTCGGTGGAGGCCCAATGTGTCGTCGCACGCCGGCCCGCAAGCAGCCCGGCGGCGGCAATGGCGAAGGTGCCGAGACAGAGGCCGACGATCAGCGCACCGCGCCGGTGCGCGTGGGTGAGCGCTGCCAGGAGCGGCGGCGGAAGTGGGGCCTCGAGATCCTTCCAGCTCGGAATGATGACGATGTCGGCATCGTCGAATGCGGAAAGGCCATACGGCACCGCGATGGTCAGCCCGGCATCGGTGTGGATCGCTCCATCGTCGAGTGCGCAGACGCGAAAGTCGAAACGCGGCAGGCCAAGCTTGGTGCGGTCGGTGCCGAACACCACGCACGGCACGGAGAGGTGGAACGGGCTGATGCCGTCAAAGGCGAGAACGGCAATGATCGGATCGGTCATGAGAAGTATCCAGCAAGGAAGGGACAATTGTCCCAATTCTTTCGAATGATGTCAATCGGGACACTTTTGGCAACAGGGCGATCCGGCTAGTTTCGGCCCGTCCCATTCAAGCCTGAGAGGAAAACACCATGTCCGCCAACACCCCGCGCCGCGCGCTCATCGTCATCGATGTCCAGAACGACTATGACGGCGGCAACCTCGCCATCCAGTATCCGCCGTTCCGCGACAGCGTCGTCAATGTCGCGCGCGCCATGGATGCCGCCGCTGCGGCCGGCGTGAAGGTGGTGGTCGTCAAGCAGATGGCGCCCGAGACCTCGCCAGTCTTCGCCAAGGGCAGCCATGGCGGCGAACTGCATCCCGAGATCGCCCGGCGAAGCCGCGACCACTATGTCGAGAAGTCACTGCCTAGCGCCTTTGCCGGCACCGACCTCGAGGCGTGGCTGCGCGCCAATACCATCGATACGATAACGGTGATCGGCTACATGACGCATAATTGCGACCTGTCGACCATCATCCACGCTGCGCATGTCGGCTTTGCGGTCGAGTTCCTGTCCGACGCCACCGGTTCGCTGCCTTACGCCAACAGCGCCGGCTACGCCTCGGCCGAGGAGATCCACCGCGTGGTGTCCATCATCCTGCAGTCGCGCTTTGCGGCCGTGCTCAAGACCGCCGAATGGATCGATTGCCTGAAGACCGGTGCTTTGCCCGAACGCGACACGCCTTATGCGTCCAACCAGCGCGCGCTGGCGCGCAACGCTGCATAGGCAATCTGCGCCCGAAAAGCAAAAGGGCGGCCAGTGGCCGCCCTTCTTGGATCTCGCAACGATCTCGAAATTTTCAGAACAGGCCTTCGATCTGGCCGGCCTCGTTGAGGAAGATCTTTTCCGAGGACGGCGCCTTGGGCAGGCCGGGCATGGTCATGACCTCACCGCAGATGACGACGACGAAGCCGGCGCCCGCCGAAAGCCTGACCTCGCGTACCGGCACGGTGTGCCCGGTCGGCGCGCCGCGCAGGTTCGGGTCGGTCGAGAAGGAATATTGGGTCTTGGCCATGCAGACCGGCAGGTGCCCGTAGCCGGCCTGCTCCCAGGCATGCAGCTGGTCGCGCACCGACTTGTCGGCGATCGCCTCGTCGCCGCGATAGATGCGCTGGACGATGGTGTTGATCTTCTCGAACAGCGGCATTGCGTCGGGATAGAGCGGCGCGAACTGCGAGGCGCCGGATTCGGCGATCTCGACGACCTTGCGCGCCAACTCCTCAATGCCGGCAGAGCCATTGGCCCAATGCTTGCACAGGATCGCCTCGGCGCCGAGCGAGGCGACGAAATCCTTCATCGCCTGGATTTCCACCTCGGTATCGGTGGTGAAATGATTGATCGCCACGATCGCAGGCACGCCGAACTGTTTCACATTCTCGATGTGGCGGCCCAGATTGAGGCAGCCCTTCTTGACTGCCTCGATGTTTTCGTTGCCGAGGTCTTCCTTCTTGACGCCGCCATTCATCTTCATGGCGCGCACGGTGGCGACGATGACGGCAGCCGCCGGCTTCAAACCCGCCTTGCGGCACTTGATGTCGAAGAATTTTTCGGCTCCGAGGTCGGCGCCGAAGCCGGCTTCGGTGACGACGTAGTCGGCGAGCTTCAGCGCCGTGGTGGTGGCGACCACCGAGTTGCAGCCATGGGCGATGTTGGCGAACGGACCGCCATGGACGAAGGCCGGGTTGTTTTCCAGCGTCTGCACCAGGTTTGGCTGCATGGCGTCCTTCAGCAGCACCGCCATGGCGCCGTCGGCCTTGAGGTCGCGGGCATAGACCGGCGTCTTGTCGCGGCGGTAGGCGACGATGATGTCGCCGAGGCGCTTTTCCAGATCCTTGAGGTCGGTGGAAAGGCACAGGATAGCCATGACTTCCGAGGCGACGGTGATGTCGAAGCCGGCCTCGCGCGGATAACCGTTGGCGACGCCGCCGAGCGAGCAGATGATTTCGCGCAGCGCCCGGTCGTTCATGTCCATGACGCGGCGCCAGGCGACGCGGCGGGTGTCGATGCCGAGCTCATTGCCCCAGTAGATGTGGTTGTCGATCAGCGCTGACAGAAGGTTGTGCGCCGTGGTGATGGCGTGGAAGTCGCCGGTGAAGTGGAGGTTCATGTCCTCCATCGGCACGACCTGCGCGTAGCCGCCGCCGGCAGCACCGCCCTTGACGCCGAAATTCGGGCCGAGCGAAGCCTCGCGGATGCAGACGATCGCCTTCTTGCCGATGCGGTTCAGACCGTCACCAAGGCCGACGGTG
The DNA here is from genome assembly GCF_000502275.1 of Mesorhizobium sp. L103C131B0. NCBI lineage: Bacteria > Pseudomonadati > Pseudomonadota > Alphaproteobacteria > Hyphomicrobiales > Phyllobacteriaceae > Mesorhizobium > Mesorhizobium sp. L103C131B0. Next base: position 237,377 of record NZ_AYXC01000001.1, on the reverse strand, counting down.
GTGGTCGTCTTGCCTTCGCCGGCCGGCGTCGGGTTGATGGCGGTGACGAGGATCAGCTTGCCGTCCTTGTTGCCCTTCACCGATTTGATGAATTCGGCCGAAATCTTCGCCTTGTCGTGGCCGTAGGGCAAAAGGTGCTCGGTCGGGATGCCGATCTTGGCGCCGATCTCCTGGATCTGCTTTTTCTTGGCGCCGCGCGCGATCTCGATGTCGGACTTCACTTCGGCCATGACGGCTTTCCTTCGGATTGGACGGTGGAGGGGACGGGTTTGATCTCACTCGCAGGCATGTTGAACCCGGGCGTGGGCATGTTCTAGCCCTGTCGCTCCCGCGGCGTCAACTTGCATGCAACTATGTTTCCTATGAAGAAAGTGTCTCCGCGGCCGGCCGACGTGTCGCCGGTTCTTCCTGGCTCCGTTGCCGCGCCGTATAGAAGCCAGAGGACGCGACGTTCCGCCGTCTCAAAACAGCCGCCCAATGCACGGAATGCGACAGAGGCGACGGCGCAAATTCGCCATCGCTCGCCGGGAAAGCTGTGAACGCTACTGAGTCAGGACGTTGCTGATCTCGACCATGTTGGAGCGCACGCGAAGCACGTAGAAACCCATCGTCGTCAGGTGCGTCGGCATGATCCAGCCATCCTCGCGGCCATTGGCGATGATGAAGGGCTGGATGCGCAGCGCCGAGACGAATTGCGCATCCATCGTGTCCCACAGATTGCCGAGATGCTTTTCCTTGATGACGTCCTCGAAGTCGGCCTGGGCGCCCTTCATCAGGCCGTAATAGGCATAGAGCTGGCCATAGGCGAACCAGAAGCGGTCATCGGCGCGGAAGTCGAACCAGCCATTGTTATGGTTTTCGGCGCGCTCCTTGAGGATCGCCGAGGTCGAACCGATGTCGGAGGAGATGCGGTCGATATACTGCTTCAGATTGTCGGCGCGGGCATCGAACGTCGCCTGGCAGCTGCCGAGGCGGGCGTTGAAGGAGCGCAGCTTGGTGACGGCATCGCGATAATAGCTCGGCGTCGGCGTCTTGGGGCCGAACGGGTTGAGGCCGAAATACCAGGTCTCCTCGTCGAACTGCAGATTGCCGCGCGCATCCTGCAGGTCGCCGTCGATCTGCGATGTGGTGCGAACACGCCCGAGATTGTCGGCAAGCTCGGTGGCGGTGCGCCGCACCGCCTGGTTGATGCCGCGCTGGAACGAGGCCTTGTTGTCCATGAACGGCGTGTTGTCCCAGTCGATGCCGAACAGGCCGAGTTTGTAGAGGATCATGGACGAGATCCAGGCATTCTGGTTGACGTTGAAGTCCGTCAGGTCGGCCGCCACCTGGGCGATGCCCGAATTGCCGCAGGTCTTGGCGGTGTCGGTGCCGGCGCCGGCGGCGACCTGTTCGCCGGCGGAAATGTTGCGGTTCTCGAAGGTGTATTTGTCGACGTAGTTGGGATCGAACTTGTTCCACCACTGGGTGGCGTAGAAGAAATTGGCGTAGAGGCCGATCAACACCAGAAGCGCGAGGCCGACCACAGCCTTCAGGATCCAGCCGCGCTGCGTATACCAGCGCCCAGCCCAGAGGAACGGCCACAGGATCGCGCCGATGACGAGGCCGATGCCGCGGCCTATCCATTGGAAGATGCGGGTGAAGAAATTCACGATCGGATCAAGCATGGCTCTCGTTCACCCCTCAGTCAGTCAGGCCGTAAAGGCGCGTGCGAAACGCCACTTTGTCTTTCAAATATGTGGTTTTCAGAACGTCCACAACATGCGACCGCCAGGCGTCGCTGTAGCCGTCATAGTCCTTGTAGAAGCCCGGCTTGTTGAAGACGTAACGCGAGACGAAGTCCTGCGGCACGAAATCCGAGATCAGCTGGTTGGTCAGCCAGGCGTCGGGATGGTCGGGCTTGCCACGCACGACCAGGAAGCGCTGTTGCGGAAACACATCCTCGATCTTGAGATGGCCGAGCTGGGCGATCTCACGCTTGGCGGCGTTGAGAAAGGGGAAATTGCCGTCCTTGGTGATCAGATCGGCATGGCCATGGATCCAGGTCTGCAGCCAGACCTTGTCGACCTCGGTCAAATTGCGGTTCGGCTCTGTGTCGCGGATGAGAGCGCGCACCACCATCTCGGCGCGATGCTCGAGATAGCCCGAGCTTTCGACCCATGACGCACGGGGCAGTTCGATGCGGCCGGTGCTGGCCAGGAACTTGAACACCTTGTCGGCATCGTTGATCGAGAGATAGCTGACCTGCCAGGGCCGCGAACGGCGAAAGCCGGGGGCGGCCGGGTCGCCGATGACGGTGGTCATATCAGGATCGACGAAGACGTAGACGCCGCCGAAATGGCTGGTCCAGTAGGCGTTGTGGCGGAAGATCACCTGGTCGGGCACCAGCGCATTCTCACGGATATCGCCGCACACCTTCGCCAGTTCCACCATACGGCTCAGCATGGTGTTGTCGCGCCAGGCATCGGGCTCCTGCTTCAGCCGGTCGACCAGCTTGCCGAGTTCGGCGGCCTTGCCCAGCACGTCCTCGGCCGAAAGCACCCTGAACTCGACCTGGCTGATCGACAGCAGATCCTCGATGTCGTTGACCAGGGGAACGGAATCCTCGATCTCCCCGTAGATGACATCCTTGATGGTCAGCGCATCGATGGCGCGCTGGTTCTTGGACATGAACTCGAACATCAGCTGCGAGGTGTTGGAAAAGGCGGTGTGCACCACCGGCAGATCGATCTGCGACGGCGTCAGGATGATGAAGCGGCGGTTGACCTCATTGGGGTCGAGATAATCGTAATCGCCGCATTCCTCGGCCACTTCGGGCGAGAAGCCGGTGCGGTCGATCTGGAAGCTCTTCAGCTTGGTGGGCTTGAGGCCAAAGGCAACAAGCGCCTTGTTGTAGCGCTGGATGAGGTGCGTCTCGTCGACGGTGAGCAAGCGACCGTAGATCAGCTCATTGTCGCGGAGAAGGTCGGGCTTTTTGGCGTGGCTCATGCAGAACGTTCCGAGTGGCGTTGCCTGTTGTGGCGAAGCGCCAACGCTGACGCCTCCCTCTCCCCGTTCTTCACGGGGAGAGGGGGGCGTCAGCGTTAGCGCCAAGCCTTTCAGCACCCGCGGGCAGCGAAGGAAGCTCACGCATTCCAGAGCCCCTTCTTCATCTCCTCCATCTCGCGTCCCGCCCGNGAGGGTAAGGGTGAGGGGCAGCGCTAGCATTCAAGGACATGTCTCCCCATGGCCTTTGGCGTCAATAAATCGAAGATCATTGGTCCGGATGTGCCGATCGAGGCGCTGTTCGATAGCTGCCAGTATGGTCGTAGCGATCTCTGGTCCACGCATGCGCCGCCCCTCACCCTTACCCTCTCCCCGTGAAGGACGGGGAGAGGGGGGCGTCAGCGTTAGCGCCAAGCCTTTCAGCACCCGCGGGCAGCGAAGGAAGCTCACGCATNGGACGGGGAGAGGGGGGCGTCAGCGTTAGCGCCAAGCCTTTCAGCACCCGCGGGCAGCGAAGGAAGCTCACGCATTCCAGAGCCCCTTCTTCTTCATCTCCTCCATCTCGCGTCCCGCCCGTTCGCGCAGGCGTGCTTCGCGCAGCAGCTTCTCCACCGCGGCGTCGTCGGATTTGTCGGAATAGCGGAACTCCGAGTCGGCGTAGCGGTTGATCTCCTGCATGACCATGTCCATCGAGAACGGCCCACGCAGTTCCTCGATCATGGCTTTCTTTTCGTTGTAACCCTTGTGCATGAAGGCTTCCGGCTTCTCGAACCAGTCGTCGGGCAGCTCGATGTCCATGGCGCGCATCTTGATGGCGTCGGTGACGTTCTTGATGGCTCGGCCGGTGAAGCGCGGCTCGGCATCCTTGATCAGGTGCAGATAAGTGCCGATGTCGGCCATCGATTTCGGCGCGCCATTCTCCTTCATGTAGCGCTCATAGACCTTCATCAGCCCGTCTTCCTGAGGCTTCTCGTGCTCCTCATAGGCTTCGGTCACCGCGCGCTGGATCTCCTGCGCGGCGTAGAGCTTGTGGTCGCCGAGTGGGATCTTGTGGTTCTTGCCGGCAAGCAGGACGAAGATGTCGATATAGTCGTCGCGGCTCTGTGGGCCGTCGACCAGCCAGCGGGCGCCGGCGCGCTGGCGCAGCGCATCGTCGACATTTTCGGGATAGTTGGAAAACATGCCGAACGAGCAATTGCCGCGCACCACCGTGCCGGCGCCGGCAAAGGCGTCCATCAAGACGCCGGTGATTTCCTGTTGGCCGGCCGAGGCGCGGTCGTCGGAGCGGCGGGCCGCCACCTGGTCGATGTCGTCGACGGTGCCGAAGCCGATGACGCGTGGGTTCAAGACATTGTTGATGAACTGGCGGCAGTTCTGGCCGGATTTGCCCTGGTAGGACGAGATCTGGTCGACGCCGAAATTCTCATAGGCGAAGGGATAGCCGGCAACCTGGCAATAATTGTTGACGAGGCCGGCGATCATCTGGATCAGCGTCGTCTTGCCGGTGCCCGGCGCGCCATCGCCGATGAAGGTGAAGAGGAAGCCGCCGAGCTCGACGAACGGGTTCAGCTCGCGCTCGAAATCATAGGCCATCAGCATCTTGGCGAGCTTGACCGACTGGTATTTGGCGATGTGGTTGCCGACGACCTCTTCGGGCTTCTTGAAGGTCATCACCAGCGGCTTGGAGCGCTTGCCGGGCGCGACGTCGAAGCCGTCGAGGGTGAAATCGTCGGCGTCGATGCGGATATGGGCGTTCTCGAACGGGCCGATGCCGTCGAAGCGGCCCTTGCGGGCCAGCAGCCCATCAATGGCAACACGGGCGAAAGCACGCGCCCGGGTCGTCAGGTCGCCATCGTCCTTCGACCCGGTGATCGCCCTGTCCAACCCAGCCACGATCGACTTCACCGCGTCCTGCGGCGTGTCGAACAGGAAGTCGGGTTCGGGGATATCGTTGGGCGCCTCGCCATCGCTGTCGATCAGCTGGAACAGATAGGAGGCAAGGCTGAAGGCCGAAACGTAAGCAGAGGCTGACAGAAGCTTCTTGAAGGTCGCGGCTTCATCGCCTTCGAGCGGTGCGCGGGTGTTCTTGGCCTGCAGGCTTTCAAGGTCGGAGCCTTCGGCGAAGACATCGGAAATGGCGAGCGCAATCGCCAGGCCGCGGCGGGCGCGAAACAAAAGCGTGTGCTGCGGGATGCTCATCAACTGGTCGTCGGGATGGATCGCGGCGACGGTCTTGGTAAGCTCGACCTCGCGTGTGCGGCGCACCGAGCCGACCGAGACGGTGGAGACGAAGCGGCGGTTGGTGCCGGCAAGCGCGGTGCCGGATTCGCGTGAAGGATCCTCCAGCACGACGACGCGAGTGATGAAGCTTTGCGCGGTTGCGCGGTGCTTTTCGATAGCCGCTTCCGGAATGGTGGTCAGGCCGGTGTCCATGAAGGATGCTCCGCGATGTGACGGTCAGACATCTGAAATCACCTGCCCATTTGACAGGATGTGAACCTTGTAGCCGGAAAAGATCTTTTGAGCTTCGCCGGCGGCGTAGAGTGCTTGATAGGCTTCGTGCGGGATCAGGGCGTGGTTCTCGTAGCTCGACACACCCTGGCGCGCGGCTTCGAGATCGTCGGTGTTGATAAAGAATTCCTGCGTGGTCTTCTCGCTCGAAAACAGGCCCTTGCGGCCGGGTTTCTCGCCCTTGGAGTAGACCTCCTGGATGGTCCAGGTGAGCAGCCAGGCATTTTCCGGTTTGCGCACCTTGGCCAGCACCTCGGTCACGGTCGAATTGTTGTCCGTAATGCCTGCGGAATAAAAGGGGCCGAGCACGACGCGGCGCAGCTGCTTAGGGTGCAGCGGCTCGAAATCCTTGTCGAGATTGACCGCAATCGTTGCGGGCGAAAGCGTGTAGGCGGAATTCTTCTCGGTGAAATCGTCGAAGCGATGGGCGAGTTCGGGGTTGAGCAGGCCGTCCACCGGCAGCGGGATGTCGACCCGTTCATTGAGCTTGCCGCTGCTGTCAACGAGCTGCCGGATCATGCTTTCGGAGGAATCCTCCACCGTCACCATGTAGACCAGCGGCAGGTTGGCGCTGCCGTCGAAGCTCGCCCAGTGCACGAGGTAATAGGGGCGCCCGGTCTTTGGATTGACCGAGACCTTGGCCGTCTGCGCCAGCGAGAACGGGCCAAAAGTCTGTTCGCTCTTGACGTCCTCGAGATAGAGCCGCTCGGCCATCGACTTCTGCAGCGCTTCGGGGAATTCCTTGTGGCGCAGGATGAAGTCGGCCATTTCCTCGCGCAATTCGCCGGCCAGCGGAATGTTGGCCAGCCGCGCCTCGGCCTGGCGGCGGTCGTTTTCCAGTTCGAGCAGGTTCTGGAAGACGGGATAGCCGCTGTCGGCGCGCGAAATGCGGAACGTGTCCATGAAGCCGAGCCGGTTGCGCCAGCAGGAAAACGATTTGTCCAGCCGGGCAATGTATTCGGCGACAATCTTGGCGACGATGCCGTGCCGGTAAAGCGGCGAGCGGTCGTCGCGCATGAACACTTCGAGGCCGCTGAGTGCCGCCGTGATGGCGGAAAAATAGCGCGCCGCCGCTTCGTTTTCGGGAGTCATGCCGGTGTGCCCGCGTGCAGCCGCTCCTTACGACTGCACGTAGTTGGCCGAATTGTGCTTCTTCATCACGTCGTCGAAACGGCGGGCGAAGGCGTCGTCGGCGAGCTTCTTGCGGCGCTGGATGTCGGAGCTGGCGACCATGTTCTTCTCGTGCATTTCGAGGAGATCGCCGATGTGCTTTTGCGAGGCGGCGCCAATGCCGGCCATGGTCTCTTCGGCGGTGTTGTCAACCTGGCTGCCCAGCGTGTTGATCTTGTGGGCGACATCCTGCTGGGCGGCGGTCTTCAAGGAATCTTCCAGTGCCTTGTAGAGCACGATGCGCTGCTCGGTATCGATTGTCAGCTTGTTGATCAGCGTCGACTGCGCTGCGATCTGATTGTTGAGCGAATCGACGAAGGTCTGGAACATCGAGGTGTAGCGTTCCAGCGTCTGGCTTTCGGCCAGAAGCTCCTGCTCCTTGGCCTGCTTTTCATTGTATTCGGTCGCCAGTTTCGAGCGCTCGCCCTCAAGCTGCGTGCGCTCCTTCTGACTGGTAGAAGCGGCGATCTTGTTTTCGATGTCGAGCAGCAGCGGATTGACCTCCTCGATGCGCTTCTGCACCGCCTCGAGGTTGGTCATGGTGACCTTGCGGCGCTCGATCACCTGCGACAGGCTGTTTTCCGAGGTCTTGTAGCGCTGGTCGAGGACCTCTTTCTGCGCTTTCAGGATGCCGACGATGGTGTCGGACTTGACCAGAAGCTCCTGCAGATTGCCGGCCAGCGACATGTTGCGGACGCGGTCGGTGCGCATGCGCTGCTTGCGTTGCGCCGAGAAGACGCCGACGAAGCTTTCCCAGCCGGTGTAGTTCTTCATGCTCTCGAATTCGGTGCCGAAGACGTTGGTGGCGTCTTCCAGCCCGATGATCAGGTCGGCAATGTTGCCTTCCATCACCTTCTGCTGCTTCAGCACGTCCTCGATGCGGGCATTCTCGATGTCGAAATTGGCGTCGCCGATCTTCTTGTCGGCGGTGGCCAGCGTATCAAGCACCGTGCCCGACTGCTCGATCTTGGAGCGCATGTCCTGCACGACCTGCCTGGTCTTGGCAATTTCGGCATCGAAATTCTGCAATGTCGCCATAGGGGCCTCCCGCTTCGGCTTCCGGTCGCTGGCTGCGAACAGCGGCGAATATATGTGGGGTATCAGGGGATTGAAAGACGCAAGACAAGACCCGCCCCGAAAACAAAAAAATGCCTGGTCGTCTTGAAAGGCAATGAAGGCGGGGTCATGGCGTGACTAACCAGCCGGCCAAGTATTGTTCAATTGTCATGAACTTTGACGGCTGCGAAGAAGTCGATCTCGGACAGTGTGGGTGTGCTGAATTCGACAGAGGGCTCAATGAGTTGCAAGCGCGAGACAGCTGGCGGAAGCCGTCGCCATCACGCTACGCATCGCGCCGTTCAAGGCTTCGGATCGGCCTTCAGATAGGCGATGACGTTGGCGATGTCCTCGTCGCTGCTCAGGCCGGAGAAGCCCATCCTGTTGCCGGGTACTTTCAGCTTGGGAGCGCCGAGATAGGCTTTGAGGTTGGCTTCGTCCCAAACGAGGCCGGCCGCGCCGGCGTCCTTCATGGCCTGCGAATAGTTGAAGTTCTGGGCGGTGCCGGCGGTGCGGCCGACGATACCGAGGAGATGCGGGCCGACCTTGTCGCGGTCGCTTGCCGCCTCGTGACAGGCCATGCAGCGGTAGAACACTTTCTTGCCAAGTGCTGCATCGCCGTCGGCCAGCGCGGCGAGGATACCGGCCAAGTAAATGACAAGGCCTGATGAAATGGCTCGAAGCATGGCGGTTCCCGGCTGGCTCTGGCTGAGGGCAAAATAGGCTGCAGGCCTTAACAAACGCCGTATGCCGGTGGATAGCAGCCGGGCTCAATCCGTGCGCGGGATCGCCGCGACCGCCTGCTTGACCTGCTTTTCAATCGCCGCCGACGAATGATTGTCGCGCACGAAAGCGCGGCCGATCTCCGCCATCTCGGCGGCCGCTTGCGGGCGTGTCGCGAGATCGATGATTTTCAATGCCAACTTGCCGGCATCGTCGCTGGACAGGAAATGCCTGCCCGCCTGCAGGCCAAGCCCTTCGACGGCCTTTTCGGTGGCGGCGACGACAAGGCCCGCCGCCATCGCCTCCAGCACCTTGATGCGGGTTCCGCCGCCGAAGCGCAGCGGGATCGGCGCATAGCCGGCACGCCCAAGCAATTCCGGCAGATGCGGTGGGTTCTCGATCAACCGCAGACCATGCCTGGTGCATAGACCGCGCACGACATCGCGCGGGTTTCTGCCGGCGACGGTGATCGACCAGGGCCGGCCGGAAGCGGCGAGGCGCGGCGCCATCGCGCGGCCGATCTGCTTGACGGCGTCGATGTTGGGGAAATAGCCGAGATGCCCGATGAAGCACAGGCTGAGCTCACTGAAGCGCTCGGCAGCAATCGGCAGGGAAAGCACGCTCTCGTCTGGAATGGGGTTGGCGACGAACCTGACGTCGTTGACGGGGCCGAGAGCGGACAGAAGCGCTTCGTCGGCCCGCGAACAAACCCAGACCTGGTCGGCCATGGCAACCGCACACCTGTCGGCCTCGCGCGCCTCTGCCTTCCTTCGCCTGTTTTGGCGCCAGTCTCGAATTTGCTGCCACAGCGTCAGGCCGGCGATCCGGTCGGACACCGTCCGGGAATCAATGTTGTGCTGGTCAAGGACGGTGCGCGCGCGATGCTTCGGCGCCAGCGTCAGCAGCTGCGAAAGCACGATCTCCTCGATTACCACGAGATCGGGCGCGAATTCCCTCCAGATGGCGTCGGCCTCGGCCAGCTCGTCGTCCGGCATCATATGCACGGTCGGGTGCGGGCCGCGCCTGCCCCAGGGCGCCCTGCCGCGCGCTGCCTCGATGATCCGGTGACGGATGTTCGGCGGTGTGGAGGGTGCCGGGGCGCCAGTCAGGCTTACCGTCAGGACCTCGCCCATCGATGCCAGGGCGCGTGCATTGGCGGCGTTCCGGATCTCTCCGCCGGAGACCGGCGGAAACGGGCAATCAACTGTGAACTGCAGAATTTTCATGTTGTCCCGGCCGTTCAGCCTCTGGTGAAGCCAATGAAATCGTCGGGCGCGGCGCGGCCCATTTCCTCTTCCCAGTGGCGGCGGCAGAGCGAGATATAGACGTCCTTGCCGATCGCCACCTGTTCGCCTTGTCTGGCCACCTTGCCGTCAGCGCCGAGACGCACGACCATCGTCGCCTTGCGGCCGCAGCGGCAGATGGTGCGCACTTCGCGCAGATCGTCTGCGATGGCCAGAAGCGCTCGCGAACCGGAAAACAGATTGCCCTGGAAATCGGTGCGCAGGCCGTAGCACATCACCGGGATGTTCAGCCGGTCGGCGATACGGGCGAGCTGCCAGACCTGCTCTTCCTCGAGAAATTGCGCCTCGTCGACAAAGATGCAATGCACCGTCGTATGTTCGTGATGCTCGGCGACGCGAGCGTAGAGATCGTCGCCGTCGCGGAACATCTCGGCCTCGGTCTCCAGGCCGATGCGCGACGAGATCAGCCCGGTGTCGCCCTTTCTGTAGTGGCCGGCGACGAACAGCATCGTCGTCATACCGCGTTCGCGATAATTGTAGGACGCCTGCAGCAGCATTGTCGTTTTGCCGGCATTCATCGTCGCATAGTGGAAGTAGAGCTTGGCCATGCCGTCCTTTTAAGCCGAGTTGGCGCGGCGCGGGGAGAGGGCACCGCTGCATTTGATGGGAAAAGCCGTCTGCAATCGAAAAAGCGGCAGGGGTGTCGCTGTTTGGCCAGTCCGCGCCGTTGATCGTGATTGTCTTAGCGCTTGAAACCACACCAGAATGGTGTTTGGCTGACGAAACAAGGCGGGCAGAGAAACCGTAACTACGCTTCGCCAAAGAATCACAATGGGAGACTGCCAATGTCGCGTATGAACACCTTCGTCGCCGGCCTCGGCCTGGCGACTTTTCTGTCCACGAGCGCTGCACTTGCCGGCGATCCGGAGAGCTGCAAGGCGGTGCGCCTTTCCGATGTCGGCTGGACCGACATCCAGGCAACCACCGGCGTCGCTTCGGTGCTGCTCACCGCGCTCGGCTACGAGCCGCAGACGATCCAGCTATCGGTACCGGTGACCATGGCGTCGCTGAAAAACAAGGATCTCGACGTCTTCCTCGGCAACTGGATGCCGTCGATGACCAACGACATCAAGGACTACACCGCCGATGGTTCGGTCGAGACGATCGGCACCAACCTGACCGGCGCCGGCTACGGCATCGTCGTACCGACCTATGTCGCGGAGGCCGGCGTCAAGTCGCTGACCGACATCGGCAAGTTCAAGGACAAGTTCAACGGCAAGATTTACGGCATCGAGGCGGGCAATGACGGCAACCGCATCATCCTCGACATGATCAAGAACCCGAAGGACAATCTCGAAGGCTTCGAGCTGGTCGAGTCCTCGGAAGCCGGCATGCTGACGCAGGCCGAGCAGTCGATCAAGAACAATGAGTGGATCGCGTTCCTCGGCTGGACGCCGCATCCGGTGATGGGCGCCATGAAGCTCACCTATCTCGACGGCATGGGCGACAGCGGCTTCGGCGCCGCCACCGTCTACACCAATGTGCGCAAGGGCTACACCACCGAATGCCCGAATGCCGGCAAGTTCATCGCCAACCTGAAGTTCAACCTCGACATGGAAGGCGAGATGATGGACGCGATCCTGAAGGGCGGCGACGCCAACACGGTCGCAGCCGACTGGCTGAAGAAGCACCCTGACGCGGTTGCGCCGTGGATTGCCGGCGTCACCACCTTCGATGGCGGCGATGCGGCAGCGGCGGTCAAGACCGCGCTCGGAAGCTGAGCCGACTGAATTCGGCAAAGCCGAACCAGGAAGGGCAGCCAATCTAGAAAAGGCTGCCCTTTTTCATATCCTGTGAGAAGATGACCTAACGACAGCGGAGGCCGGAAGCAGGCGGTCTCTCGCATGAGAGGGGCGATATGGATCCGATTTCGAAATTCATGGTTGATCACAAGATACCGATCGGCGCCTGGGGAAAGGCGTTCTTCGGTTTCCTCACCGACAATTTCGACACCGTGTTCAGGGCTTTTTCGAACGGCCTCAATTTCCTGCTCGACGGGCTGGTTGGCATCCTTTTGATGGTGCCGCCGGTGCTGCTGGCGCTGATCATCGCCATCATCGCCTGGCTGCTGCAGCGCTCGCGCCCGTTGGCCATAGGCGTCTTTCTCGGCCTGATCTTCATCATCAACCAGAACCTCTGGAAGCAGACGGTGCAGACGCTGGTGCTGGTCGTGGCGGCCGCCGCCATGGCGATGGCCATCGGCGTGCCGCTCGGCATCTGGGCCGCGCACAAGCCGAAGGTCTACCGCATCATGCTGCCGGTGCTCGACTTGATGCAGACGCTGCCGACCTTCGTCTACCTGATCCCGGTCCTGACCCTGTTCGGTCTCGGCAACGCGCCCGGCCTCATCGTCACCATCATCTTCGTCATCCCGACTGCGGTCCGGCTCACCCATCTCGGCGTCGTCTCGGTGCCGAAGTCGATCATCGAGGCAGGCGAGGCGTTCGGCGCCACCAAACAGCAATTGCTTTGGAAGGTCGAGCTGCCCTCGGCCTTGCCGACCATCATGGCCGGGCTGACGCAATCGATCATGCTGTCGCTTTCGATGGTGGTGTTTGCAGCACTGATCGGCGCCGGCGGCCTCGGCACTGAAATCAACCGCGCGCTCGGCTCGCGCCGCATCGATCTCGGGCTCGAGGCGGGCCTGGCGATTGTCGTACTCGCCATCGTGCTCGACCGAATGACGCGTATCGGCGTTGGAGGCAAGAAATGACCGTCGCCGTCGATTTCAAAAATGTCGATATCGTCTTCGGGTCCGACCAGGCCGGTTCGCTGGCGCTGATCGATGGCGGCGCCACGCGCGCCGAAATCCTCGAAAAGACCGGCAATGTGCTGGGTTGCGCCGGCGCCAGCCTGACCGTCCATGAGGGCGAAATCTCGGTGCTGATGGGCCTGTCCGGCTCGGGCAAGTCGACGCTGCTGCGGGCGGTCAACCGGCTCAACGTGGTGTCGCGCGGCCAGGTGCTGGTCAAGGACGGCGACAATATCGTCGATGTCGTGACCTGCGATCAGGCGACGCTGCGGCGGCTGCGCCAGAAGCAGGTGGCGATGGTGTTCCAGCAGTTCGGCCTGCTGCCTTGGCGTACGGTGGAGGAGAATGTCGGCCTCGGCCTCGAACTCGCCGGCGTGCCGGAGCAAGAGCGCAAGGAGCGCGTGCAACGCCAGCTGAAACTGGTCAATCTCGACCAGTGGTCGAAGAAATACGCGCATGAGCTGTCCGGCGGCATGCAGCAGCGCGTCGGCCTGGCCCGTGCCTTCGCCACCGAGGCGCCGATCCTGCTGATGGACGAGCCGTTCTCTGCGCTCGATCCGCTGATCCGCACCAAGCTGCAGGACGAATTGCTGCAGCTGCAGGCGGAGCTGAAGAAGACCATCATCTTCGTCAGCCATGATCTGGAAGAGGCGCTGAAGATCGGCACCCACATCACCATCATGGAGGGCGGTCGCATCGTGCAGACCGGGGCGCCGGAAGACATCGTGCTCAAGCCCGCCAATGACTATGTCCGCGACTTCATCGCCAATGTGAATCCGTTGTCGGTGCTGACCGCCTGGAACGTCATGCGCGACAGCCGCGACCTCGAGCACGGCGATAATGGCTGGGTGTGGCTCGACCGGCGCAAGACGACTCGCTTTAAGATCGACGAGCACGGGCTGGTGGCGGCGGCGGAACGCGACGGCAAACCGGCGGTATGGGTTTCGTGCGCCGATGTCGAGGCGCAGCCGGAGGAGACGGCGCAAGTGTTCTGGGCCAATCCCGGGACCTCGCTGAAGACGGTGATGCTGGCCATGCACCGCTCGCAGACGGCACCCGTGGCGCTGTTCGACGACCAGTCGCGCTTTGTCGGCGCGATCGGGATACGCGATGTGCTGAGCGCGGTGTTGCGGCGCTAGATCATGATGAGATTTGGTTGAAATCTCATCATGATCTAACCATTTGTTGGAGCATGATCTTTTCCAAAAACCGGTACCCACTTTTTGGGATCATGCTCTAAGCCAGCCCGATACGCGTGGCGCCGAGCTTGAACAGGGCTGTGGCATCCCGGTCGAAGCGGAAGGTGTCGATGAAGTCGTCGGCTCGGTAATCCGGAAGCGTCTTGCGGATGGCGGCGGCGAAGTTTTTCGCCTCGTCCAGCCGCCCAGCCAACGCCAGGCAGTGAGCGGCGATCGACAGGATGATGACATGGGCGTTGGGGCGGGCGGCCGCCTTCAGCGCCCATTCGGCCGCCTCGTCGAACTGGCCGAGGCGGACATGGGCCATGGCGCGCGCGCCCAGCATGCCGAACAGCATCGGGTCGAACGGCGACAGATGGCGCGAATGATCCGACGATCCGATCGCCGCGTGCGGGTCGCCCGACTGCGAATGCACGAACGACAGCGCATAGTGGCCAAGCGCGAAGTTCGGGCTGAGGTCGACGGCTCTTTGCAGTTCGAGCACGGACGCGTCACCCTCGCCGCGCAGCCACAGCGCCCGGCCCATCGCCCAGTGCGCGGCGGGATTGTGATCGTCGACCAACAGGCTTTGGCCGGCTGCCTCAAAGGCAAGCGCGCTGTCCTGGTCGCGGTCGCCCCAGCGCTGGAAGGCGCTCTGCCAATGGGTGAAGGAGAGGCCGGCATAGGCGCGGGTGAAGGTCGGATCCTGCCTGACAGCAATGTCGAAGAAATGCCGTGCGAGGTCGTTCTCGCTGCGGGTGAAGCGATACATGTGCCAGAGGCCGCGATGGTAGGCCTCCCAGGCGTTAAGTGAATTGGGCGCTTTCAGCATGGCGCGGTTGCGCTCGACGGTCTCGATCTCGGATGAGACCGAGGCCACGATGCTGTTGCCGATATCGTCAAGCACGGCGAAAAAATCGTCGGGCTTGCGCTCGAAGGTCTCGGCCCAGACGATCCTGGCTGTGCGGACCTCGACGAGCTCGACGGTGATGATCAGGCGGCCGGTCAGGCTGCGCGCCGTGCCGGTGGCGACATAGTCGACATTCAGCCTTCGGCCGGCATCTTCCGGCGCGATGTTCCTTTCCGCCAGCGCAAAGACCGAGCCCCGGGCGATGACAAAGAAGTCCCTGAGCTTGGCGAGGCGGGTGATGATGTCGTGGGTCAAGCCATCGGCCAGCCCGCCACGAACGCCGCTACCGGCGTCTTCGGCAAATGGCATCACGGCCAGCGCAGCCTTGTGCGGCGTCGCGGCTTCGGTGGCGGCAAGCGCGATCGGACTGTGGCCCGCCACCGGCGCAACCGCAGGCTGTGCCGGCAAAGTGGCGCAGTGACGTTCCGCGCGAATGGCAAGCCACGCCTGGCGCACGGGGCCGAAATCCAGCTCTTCCGATTGGAAGAGCGATGCTGCTGCGGCAAGATGGTCCTCGCAGGCACGGAACTGGCCGCGCCGCGCCAGCCTCACCAGGAGTGCGACATGGGCGCTGCTGTCGAACGGGGTCAATTCCAGCCATTTTTCGAGATGGGCGGAGACGTCTTCGGAATCGGCCGGCAGCGTCTTGACCAGATGTTCCAGTATAGCAGCTTGGCAGGAACCGAAACGGCGGCGCTGCGCGGTCAGCCAGTTGTTGAAGAGAGGGCTGCGGTCGATCTCCAGCCCTTCGAGGAAGTCGCCGACGAACAGGTCGGAGAGCAACTGCAGTCGCGTCGGCTCGAGCGTTTCGATGCCTGCGGCAGCCGCCGCCGCAACATCCAGAACGTCGACTGAGATGCCGTCGAGGTCGAGCGCGATCGTATCGCCCGATGTTTCGATCCTGCGGCGGCCCGGTTCGTCGAGCGCGGCCCGCAGCTTGCTCAGGCACCAGCGAAGCTCACCCCTGGGATCATTTGGAACATCCCACAGCAACTCGCAGAGCTTGCCACGTCCGACCGGATGGGGCGCCAGCGCCAGATAGGCCAGCAGCGCGCGCAGCTTGCGCGATGCCGGCAAGACCACCGGGACGCCGTCGCGCGCAATCGTCGGCGGCCCAAACAGGCGCACGACAACACCTTGATGGCTGCTCGCCAGGCTCGATTCCACGCCAGATACCACGCCTGCTCCCACGCTGACCTGTCGGCCCCTGCTTTACCACCGAGCACGACAAAGTGCACCCGGCTCGCAAAATTTGTGCGCCGAATGTGGTGTTTACCACACTGCCGCACGTCAAGGATCTGTAGTGCGGCAAGGTGTCGAAATCTCGCCGCCCAAACCGCCGGTGTGTAACCGGCCCGTGAGCAAGAACCAGGAGTTTACCCATGTTGCATCAGCAGAAAATCAGAACCACGGCCGGCCGCGGCCGCCTGTTCGACAGCATTCTCGACACCATCGGCGACACGCCGGTCATCCGCGTCAATAATCTCGGACCGGCGCACGCCACCATCTACGTCAAGGCCGAGTTCTTCAATCCGGCGGCGTCGGTGAAGGACCGGCTGGCGCTCAACATCATCGAGGAAGGTGAACGCACCGGCGCGCTCAAGCCAGGACAGACCATCGTCGAGGCGACCAGCGGCAACACGGGCATCGGTCTTGCCATGGTCTGTGCGCAGAAGGGCTACAAGCTGGTGGTGACGATGGCCGACAGTTTCTCGGTCGAGCGCCGCAAGCTGATGCGGATGCTGGGCGCCAAGGTGGTGCTGACGCCGCGCGCCGAGAAAGGCTTCGGCATGTACAAGAAGGCGGTGGAACTGGCCGAAGCGAATGGCTGGTTCCTGGCGCGCCAGTTCGAGACCAAGGCCAACGCCGACATTCATGAAGCAACCACGGGACGCGAGATCGTCAACGATTTCGCGGGCTCGCGGCTCGACTATTTCGTCACCGGCTACGGCACCGGCGGCACCGTCGCCGGCGTGGCGCGGGTGCTGCGCCGCGAGCGGCCTGAGACCCGGATCGTGCTCACCGAACCGGCCAATGCGCAGCTTGTCGGCAGCGGCAAGCCGCAGATGCGTGGCGCCGGCGGAGCGCCGGCCGCCAGCCATCCGGCTTTCGAACCGCACCCGATCCAGGGCTGGACGCCGGATTTCATCCCGCACGTCCTGCAGGAGGCCATCGCTGGCAACTTCTATGACGAGGTGATGCCGATCGCCGGGCCGGAGGGCATGAAATGGGCCAAGGCGCTGGCGCAGCAGGAAGGCATCTTCACCGGCATTTCCGGCGGTTCGGCTTTTGCCGTGGCACGCCAGATCGCCGGCACGGCGCCGGCCGGTTCGGTGATCCTGTGCATGCTTCCCGATACCGGCGAACGCTATATGTCGACACCGCTGTTCGATGGCATCGAGGCCGAGATGAATGCGGAAGAGCTTGCTCTCTCGCGCTCGACGCCCGGTTGCCAGTTCCCGGCATGATGACGCGGGAGCAAATTTCATGGACGCGATGCCTGGACACTCGGCTACCGAGGAAACGCTTGACCCCTCGGACTGGGCCGATGTGCAAAGCCTGTCGCATCGGATCGTTGACGATGCCGTCGCTTACCTGCGCGATGTCAGGCAACGGCCGGTGTGGCAGGAGATGCCTGGAGATGTGAGGCATTTCTTCACCGCCTCGCTGCCGCAATCGCCGACCCCGCTTGCCGACATCTATGGCGATGTCGTGGACAAGGTGATGCCCTATCCGATGGGCAACATCCATCCGCGCTTCTGGTCCTGGTATATGGGGTCGAGCAATTTTACCGGCGCGATCGGCGATTTCCTGGCGGCAATCCAGGGCTCCAATCTCGGCGGCGGCAATCATGCCGCCGCCCTGATGGACGGCCAGGTGGTCGACTGGTGCAAGCAGATGACCGGCATGCCGGCTTCGGCCAGCGGCACGCTGGTCAGCGGCGGTTCGATGGCCAACATCATCGGGCTGACCGTGGCGCGCAACACCAAGGCCGGCATCGACGTGCGCGAGCACGGCGTTGGAGCAATCGAAAAGCCTTTGCGTTTCTATGGCTCGGACCAGGTCCATTCCTGTCACCGCAAGGGGATGGAAGCGCTCGGTCTCGGCAACAAGGCGCTGCGCCGCATTGCCAGCGACGCCGGCCTGCGCATCGACATTGAAGGTTTGAGGACTGCGATATCGGAAGATCGCGCGGCCGGGTTCAAGCCGGCCTGCATCATCGGCAACGCCGGCACTGTCAACACCGGCGCCATCGACGATCTGCAGGCGCTGGCCAAGCTGGCGCATGAGGAGGACCTCTGGTTCCATGTCGACGGCTGCATCGGCGCGCTGATCGCGATCGCGCCTGAGAATGCACATCGCGTCGCCGGCATCGAATGGGCCGATTCCATCGGGCTCGATCCGCACAAATGGCTGCATGCGCCTTTCGAGGCAGGCTGCGCGCTGGTGCGGGATGCCTCGGCGCATCGCAAGACCTTCGCGGTGACGCCGGAATATCTGGAATCGACACCGCGCGGCCTCGCCTCCGGCCAATGGCTGCACGATTACGGCCTGCAGACGTCACGCGGCTTCAAGGCACTCAAAGTGTGGATGGCGTTGCGAGAACACGGCGTCGAAAAATTCGGCCGCCTGATCGACCAGAACATTGCGCAGGGGCAGTATCTCTCAGGGCTGATCGCGGCCGAACCAGCGCTCGAACTGTCGGCGCCGACCAGCATCAACATCGTCTGCTTCCGCTATCGCGCGGATGGTCTCGATGGCGAGCGCGCGAAAGCGCTCAACACCGAGATCATGCTGAGGCTGCAGGAAGACGGAACCGCCGCCATTTCCGATACCACGGTGCAAGGCCGGCATTGCCTCAGGGTGGCGATCAACAACCACCGGACCCGGCGCGAGGATCTCGACCTTCTCGTCGCCGAAACGGTCCGCCTGGGCAACGAGATCGCTTCTGCCTGACCGGCCATGGGGTAGTTCTCAGCCGCTGGCGGCCTCCTTTAAATCGCCCTCCGTAGCGGGAAACGTCACGCCGGGAAGGTAAAATGTGATCGGCCGGATTTCGTAGACTGCCGAGGGATTCACGCGGCGCAAGTCGCGCGCAGCCGCAATCGCCGCCTCCTGCGTGGCGCAGTCGAGGACATAAAGACCCAGCAATTGTTCCTTGGTCTCGGCAAACGGCCCGTCGATGACGATGCCTTCGCCCGGACCGCGCAGCGTCACGGCGTCGGCGGTCGCGCCCAGTCTTGCCGCCGGCCCGAGCTTGCCTTCGCGGGTCAGCCTGGCGTTGACTTCGAGCAGGTCGTGCATCAGCGCCGCATCCTGCTGCGGCGTCAGGGACTGGATGGTCTGTTCGACGTGATAGGCCAGGATGGCGTAAAACATGCGGCGATCTCCTCCTGTTCGAGCGGCTGCACTATTGCAAGGTTGGGTTGGCTGATCCACCCCCGGTGCCCATCGAGACGCTAGTCTGCTGCCTCATGCCGCCAGCGGCAGGCTGAGCTCCGTCAGCAGGCCGCCGCGAGGATGGTTGGACAGGTTGACATCGCCGCCGGCGGCACGCGCAATGTTGCGGGCAATGGTCAGGCCTAGCCCGAGACCGCCGGTCTGGCGGTTGCGCGATTGCTCCAGCCGCACGAAGGAACCGAACACCTGGTCGAGCTGCGCCTGCGGTATGCCCGGCCCCTCGTCGCGGATAACCAGCGTGACCGTGCCGTCCGACTGCCGCAAGCTGACATGGGCTTTCTTGCCGTAGGTCACGGCATTCTGGACCAGATTGTTGACGCAGCGCTTGAGCGCCACCGGCCGCGCCATGCAGATCATGCCACGCGGCCTGGCGCCGTCATGGTCGAACGTGACGTCCTCGAAACTGTCGGCGATCGATTCCACCAGCGACCAGAAATCGATCCGCTCGCTCTTCTCCTCGGTGACTTCGAAGGTGGCGAAGTCGATGACGGAGCTGGCGATGCTCTCGATGTCGGCGAGGTCGTGGGCGAGCGCCTCGCGCGCCGTCGATCTGCGCAACAGTTCCAGGCGCAGCCGCATGCGGGTCAGCGGCGTGCGCAGATCGTGGGCGAGCGCGGCGGCCAGATGTTCGCGGTCCTCGACATAGTCGCGCAGCCGGACCTGCATGGCGTTGACGGCTTTGGCCGCGGCGCGGATTTCGCGGCTGCCGGTCTCGGCGATCGGCGGGCTCTTCAGATCCGTGCCGATCCGGTTGACCGCCGTTTCCATCATCCGATAGGGCGCCGTCAGCCGGCGCAGCGACCAGATCGACATGATCACCACCAGGGCCGCGATCAGCGAATAGAGCGGCAGGCTGTCGAAGCTCAATATCGGTCCGACCGGCGTGTTGGGCTCGGTGAAATTCAGCCATTGGCCGTCGGCGAAGCGGACAGATGCCGTCAGCTTGTCGCTCTGGGCGAAGCTGGCCGCCAGCGATAACAGGTCGCGCTCCACCGCGCCGACATCCTTGGTCACGGCCACACCGCCGGGCGCGTTGGCTGCCTGGGTTGCCGGATCGCGCCGGACGCGGGCGTCGGTGATGCCGAATTTCGACAGCCGCCCGACCAGGATGTCCTCGAGTTCGGCCAGTTCGTCGTCGCCGGCGATCGACGAGGTGACCGCGGGCGTGTCCGAAACGGTGAGCGCATAGGTGGCGTTGAACAGACCGGAGGCCGTCAGCTTGCGCTGCTCCGGCGTGTCGTCATGCATCAGCTGCACCAGCGAATAGGCGCGGTCGTTAAGCCGGTAGAGATCGACCTCGTCATTGGCGACGGCGCGATCGCGCGAGACGATATAGAGCGTAGCGACCTGGCTGATCAGCAGGCCGGCAATGACGATGAGCAAAACCCAGACCGGCAGGGTTTGCGGCAGGAAACGTCTCATTCGGAGGTGGTCTCGGGCAGAAACTGGTAGCCTCCGCTGCGCACGGTCAGGATCAGTTTCGGCGTCTTGGGGTCGTCTTCCATCTTGCGCCTGAGGCGGCTGACCAAGATGTCGATGCTGCGATCGAAGGAATAGTCGCTGTCGCCGCCGGAAAGCTCGATGAGCTGGTCACGGGTGAGCACTCGCTGCGCGCTTTTAACGAAGGTCTGCAACAGGTTGAACTCCGCCATCGTCAGCTCGACCCTGACGTCGCCCGGCGCCATCAGCCGGCGGCGCGAGCAGTCCATCGTCCAGCCGGCGAAATGATAGATCTGCTTGGTGGTGGCGCGCTTCGGCTCGGCAGCACCATTGCGCCTCAAAACGGCGCGGATACGGGCCAGCAGCTCGCGCGGATCGAAGGGTTTGGGCACATAATCGTCGGCGCCCATTTCCAGGCCGACGACGCGGTCGGTGGTCTCGGTCACCGCCGTCAGCATGATGATCGGCGTCGAGTAGCTGGCGCGCAGGTCGCGGCAGAGCTCCAGCCCGCTCTTTCCTGGCAGCATCACATCAAGCACGATCAGGTCTACCTGCGTGCGGCGCAGTATGTCTTCCATCTCGACGCCGTCGGCGGCAACCGTGGTGCGCAGGCCGCGCTTCTGGAAGAATTCCTGAAGCAGGTCGCGAATGCCCTTGTCGTCGTCGACGATCAGTATGTGCGCATCGGATTTCACGGCGATCCTGTCATTGCTGGCGGCCGGTCGGCGGCTGCCTTCTGAGTCTGCTTCTGTGGCGTCACCCACACGATAGAATTCTGGCCACATGTTGGCCAGCGGCGATGATCGCCCGCAAAGCCGATTTGCCAGAAACAATTCAGAAACAAAATTCTATAGTCCGGAAAAACTCCCGAAAAAAATCAAGGGCATAAAGGGTGCCGTGGCGGTCAGGACATCGGCTGCGACGCGAAGTCTCCGGAGTAACGGACATCACCAATGCACAGGTTCACGATCAGCTTGATGGGTGCGCTGCTCAGCATTCCGCTCGCCACAGCCGCGGTCGGAGCCACAACCGCAAAGGTGACGCCGATCACAAGGAGCGAGCGCTGCATCGATCTCAATCGCCAGGTAGACGAAGCCCTTGAAACCCATGCCGCGGCAACGCAGGTCACCGCGGCGAAAGCACTGCAAAGAAAGGGAAACCGGTTCTGCGCCAACAAGAAACAGGCACAGGGTATCCGGATGCTCGCGAACGCTTTGAAGCTGCTTGGAGTGACACCGATCGACCCGGTTCAGTGACACTCGAAACTGACCCGCACAAAGAAGGAAATGAAGCCATGAAAAAGTCCATCCTCTCCGCCACCGGTCTCGCCGTCGCTCTCGCTTTCGCAATGCCGGCTCTGGGCAATGCCGCTGCCACCACGACCGCTGCTCCGGCTGCTTCCACGACCACCGCTCCGGCGACCACGACCGCCAAGCCCCCGGTGAAGAAGGTCGTCGCCAAGAAGCCCGTCAAGAAGCACAAGAAGGCGAAGAAGGTCGTCAAGACGGACGCCCCGAAGGCCTGATCCAGACAGCCAACAGGCTTGTCTGTAACAAGGCCGCTCCAGCACCCCCCCGGCTGGAGCGGCCTTGTCGTGTGAGTGCATGATTACCCGTTGATGGGTGCCGGCCACCCAGGACTTTAACCCGTTTGCAATGCCGGTCCGGTAGGATAGCCCGCATGAAGAAGCGGCTTTCATCCATTCTGCGCTCGATGGCCATCGGCGGCCTTGTGGCCTCGGCAATGGTCAGGGTGCTGATCCAGTTCACCGCCAGCCCGGTGCCCGATCCGGTGAGCGGGCGCACGGAGCCGTCGCTGTTTGCACCGGCAATCTCCAGCAGCTGGCAATACATCACACCATGGCAAAGCCTGCTGCTTACCGTGATCACCGGCGCGGCGCTGGCCTGCTTCTTCGGCTGGCTCGCGGTCGCCTGGGTCGAATACAAGGTGGCCGGATCAAGGCCGGATGCGGCATCCAGCGCACGGCAATTCCAGGCTCGTCGCGTCGCCGATCGCCAGAGCCGTTGAACCGCAGCGTACAGTTCCTAAATTTGTGAACAGCAGCACTTCCGGGAAGCCGGTTTGGCGCGCCGATCAAAATGGACGACGGCTTTCCCCCATGACAAAGTGAGAGCGACCCCTAGCGCGATACCGGTTCCCGATGCCTGAAATCAGTTCCAAACCCCGCACCAAGACGAAGCCGCGGACCGAGCGGCCGAAGCTCTATAAGGTCATCCTCATCAATGACGATTTTACGCCGCGCGAATTCGTGGTGACGGTGCTGAAGGGCGAGTTCAAGCTCAGCGAAGACCAGGCTAATCGGGTGATGATCACCGCGCACCGGCTCGGCGTTTGCGTCGTTGCCGTCTTCACCAGGGATGTCGCCGAGACCAAGGCGACACGGGCCATCTACGCGGCCAAGGCCAAGGGGTACCCGCTGCTGTTTACGACGGAGCCGGAGGAGTAGGTTGAGCGTCTTTCTCCCCGTATAGTGACGGAGAAGGGATCCTTACCTTCCCTCTCTGTACCACATCGCGCCCATGGCCAGCAGCAGCAGGCAAAGGCCGAGGAAGCCGCCGAACAGGGGTACGCGCGAGACGGCTTTGAGCACGCTGTCGTCGGTGCTGCGCAGGCCGATCCAGTCTGCGCCCGAGGCCGCACCGGAGGCGCGGACCGGGACGATGGAGGGCAGGGCGACGCTGCCGGTGAGCTGGCCAAGGGTGGAGGAGGCCGCCAGCCGGCGCACGCTGCCGCCGGTGGCCTCAGTCGGAGCCTTCAAGCGGTCCTCGGTAGAGACGACGTCGGAGAATTCCGGCGCGTTGACCGGGCCGACATGGGCGAGTGCGGTCAGGTCACCATTGCCGATCTGGTAGAGGCCGATCTCCTTGGTCTCGATGCTGCCCAGGAAAACGCCGGGTTCGGACTTCTCCAGCTTGACGATCAGCGCCTTGCCCGAAGGGGTGATCACCTGCGCCGGGCCGGGATCGTCGCTCATCGTCTGGCGGCGGATTTCCAGCATCATGCCGCGGCCGTCGGCGGTCAGCCGCTCTTCCTCGAGTTCAGGTTCCTTCATCAGCCAGTGGGCGATGCGGCGGTAAAGCTGGACATGCGGCCCGCCACCCTCGAAGCCGCGCGCCCATAGCCAGCCCTGATCGGACAGAAGCATGCCGACGCGGCCTTCGCCCTTATGATCGAGCAGAAGCAGCGGGCGGTTGTCGGCGCCCTTCATCACCACTTCGCCTTCGGGGTTCTGCACGCCGATGGTGCGGAACCAGCGGCTCCAGCGCGGCGGCTCGGTCGCCGAGCCGTCGAGGCCGCGCGTCACCGGATGACGCTGGCCGAGATCGGTGAGGCGCGGATAGAAGGCCTTGTCGATGACTTCGCCGGTCGGCATTGCCGGCAGCGACGACATTAGCGGGGTGCGGGCAATCGAGGAGTCGCCGGCATATTCCGGCCCGGCGGCGATCAGCAGCGCGCCGCCCTTTTCGACGTATTCGGAGATGTAGTCGTAATAGAGGATCGGCAGCACGTCGCGGTGCTGGTAGCGGTCGAATATGATGAGATCGAAATCCTTGATCTTCTCGACGAACAACTCGCGGGTCGGGAAGGCGATCAGCGACAGTTCGTTGATCGGCGTGCCGTCCTGCTTTTCCGGCGGCCGCAAAATGGTGAAATGGACGAGATCGACCGAGGCGTCGGATTTCAGCAGATTGCGCCACGTGCGCTCGCCGGCATGCGGTTCGCCGGAAACCAAAAGCACGCGCAAGTTCTCGCGGATGCCGTCGATCAGCGCGATGGCGCGGTTGTTGGCGTCGGTCAGTTCGCCCGGCTCGCGGTCGATGGAGAGTTCAACGATGTTCCGGCCGGCGCCGGGGATGGTCACCTGCAGCGGCATCGCCTGGCCGATGGTCGCCTCTTCGACCGCGACCTGCTCGCCATTGACCGAGACGCGGACATCGACCGGGCCGGTTTCGCCGTCGGTGGCGATGACGCGGTAGGTCATGTCGAGCGGCTTGCCGACGAGGCCGAAGCGCGGCGCGTTCTCGAAGCGGATGCGGCGGTCCTTCTCGTGCTCGTTGCCGGTGATCAGCGCGTGCAGCGGCGCATTGAAGTCGGGGGCGGCCGGTGCGTCATGCACCTCGCCATCGGTGATCATGATGGCGCCACCGATGCGCGAGGGCGGCACGTCGCGGAAGGCGCCTTCAAGCGCTGCAAAAAGCTTGGTCTCGGTGCGCTCGTCGGCGGCTTCCGACTTGCCGGCCTCGACGACGCGGACGTCGAACTGCTTGAAGCGGCCAAGGCGCTGCTGCAAACCGGCAAGCGCTTCGTCGGTCTGTTTGGTCCGGTCACCGATATCCTGGCTCTGGCTGCGGTCGACGATGACGGCAACGACGCTCTTCAGCGCCTCGCGCTCCTCATCGAGGAAGACCGGATTGAGGAGTGCTGCGCCCAGCGCAATCAGCGCCGCGAAGCGGAAGATCGCGCCGCGCTGGCGAAACCACAAGCCGACAGCCGCCAGCACCAGCAGCGGTGCGAGCACCAAAGCCAGCAAGGGCCAGGACAGCAGCGGTTCGAAGGAAATCGACCAGTTCATCGTTTACCCTCCCCCTTGTGGGGAGGGTCGATCCGCGTAGCGGAGCGGGGTGGGGGTAGGCGACAGAGCGCTAGCGCTGCACCCCCACCCCGGCTCACTGTCTTCGCTTCGCTGCGGCAGCGAGCCGACCCTCCCCACAAGGAGGAGGGTGAGGCTGCGCCGCCGGCGCCAGACAGGATCGAGACGAAATTAGCCAATACCGCCATTCTACTGCCCCAGCCGTTCGAGCAGGATCGGCACGTGCACCTGGTCGGATTTGTAGTTGCCGGTCAGCATGTACATCATGATGTTGACGCCGGCGCGCAGCGCATAGATGCGCTGCATCGGATCCGATGGCACGGTCGGCAAAAGCGGGTCACCATTCTCGTCGACGGCCCAGGCGCCGGCAAAATCATTGGCGGTGATCAGGATCGGCGAGACGCCGTCGCCGACGCGTACCGGCCGATTCTCGGCATTGCTGGCCTCCAGCGAGGCTTCCACCCAGAGCGGGCTGCCGGAGAAGCGGCCGGGAAATTCGGGCAGGATGAAGAAGGATTTGGTCAGCACATGGTCGGCGGGCACCGGCTCCAGCGGCGGCACGTTGAGATTGCCGAGAATGTCGCGCAACCGTTCCGTCGCCGGGCTCGCCGAATCCGCACCGATGCCGTTGGCGAACTGGTCGCGCGTGTCGAACAGCACCGTGCCGCCCTGCTGCATATAGGCGTCGATGCGGGCGATCGCGGCTTGGCTCGGCATCGGCGCGGAAGGATCGATCGGCCAGTAGATCAGCGGATAGAAGGAAAGCTCGTCCTTCGAGATATCGACGCCCGCCGGCGCGCCCGGCTCGAGCGCGGTCTTCTCGATCAGGAAGCGGGTCAGGCCTTCGAGCCCGGCGCGGCTGATCGAATCGTCACCGGGCACACCGGTCAGCACATAGGCGATGCGGGTCTTGGCAATATCCTCGATAGCCGCGGCATCGCCGGGCTTGGCATCGTCGGCGCGGGCGAGGTCGGCATGGCCAAACAGCATGCCGAGGCCAAGCAGCAGCGCAGCCGTCGTTGCCGCAGCCGAGCGGGCGCGGCGCGGCCGGCGCGACATCAGCCCGCCCATCCAGAACACCGCCAGCGTGTCGAGTAGCATAAGCACAAGTGCCGCTGTGACCAGCGATCCCTTGAGGTCGCGCGATTCATCGAAAGCGTACTGGATATTGGTCACCGGCACTGTGAATTGCGGGCGCACCAGCGGCGCGAAGGCGGTGGCCGGGTCGAGCAGATTGTGGGCGAAAACGCCGGTTTCCGAGCCATAGAGGCCGGGCGGGTTCTCGAACGTCACCGGCAGCGAGCCGGCGCCGGGGACCAGCGGTCGTGCGTCCGGCGTCGGCGGCACCAAAGTGCCGTCGGCGGCTATCATGCGATAAGGCGCCAGCGACGTAGCAGCGGCTTCGGCGTTGGCGACCGCCGCACCCTGGTTGCGCGACAGCTGCACGATGCGCCGCAGCATCTCGACGAAGCTGCCGGAGATCGGCAGCGTCGACCATGTCGCTTCCGGGGTGATGTGGAACAGAACCAGCGTGCCCTTGCCCTTCTTCAACCCGGTCACCAGCGGGGTGCCATCGGCAAGGGTTGCCCAGGTGCGTTCGACGATGTCCGGGGTCGGTTCGGCCAACACCTGCCGGCTCACCGTGACCTCGGCCGGCGGTGCGAGGTCGGCGAACGGGCCGTTCTTCGGGAATTCGGTCACCGCTTGCGGCGTTGTCCATGACAGCGCGCCGCCAAGCGAGCGCTCGCCGGTGCGCAGCCTGACCGGCAACAGATCATCGTCATTGCCGGCGGCGGCCAGCCGCGAACCGGCAAAGCGCACCAGCGTGCCGCCATTGTCGACCCAGTCGACCAGCCGCTGATGGACCTGCGGCGGAATGGTACCGATATCGGCCATGACGATCATCGCCGGCTTCTGGTCGAGAAGCTGCGGGATGGCGTCGGCGAGATCGACGCTCGACGGTTCGACCAGATCGGCGAAAGGCTGCAGCGCGCGCCTGATGTAATAGAGCGGCGACAGAAGCGGCTGCGCCTGGTCGGCCTCGGCCTGCGATAAAAGTCCGACGCGGCGGCGCTTGGAGCTTTCGTCGAGCACGCGCACCGCACCTGCCTGGCGTTCGCCGTCGAGCGCGATCGAGGCGAAGTCGTTGCGCAGTTCGAACGGCACCGCCATCGTGCCGGTGGCGGTGGTCTCACCCGGCGCGAAGGTCAGCGTCGCGTCGGCGATGCGGCGGCCCTTGTCGTCGAAGGCGCCGGCTGTGACTTGTGCCGGCGCCGGATCGCCGGGCGCGCGAATGGCGGTCAGGGCGAAGCCGTCGACCTCGTTCTCGGCGCCGGTGAGCCCAGTCAGCGCCAGCCGGTCGGAATTGGCCCAGACGACACGGGCGGCATTTTTCGACAGCAGTGTGTTGAAGGCGGCCTCGTCGCCCTTTGCCGCAAGGCCGTCGGCGAGAACGGCAACGCTGGCGCCGAGCAAGGCTTCCAGCACGCCGGCGACGCGGGCATAGACAGCGGGTCGGTCGGTCGGGATCGGCCTCGGCTTGGCGGCGCGCAGCCGGTCGAGGGCAGCCGCCGCATCGAAGGGGCCGATCTCGGCGTTCGGCTTTTCGGCGGTGAAGGCGATGACGACCGGTACGCCGTTCGAACCGGCATCGGCGATCAGCCGCTGGGCGGTGGCGACGCGCTTGCCCCAGTCGGCGGCACTCGCCCAGTCATTGTCGATGACCAGCGCCAGGGCGGCGCCCTCGGCCGGCAATTTTTCGCGCGGATTGAAGACGGGTTCGGCCAAAGCGGCGACGACAAGGGCTGCCATCAGCAGCCGCAGCAGCGTCAGCCACCACGGGCTCTGCTGCGGCGTTTCCTCGCGCTTCAGCACGCGAGCGA
Organism: Mesorhizobium sp. L103C131B0; assembly: GCF_000502275.1. NCBI lineage: Bacteria > Pseudomonadati > Pseudomonadota > Alphaproteobacteria > Hyphomicrobiales > Phyllobacteriaceae > Mesorhizobium > Mesorhizobium sp. L103C131B0. The sequence continues at coordinate 209,393 of NZ_AYXC01000001.1, read as the reverse complement.
GGATCTTCAGCGGCGGAAAGATTTCGGACTGCGGCTTGGGCGGCGTGAGCCTGAGCAGCCACCAGATCACCGGCAGCGCCAGCAGGCCCCACAACACGATGGGAGCGCCAAAGGAGAGCGGCAGCCAGCTCATGCGCCGGCCCTTCCCACGAATGCGCCATCGGCGGTCATCGCCATGTGGATGCGCACCAGCGCCTCGGAAGCGAGGCGGTCGGTGTGGTTGACGGTATAGCTCCAGCCGAGGCGCTTGCACCAGCTGGCCAGCTCCTGGCGGCGGGCGGTGTAGAGCAGGCGATATTCGTCGCCGAGCATTTCGGCGCGGCCGGCGGTCAGCTTGTCGCCGGTCTCGGGATCGGTGAATTCGGTGCGGCCGGCATAGGGAAAGGTCTCCTCCGCCGGATCGGCAACCTCGATCAGATGCGCACGCACGCCATGCCGCGCCAGCACATCGAGCCATTCCATGGTCTCCTCGACCGGGTCGAGGAAATCGCTGACGACGACGATGTCGCAGAAGCGGCGGACGGCGGACAGGTCAGGCTTTGCCGGCGGGTCGGCGGCGTGCATCAATTGCGCCGCGATGCGCTCGGCGCCGTTGCGGGCGGTGAACGGATCGGTCAGGCCGGGCCACGCGATGCGCTCGCCGCTGCGAGATAGCAATTCGGCCATGGCCAGTGCCAGCACCAGCGCGCGCGATTCCTTGGAAACGCTGGCGCCAGTCGATTTGTAGAGCATGGAGGGCGATGGGTCGGCCCAAAGCCACACCGTGTGGGCTGCTTCCCATTCGCGGTCGCGCACATAGGTGTGGTCGTCCCGGGCCGAACGGCGCCAGTCGATGCGCGAGGAATCGCCTTCGACATAGGGGCGGAACTGCCAGAAATTCTCGCCGATGCCGCGCTTGCGGCGGCCATGCCAGCCGGCAATTACCGTATTGACGATACGGCGTGCCTCGACCAGCAGGTCCGGCACCAGCGAAGCCCGCAACCGGCCCCTGGCGAGCGCGTCGCGCGTCGCTGCCGGTGCCTGGACTTCGCCGATACGCGCCATCAGATTCCTTTGGCCAGTTTCGCTACCACGTCGCGCACGGTCGTGCCCTCGGCGCGGGCGGCAAAGGTCAGCGCCATGCGGTGCTGCAGCACCGGTTCGGCCAGCGCGCGGATGTCGTCCACCGACGGCGCCAGCCGCCCGTCATAAAGCGCGCGCGCACGGGCGCACAGCGTCAGCGCCTGGCTGGCGCGCGGGCCGGGACCCCAGGCGACATGCTTGTCGGTCTCGGCATTGCCCTGGCCGGGACGCGCCGAACGCACCAGTTTGAGGATGGCGTCGACGACGGTTTCGGGCACCGGCATACGGCGGATCAGCGTCTGGATTTCCCTCAGCCGCGCCGGCTGCAGCACGTTTTGCGCCTTGGCGTCCTCGATGCCGGTGGTTTCGAGCAGGATGCGCCGCTCGGCCTCGATTTCGGGATAAAGGATGTCGACCTGCATCAGGAAGCGGTCGAGCTGCGCTTCGGGCAGGGGATAGGTGCCTTCCTGCTCCAGCGGGTTTTGCGTCGCCAGTACATGGAAGGGCGCGGGCAGGTCGTGGCGAATGCCGGCGATGGTGACGTGATATTCCTGCATCGCCTGCAGCAGCGCCGACTGGGTGCGCGGCGAGGCGCGGTTGATCTCGTCGGCCATCAGCAATTGCGCGAAGATCGGGCCGGAGATGAAGCGGAAGGAGCGCTTGCCGGCCTCGTCCTGTTCCATCACCTCTGAGCCGAGAATGTCCGACGGCATCAGGTCGGGTGTGAACTGGATGCGGCGCGAATCGAGGCCGAGCACGACACCGAGCGTTTCGACCAGCTTGGTCTTGGCAAGGCCGGGCACGCCGACCAGCAGCGCATGGCCGCCGGCAAGCAGCGCCACCAGCGTGCGCTCGACCACCACTTCCTGGCCGAAAATGACGCGGCCGACGCCGTCGCGCACCCTGGAAATATCGGCCAGCGCCGTCTCGGCCTGGGCGATCATGTCCTTTTCGCTGATTGGGCTTTCCTTTACCATTACGCTCATGCCGCATCGATCCTTGTGCTGGAAGTACCGGCTTGCACTGTAGTGCCTTAGAATGCCGCGATTCGGCTTCGCCTGGCGCCTACGAATGAATTTAAATCACAGACTTAGGCTGACAAGCGGAACAACAGTGACTATTTCGTGACCATGACGGAACGCTCCGAACATCGCGAACACAGCCTTGCTGCCGCAACCGAGGCGCGCGGTCTCGAAGCGTTGATCTCGCGTGCGGCTCGCGCCGGCAAGGGCGCGGCGCCGGTGGAGCGCTGGAATCCCGACTTCTGCGGCGATCTCGACATGGAGATCAAACAGGACGGAACGTGGTTCTATCTCGGTACGCCGATCGGCCGCATGCCGCTGGTGCAGCTGTTTTCCAGCGTGCTGCGCAAGGACGAGGATGGCAGGACCTATCTGGTGACGCCGGTCGAACGGGTCGGCATCCGCGTCGTGGACGCGCCTTTCATCGCGGTTGAAATGGATGTTTCCGGCGCCGGCGCCGAGCAGACCATCACTTTCCGCACCAATGTCGGCGATGTCGTCGAGGCCGGGCCTGGCCATCCGCTGCGCTTCGTCGACGAGAACGAGACCGGCGGCCTGAAACCCTATGTGCTGGTGCGCGGGAGGCTGGAAGCGCTGGTGGCGCGGCCGGTGATGTACGAACTGGTCGAGCATGGCGAGGAGATCGATATCGGCGGCAAGACGATGTTTGCCGTGCGCTCGAAAGGCGAAATCTATCCGATCATGCCGGCGGAAAAACTGAAGCGGCTGAGCGCATGATGGATCAGGTGAGGCCGCCGCCGTTTTCCACAGCGGATTTTCGCGCGCGGGTTGCGGCGCAAGCTGAAGCCCATGCCGGCGACGATTATGGCGATCATCGCTTCAACCCCGGCCATCCACGGTTGACGCAGCTCAAAGCGCTGCGCGACGCCGCGGTGCTGATCCCGGTCGTCGATCATGGACGCGACGCGACCGTGCTTTTGACGAAGCGGGCGGAAAAACTGCGCAGCCATTCCGGGCAGGTGGCTTTTCCCGGCGGCACCATTGATCCCACCGATGCGACCCCGGAAGCAGCGGCCTTGCGCGAAACCTTCGAGGAGATCGGGCTCGGCCAGGACCGCATCGAGATCATCGGCCGCATGCCCGATTATGTCGCCGGCAGCGGCTATCGCATCGCGCCGGTGCTGGCGATCGTCGAGCCCGGTTTTACGCTGTCGCTCAATTCCGACGAGGTCGACGCCGCCTTCGAAGTGCCGCTTTCGTTCCTGATGGATCCGGCCAACCACACCAGGGACAGCCGCATGTGGAACGACCTGGAATGGTTCTTCTACGATATGCCCTATGGCGGCCAGCGCATCTGGGGCGTCACCGCCGGCATCATCCGCACGCTCTATGAAAGGCTCTATGCTTGAGTGATCCGATATCGCTGGCGGGCAGAGCCGACTGGCTGGGTGAAAAGCATCTGCAGCGGCTGCTTGCCGTGCTGGCGCAGGGCGGCGAGGAAGCCCGCATCGCGGGCGGCGCGGTGCGCAATGCGCTGATTGGGCAGCTGGTCGCCGATATCGACCTTGCTACCACTTGCCTGCCCGAGGAAACCGTTCGCCGCGCCGAGGCGGCGGGCTTCAAGGCGGTGCCGACCGGCATCGAGCACGGCACGATCACGGTGATTGCCGGCGGCGCGCCCTATGAGGTCACCACGCTGCGCGCCGACATCGAGACCGATGGCCGCCGCGCCAAAGTGTCGTTCGGCCGCGACTGGAAGGCCGACGCCGAACGGCGCGATTTCACCATCAACGCGCTCTATGCGGAGGCTGACGGGACGGTCGTGGACCTGGTCGGCGGCGTCGGCGATATCGAGGCACGAAGGCTGCGCTTCATTGGCGATGCCGAGCAGCGGATCCGCGAAGACTATCTGCGCATCCTGCGTTTCTTCCGCTTTTTCGCCTGGTATGGCGAGGGTCGGCCCGATGCCGAGGGATTGAAGGCCTGCGCCCGGCTCAAGGACGGTCTCGCCCATCTCTCGGCCGAACGCATCTGGTCCGAGCTGAAGAAGTTGTTATCGGCCCCAGATCCGTCGCGCGCCTTGCTGTGGATGCGCCAGGCCGGCGTGCTCACCAGCGCCCTGCCGGAAAGCGAGAAATGGGGCATCGATGCCATTCATGGGCTGACCAAGACAGAGAAGGATCTGGGCTGGGCGCCGGACCCGCTGCTCAGGCTGGAGGCGATCGTGCCGCCCGATGCGGCGCGGATGAAGACAGTGGCCGAGCGGCTGAAACTTTCGACCACTGAGGCGGAGCGCCTGCGCCACTGGGCGCTGACGGCTGCCGTCGAGCCCAAGACAAGCGAAGCGGAACTGGCCAAGAAACTCTATTCCGGCGAGCGCCAGGGTTTTCTCGATCGCCTGCGGCTGTCGCTGGCGTCGGCGCGAGCGCGGGCTCTCGAGGACAATGACGCGCTGGTTCAGGCCGGCGGGTTTTCGCGCCTGCTCGCTTTTGCGCTGAAATGGGAAAAACCGGTGTTCCCAGTCAAGGGCGGCGATCTGACGGCGCTTGGCGCGTCGCCGGGGCCAATACTCGGTGCGATCCTGAAAAACCTGGAAAAGGAATGGATCGGGTCCGGCTTTGCGCTCGATCGCGACGCGCTGCTGGAGCGCGCCGCGGAAGCCTTGAAGGCCAGATAGGACTGCTCAGGCCGCGTCGCGAACTTTCTCGATGCGCGAGCGGATCGCCTCGATCATCGTCTCGCGAATGACCGTTTCGCCATGTGTCTCGCGCATATGGTCCACGGCGCGGCGCATGACCTCGGCTTCCTCACCGGCACGCGTGTGCCACTCACAGCCGGGAACCAGCGAGCCGCAATGGAATTCCTTCATGGGATTTTCTCCTTTCCTCCTTGGAGCCTGTGTCTCTCATGGGCACACGAAGCTCCGCCATCTCTGTTCCGCGCCCTGTCACAGCAGTCGGTTTCGGGGGCACGCACGGGGGAGCTAGCATAACACGGTTCGACCATTTTGGTTGCCGTGGGTGCGAAAAAGGCGGAGCAGCGCTGCTCCGCCCCTCTTGCCGGGCTAAGCCAAGGCGAGAACGTTCGGTCTTGTCCCGGTCACTTCTCGATCTTGACGGACTCGGCAACCTTGTTCTTGCCGCTCATGTCCCAGGAAACGCGGACCTTTTCGCCGGCCTTCAAGCCTGGATCCTTGAAGGTCTGGGGCAGCGTGAAGGTGGATCCATCGTCCAGAACAAGGCTCATGGCCGTGCCATCATAGGTCTTGACCGTACCGGTGGTGTGCTTGACGGCGGCAAAGGCGACCGAACCGGAAGCGAGAAGGGCAGCGGCGGCTGCCGAAACAATGAGCTTTCGCATGTAATACTCCTGGAAATGCGGGCATCCGTTTGGAAAATGCTCCGCCTTGTTCAGGGCCGTCCGGTAGCGTCGTGTCGCGGTTCGGGACTGAACCGCCGGCGCTTCCCGGCCCGAAACGACAAATAGTCTTTTTATTTCAATTGCCTATTAGACGAAAAAGATAATGGCGATGCCACATTGGCTGCCCAGATTCGGCGAATGGGACGTCAATGCGGCTCACGTTGCGCTCACCGATAGTTTACGGCCACCTGACCTCCGGCGGCAGGCTGGACAGGATCGAGGCGACATTGCCCCCGGTCTTCAGGCCGAAAATGGTGCCGCGATCGTGAAGCAAGTTGAATTCTGCGTAACGGCCGCGGCGAATGAGCTGCTCGTCGCGGTCGTCGTCGGTCCAGTTCTCGTTGAAATGGGCGCGAACCAGGTGGCCGTAGACGACAAGGAAAGAACGCCCGACATCCTGGACGAAGTTCAAATCGGCATTCCAGCCGCCTTTCTCCTCCCCCGAATGCAGCCAGTCGAAAAAGATGCCGCCGACGCCGCGCGGCTCGTGGCGGTGCGGCAGATAGAAATACTCGTCGCACCAGGCCTTGAACTTCGGGTGGTCGGCGACACCGGCATTCTTCTCGCAGGCGAACTGCATGGCGCGGTGGAAGGCGATGGTATCGGGGTCGTCTTCGGTGCGATGGCGATCAAGCACCGGTGTCAGGTCAGCGCCGCCGCCAAACCAGTGGCGCGACGTCACGACCATGCGGGTGTTCATGTGCACGGCCGGCACGTTGGGGTTCCAGGGATGCGCAATCAGCGAAATGCCTGATGCCCAGAAGCTCGGGTCTTCCTCGGCGCCGGGCATCTGCTTCCTGAATTCGGGCGAGAATTCGCCATAGACGGTCGAAGTATGGACGCCGACCTTCTCGAAGACGCGGCCCCGCATCATAGACATGGTGCCGCCGCCGCCCTTTCCATTGTCGCGTTCCCACGGCGTCTTTTCGAAGCGGCCGGGCGACCATTCGGCCAGTGGTCCCTGCAGTTCCTGTTCGATCTGCTCGAAGGTTGTGCAAACGCGCTCACGCAGCGTCTCGAACCAGAGCCTGGCCTTCATCTTCTTCTGTTCGATGTCGGCTGGCAGGCCTGCCGGTATTTCTGGTCGTTCCAAAATGCTGTCTCCGGTCGCAGCCGACAAAGGACCTAGTGGAGTGAATTTGACATTTGCAGACAGCGTGGCGCAGGGCACGACGCAAATGTCAAATTCGAAAACTCTGCTAGAAACATAAACTTGCTAGTGGTCCTTGTGATTCCAACATTCGCAACGGCGCCTGGGGATTAGGGAGGCGAATGTTGGAATCGGACCACTAGCCTTTTCCGGGCGCGATCCCTAATCTCTTAGGGGCAAGGGTCAAGTGTCATCTGGTTCGGCCCAGGAGTTCTTTCATGCGCACGCCGGCAAGACCGCCGCTGCATGGCCTGAAGAAAAGGCTCGATCGTTCACGCGCCGAGCGCGAGCGCATGCCGCGTGACGGGTTTTTGCGGGAGACCTTTGTCTTGCCGCGCCCCGATGCGCGGCTCAAAGCCAAGGAATGGTTCGAACGCTTTCCCAAGCAGGCCTACTGGACCGAGATCGAAAGCTGGTTCGAACGGCCGGGCGATGTCATAGAATTCACCATACGGCGGCTGCCGGCGGCGGATTAGGATCCCACCAGCAGTCGCCTTGCGCCCGGCCCTTGCGCACTCAAGCGATCTTCCCTGTTTCGCAGCGGGCATTTGTCGATCGACATGCAGCCGCAGCCGATGCAGTCGGTCAGGCCGTCGCGCAGCTTCTTTAGCTGAGTGATCTTGCGATCGAGGTCGTCGCGCCAGCCGGTCGACAACAGGTTCCAGTCCTCGCGCGTCGGGGTGCGGCCTTCTGGGAGCGATTCAAGTGCGGCGCCGATCTCGGCCAGCGAAATGCCGACCTCCTGGGCGATCCGGATGATCGCCACCCGCCGCAGCACGTCGCGGCCATAGCGCCGCTGGTTGCCCGACGTGCGGTGGCTGCGGATCAGCCCGCGCGCCTCGTAGAAATGCAGCGCCGACACCGCCACGCCGCTGCGCATCGCCACCTGGCCGACCGTCAATTCCTTTACCGGAGCCATCTCGATTTTCCGCTTGACCTCAACTTAAGTTGAGCTTGTAGCCAGGAAACGTCGATAGGCCAACTGAGGAGAAGGCGATGTGCGCCTGGGTGAGAATGATGCAAGACGCAACGGCCGTTGGCGATGACGACAACGCGCTGAAGGTCTAGCCGAGCTGCCGGATGGCTTCACCGGCGACCATGGCGACGGACAGCGCGACGTTGATGCTGCGCGTGCCCGGCTGCATCGGGATCGTCAGCCGCTCATCCGCCGCCTGATGGACAGGATCCGGCACCCCAGCGGATTCGCGGCCGAACAGCAGGATGTCGCCTTGGGCGAAGCTGAAGCCCGCATAGGGGGTCGCGGCTTTGGTGGTGAGCAGCACCAGCCGGCAGGCTTCGCCCTTGCGCCAATCCTCGAAGGCGTTCCAGTCGACATGGCGGGTCAGGGCAGCCATTTCGAGGTAGTCCATCCCGGCGCGCTTGAGCGCTTTGTCGGAGAGCGGAAACCCGGCTGGTTCGATGATGTCGACGCCAAGGCCGAGGCAGGCGGCGAAGCGCAGGATAGTTCCGGTGTTGCCGGAGATGTCAGGCTGGTAGAGGGCGATGCGGAGACGGTGGTTCATTTCCGCGTCTTTCTAATAAGTGGCAGATCGGCCACAGCGGGTGGCTGGTTTTGGAAATTGCTGGACCTGCGGGTGGCCATTTTCTGCGAAGTCGATTATACCGCACGCATTGTCAACCCGAACCGATGGAGGGGTATTTCATGATGACCATGCACATCCAGCGCCCCTCCCGTGGGCTTACCTGCCTGCTGGCGGTTTCGGTACGACGATTTACCTGATTTCTTGGATCTGATCGCACCGATTCCCGCCGAAGCCAATTTTCGGCTCTCGAAGGAATCCTGCGATGTTTTTCAACCGGTTAAAGGGGCCAAGCGCCCCAGCTGAGCATGTCGCGACCGAGGCCTATCCTCGTGTCTCGACGGATACAATCCGTGCCTCCGGCCGAACGCCGGCGCACGACATTGCTTCGCCTTTTTATGTCTATTTTCACACGGAGGACGGACCGATGTTCGATCCCTATAAGATACCGGGTTCAAGAAGCCTGCACGAACGCAAGACGGCGACCTGGGCGTTGCTGGTCGGCGAGACCTATTCGTCGGCGGTTCACGCCCAGACGCGCCGGCGTCCGCATCGCGGCATGTTGCCGGATGTCGATTTCTCGCGTGCGGTTCCCGACCACAGCCGGCCGTCGCTGGTGCGCCGGATCATCCGGCTGATCCGGCCGGGCGCGAAAAACCGGACTGGCGGCGGCGTGCCGTCAGCTCAGTCGAAGGCTTCTGTCGGTGAAAAGCCCGCAAGTCCCTATATTGCGCGAAGCAGGACCGATGGCCCGGGTGATTCCGGGCCGTCGGTCCCCGCCGACGTACGGTCTGGGGACGCGGAGCGCCCCGGGGATTTTTCCCGCGCCGCATGAGCGGACAAAAGTTTTGTGAGCATCACTATGTTTAGCTGGTTTGAAAGAAGGCTCGATCCGTTCCCCGCAGCGGAACCGGTCGAGCCGCCGAAGACGCTGGTTGCCTTCTGCGTGCATTATACCCGCGGCGCCTGGCCATACATCATCCTCGACGCGGTGCTGGTGACGGCGATTGCCATCGCGGAAGTGTGGATGTTCGGCTTCATGGGCCACATCGTCGACTGGCTGTCCGGGCAGAACCGCGAAACCTTCCTGCAGACCGAGAGCTGGAAGCTCGCCGGCATGGCCTTCGTCGTGCTGTTCGCGCTGCCAGGTACAGTATGGCTGCATTCTTTGCTCAACCAGCAGACGCTGATGGGCAACTACCCCATGCGCATCCGATGGCAGGTGCATCGTTATCTCTTGAAGCAGTCGATGAGCTTCTACCAGGACGAATTCGCCGGCCGCATCGCCACCAAGCTGATGCAGACGGCACTCGCCGTGCGCGAATGCGTCATCAAGGTGATTGAGGTGCTCAATTACGTAATCGTCTATTTCCTCGGCATGCTGTTCATCGTCGGCTCGGCCGATTTGCGGCTGGCGGCACCTCTCGGCGTCTGGCTGCTCGGCTATATCGGGTTGTTGCGCTATATCATCCCGAAGCTGGGCAAGGTCGGGGAGGCGCAGGCCAATGCGCGCTCGACTATGACCGGCCGCGTCGTTGACAGCTACACCAACATCCAGACGGTCAAGTTGTTTTCCCATGCACGGCGCGAAGCAACGTTCGCGAGAGAAGGCATGGCAGGCTTCCTTGACACGGTCTACCGGTCGATGCGGCTGGTGACGGTGCTTTACGGCCTGCTCTATATCCTCAACGCGCTGCTCCTGTTTTCGGTGACGGCGACGGCGCTGTGGCTGTGGCTCGGCCAGGCGGTGACGATCGGCGCCGTCGCCGTGGTCATCGGCCTCGTGCTCCGTATGTGGGGCATGTCGCAGTGGATCATGTGGGAAATGTCGAGCCTGTTCGAAAACATCGGCACGGTGCAAGACGGCATCGCCTCGATCTCGCTGCCGCGCCTGGTCGAAGACCGGCCGGGGGCGAAGGACATTGCCGTCACCAAGGGCGAGATCCGCTTCGACGACATTCGTTTCCACTATGGCAAGCAGAAGGGCGTCATCGAGAACCTGTCGCTGACGGTGAAGCCCGGCGAGAAAGTCGGCATTGTCGGGCGCTCGGGTGCGGGCAAGTCGACGCTGGTCAATCTCCTGTTGCGGTTCTACGACCTCGAAAACGGCCGGATTCTGATCGATGACCAGGAGATCGCCTCGGTGACGCAGGATTCGCTGCGCGCGCAGATCGGCATGGTGACGCAGGACACCTCGCTGCTGCATCGTTCTGTGCGCGACAATATCCTTTACGGGCGGCCCGATGCGACGGAGGAAATGCTTGTCGAGGCAGCCGGGCGGGCCGAGGCGCTGGAGTTTATCGGCAGGCTTTCGGATCACACAGGACGTAAAGGGCTCGACGCTCATGTCGGCGACCGCGGCGTCAAATTGTCCGGCGGCCAGCGGCAACGCATCGCCATTGCTCGCGTTATGTTGAAGGACGCACCGATACTTATCCTTGACGAAGCGACGTCGGCGCTGGATTCCGAAGCCGAGGCCGCCATCCAGGAGAATCTCTACAAGCTCATGCAAGGCAAGACCGTCATCGCCATTGCGCACCGGCTGTCGACCATCGCGGCAATGGACAGGCTCGTCGTCCTCGACAAGGGCCGTGTCATCGAGGAGGGGTCGCACGAGGAACTCGTCGCCAGCGGCGGGCTCTACGCGCAGCTCTGGCAGCGCCAGTCGGGCGGGTTCCTGCTCGACGACGGTCCGGTCGATGCCGCCAATGACGCTGTTGCCAACGACATCGGCGTGAAGGGTGAAGCCGCAGAGTGATGACGTCAGCATGATGACAGCCGTCTATCGCTGGTTCGAGAACTGGGTCTATCCGTTCAGGGAGCCGGCGGACCTTCGGCCGCAGTCAAGCGTCGGCGGCTTCCTCTGGCACTATGTCGGCCAGGCGAAGTTCGCCTTCTTCGCCATGCTTGTCATCGGCGGCATCGCGCCGCTGATCGAGGCCGGGCTTTTCTACTTCGTCGGGCGGCTGGTCGATATTCTCGACCAGCTTCCTGGCGAGCGCAGCTGGCACGCGCTGTGGACCGCCGCCGGTCCTGAACTGGTGTTCATGATCGTCGTGGTGGCGGTCATCCGCACCGTCGTCGTCGGCCTGTCGGCGCTGGTCAACGAACAGACGATCACGCCGGGCTTCTACAATCTGGTGCGCTGGCAGGCGCACCGGCACGTATCGCGCCAGTCCTACACCTTCTTCCAGAACGATTTCGCCGGCCGTATCGCGACAAAAGTCTGGCAGGCGGGGCAGGCGACCGGCGACCTGATGGAGAGCTTCATCGAGGTCATCTGGTTCATGCTCATCTATACGGTGACGACCTTGGCGCTGGTCGCCGGGCTGGATCTGCGCCTGGCCGTGCTGGTGGTGATCTGGATCCTCGCGTTCGCCTGGCTGGCCAAGCTCTATCTGCCCTCGATCCGCAGGCATGCCGAGGCCACGGCTGAAGCTGGCTCGATGATCAATGGGCGCATCATCGATTCCTATTCCAACGTGCAGACGCTGAAGCTATTCTCGGCCGACGGCGACGACCGCTACATCAAGAACGGCTTCGACATCTATCTCGATGCACTACGGCCCTTCACCCGCCGGCTGACCGGCGTGCGCATGGCGCTGACGACGCTGTCGGGCATCATGATCACCGCGATTGGCTGCTTTGCCGTCTATCTCTGGGTCGAAGGGTCGATCACCGTCGGCGCCGTCGCGTTCACGCTGTCGCTGGTCTTGCGGCTCAACATGCTGCTCGGGCGCGTGATGATGCAGCTCAACGGCATATTGCGAAATCTCGGCGTCCTGGAAAACTCCAAGGCGCTGATCTCGCAGCCGCTTGGCCTTGTCGATGCGCCGGATGCGAAAGAGCTTGTCGTCGCCGGCGGCCGCATCGAGGTGAAGAATGTCGAGTTCCACTACGGCAAGGGTTTTGGCGTGCTGAATGGCATCGACCTTGTGGTCAAGCCTGGCGAGAAGGTCGGGCTGGTCGGGCCGTCGGGCGCGGGCAAGACGACGCTCGCCAACCTCATCCTGCGCCTCTACGACCTCGAGAGCGGCAAAATCCTGATCGACGGGCAAGACGTCGCCGAGGTGACGCAGAACTCACTGCGCGCCAATATCGGTGTGGTCAGCCAGGACACGGCGCTGTTCCACCGCTCGCTGCGCGACAACATCAAGCTCGGCATGCCGGACGCGACCGAGGCCGAGGTGATCGCGGCGGCGAAGAAGGCCGAGGCGCACGAGTTCATATTGGGCCTGCGCGACAACCGGGACCGTACCGGCTACGAGGCTTTTGTCGGCGAGCGCGGCGTGAAACTGTCGGGCGGCCAGCGCCAGCGCGTCGCGATCGCCCGCGTCTTCCTCAAGGATGCGCCGATCCTGATCCTCGACGAGGCGACCTCGGCGCTCGATTCCGACATCGAGGCGGCGATCCAGGAGAATCTGGCCAGGCTGATGGAGAACAAGACGGTCATCGCCATAGCGCACCGGCTGTCGACCATCGCCGCGCTCGACCGTCTTGTGGTGCTGGACGGAGGCCGCATCGTCGAACAGGGCACGCATGACGAGCTGGTGGCGCTCGACGGGCTCTATGCGCGGCTGTGGAAGCGGCAGTCCGGCGGCTTCCTCTACCACGAGGAAAGCGTGCTGGAAGAGACACGGCCGGCGGAGTAGGGCATGGCAGCGTCGCCTGATATCGGCTACGTCCTCAAGCGGCTGCGGCCAACCGCGCCGGCCTTCGATGCGCTGAAGGAGGAGAGCCGGCTGGAAGGCTACTGGATGCTGGTGCGGCTGGCGGATGGCTGGGCGGGCGCCGCAACAAGTTCCTGAAACGAGGCGAGGCGCTGTTTGGTGCATGGCATGGCCGAGAACTCGCTGGTGTGTGCGGGTTGAACATCGATCCTTATTTCGAAGGCAGGGACCACGGCCGGGTCAGGCACCTGTTCGTCAGCGCGCGTCATCGCCGCAGCGGCATTGGCCGCATGCTGGTCGAGACCGTCATTGACAGGGCACGTCAGCATTTTGCCGTGCTGAACACCCGCGCGCCACAAGAAGCCTTTGGGTTCTATGAACGGCTTGGTTTCCAGCCGGTGGTGAGCGAAGAATTCGTCACGCACCGCATGATGCTCTCTCAAGACAGAAAAGGAGGCTGAGATGTCACTGCGTCCGCCATCCCTAGGCGCCTCGGCTGCCGAAGCCGCGTTCGACGCCCTCGGCCATGAGATACTGGCTGAAAAGGCCGCAGCGCTCGGCCGTGCCGGCCAACGGGTCGAGGAAACGCTGGCCAAGCTCCGTCAGAACAACGGCGACGAGGAGCAGCGACCGCGGCTGCTCAAGGAGGCTGCCGCGGCGGTGCACGCCTATTTCATCCAGCGTGAACTCTGCGGCCTGCGCCGGCATGAGTCGGCCATCCGCGAATACGATATCCCAAGGGCCGTGCTGGTCAGGCTCGGTGCAAGCTAGAGGTCACCAGCCGGCAACAATCATTCCAGCCATTCGGTGATGAAGCTGCCGTTTTCGTGGATGTCGGTCGTTTCGAGCGGGCCTGGGCCAAGATTGGTGAATTTGTGCGGCGTATCGGGCGGCACGATCAGGATCTGGCCGGCCGTGGCCTCTATCTGCTGGTCGCCGATCGTGAACAGGCCGGTGCCTTGCCGGATGATGAAGATTTCACAATAGGGATGCGTGTGCAGGCGCGGGCCGCCGCCAATCTCTTCCTGATAGTTGAAAATCAGGCAGGAGTTGGAGTCGTAGGCGCCGCATTGCAGTTCGCCCTGCCAGCGGCCGGGCGTCCTGGTCCAGGTCTCGCGGTCGATAATATGTGCCATGCCGGCGAGACTAGATCACGGCAACCTGTCCTGTCGAGAGAGGCGGGGAGCCTCGGATTTGCTGATATTTCCCTGTTGTTTAGCCGCCTTTGCCGACCTTTGGGCATCTGGCCAACTGACGCGCTGTTCTGTCCCCGCGACAATCTGCCCTTGTGGCTTCAGCCCGCTGGACAAAAACGGGCTTCACGCATAAACCGAAATCCAAATGCCGGAGGAATTCGCTAGCTTGTTCGCCATGCGCTGTCGGGCCGGCGCGATGGAGCGGGGACAAAGCTCGGCCGCCGGCTCGGAAGAGGCGAAAGGATCAGGCACCCGTGAGCGCAACCGACACCCAGGATCCCAACCGTCGTGATTTTCTCTACGTCGCCACCGGCATGGCCGCAGTGGTTGGCGCAGGCGCCGTTGCCTGGCCCTTCATCGACCAGATGCGCCCCGATGCCTCGACGCTGGCGCTGGCCTCGGTCGAGGTCGACGTCGCCTCGCTGACGCCTGGCATGTCGCTGATCGTCAAATGGCGCGGCAAGCCGGTCGTGGTGCGCAACCGCACCGAGCAGGAGATGAAGGACGGCGAGGCCGTGAACCTTGCCGACCTCAAGGATCCTATTGCCCGCAACGCCAATCTGCCCGCCGATGCGCCGGCGACCGACGCCAACCGCACCACGCCCGGCAAGGAAGCCTGGATGGTGATGGTGCAGGTTTGCACGCATCTGGGGTGCATTCCGCTTGGCCAGGAAGGCGATTTCGGCGGCTGGTTCTGCCCGTGCCACGGTTCGGTGTACGATACCGCCGGCCGCATCCGCAAAGGCCCGGCGCCGGAAAATATGGCCGTGCCGGTATTCAAGTTCATTTCCGATACCAAAATCCTTATTGGTTGAGGCAGGGGATAATTCGATGAGCGAGGGACACTCGACCTATACGCCCAAGACCGGTATCGAACGCTGGTTCGACGCCCGCATGCCGCTGCCGCGCATGGTCTATGACAGCTTCATCGCTTATCCGGTGCCGCGCAACCTCAACTATGCGTGGACCTTCGGCGGCATCCTCACGATCATGCTGGTGGCGCAGATCCTGACCGGTATCGTGCTCGCCATGCACTATACCGCCGACACCAATCTCGCCTTCAATTCGGTCGAGAAGATCATGCGCGACGTCAATTCCGGTTGGCTGTTGCGCTACATGCATTCCAACGGCGCCTCGTTCTTCTTCGTCGCCGTCTACATCCACATCTTCCGCGGGCTTTATTACGGCTCCTACAAGGCGCCGCGCGAGCTGCTGTGGATCCTCGGCTGCATCATCTATCTGCTGATGATGGCGACCGGCTTCATGGGCTATGTGCTGCCCTGGGGTCAGATGAGCTTCTGGGGCGCCACCGTCATCACCGGCTTCTTCAGCGCCATTCCGCTGGTCGGAAACTGGATCCAGGAACTGCTGCTCGGCGGTTTCGCCGTCGACAACCCGACGCTCAACCGCTTCTTTGCGCTGCACTATTTGCTGCCGTTCATGATTGCCGGCGTCGTCGTGCTGCACGTCTGGGCGCTGCACGTGGTCGGCCAGTCGAACCCGACCGGCATCGAGGTGAAATCGAAGACCGACACCGTTGCCTTTACGCCCTATGCGACCATCAAGGATGCATTCGGCATGATCGTGTTCCTGTTCTTCTTCGCCTATTTCGTCTTCTACCTGCCGAACTTTCTCGGCCATCCGGACAATTACACGATCGCCAACCCGCTGAAGACGCCGGCCCACATCGTGCCGGAATGGTACTTCCTGCCGTTCTACGCGATCCTGCGCGCCATCACTTTCAACATCGGGCCGATCAACTCCAAGCTCGGCGGCGTGCTGTGCATGTTCGGCGCCATCGTCATGCTGTTCCTGGTGCCGTGGCTCGACACCTCCAAGGTGCGCTCGGCGGTCTACCGGCCCTGGTACAAGCTGTTCTTCTGGCTGTTCGTCGCCGACGCTGTCCTGCTTGGCTGGCTTGGCTCGCAGCCGGCGGAAGGCGGCGGTCTGTTGACCCTCCTGATAGGTGAGGTCTCGGGCAACTACGTTGGCTACGCTCAAGCGGCGACACTGTTCTACTTCGCCTTCTTCCTCGTCATCCTGCCGGTGCTTGGCCTGATCGAGACGCCACGCAGACTGCCGAATTCGATCACCGAGGCGGTGCTGGAGAAGAACAAGGGTGCCGGAGGGGGACATCCGGCCGGTGCGACCGCGGCGCCGGAAACCAAAGGCTGAGTGAGAATCTAAGGGGATTTGGCATGAAAAAGATTCTCACCTCGCTCGCCCTGCTAGGCGTGTTTGCCGCTGGCATCGGAGCCGTCGGCAGTGTGGCGATCGCCGCTGAAGAGGCGCACAACGCGGCGGCACCGACGCATTTCCCGATCCACGAGCCGAAGGAGATGGACTGGACTTTTGCCGGTCCGTTCGGCACCTACGACAAGGCGCAGCTGCAGCGTGGCTTGAAGGTCTACAAGGAAGTTTGCTCGGCCTGCCACTCGATGAATCTGGTGGCGTTCCGCACGCTGGAGGACCTCGGCTATTCGGAAGCGCAGATCAAGTCCCTGTCGGCCGAGTACACCATCCATGATGGACCCAACGATGCCGGCGACATGTTCGACCGGCCGGGCAAGCCGTCAGACCATTTCCCGGCGCCGTTCGCCAATGAGGAGGCGGCTGCCGCTTCCAACGGCGGCGCTGCCCCACCGGATATGTCGCTGCTGGCCAAGGCGCGCGGCGTCGAGCGCGGCTTCCCGCGCTTCGTCTTCGACATCTTCACGCAATATGCGCAGGGCGGCCCGGACTACATCCATTCGCTGCTGACCGGCTACGACGAGACGCCACCTGCCGGCATGGTGATCCCCGAAGGCACCCACTACAATCCATACTTCATGTCCGGCGTGTCGCTGAAGATGCCCAAGCCGCTCTCTGACGGCCAGGTCACCTACGATGACGGTTCGCCGCAGACGATCGACCAGTATTCGCGCGACGTCTCGGCGTTCCTGATGTGGGCGGCCGAGCCGCACATGGAAGACCGCAAGAAGACCGGCTTCCGCGTGCTGGTGTTTCTGCTTCTGTTCGGGGCGCTGATGTATCTGACCAAGCGCAAGGTGTGGGAAGGCGTGGCGCACTAAGCAGCATCTTATTCCTCGGAAATGGAAAGGGCGTCTTCGGACGCCCTTTTTGCTTGCCAAACCGGACATGGTTCGCGTCTTGGCACAGCAGCCGTCCAGTAAGAAGTCCGTTGGCACGGCGCCATGCGATTGGTATTGCACGTGCGCCCGGCGGATCGCCGGCTAGAGGGGCATTTGGATCGATGATGCGGCTACGCGACTGTCACAACTTTTCCGATTTCCGGCGCATGGCCCAGCAGCGGTTGCCGGGCCCAATCTTCAACTACATCGATGGCGCGGCCGACGACGAGGTCACCTATCGCCGCAACACCGAGAGTTTCGAGCGCTGCGACCTCGTTCCCAACGTGCTGCGCGGGGTAAGCGAGATCGACATGTCGGTGACGGTGATGGGCCAGAAGCTGGCCATGCCCGTCTATTGCTCGCCGACCGCCTTGCAGCGGCTGTTCCATCATCAAGGCGAGCGCGCGGTGGCCAAGGCTTCGGCCAAATTCGGCACGATGTTCGGCGTGTCCTCGCTCGGCACTGTCAGTCTTGAGGAAGCGCGCAAGATCAGCAGCAGCCCGCAGGTCTACCAATTCTATTTCCACCGGGATCGCGGCCTCAACCGGGCGATGATGCAGCGGGCGAAAGCGGTTGGAGTCGAAGTGATGATGCTGACCGTCGACAGCATCACCGGAGGCAACCGCGAGCGCGACAAGCGCACCGGCTTTGCCATCCCCTTCAAGCTCAACCTTGCCGGCATGCTGCAGTTCGCGCTGAAGCCGGGCTGGGCGATCAACTATTTCACCCATGAGGGGTTCAAGCTGCCGCAGCTCGACGAGCATGTCGACATGGGCGGCGGCACGATGTCGATCAGCCGCTACTTCACCGAGATGCTCGATCCGTCGATGACCTGGGACGATGTTGCCGAGATGGTCAGACTGTGGGGAGGTCCGTTCTGCCTCAAGGGCGTCATGTCGGTGGAGGATGCCAAGCGCGCCGTCGAGATCGGCTGCAGCGGCATTGTGCTGTCCAACCATGGCGGCCGGCAGCTGGACGGCTCGCGGGCGGCGTTCGACCAACTGGCCGAGATCGTCGATGCCGTCGGCGACAGAATAGACGTCATCATGGATGGCGGCGTGCAGCGCGGCACCCATGTGCTGAAGGCGCTGTCGCTCGGCGCCAAGGCTGTTGGCGTCGGCCGCTACTATCTGTTCCCCTTGGCGGCGGCCGGACAGCCGGGCGTCGAGCGGGCGCTGGAGCAGATGCGGGTCGAGATCGAGCGCGGCATGAAGCTGATGGGCTGCAGTTCGATCGAACAATTGTCGCGCAACAACCTCCGTTTCAGGTAATCTCGACCCATGAAATCCTCGCTCGAAGACACGCTGCTCGCCGCGATCCGCACCATTCCGGACTACCCCAAGCCCGGCATCCTGTTTCGCGACATCACCACTTTGCTCGGCAATGCGCGCGCCTTCCGCCGCGCCATCGACGAGCTGGTGCATCCCTATGCCGGGCAGAAGATCGACAAGATCGCCGGCATCGAGGCACGCGGCTTCATCCTCGGCGGTGCGGTCGCGCACCAGCTTTCGGCCGGTTTCGTGCCGATCCGGAAGAAGGGCAAGCTGCCTTACGAGACGGTACGCGTCGCCTACAGCCTGGAGTACGGGCTGGACGAGATGGAGATGCACAAGGACGGCGTTGCGCCGGGCGAGAAGGTGATCCTGGTTGACGACCTGATCGCGACCGGCGGCACGGCGGAGGCGGCGGTCAAGCTGCTAAGGCAGATCGGCGCCGATATTCTTGCCGCGTGCTTCGTCATCGACCTGCCGGATCTCGGCGGACGGGCGAAGCTCGAAGCGCTGGGCGTGCCGGTGCGGACGTTGATCGGGTTTGAGGGGATTAGTGAATAGTGAATAGTGAATGTCAGCGTTCAATGACAGGCGCTAGGCTTACTCACACACTCTGATATTGAATACTCACTACTCACTATTCACTACCCAGCCTTCACCAGCACGGCGCTGTCGAACTCCAGCACCTTGTCGCCTGCCGAATCGGAACCTTCCGAGCGCAGCGCCAGCAGGCGCCAGCCGGGGCGGGTGGCAAGCGGGCGGTGGGACAGGGCCGTGCGCATGAAGGTGACGGTTTCTCCGGCATAGACCGGCTTTGGCCATTTCAGGTTCCTGAAGCCGGGGGAGGGGCCGAATTCTGGTACCGGGCCGGGTCCGGTCCATTGAGAAGCGTCCATAGGATTTTTGAGATTGAGCTTCATCCAGGTGGCCGCGGTGTGCCAGCCTGAGGCGCAGAGGCGGCCGAACACGCTTTTCTTCGCCGCCTCCTCGTCGACATGAAAGACCTGTGGATCGTATTTGCAGGCGAACGCCTTGATCGCCTCGGTTTCGAATGTGTGCGAACCGAGGTTGATGGTTTCGCCGATGCGGAAGAACGCGTCGAGGCTCATGCGCCGGCCTCGCGGGTCAAGAACATGACAGTGTTCTCAAGTTCGAAGACGCTTTCACCGCGCTGGTTGAACAGTTCGCTGCGCAAGGTGACGAGGCCGAGCTGAGGCCTGGATTTCGACAGGCGCCTGGCAAGCACGCTGGTGCTGCCGGCCAGTGTGTCGCCGGCCAGCACCGGCTTCTTCCATTTGACCTGGTCGATGCCGGGCGCGCCTTGCGCGGTCGAGTCGAGCAGGAAGGCGTCGCACAGCATGCGCATGAAGATCGCGCAGGTGTGCCAGCCGGAGGCGGCCAAGCCGCCAAGGATGCTGGCCTTGCCGGCGGCTTCGTCGAGATGCATCGGCTGCGGGTCGAATTCGGTGGCGAATTCGATGATTTCGGCCGCACTCACCTGCTTGGCGCCGAGGTCGATCGATGCGCCCTCGGTGAAATCCTCGTAGGCCCAGCTTTTTGCGGTCATGATCCCAATCCGGTTGTACGATCACCGGGCATCCGGATGCCGTCCGGGCGGCGTTTGGTCAAGCGAATTCTATTGGGCCTACAACCAGCCGCGGCGGCGGAAATACCAGAACGGCAGGATCGCCGACAGGATCATCAGGCCGATGGCGAAGGGATAGCCGAGCTCCCATTTCAGCTCCGGGATGACGTCGAAATTCATGCCGTAGATCGAAGCCACCAGCGTCGGCGGCAGGAAGATGACGGCGGCGACCGAGAAGATCTTGATTATGGCGTTCTGCTCGATCGAGATCATGCCGAGCGTCGCGTCGAGCAGGAACGAGATCTTCTGCGACAGGAAGGTGGCGTGGTCGGCGAGCGACAGCACGTCGCGCGATACTGTCTTGATGCGGGCGCGGACGTCCTTGCTCATCTTGATCTGGGTCGCGACATGGGCAAGGAAGCCGGTGAGGCGCTGCAGCGAGATAAGGCTGTCGCGGATCGAGGAGGCAATGTCCTCCTTGCGGCCGATGGCCTTGAGCAGTTCCTGGAAGTCGCGATTGCGCTTGTTCACCTTAGTCGACCGCGCTTCGAAGATATCGCGCGAGATCGTCTCGATGTCACGGCCGGCGCGTTCGAGAATATCGGCTAGGCGATCGACGATCGCCTCCAGCAGGCCGATCAGGATGGTGTTGCCGGTGGTGCAGCCTGTCGCCACCTTCTCGGCGCGCAGGGGAAAGGTCTTGAACGCCTTCGGCTCATGATAGCGGATGGTGACCAGTCTCGGGCCGGCAAGCACAAAGGTAACCGGTGACATCAAGGGATCATCGATTTCGGTCTGCGCCGGCAAGGTGGCGGTCATGAAGTAGGCGCCGTCCTCGATGTAGAGGCGGCTCGAAATCTCGATCTCCTCCATCTCCTCGCGCGTCGGGATGGCAACGCCGAGCCAGGTCTCGATCGTCGCTTCTTCTTCCTTGGTCGGGTTGAGAAGGTCGGCCCAGACGACCTGATCGCCATTGGCCACGAGATCGTCGGCGAGGCGCAGGCGATCATTGTCGACGACGAAGGCCTTGATCATCGCCGGTCTCCGTTGGTTGAGCCCAAGGTTTCGTTTAATAGCGATGGGTCTTGCACGCGCCGCCGTTCCCACGGGGATGGCCAAGTCGCATGCAAACGGCCATAGACCCGGTGCCAAGGGCAGTCAAGCGAAGCGGCATGCCGGCTCCTCCACTTGACGAAGCCGTGATCGGTCGCCGTCAGCGCGCCAGCCGCGGCGCCTCAGGTGTTGAACTTGAACAGCAGGACATCGCCATCCTGGACGACATATTCCTTGCCTTCGTCGCGCGCCTTGCCGGCTTCCTTGGCCGCCACTTCGCCGCCCAGTGTGACGTAGTCGTTATAGGCGATGGTCTGGGCGCGGATGAAGCCGCGCTCGAAATCGGTGTGGATGACGCCGGCCGCCTGCGGGGCCTTGTCGCCCTTGTGGATCGTCCAGGCGCGGGTCTCCTTCGGCCCGGCGGTGAAATAGGTGATGAGATGCAACAGATCGTAGCCGGCGCGGATGACCTTGTTGAGGCCAGGTTCGTCGAGGCCGAGCGAGGACAGGAACTCCATCTCTTCCTCGTCGGAGAGCTGGGCGACTTCGGCTTCGATCGCGGCTGAGATCACCACGGTGCCGGCGCCCTGCGCGGTCGCCATCTTTTCCACGGCCCTGGTGTGCTCGTTGCCGGTGGCGGCGTCGGCTTCGGCGACGTTGCATACATAGAGCACGGGGTGCGAGGTCAAGAGGTTCAGTCCCTGCAGGATGCGCAGGTCTTCCGCTGAAATGCCGTTGAGCAGGATGCGGGTCGGCTTGCCGGCCTGGAGGAGCTCGAGTGCGGCCTCCATCATCGGCAGCACGGTGGTTGCTTCCTTGTCCTTGCTGCCGGCGCGCTTGCGGATCTGCACGATGCGGCGCTCGAGGCTGTCGAGGTCGGCGAGCATCAGCTCGGTCTCGACCGTATCGGCGTCGGCGACAGGGTCGATCTTGCCCTCGACATGGGTGATGTCGTCATCCTCGAAACAGCGCAGCACATGCACGATGGCGTCGACCTCACGGATGTTGGCGAGGAACTGGTTGCCCAGCCCTTCGCCCTTGGAGGCGCCGCGCACCAGGCCGGCGATGTCGACGAAGGAGATGCGGGTCGGGATGATCTCCTTAGACTTGGCGATTGCGGCGATCTTCTGCAGCCGCGGATCAGGCACCGCCACCTCGCCGGTGTTCGGTTCGATGGTGCAGAACGGATAGTTGGCGGCCTGCGCCGCCGCCGTCCTGGTCAATGCGTTGAAAAGCGTCGACTTGCCGACGTTGGGCAAGCCAACGATGCCGCATTTGAAACCCATGTGTCCGGTCCTATCGGGAAACTAGAAATTTGATGAGGGCTATGGGCGATAGGGGTGAGCAACGTCAAGCCCCGCAGTCCCGATCCTATCGACGCTCAGTCCTTCTTGCCGAACAGTTTCTTCAGCATGGCGGCCATAGGGCCGCTTTCCGGCAGCTTGGCCGGCGCCTGCTGTGGCCGTGCCTGGCGGATGTGGCTCTGGGCTTTCGGGCTCTGCGTGTTCGGCGCCTTGGGCGGCGGGCGGTCGTCGTCGCTGGTCGGCACGAGCTTGTCGCGAAGCGCCAGCGTGATGCGGTTCATGAAGGAACTGTCTTCGCCCTTGGCCAGCAGTCCGGCATCGTCGGCGATGGTGTCGAGCAGCACGTCCAGCCACCCGCGGTCGGCCTTGGCGAAGTCGCCTAGGACATGGCCGTGCACCATTTCCGGGACACCGGGGTGGCCGACGCCGATGCGCACGCGGCGAAAATTCTTGCCGACATGCTGGTCGAGCGAGCGGATGCCGTTGTGGCCGCCGGCGCCGCCGCCGACCTTGACCCGCAATTTGCCGGCCGGCAGGTCGATCTCGTCGTAGAAGACGGTCAGCGCCTCGGGGCCGAGCTTGTAGAAGCGCAAGGCTTCGCCGACCGGCTGTCCCGACAGGTTCATGAAGGTCTGCGGTTTGATCAGGAGAATCTTCTCGCCGGCAATCGTGCCTTCGGCGATCAGGCCCTGGAACTTCTTCGACCAGGGCGAAAAGGAATGGCGGCGGGCAATTGCGTCCGCCGCCATGAAGCCGACATTGTGCCGGTTATCAGCGTATTTCGCGCCCGGATTGCCGAGGCCTGCAAAGACAAGCATCGTGCGCTCCGGGCTCGAAAATTACTTCTCTTCGGCAGCAGGAGCCGCCGCTTCGGGGGCTGCCGCTTCCGCCGTCTCTTCCGTCTCCGGCTTCATCGCCGAGGAGCCGGCAATGGTCGCGATGGTGAAGTCGCGATCGGAGATCACCGGCTTGACGCCGGCCGGCAATGTAACCGCCGAGATGTGGATCGAATCGCCAATGTCGGCGCCGGTGAGATCGACGGTGATGAATTCCGGGATCGCATTGGCCGGGCAGTGGAACTCGACTTCGTGACGCACGATGTTGAGCACGCCGCCGCGTTTGATGCCGGGCGACTTGTCTTCATTGATGAAGTGCACGGGCACGTCGACGTTGACCTCGGTGTCCTTGCCGATGCGCAGGAAGTCGACATGGACCGGGAAATCCTTGACCGGGTCGAGCTGGAAATCCTTGGGCAGAACCTGGATTTTCTTGCCGTCGACATCGATCGTGGCGATCGTGGTCAAAAACCCGCCGCCATGGATCTTGTAGAAGACGTCCTTGTAGTTCAGCGCAATCGCCAGGGGAGGCTGTCTGTCGCCGTAGATAACTGCAGGCACTTTACCGTTGCGGCGAACTGCACGGGCGGACCCCTTACCGACCTGTTCGCGCGCTTCGGCCTTGAGCTCGTAAGTATCGTGGCTCATGGCATTTCCTTTCGCGTTTTATGGAGCGTTTGCGGTGGCAGTGTGCCTGGACCGTAAACGTCGAAAGCCGCCAGGCCTGGATGTCCGAATGCCAGAAACCGCATACGCGGAGCTTTGTTCGGGATCACAAGGGAAGGCAGCCTTCCGCCGCGTTGCCTCCAAGGGTGTCTACGCGGGTGGCGGCTCTATAGCGGAAGGCGGGAAAGGGTGCAAGCCATGGCGGGCAAGGGTGGCCGATGCCTGCGTTGGGCGCCGCATTGCGCTCAGGCCGGCAGGTCGGTGGGCGGATTTGATCCGTTTCCCTTGGCGCCACCGAGCGTGGACAGAGCGCTCAGCAGTTTCGTCCGGTCCTTGCCGATCATGAGCACGCCGCTGTCGGGCGCCAGCAGCGCCGAGAACGGCAGCATGGCGGCGCCGATCGAGGACGCTTCGGGGCCGAATTGCCCCGGCACGATCTCCGGCGCCACGATGCCGATGGCGCTGGCCTGGTTGAACTGGGCCTGCACCCTTGCCAGCAGTTCGAGATGGATCGGCCTGGGCAGGATCGAGTCGAGAACGATGGCCTCGATATCGATGATGGAGGTGATGGCGATGATCGCCTCGACCAGCGCGCTCGCGCAATCGTCGATCCATTCGAACAAGGGCGCGCGCGCCTCGGGCGGCAACGGATCGAGCTCTCGCACGCGGTTGATCACCACGCCGCGCGACCTCAGGTGATTGACCAGCACATAGATCGAGGCGCGATGCAGCAGGCTCTGGTAGCGCGCAGGCTTCGCCGCCACCGAATCGAGGCTTGAGGGCGAGACCGGCAAGGGTCCGAGGGCAGCGCTGTTGCCATGCGGCCCGGTATGGACCCTGCCGCCTTGCACCAGGCCGCCGCCGACAAAAGTGTCGATCGAGATGTGCATGAAATCGCGGAAGCGGGCGCCGGCGCCCTGGACAAGTTCGGCCAGCGCCGCCGACGTGGCGTCGTTTTCCACGAACACCGGCGTCTTCGCCGGCGTGGCAAAGCATGTCGTCAGGTCGATCGCCTCCCAGCGGCTGCCGAGATCGTCGGGAAAGCCGAGTTCCTCGCTCCAGCCGCCGAGGAAATAGGGTGAGGCAATGCCGACGCCGACGATGCTGGCATCGCCAAGCCCATCCACCAGCTTTTCGAAGGTGGCCAGCGCCATGTTGCCGGCCTTCAGCACCAGATCAGGATCGGGGAAGCGGTATTCGTGCGACTCTCTTGCGCGGATTTCACCGGCGAAGTCGACCAGAACGGCTTCAAGCGCACGCCGGCCGATCTTGATGCCGACGCTGTAGATGCGTTCCGGTGTCAGCCGGTAAAGCGTGGAGGGCGATCCGCGTTGCCCGAACCTTTTTCCCACTTGCTTTACGAATCCGGATGATTCCAAGCCGTCGACGATGGCAGCGACGGCCGCCGGCGTCAGGCTGGCCGCGCGCGCCAGATCGGACTTGGAGGCTTCCTTGAGGCGACGGATGGCGTCGAGCACGAAACGCTCGTTGTAGTGGCGAACTTTGACAGAATTGCTGCCTTTCCCTGACAAAACCCGCGTCTCCTCAAATGTCGCCGTTCTTACCGCAAGAGGCCGAAACCACCTTCGACCGAAGCATCCTGCGACGCCTGTGCGAGAGGCGACAGTGCGCGTCGGAACCATGGAAGTCAATTTTGCCGTTGCGCCTTTGCGCTATTTAATATAGCAAATTGAAAAAATAACTAGTCAGGGAGGAGACGTGCTGCACTCGGGCACACAAAGCGAAGCCGACGCTGCGGTGGTGCGGGCTGTTCCTGTTGCCCTGGTTCAGGCGACGAAGGCTTTCGGCGGCACGATTGCGCTCAAGGACGCCTCCTTCGAATTGCGCTCCGGCGAGGTGCTGGCGCTGCTTGGCGAAAACGGCGCCGGGAAGAGCACCTGCGTGAAGCTTCTGGCCGGTGTGCATTCTCCCACCAGCGGTCATGTCGAGGTTGACGGCAAATCAGCCGTCTTCCATTCGCCGCATGACGCGCAGGCGGCCGGCATTGCGGTCATGCACCAGCATCCTGGCTTGTTTCCCGATCTGTCGGTGGCGGAGAACATCTATCTCGGCCACATGCCGCGCGACCGCTTTGGCGGCATCGACAATGCCGCCATGCTGGCCGGCGCGCGCAAGGTGCTGGCGACCGTCGGGCTCGACGTGCCGGCGGCAACGCGGCTGGGAACCCTGCGTACCTCAGAACAGCAACTGGTCGAAATAGCCCGGGCGCTATCGCTGGATGCGCGCGTGCTGATCATGGACGAACCGACGGCGGCGCTGTCGCAGCGCGAGGTCGAGCGGCTGTTTTCCGTCGTTGCCGATCTCAGGCTGCACGGCGTGGCGATGATGTTCGTCGGCCACCGTATGGACGAGATCTTCCGCATCGCCGACCGCATCGCGGTGCTGCGCGACGGGCGCCTGATCGGCGTCAAGCCGAAGGCCGAGCTTGGCCGTGCTGCCGCCATCAGCATGATGGTCGGGCGTGAAGTCACCGACCTCTATCCCGAACGGCGCCATGCCTCAGGCGCGCTGGTGCTGGAGGCGAAGGGACTTTCGCGCGCCGGCGGGTTTGCCGGTATCGACCTCAAGCTTCACGCCGGCGAGGTGCTGGGGCTTGGCGGCCTGGTCGGCAGCGGACGCACCGAGATTGCGCGCGTGCTGTTCGGTATCGACCGGCCCGACGCCGGCGAAATCCTGATCGACGGCAAGCCCGTGCAGTTCGCCTCGGCGCGCGACGCCATGGATGCGCGCATCGCCTATGTGTCGGAAGATCGCATGGGCCAGAGCCTGGTGATGGATTTCTCCATCCTCGACAATGCGGTGCTACCTGTTCTCGACAAGGCCGCACAACGCGGTCTCTACGGCACCGACCGCGCCATCGGTCTGGTGGCGGACTGGCTGAAGCGCATGAAGCTGCGCTTTTCCGGCTACGGGCAGCCGGTGAAAGAGTTATCCGGCGGCAACCAGCAGAAGGTGGTGCTGGCCAAATGGCTGCGCACCGAGCCGCGCGTGCTCATCCTCGACGAGCCGACGCAAGGCATCGATGTCGGTACCAAGGCGGAAGTGCATGCAATGATCGCTGACCTTGCCGCGCAAGGCATGGCGATCCTGCTGATCTCGTCAGAGATGCCCGAGCTGATCGGCATGTGCGACCGCATTATCGTGCTGCGCGAAGGCCGCCAGACTGCTGAGTTTTCGCGCGGGCAAGCCACGCAGGAAAAGGTACTGGAATCGGCGACCAGGACCGATGAACGTGCCGGCCAGGCAGCGCAGATAGAACGCGCCGCCGAGGAGGAAAAGGCAAAAGGACCGTTCGATTTTCTGAAGCGGCGGGAATTCGGCCTGCTTGCGGCGATGCTCGCCGTCGCCATTCCGGTCACCATCATCAACCCGCGCATGGTGAGCGCGGCGAACCTCACCGCTGTGTCGATGGACGCGGCCTTGCTGATTGTCGCCGCACTGGCGCAGATGCTGGTGCTGATCACCCGCAACATCGACCTGTCGATCGCAGCTGTGATCGGCCTCTCCGCCTATATGGCGGCCAGCATGGTTCAGGCCTATCCCGGATTGGACATCGGCATCGGCCTGATCACCGCCTGCGCGGTCGGCGGCTTTGCCGGACTGCTCAACGGCCTTGTCGTTACCAGGGGAAAGATCCCGGCCATCGTCGTTACGCTGGCTTCGATGTCGATCTTCCGCGGTTTCAACTCGATCTGGGCGGCGGGCGACCAGGTCAGCGCCGACGAAGTCACGCAAGCCTGGCTCGACATGACCGGGCTGAAGATCGCAGGCGTGCCGCTGATCGTCATCATCGCTATTGTCATCCTGTGCGCCGGCTATGTGCTGCTCTATCGCACCGCAACCGGGCGCGAGCTGTTTGCCACCGGTTCCAACCCGGACGGCGCAAGGCTGATCGGCATTCCGGTCGACCGGCGCATCCTGCTGGCCTTCGGCATGGCCGGCCTGCTAGGCGGCCTGTGCGGCGCCCTGTGGGCTTCGCGCTACGCCACCATCGATGCCCGCGTCGCGCTCGGCTTCGAACTCACGGTGATCGCCTCTGCGGTGGTCGGCGGCGTCGCCATCCGCGGCGGCTCGGGCACGCTGCTCGGCATCATCCTTGGCGCGCTCACGCTCTTGGTCATCAAGAACGGGCTGACGCTGGTGCGCGTCGATCCGCTCTGGCTGCAGGGCGTCTATGGCCTGGTGATCCTGGTTGCCATCGGCATCGACACCTTCATCGTGCGGCGCGCCGAACAGGCGAGACAGGCGAGGGCGAGATGAGAAAGTTTATCCGCTCGATCGACTTCTGGGATCTGCTGCTGGCGACCGCCTGCCTCGCCGTCTTTATCTATGCGGCGGTCTTCGTGCCGAATTTCGTCTCCGGCTTCAACCTCTCGCAATTGGCCGCAAGCGCCTCGGAAAAGGCGTTGCTGATCCTGCCGATGACGCTGCTCATCATCACCCGCGAGATCGACCTGTCGATCGCCTCGGTGCTGGCGCTGACATCCGTGGTGTTTGGCCTGCTCGTCCAGGGCGGCGTGCCGACGCTGGCGGCCATTCCGCTGACGCTGGTCTTCGGCGGCCTGCTCGGCGCCTTCAATGGCTATCTGGTTTCAGGGCTGGGGCTGCAGTCGCTGGTGGTGACGCTCGGCACCATGGCGCTCTATCGAGGCATTGGCTACATCCTGCTCGGCACCGGTTCGGTCAACATATTGCCGCCGGCGGTCGTCGATTTCGGCATCAGCAATCTGCCGGGCACACAAATCCCGTGGACCATCGTGCCGTTCCTGCTGCTGGCGCCGATCTTCGCGGTGGTGCTGCAGAAGACGCCGACCGGCAAGCGCATCTATGCGCTCGGCGGCAGCCCCGAAGTGGCGCGTTATTCCGGCATCGATACGCGCAAAATGGTGCTGAAGCTGTTCGTTGTTTCGGGCATGGTCGCAGCCATCGCCGGCATCGTCTACACCGCGCGCCTCTCCAACGCCCGCGCCAACAATGCGCTCGGCATGGAGCTCGATGTCATCACCATCGTGCTGCTCGGCGGCGTCAGCGTCTTCGGTGGTAAGGGGCGGCTCACGGGGGTCATGCTGGCGCTGCTGTTGATCGCCATCATCCGAAATGTGCTGGCGCTCAACCAGATCGGCGGCGACGCTCAAGGCATGATCATCGGCCTGCTTCTGATCGGCTCGCTGCTGGTCGGCAATTACTGGCGCTCCCTGGAGGAGCGGCTGTCAAGATCGCGCGTCCTGCGCGAAACCAAGGGGTGATCTCGGGCCCCTTTCTTCAAGCCCGAATTCTGACGGAGGAGACACAATGAAAGCGTTTAGAATAGCCCTGCTCGCATCCGCGGTTCTGCTTGCGCCGGCCTCGCTGGCCTACAGCCAGGAATGCGCCAAGGAACCGGTGACCGTCGGCTTCCTGCCCAAGCTCGACACCGATCCCTACTTCAAGGTGGCTTTCGGCGGCGCCGAAGAGGCGGCGAAGGAAATTGGCGGCACCGCCACCCAGGTCGCCCCGTCGCAGGCGACGGCCGAGGCACAGATCGAATTCATCAACAGCCTTGTGTCGCAGAAGGTCGGCGTCATCGCTATCGCCGGCAACGACGCCAATGCCGTTGCGCCTGCGCTGAAGCGCGCCGTTCAGCAAGGCGTCCGGGTGATCTCGTACGATTCCGACGTCGCGGCCGATGCGCGCGCGGTGTTCGTGAACCAGGTGAAGGGCGACAGTCTGGCCGAAATGATGCTGGAAAGCGCATTCAACCTCAGCGGCGGCGAAGGCGAGTTCGCCATCCTGTCGTCGACGCCGACGGCGACCAACCAGAACGCCTGGATCGACTTCATGAAGGCGAAGATGGCGGCAGAGCCGAAATACGCCAAGATGAAACTGGTGCAGGTCGCCTATGGCGAGGAGAGCGAGCAGGTCAACCAGCAGCAGGCCTTGGCGCTGGTGCAGGCGTTTCCGGATCTCAAGGTGATCATCGTGCCGGCAGGCATAGGCCTTCCGGCGGCCGCGCGCGCACTCGAGGAAGCCGGTATGATCGGCAAGGTCAAGCTGACCGGCCTTGCGCCGGCCACTTTGATTTCGAAATACATCAAGGATGGCGCTGCCCAGGATATCTGGTGGAATGTCACCGATCTCGGCTACCTGACCTATCAGGCGGCCCAGGCGCTGGCGCAGTGCAAGATCACCGGCAAGGAAGGTGAGAAGTTCACGGCAGGCAGGCTCGGCGAGTACACGATCGGCGCCAGCGGTGAACTGATCCTCGGCCCGGCCAAGATCGTGACGCCGGAAAACCTGGCCGAGTTCAAGTTCTAGAGCGTTTCACCGTTTCACGGAAACGGCGAACCGCTCTATCCCTTTGTTTTACGCAATTCCGGACGGAAAACCGGTCACACTTTTCCTGGAATTGCTCTAAGCCTCCCAAGGCTTTGCGGGCGCCGGTTCGAGCCGGCGCTCGCCTTTCAATCCTCAGTCGAACAGTGCGAGGGCGACGATGAAACTCTTGCTGGCAGGCGAGACCTTCGCGGCGACGACCTCGGTCGCCGCCGGCGGCGATGTGCTGACGAGTGCGACGTGGGTAAACGGCGCGACGGCCTTCAATGCCGCACTTGCCGCAGAGGGCATAGCGGTGACGCAGATCGGTGGCGATCGCTGCGCGGCCGAATTTCCGTATGACCTCGACGCGCTGGCCGAATACCAGGCGGTGGTGATCTCCGATGTCGGCGCGCTGACCTTGCTGGTCACGCCGGAGGCCCGCGCCGGGCGCATCGGCGTCAACCGCCTCGACGTCCTCAAGGCCTATGTCGAAGGCGGCGGCGGGCTGATGCTGGCCGGCGGCTATATGGGGTTCCAGGGCATGTTCGGCACGGCGCGTTTCCACGACACCCCGGTCGAGGACGTGCTGCCCGTGCGCTGCCTGCCATTCTCGGACGGGCTGGAAGTGCCGCAAGGCCTGCAGCCGTCGATCCTTCAGGCGTCGCATCCAATCCTTGCCGGTGTCGCGGGCCCGTTGCCGCCGATCCTCGGCATGAACAAACTCGATTTCAGGCGCGATGGCTCGTCCCAGCTGCTGGCGACCTGCCATTATCGTGGCACGGACTGGCCGCTGCTTGCTGCTCGCAGCGTTGGCCACGGCCGCACTGTCGCCTGGGCGACGGATATCGGCCCGCACTGGCTGTCGCAGGACTTTCTCGGCTGGCCGCTCTACGGCAAGCTGATGGGCAACGTCGTGCGCTGGCTGGCCGGCAAGGATTAAGCCTGGCGTGTTTGTAGGGCAGCTAGTCCGGCTTGCTGCTCAACGCTTCGCGCAGCGCCTGGATCCGCCGATTCAAGGCATCGAGATCAGCCATCGTCATGCCCGAGCGTTCGATCAGGGTTTCGTTGAGGCAGTTGCACTGGACGAGCAGCGCGCGGCCGGCAGGCGTCAGGTCGACCTGCACTTGGCGCTCGTCCGTCTGGCTGCGCTGGCGGGTGACGAGACCGGCCTGTTCCATGCGCTTCACCAGCGGCGTGATGGTGCTCGATTCCAAAGCGAGCCTGTGCGCAATCGAGCCGACCGACATCCCGCCGGCTTCGGCAAGTGCGTTCAGCACGAGATATTGCGGATAGGTGATGCCCATCTCGTCCAGCATGGGCTTGTAGGTGCGATTGATTGCCATGCTGGTGGCGTAAAGCGTGAAGCAGAGCTGGTTGTCCAACGGGAGAGGCACGAGGCATTCCTTTGCCGACTGAGCACATCAATATGTACCACGAAAAATGATATCGCGATACATATTTTCTGTAGACAAGGATTTGGACCTGCGCTAGTCGTATGGTTATCGCGATATTGATTATCGCGGAAGCAATCAATGGAGAGCGAGATGACCAAGCCCGGCAGCAGCACGATCACCACCAAGGACGGCACCGAAATTTTCTACAAGGATTGGGGAACGGGACAACCCATCGTCTTCCATCACGGCTGGCCGCTGAGCAGCGACGACTGGGACGCCCAGATGCTGTTCTTCCTGTCCAAGGGCTATCGCGTCATTGCCCATGACCGGCGCGGCCATGGCCGCTCCACCCAGACCGATACCGGCAACGAGATGGACACCTACGCCGCTGATGTCGCGGAGCTTGCGGCGCATCTCGACCTCAAGGACGCGATCCATGTCGGCCATTCCACCGGTGGCGGCGAAGTGGCCCGCTATGTCGCGAAGTACGGTTCCGGTGGCCGTGTCGCCAAGGCCGCACTGCTCGGCGCGGTGCCGCCGATCATGCTGAAGACGGCGGCCAATCCGGGTGGCCTGCCGATCGAGGTGTTCGATGGTTTCCGCTCCGCCCAGGCAGCCAACCGCGCCCAGTTTTTCCACGATATTGCGGCCGGCCCGTTCTACGGCTTCAACCGCCCCGGCGCCCAGGTATCGCAGGCTGTCGTCGAGAATTGGTGGCGCCAGGGCATGATGGGCGGCACCAAGGCGCATTATGATTGCATCAAGGCGTTCTCGGAAACCGACTTCACCGACGATCTGAAGGCCATCGACGTGCCGGTGCTGGTCATGCATGGCGACGACGACCAGATCGTTCCCATCGCCGACTCTGCCCTGCTCTCGGTCAAGCTGCTCAAGAAGGGCGAGCTCAAGATCTACAAGGGCTTCCCGCATGGCATGGCGACCACCCATGCCGATGTCATCAACGCCGACCTGCTGGCCTTCTTCAAGGCGTAGAACCGTTCAGTTGAATAGACATCATCCAGTCGGATAAGCAAGGCACCCGCCGCCGGGCGGGTGCCTTTGCTTTCATCGAAATGTCAGCGAGGCGGTGCCTTATTTATCGAGAAAACCAGTGATCAGCTTGACGGTCGCGTCGGGGTTTTCCTCCATGATCCAGTGTCCGGAAGCGGGCACGATGCCGCTCGTGACATGGGTCGCAACAAGCCGCAGGAGATCGGCCTGCGTGGTGCCGGCGGATTTTTCACCGCCGACAGCCAGCACCGGCATGGTCAGTTTGCCGCCGGCGGCAAGCATCGCCTGGTTGTCGATCGCGTCCTGGTCAAACGCCTTGAACTGCTCGAAAGCGTCATGCATCGCATGCGGGCGGGCATAGAGTCTGGCGTAGTGCTTGCGCGTGGCCTCGTCGATCTTCTTGGGGTCAGCCGACAGTTCGTTGTAGAAGCGATCGAGATAGATGCGCTCGCGCCCTGCGACCAGCCGCTCCATATCCGGGCCGCGGAAGTTGAAGTGCCAAAGCAGTGGGCTTTGCTTGATCTTTTCCCAATCGCCGATGCCGGGCAGCGGCGCATCGATGATGACCCATTTGGTGATGCGCTTGGGATATTGCGCGGCAAGCGCATAGCCGACCATGTTGCCGATGTCGTGGGTGACGAGATCTGCCTTGTCGATCTTCAGGGCATCCAACACGCCGGCGATGTCGACGGCCTGGCTCTTCTTGGCGTAGCCCGCTTCCGGGTGGGCCGACAGACCCATGCCGCGCAGGTCCGGCACGATGACGGTGTGGTCCTTTGCGAGGGCGATGGCCGCGGCGCCCCACATGTCTCCGGTATCGGCAAAGCCGTGCAGCAGCACGACGGCGGGACCCTTGCCGCCAACGCGCACATAGAGTTTGGTGCCGTTGGTTTCGACGGACTGCGTCTTGAAACCCGGCGGAAAGGGAACGATGCGTGCCGTCGCCGGCAAGGTAACAAGAAGCACACCCAATACGGCCAATACGATCTTGCGCATGTCATCCCCCAGAGACGTCGAAGGCCCCAAGCCTTCGTTGATGACTATCTCTAGCAGGCTTTTCAACCAGCGCATGGTGAAAGAATCACAGAGGGCGCAGCAATGCCGCGCCCTGCGTCAAATCCGCAAAATCGACCGGTTTTATCTGGCCGCCGCTTGCGCCTTCCTGGCTTCCTTCATGTTGGGCAGGAACACCGTCAGCAGGCCGAGCAGCGGCAGATACGAGCAGATCTGGAAGACGAAATCGATGCCCTTCATGTCGGCGACGACGCCGAGCACAGCGGCTGCAATGCCGCCCATGCCGAAGGCGAAGCCGAAGAAGATCCCGGCGATGGTGCCGACACGTCCCGGCACCAACTCCTGCGCAAACACGACGATGTTGGAGAAGGCCGAGGACAGGATCAGGCCGATCAGCACCGTCAGCATCATCGTCCATTCGAAATTGGCGTAGGGCAGCGCCAGCGTGAACGGCAGCACGCCGACGATCGAGAACCAGATCATCGCCTTCTGGCCGTAGCGGTCGCCGAACGGTCCGCCGAGCAGGATGCCCAGCGCCGAGGCGCCGAGGAACAGGAACAGCATGACCTGGCTCATCTGCACCGACACGCCGAACTTATGGATGGAATAGAAGGTGTAGTAGCTGGAGAGCGAGGCGATGTAGGCGTTCTTGGTCAGCACCAGCAGCGTCAGCACCGCCAGCGCTCCCATCACCTTCTTGCGCGGGAAGGGGGAGACGAAGCTTGCCGCCTTGCGATTGCCCTGCGCGGCGCGCATCCGGCTGTACCAGCCGCCGACCCGCGACAAAACGATGATGCCGATCAGAGACCCGACGGCGAACCATGAAATGCTGGTCTGGCCGAAGGGCACAACGATGAAGGCAGCGAGCAGCGGCCCCATCGACTGGCCGAAATTGCCGCCGACCTGGAACAAAGATTGCGCCAGGCCAAAGCGGCCGCCGGAGGCAAAGCGGGCAATGCGCGAGGATTCCGGATGGAAGATCGCCGAGCCGATTCCGATCAGCGAGGCGCCGACCAGAAGCAGCGCATAGTGGCCGGCATAGGCCAGAACGATCAGGCCAATCAGCGAGGACGCCATGCCGTAGGGCAGCGAATAGGGCATTGGACGCTTGTCGGTGATCATGCCGATGACCGGCTGCAGCAGCGACGCAGTGACCTGGAAGGTGAAGGTCAGAAGACCGATCTGCCAGAAATCGAGACCGTAATTCTCTTTCAGCAGCGGATAGATCGCCGGCAGCAGCGATTGCATGATGTCGTTGATGCCGTGGCAAAAGCTCACCGCCAGAATGACGGTGAAGGCGGTCGCCTGGGCTGAAGGGAGGCTGGCGCTTGGCTGCGGTGCAATGCTGGTGGCTGTATCGGTCAAGGCAGGCTCCGAGGTCTTTTGGCGGGTGTTTGCCCGCGGGCAGGCTTGGTGGCCGCTCCCGCGGACCGCCTTAAGGACGCTCGTCTGAAGCGCATGGGGCGACGCCCCTGCGGAGCGCCTTGGGGATGGCTGCCTTATAAGCTGCTTGCGAGGCGACTTCTTTCGTGGTTTGGTCCAATAGTTTCGCAAGTGGGCCATAGCCGATGCCACATCGCAGGGATATCTTCCGCGCCGGCAATGCCGATCTCGGCCGATTGCACGAAAGCCGCTGGCAGTGGCTGGAGGAGGTTTCCGGGCCGGCGGTGGCTTTGCCGACCGAATATCCCGACGGCTACCACGTTCCGCAACACCGCCACAGCCGCAGCCAGCTGCTGCATGCGCTGGTCGGTGTCGTGCTGGTGACGACCAGGTACGGGCGCTGGATGGTGCCACCCGACCACGCAATGTGGATACCGGCCGGCACCGAGCATTCCGTCGAAATGCTGGGCGATGTCTCGATGCGCTCGGTCTATGTCATGCCGGGCGCGATCCCGGGCCTGCCGGAAGGTTTGCGCGTCGTTGGCATCACGGAGCTGATGCACAGCCTGATCGTCGAATCGGAAAAGCTGCCGCAAGGCGGCGAACTGGAAGGCCGCGGCGGGTTGATCATGAACCTCTTGCTGCACGAGATCCCGACCTTGCCGGAACGGCCGCTCGGCCTGCCGTTCCCGTCTGATCCCAGGCTGGCGGCGCTCTGCCGACGCTTCGTGGCGGCACCGTCGCCGCATGCCACGATCGACGAGTGGGCCGATGCCGCGGGGATGAGCCGGCGCTCCTTCACCCGTGCCTTCCACCGCCAGACCGGACTGTCCTTGTCGACATGGCGCCAGCAGGCCTGCCTGTTCGCGGCACTTCCCAGGCTCGCCGACGGCGAGCCGATCACCAGGGTGGCGCTCGACCTCGGTTATGACAGCGTGCCGGCATTCATAACCATGTTCAAGCGCATGCTCGGCGCCTCGCCGCGCGGCTATATGCGCGGCGCCCGCGACGAAGGCATGCGGCGGGCTCAGCCTCGGCTTGAGGCCCCGGCGCCGTAACGCCAGGAAAAGCCCGCAGCACTTTGTCGTAGGCCCTAGTCCAGCTGAACGCCGCTGGCCTTGACGATCGGTTCCCATTTGGCGAGTTCGGCCTTCACATGCGCTCCAAGCTCTTCCGGGGTGGAGGCCACGATCGAGGCGCTGAACTGGGCCATGCGGGCGATCACATCAGGGTCTTTCAGGGCTTCAACTGCCGCCTTCTGAAGAACGGCGACGACCTCCGGCGGCGTGCCTGCGGGCGCGAACAGAGCGTTCCAGCTGTAGGTTTCATAGCCGGGAATGGTTTCGGCAATGGCCGGTATGTCGGGGAAGGAGGGAACGCGCTCCTTGGTGGTGACGCCAAGCGCTCTCAGCGTCCCGCTCTTGATATGGCCCGATGAAGAGGGGAGGTTGTCGAACATCATCGGCACCTGATTGCCGATAACGTCGTTCAAGGCCGGTCCGGCGCCCTTGTAGGGAATGTGCTGCATGCTGACGCCGGCCATCGTCTTGAAAAGCTCGCCGGAGAGATGGAGCGGGGTGCCATTGCCTGATGAGGCGTAGGCATATTTGTCCGGATCCTTCTTCAGCATCTCGATCAGTTCCTTGACGTCCTTGGCAGGGAATTCAGGGTTCACGACCAGGACGTTTGGCACCAGCACGAGCAACGATATCGGCGCAAAATCCTTCTCCGCATCGTAGGGCTTTGTCTTCAGGATCAGCGGGTTGAGCGCGTGGGTTGCGACCGTGCCCATCAGGATCGTGTAGCCGTCCGGTTCGGCTCGGGCGACCTGGGCAGCGCCGATGCTGCCCCCGGCGCCGCCGACATTTTCGACGACAATCTGCTGGCCCAGCTTTTCGGACATCTTGTTGGCGACCAGGCGCGCGACCAGATCCGTCGAGCCACCGGCGGAAAAGGGGACAACCATGGTGATGGTCCGGTTCGGAAAATCGGCGGCCCAGGCCGCCGGTGCTGAAAGGGTGGCTGCGATGGAAACCGCGAGCCCGAGCAAAGTCCTACGCCGCATCTGCTACTCCTCCGTTGATTGGAGGGGCAGTATGGCCATGGTGAACTCCTCGCACAATGCAACCATGGACTGACTGCCCGCCTCAGGAGATCGGGCTTGACACCGATGCTTCGGTTGGCGTGCGCGAGAACGCCTCACCCCTCAGTTCAATCAGCCTTGGTCCAGCTGAAAACAAGCCATTTGTATCGTGACGTCTCTTCAGGCTCGGCCGTGTAGGTCATCTGCATGTCGCCGCCCTCGGCGTAGATGTCGAGCCTGGGCGCCGTGTCCAGTTCGAGCCACAGGGAATCGTTCTTGAACGACCATGTCCCGCACCAGACGCAAGGCCCCGATGCTGGGTCACCCGGTTGGTGAAAATTGTAGCGGCCGTCCGCCGTGATCTCCAGATAGTCGGAGGCGCCGTAAAAGGCGGTCACAGTCTGCTGAAATTCGGTCGCAGACGCTTCCTGGTCGGGCTTCGCCGGCTCTTTCAGATCACGCGGTGGCCGGATTGCGGACCCTGCGATGCTCCATTTGCCGATGAAATCCTTTTCGGTGGGAAGATATTCCGTTTGCGCCTGCGCGGTCGAAACCGGAGCGATTGTCGGCGCATAGGCCGCGCTGGCGATGCCGATTGCGAGAAGCATTCCTGCGATGCCTGCAGCCTTGATTCGATTGCGCATCAGCTGGCTCCTTTCACGACGGTTTGGGGCAGATTCCAAAAAGGAGATTACCCCCGAGCCAGGCCCGTGGGCACGCTTTTGGGCAACATGGATTAATCGAACAGGCTCGACACGGACTCTTCGGTCGCTGTGCGCGAAATCGCCTCGCCCATCAGGTCGGCGATGGAGATGACGCGGATATTCGGGGCGTCGAGCACGCCTTGCGTCGGCTGGATGGAATCGGTGATCACCAGTTCCTGCAGCTTCGAGCCGCTGATCCGGGCGACCGCACCGCCCGACAGCACGCCGTGGGTGATATAGGCGGTGACGCTGGTAGCGCCGTTGGCGAGCAGCGCATCGGCGGCGTTGCACAGCGTGCCGCCGGAATCGACGATGTCGTCGATCAGCAGGCAATCCTTGCCGGCGACCGCGCCGATGATGTTCATCACTTCGGATTCACCGGGACGTTCGCGGCGCTTGTCGACGATGGCCAGTTGTGCGTCGAAGCGTTTGGCGAGCGCGCGGGCGCGCACCACGCCGCCGATGTCGGGCGAGACGACGACGACATTGGCAAGCTGTTTGTATTTTGCCTTCACGTCACGGGCCATCACCGGCACCGAGAACAGATTGTCGGTCGGAATGTCGAAAAAACCCTGGATCTGGCCAGCATGGAGGTCGAGCGTCAAGACGCGGTCGACGCCGGCGCGGGTGATCATGTTGGCGACCAGCTTCGCCGAGATCGGTGTGCGGCCCGAGGCCCGGCGATCCTGCCTGGCGTAACCGAAATATGGGATGACCGCGGTGATGCGCTTGGCCGAGGAGCGCATGAAGGCATCGATCATGATGAGCAGTTCCATCAGATGATCGTTGGTCGGGAACGAGGTCGACTGCAGGATGAAGACATCCTCGCCGCGCACGTTTTCCTGGATTTCGACGAAGATTTCCTGATCGGCGAAGCGTCTGACGCTGGCCTTGCCCAGCGGGACATTGAGATAGCGGGCGACCGCTTCGGCCAGCACCCGGTTGGAATTGCCCGCGAAAAGCTTCATGCACCGTTCCTGGCGAAGGATGGGGAGGTCCTCTTAATCGGGCTTGTAGCGAGCCGTGCCGGTATTGCAAGCCTCGTTGACGGGAATCCGCCGGCTAATCTCAAAAACGTCAACAGTGAACGGGAGCCGGTAACAGGCGGATCAGCCGGCGCTGCCGCCGAGCCAGGCCGCGAACTGGTCGATCGTCTGGTCGGCGATCGCCTGCATGGTAGCGGGTGCAACCGCGGGCCAGCCTTCGGCGGCATTGACCGAGGGCGCCTTCTGCTGGCCATTGATGCGGTGTAGCCGGTTGCCGGCGGGGTCATAGACGTCCCAGACATAGATAACGGTGGTGTCCTTGCCTTCCGTCATCGTCGAGAAGTAGCCCTTCAGCACATGGGTGGCGGCTTGGTCGGCGCTGCCGGCAAGGGTGATGCCGCGCTGCTTGGCGCGTGTCTGCAGTTCGGCCGTCAGCGGCGTTGCCGCTTCCACCGAGGCGCCGACGATCGGCGCGATCTGCAGCCGGGTCTTCGACGAAGCGGCGGCGCTCTGCGCGGGGTTGGCGGGTGTCGTGGCGCCGACGGCCGGCGCTGGTGTGGCGGCGGGCGCAATGCCCGGGGCGGCCAAGGGCTGAGCCGAGGCTGCCGGCGGCGTGATGGCGGACGGCTCAAGGACGTCCTTGGCGTTGGTGCAAGCGGCTAGCACAAGCGCTGCGAGCAATGACACGGTCGTCACATGCGATCGTCTCATCTGCCCGAAAACTCCTTAGTCGTGAACGCCCCCGCGTGGACCAACCATTATGGATTCACTGTACGATCAAGTCGAGATCATGGCGTGAAAGCGGCTTCGGCTGGGATTCGGTGGTCAGGTAGGTGCGGCCAAGCGTCATCGCCGTCTCGGTTTCGGAGTCCATGATGATCATGTGCGCGAACAATGTCATGTTGGGCGCGATCGGCTCGGGATTGCCCTGGTAGAACATCGGCATGTCCATCCAGGACGGGGTGAAGCGGGCGCCGACGGAATAGCCGCAGGCATTCAACCGATGCTTGGTCAGGCTGTGCGCCTCCAGCGTGCGGGCATGCGCGTCGAAGACGTCGCCGAAGGTGTTGCCGGGCGTCATCGCCTTCTCGACCGCCAGAAGAGCCGCGCGGGCGGCGTCGAACAGCTCCTGATGACGCTTCGACGCCTTGCCGGTCAGCACGGTGCGCATCATCGGCGCGTGATAGTGATGGAACACGCCGGCCCATTCGAGCGTCAGCTGATCGTTCTTGGTCAGCTTGCGGCGCCCGGCCTTGTAGCGGCAGAGCAGCGCGTCGATGCCCGAGCCGATGATGAATTCATTGGCCGGATAGTCGCCGCCGCCGGCAAACACCGCGCCCTGCATGGCGGCAAGGATCAGCGCTTCGTCGCCGCCCTGCTTGATCAGCGGCAGGGCCGCTTCGAGCGCGTCGTCGGAAAGGTTGGCGGCCTTTTCGGCCTTGGCGATTTCAGCCGGGCTCTTGAACAGGCGCAGACGGCCGACAATACCGGAGGCGTCGGCGATCTGGCCGAAGGTCTGCAGCTGCTCGTCGACGCGGCGGCCATTGAAGGCGGTCAGGCCATGGGTGTCGTATTCGACGCCGATGCGAGCGCCGAGGAGATTGAGGTCGTTGAGCAGGTTGCGCAGGTCGACCGCCGGGTTGGCGCCGTCGCGGTCGGTCCACAGCACGATGTTGTCGATGATCGATGTGTGGCGCGCCTGGCGCAAATCGGCCGAGCGGGTGAGCAGCACCATAGAGCCGTCAGCCTTCATAACCAGGCACTGGAAGAAACAGAAGCCGAACGTGTCGTAGCCGGTTAGCCAGTACATGCTCTCCTGGGCGAAAAGCAGTACAGCATCGAGCTTCTTTTCCGTCATCTCGATCATCAACCGGTCACGCCGGGCGTCAAATTCCGACCGTTCGAAATGCAGCGCCATTATCCGTTCTCCAAAACAATTGCCGAAACCTGCCGACCGTAGTCCGGTTCCTTGCGATGCGTCGCGCGCCGGTAGGAAAAGAAGAGATCCTCCTCAGCATAGGTGCAGCGGCCAAGCCCCTGCGCGGTCACGCCAGCCTTCTTCAGCCGGTCGACCGTATAGAGGTTGAGATCGAACATTGCATGCGCCGGATTGGCCGAAGGCGCGAAATAGCCGATGTTTTCGGCATCGGCTTCGACGAAACGGGCGACGAATTCCGGCCCGACCTCGTAATTGTCGGGGCCGATCGAAGGACCGAGAACCGCAATGATGCGCTCACGGCGGGCGCCAAGGCTTTCCATCGCGGCAATGGTGTTTTCAAGCACGCCGGTAAAAGCGCCCTTCCAGCCGGCATGCGCTGCGCCAATGATGCGCGCTTGCGCATCGGCGAACAGCACGGGGCCGCAATCGGCCGTCGAGGCGCCGATGGCGATGCCCGGCCGGTCGGTGACGATGGCGTCGGCCTTGGGCCGCGGGCCGGGAAAGGGTTCCCTGGCAATAACGACATCGGGCGAGTGGACCTGATGCGCGGTCAGGAGATGGCTGGCCGGCACACCCATCCAGGCAGCGACGCGGCGGCGGTTCTCGGCGACCAGCATCTGATCGTCATCCGAGCCGGTGCCGATGTTAAGTCCCTGATAGATGCCGCCGGAGACGCCGCCGATACGGGTGAAATAGCCATGGCGGATACCTCGCGGCTTGGCCGCTTCCAGCAGCGGCGAGCGAACAGGATCCGGTTTGGTCTGATTCAGCATGGATGGGTTTGTTGTCCGCGCCGGCGTTTTCGTCAAGGCGAAGTTCGGCCGAGTGATTGCGACAGTGCTGCCGCGTCGACTTTGCATTGGCCAAAAGCAGGCATGCGACCATAGGCGGCGTCGCGGGACGGCTTGTAACGATCTCTGAGAGTCAGACTGGCTGATGCGGCAGGATTTTCAGGATTTTGAACAGCGTGCCCATGCCGTCGGATCCGGCCAGGCGCTCGACAGCATCGGCAATGGTTTGTCGTGCCTCTTGGCTTGCCTGGCTGCCCAACTGGCCAGCTCGCTCAAGCAATCCCATGCCAAGCAGAAAGTCGCCCTGCGTCGCCAATTCCACATCGAGGCCATGTGCCCGCACGACGGCGGCCAGTGCCGCGAAGTCGACATGGGCGGTGAGATCGGCTTCGCCGGGATTGGCCAGCACATCTTCTGGGGCGTGTCTGCGCACGGCCTGCAATGTGTCGCCGAAACCGGGCTGGAGATGGCCGTAATCAGGGAACAGCCCGGCGCCGCCGTGGTCGGCTATGCGTTCGACAATGGTCGCCATCAGTGCCGCGCGGGCCGGTGCTATTTCGAAAATAGAGCCTTGTGGCGCCTCGGCGGCGTCTTCCGGCAGCAGCGTCGCCTCGACCGAGCCGGCGCCGGCGAAGAAGCTCAACTCGTCTGAGACGTCGAGGCCGATCACCCGTTCGCGCCAGCCGGCGCCGGCGCGGATGAACTGGCGGATCGGCACAGCGTCGAACAATTCGTTGCCGACAATCAGCAACGGCGCCTGCGGTAGTGTGGCGATGGTTTCGTGCCAGCCGAGCTCAACCGAAGTTTCGGCAAGCGTCTGCTTCTGGATTTCAGTCAGCCGCGGACTGGTCTCGACCAGAGCGAAGGAGGCTCTGGCGGCGATAGCCGGATCGAGCCGCGTCAGGGTGCGAAGCATGTCCTTCATCAGCGTGCCGCGGCCAGGCCCGATCTCCGCGATGGTGACCGGCAGGGGTCGGCCGATCGCCAGCCAGGCCTGATAGAGCCAGACGGCGACGAGTTCGCCGAACATCTGGCTGATCTCGGGTGCGGTGACGAAGTCGCCGGCGGCGCCGAACGGCTCGCGCGTGGTGTAGTAGCCGTCGCTGGGATCGAAAAGGCAGAGCGCCATGTACTCGTTGACGGGGAGGGGCCCGAGCGCGCCGATCAGGTCGACGATGCGGGTCTTCAGCCGTGTCATGCCGGCTGTGGTTGCGGCGCCGGTTTGGCGGTGGCCATCGCCCAGATGCCGGCTAGCACCATCGGCAGCGACAGCACCATGCCCATGGTGAGCCAGCCGCCGAGGAGGTAGCCGAGCTGCTGGTCGGGCTCGCGGAAGAACTCGACGAAGATGCGTGACAGGCCGTAGCCGCAAATGAAGGCGCCGCCGACAAAGCGCGACGTCTTCAGCTTCAGCCGCGAATGGGTGAGGAAGCGCAGGACCAGGAACAGCACCGCGCCCTCGAGTAGCGCTTCGTAGAGCTGGCTCGGATGGCGAGGCTCCAGGCCCGCGACACAACCCGCCACGGTCTGCTGGAGACGCTCGTTGCAGAAGACGACGCCCCACGACACGTCGGTCACGCGACCCCAGAGTTCGGCATTGACGAAGTTCGCGATGCGGACGAGGCCGAGCCCGACCGGCACGCCGGCTGCCACCACGTCGAACAGCGTCCAGGTGCGGATGCCGCGCTTGAGGGAAAACAGCGTCATGGCGAGGATGACGCCAAGCAGGCCGCCATGGAACGA
Source organism: Mesorhizobium sp. L103C131B0 (assembly GCF_000502275.1). Classification (NCBI taxonomy): domain Bacteria; kingdom Pseudomonadati; phylum Pseudomonadota; class Alphaproteobacteria; order Hyphomicrobiales; family Phyllobacteriaceae; genus Mesorhizobium; species Mesorhizobium sp. L103C131B0. The sequence goes on along the minus strand of NZ_AYXC01000001.1, from coordinate 166,162 downwards.
CATGCCGCCCTGCCAGACGGCGAAGATGTCGAGCGGGTGGTCGATATAGCGCTTTAAATCGTAGAAAAGCACATAGCCGGTGCGTCCGCCGAGCACGACGCCGACGGCGGCCCAGACGATGAAATCGTCGAGGTCGATCGGCTTCATCGGCAAGACGCCATCAGGCCACAGCCTTGTGTTGGTGACGAGCCGCTTGGCGTACCACCAGGCGAACAGGATGCCGACGATATAGCCGATGCCGTACCAGTGCACAGCCAGCGGGCCGATCTGAACCAGGATCGGGTCGATGTTGGGGAAGGACAGCGACGCCATCGGCAGCGGGAAATAGTCGTTCAACAGGATCTCCTGGGAGGGCTCGCGTTAGGGCGCGGACCATGCGGCAGGGTTTTGGCGGGGTCAAGGCAAGGTGACGACAGCCTGATCGTCAGAGATAATGGGCTCAACCCTGCGGCTTGCCGGCGACCAATTGCCTGAGCGCATCGTTGATCCTGTCTTGCCAGCCGGGGCCATCTTCCTGGAAATGGTCGAGCACGGCGCGATCGATCCTGATCGAGACAAGCTCGCGAACGTTTGGTGCGGCGGAGGGTTCGCGAATGGGAGGCGCGGGTTTCTTGACCGGCTTGAAGGCCGCTTCAGCGGCTTCCATCGGATTGGTCGGTCGGCGCGGGGGCGTTGCCATTGGTTGATCCTGAATGAGAGTGACTCTTGCCTGGAGCAAGTCGTGAGGAAAACTAGGCCGCTGGTCTGTGAAGACCAGTAACTTCACTTGGTTCTCTCTGCCATTGCCCTGTATTTGGCTTCAAGCCTGTCCAGCACCTCGTCGCCAGGCTAGACCCGGCCCGCACTGGCATCCGAAATGCCCTTTGCGAGTGCTGCATCGAGTGCTGCAAAGCGCTTCTCCAAGTCCGTACTGTCCGTCACGGCAACCGTCGTTAAATCGCGTCCGACATTAAGCCGCACCAGCTTCAACGTTCTTGCATTCCGCAGGCAGTGCCACTACGTCAATTCGAGCAAGCGAGGATTTGCCATGTCAACCGGACCGAACCGCATTCTCGATGAATTCGCCAAGCTGATGACCGATGCCGCGGGTGCCGCACAAGGCGTGCGCCGCGAGGTGGAGACTGCCTTCAAGGGGCAGGCCGAGCGCATCCTCAACACCATGGATGTGGTGCAGCGCGAGGAGTTCGAGGCTGCCCGCGACATGGCTGCCAAGGCCCGCGAAGAAAACACCAGGCTGGCCGCCCGCATCGATGCGCTCGAGGCCAGGCTTGCCGAATTGACCGGACAGGCCGCACCTGCGGCTGCGGCAAAGCCCAAAGCAAAAAAATAAAATTTAAACTTTTCCACAAAGCACAATCCGAAAAAGTGCTTTGCCGTGAATCGTTTACCGGCAATGCATGAATCTTTGTGACAGCGCCTTTCCACATGCTGATGACGCAGTGCGAAAAATTAGGCTGTTCACGCGACTCCCGATCAATAGACTGAATTTGTTGCATGATTCGAGCAGGGTCATGCGGCCGGGCGGTGGGTTCCGGTCCGGGGTCTTTGTGTCGTGAAGTCCTGGCCGTCCGAGTTCAAGACAAGATTGTTCGTCGTGTGTGCCCCGCGGAGCGTGTGGCGCTCCCCTGAACACAGGAAGCATTCCATGGAACTTCTCGAACTCGAATTCTCCCGCGAAATCCATCCGGTGGATGTCATCGAGCAGGTCGCCCATAACAATGACTGGTCCTTCGAACGGGCCGGCGATGACGAAATCTCGATCTCGGTTGCCGGCAGCTGGACCGACTATCACGTCTCCTTCTCATGGATGGAGGACTTCGAGGCGCTGCATCTGGCCTGTGCTTTCGACATCAAGGTGCCGGAAGCCCGCGCGCTGGAAGTGATGCGGCTTTTGTCGCTGATCAACGAGCAGATGCTGTTTGGCCATTTCGATCTCTGGGAGCAGGAGGGCGCGATCATGTTTCGCCAGTCACTGCTGCTCGCCGGCGGGGTCGAACCGTCGAGCCAGCAGGTCGAGGTGCTTTTGTCGTCGGCGCTTGAAGCCTGCGAATGCTATTTCCAGGCCTTCCAGTTCGTTGTCTGGTCGGGAACCTCGGCCAAGGATGCGCTGGCCGGTGTCCTGTTCGAGACCTATGGCAACGCTTGAGCTTCCATGAGTTCGAGCAGCGCGCGCAAGCCCGAGATCAGCTTTGCCGATTTTGATCGTGTCGACATCCGTGCCGGCACGATCGTCGAGGCCGAGCCTTTCCCCGAGGCGCGCAAACCCGCCTTCAAGCTGAAGATCGATTTCGGCCCTGAGATCGGCGTGAAGAAATCCTCGGCACAGATCACGAAATACTATGCGCCGGAAACGCTGGTGGGACGGCAGGTGTTTGCGGTGGTGAATTTCCCGCCGCGCCAGATCGGTCCGTTCATGTCGGAAGTGCTCACGCTCGGCTTCCCTGATGAGGAAGGCGCCGTGGTCCTTGGCGCCATCGAGCGCAAGGTGCCGGACGGCGGCAGGTTGTTTTAGGAAGATTGCGTCAGGCGGCCAGCTTGCGCCTTGTGCTCAGCGCCTCTTCGACCGTGTCCATGAACATTTCGGCGCAGGCTTTCCAGCTGTAGCGCATGGCGCGTTCGCGCGCCTCGGCGCGGTCGACATTGAGCGCGGCGAGCGAGGCCTCGCGCAGATCGGTCGACACCGCGCCGCCGATGCCGTCGCCGACAATGTCGATCGGTCCGGTGACCGGATAGGCGGCCACCGGCGTGCCGCTGGCCAGCGCCTCGATGATGACGTTGCCGAACGTGTCGGTGCGGCTGGGGAAAACGAAAACATCAGCCGAGGCGTAGATCTCGGCCAGCTCATCGTTCGGGCGATGGCCGAGGAAGTGCGCCTGCGGGTACTTCGCCCTGAGCCTAGCCAGTTCCGGTCCTTCGCCGACGATCACCTTGCTGCCGGGCAGGTCGAGATCGAGGAAGGCGCTCAGGTTCTTCTCGATGGCGACGCGGCCGACGCACAGGAATACCGGGCCGGGAAAGCCGAGGTCCTTCTTCTTGTCCGGGCGGAAGTGATCGGTGTCGACGCCCCGCGTCCACGGCCTGAGCTTGGTGAAGCCTCGCGACGCAAGGTCCTCCGCCAGCGACTGGGTGGCGACCAGCGTGCCTTGTCCCGAATTGTGGAAATCACGCAGCCAGCGATAGGCCCAGCTCTCCGGCACCGGCAGGCGGGCGCTGAGATATTCGGGAAAGCGGGTGTGATAGCTGGTGGTAAAGGGACGGCCAGCATTGCGGCAATAGCGCCGCGCCATGATGCCGAGCGGGCCTTCGGTGACGATATGGATATGGTCGGCCTTGCGAGCCTCGATCAGCCGCGCGACATGACCGGGCGTGGTCAGCGCCAGCCTGATGTCGGGGTAGGTCGGCAACGGCAAGGTGCGAAAGATATTCGGGGTCAGGAAGTCGACCGCAACGTCGAAGGTTTTCAGCGTTTCGGTGAGCCGCTCCAGCGTGTGGACGACGCCGTTGACTTGCGGCCGCCAGGCGTCGGTGACCATCAGGATGCGCATGGCGGTCCTTTGCTCGGGTCGACGGTTGCCTTGATGCGATAGCGGTACGGGCCGGCTGCCCTCGCTTCGCTCCACCGCACCCGGGCATGCACGAGGTCGAAGTAAGGCGGCTGAGCCGAATCAACTGAGGTCGCGCGCTTCATGCGCGCTCTTGACCATGGTTTCATGACGGGCGGATGAAGGTGGTTTTTGGCCGAGCCCGCCTTCCAGATCATGCTTTGGTCAGGCGGGCACCTTGATCACCGCCCGCAGGCCGCCGAGCGGGCTGTCTTCCAGCATGATGTCGCCGCCATGGCTGCGGGCAATATCGCGGGCGATAGAGAGACCAAGGCCGGTGCCGCTGGCGTCGAGGTTGCGCGCCTCGTCGAGCCGCACGAACGGTTTGAACACGTCCTCGCGCTTTTCCGGCGGGATGCCCGGACCGTCATCGTCGATGGTGACGACGAGTGAGCCGCGGCCGTGATCGGCGCTGATCTCCACCGTCTTGGCATAGCGCAAGGCATTGCCGGCGACATTGGACAACAGCCGGGCGAAAGCGTGCGGGCGCACATGCACGTCCGGATCACCGGCAAGCACGGTCGATAGCTTGCGCTTGTGCAGCGACGCCTCCTCGCCGAGCTTTTGGAAATAGGCCTCGAGATCGAAATGGCCGGCATCTTCCGACGCTTCGCCGCGGGCAAAGGCGATATAGCCTTCCAGCATCGACTGCATGTCGTCGATGTCCTGGTTGAGCGCGGCCTTGGTCTCGGGCTTGCCGCCAGCCAGCGCCAGCTGCAGCTTGAAGCGGGTGAGGATGGTTCTGAGATCGTGGCTGACGCCGGTCAGCATGGCGGTGCGCTGTTCCAGCTGGCGTTCGATGCGCTCGCGCATCTGGATGAAGGCAAAGCCGGCCCGTCGAACCTCCTCGGCGCCGCGTGGGCGGAAATCGCGCGGCATCGGCCGGCCCTTGCCGAAGCTTTCGGCGGCCTCGGCCAGAGACAGGATCGGCCGGATCTGGTTGCGAAGGAAGGGGATGGCAATCGTCAGCAGCACCAGTGACGTCCCGACCATCCAGATCAGGAAGATGTGGGTGTTGGAGGCATAGGCCTGGCTGCGGCGCACGAAGACGCGCAGCACCTTGCCCTCGAGCTGGATGCGGACCTCGACGATGTTGGAATTGCCGACCGTGTCGATCCAGAACGGGCGGTTGATCTGGCGGGTGATCTCGGTGGAAAGGACGTCGTCAAGGATCGAGAAGAAGGGCTTGGGTCCAGGCGCCGGCAACGGGTCGGGCGGCAAGAGGTCGACCTTCAACTGCATGCGGTCTTGGGCGATGCGGATGATGTTGGCGTAGTCGCCATCATGCGGATAGGTCTCGATCATGTCGATGATCGCGGCGATGTCGCGCACGGTGGCCTGCGACAGGCGCTGCGTCACGGTTGCCCAGTGGCGTTCCATGAAGTCGAAGGCGACGACCGACTGCAGAAGGATCATCGGCGCGATGACGATGATCAGCGAGCGGGCATAAAGCCGCTTGGGCATATAGAACGCAACCAGCCGCCAGAACCGCTTCCAGGCACGCGGCATTGCTTTCAGCGCGCGTGATACGCGCGCGCCAAAGCCGCCTTGTTCCGGCCGTTCCAGTTGCGTGGTCGCCATTTATCCTTCCGCTGGGTCAATGGCCGCTGGTCGATGGCCACACATCTATGGCCAAGGGCGGCCGTCAGCGGCATTCTATTCCACGCTGAGCCGATACCCAATACCGCGCACCGTCTGCAGCCAGACCGGATTGGACGGATCGCGCTCGATCTTGCGGCGCAGGCGGTTGATCTGGACGTCGATGGTGCGCTCGCCGACTTCCGAATCGTCGCCGACAAGCTCGTGACGCGGGATCGTTTCGCCGGCCCGCGCGGCAAAGATCGCCAAGATCTCCTGCTCGCGGTCGGTCAGCTTCAGCGCCTCGCCGCCCCGCTTCAGCTCGCGCCTGGCGATCTGGAAGGTGTAGGGGCCGAAGACCAGCTGCTCGACCTTGGGCGTCGTCGCCGGGCCGCCGCGGCGCAGAATGTTATTGATGCGCAGGATCAGTTCGCGCGGGTCGAAGGGCTTGGGCAGATAGTCGTCGGCGCCGGCCTCGAGCCCAGTGATGCGGCTGTCGGTTTCCGATAGCGCGGTGAGCATCAGGATCGGTACGTTCTTCTCCGCCCGCAGCGCCTTGGTGAGGTCGACGCCGGTCTCTCCGGGCATCATGACGTCGAGGACAAGGAGGTCGAAGTCGAGTCCTGCAAGCTTTCGCCTGGCCTCGCCGGCATTTCCGGCGACTGTGACGCGAAAACCATTTTCGGTCAGATACTGCTTGAGCAAATTGCGAATGCGGGTGTCGTCGTCGACCACAAGCAGATGCGGCGCGTCATCGTCCGGCGCCGTCGGCTGGTCCACCCTCTCAATGGTCTCCATGGCTTTTCCCTGACATGTTTGCAGGCACAATGTCGATCTGCGCCCTTAGTTCCGGATTGACCATGGCTTCCAGGAATCGTTCGATCAAGGGACGCTCGCTGGCTCCGGAATCTTCCAATGCAGCACGGATGCGGCGTGACTGTGGCCGCGCCAGGGCCAGCGCCAGGGCGCGCCCCTTGGCTGTCGGATAGAGCTCCCGCTGGCGGCGGTCGCGCGGACCCTGCAATTGCACGATATGGTCGGTGTCGATCAACTGCTTGAGCACCCGCGCCAGGCTCTGCTTGGTGATCTTGAGCACGTCGAGCAGTTCAGCGACCGTCAGTCCCGGCCGGCGGTTGACGAAATGCAGCACCCGGTGATGGGCGCGGCCAAAGCCGTAATCGGCCAGGATCTGGTCCGGATCGGAAGTGAAATCGCGATACGCAAAGAAGAACAGTTCGATGATGGCGAAGTCGATGCCGTCCTCGTCGGTGATCGGCGTCTTGATCGGTTTTCCGGCAGCTGGGCTTCGATCCGTCATCATTTCTCCGTCCATAGAGGGAAATTATGTCAGTACTATTGACGTAATTTCCCCGCAATGGTAATTTTTGACAAGCTTTTCGGCTGAATGCGAACGAAAAGGCAAGGGAGTGCGGTTTTTCCGGAACTTCCTGAGTTTGCCAGAGTTCGATTCTCCGCTTACGCTTCAAGGGCCGCCCGACGCGGCTGTCGCGCAACAAGAACAACACTAATGATGTGCGGGTCGCCGCCCGCGGGAGGTTTCCATGGCATCCGTTCCCTTCGACCAACTGGACGGCTTCATCTGGATCAACGGCGAGTTCGTCAAATGGGCCGATGCCAAGATCCACGTGCTGACCCACGGCCTGCACTATGCCAGCGCCGTCTTCGAGGGCGAGCGCGCCTATGGCGGCGCCATCTTCAAGCTCAACGAGCACACCGAGCGTCTGCATGAATCGGCGCGCCTGCTCGGCTTCAATATTCCCTATTCCGTGGCCGAGCTCAATGACGCCTCGACCACGCTTCTGAAGAAGCAGGGTTTCCAGGACGCCTATGTCAGGCCGATCGCCTGGCGCGGCAGCGAACAGATGGGGGTGTCGGCGCAGAACAGCCGCATCAACTGCGCCATCGCCATCTGGCAATGGCCGAGCTATTTCGACCCGGCGCAGAAGCTCAAGGGCATCCGTCTCGATCTGGCGGAATGGCGCCGGCCCGATCCGCGCACCGCGCCGTCGAAGTCGAAAGCCGCCGGCCTCTACATGATCTGCACCATGTCCAAGCATGCCGCCGAGGCCAAGGGCTATGCCGATGCCATGATGCTCGACTGGCGCGGCCAGGTCGCCGAAGCAACGGGCGCCAACATCTTCTTCGTCAAGGATGGCAAGATCCACACGCCGAAGCCCGATTGCTTCCTCGACGGCATCACCCGCCGCACCGTCATCGGCCTCGCCAAGGACCGCGGCCTTGAAGTCGTCGAGCGCGCCATCATGCCTGAGGAACTCGAAGGCTTCGAACAGTGCTTCCTCACCGGAACGGCAGCGGAAGTGACGCCGGTCTCCGAGATCGGTCCGTACCGATTCGAGGTCGGCGAGATCGCCAAGACTTTGATGAACGACTATTCTGCTGCGGTGCAACCTAAGCATGCGATAGCCGCAGAATAACGAAAGTCACAGCTTTTTTCGCAAGCAGGGGCGGTTTTGAGGCCGGCCCCTTTATTTCAGCATCTGTGCATTTGACTTTCGTACAATTCAGCGTCTCATGATGGTGTCGGCCCGGGAGGCTGGCAGCTATGGAGGGACTAGGTACATGGATACGAATACGCTCATTGCGCTCGTTGTACAGGTAATTGCAGGTGTTGTCGGTGGTCAGGCGGTCGGCGTCGCGCTGAAGAATGCGGCGATGGGCCAGTTGACCAAAATCCTCGGCGGCGCGGTTGGCGGCGTCGGCGGGGCGGCGATCCTCGGCAGCCTGCTCGGCGGCACGGCCGACCCGGCAGCGGCTGCAACGGCAGCGGGCGGATTGGGCGATACGCTGAACCTCAAAAACCTGCTCGGCGGCGCCGGCGGCGGCGCCATCCTGACCGGCATCATCGGTGCGGTCATGGGCGCGATGAAGAAGTAAGCCTCTAGATCATTCACCGTTTCACGGCGAATGATCTAGTTTGTTGTTTTACCCAATTCCGGACGGAAAACCGCTTTACACTTTTCCTGGAATTGCTCGAGACTCAGGCTTCGTCAAATGGGCGGCCGTTGGGCCGCCCATTTCTGTTTTGGGACGGACTGTTTGCCTTTCAGCAGTGGACGGCCTTCGCCCGCGCCTCTACATCACGCTGGAACAGCGAAAGGACAATCATGGGTCAGCTCAATGCCGGCATCGTGCCGGTCACGCCTTTCCAGCAGAACTGCACCATCCTGTTCGACATGGATGACAAGCATGGCGTCGTCGTCGATCCGGGCGGCGACATCGACAAGGTGCTGGCGGTGCTGAAGGACAATGCGATCACCGCCGCTGCGATCTGGATCACCCATGGCCACATCGATCACGCCGGCGGCGCCATGGAGCTGAAGGAAGCACTCGGCATCGAGATCATCGGCCCGCACGAAGCCGACAAGCTATTGCTCGACAATCTCGAGAACCAGGGCCAGCGCTACGGCATTGCCGGGGCGCGCAACTGCGTGCCCGACCGGTTTCTCGCAGAGGGCGAGACGGTTTCGTTCGGCTCACATATGTTCGAGGTGCTGCACTGCCCCGGCCATGCGCCTGGCCATGTCGTATACTACAATCGCGCGGCGAAGTTCGCTCATGTCGGCGACGTGCTGTTTCGCGGCTCGGTCGGGCGCACCGACCTGCCGGGCGGCGACCATGCGGCGCTGATCGCCTCGATCAAGGACAAGCTTTTGCCGCTCGGTGACGAGATCGGCTTCATCTGCGGCCACGGCCCGGGTGGCCGCTTTGGCGAGGAGAGGCGGACCAATCCCTTCCTGACTTAGCGATGTCTTTCTGCCAAAAAAAAAGCGCTGGCCTTGCGGTCAGCGCTTTTTGTGGGACAGGGAAGCTCAATTCGCGACGCAGAAATGCTGCTCACCGTCATTGCCGGTGAACGTGCCGCTGCGGGCATTGAAGCTCCGGTAGCGGTCCGAGCAGTATTCGTACCAGTCGCGGGTCCACGGCTCGGCATAGCGGTCGGCATAGACGACCCGCGGTTCGGCATAGTAACGGCGCACCGGCGCCGGCCGCACTTCGCGGTAGTCGTAATCGTCATCATAGCTGCTGTAGCGCGGCTGCGGGTTGCTCAGCGCACCGGCGATCAGAGCGCCGGCCGCAAGGCCGACGACACCGGCCGCAAGCGCGTCGCCATTATGATGACGACCATGGCCATGATGCCAGCGGTTCCAGTCCTTGGCATTGGCGGCAGGCAAGGTGGCGAGGGTGGTCGCGGCGAGAGCGGCGCCCAGGATGGCGGTCTTGAAAATGCGATTCATTTTGGTCTCCTTCGTGCCGGCCCGGATAGTTTTCGGGGATGCGGTCCAGCCTAGGGGACGATTAATAGAAGACCGTGGCTGAACGGGGGCTGAACGGAATTGGCTGATACGATCCAGTTCTTGCGGCAAAACCAAGCGCGTACGCAAGGCGCTCCGCCTCGTCAATCTCCGTCCGGACTGTCTTGAGCCAGCTTAGCCGACCGACAGGTTGACGGCCTTCGGACCCTTGCCGCGCTTGTCCGGCTCGGTGTCGAATGTCACTTTCTGTCCATCCTCCAGACCGGAAAGACCCGAAGCCTGCACGGCCGAAATATGAACGAAGACATCCTTCTGCCCGTCGTCGGGCGTAATGAAGCCGAAGCCTTTGGCATGATTGAAGAATTTGACGGTGCCGGTCTGCGGCATGGGAAGCTCCCTTTGATCCCATAAAGTCCAGTTTCGGGCCGGCAAATGCCCGAAGGGAAATTTGTCCTTTATTTTAGCGCTATCGGCAAGAGAAAGTTTTGGCGACGGCGGCAACGCTGAAGGCTGGTCAAATAGATCGTGGCACCGAAGGCAATTCGCGCCAGACGATTGCTCCGGCGATCAGCCACGGCATTGACCGATAAAGCGTCCTTTGCCTCCGGCGACGGCGGTCATGAAAAAGGCGCAACGGGAAACGTCGCGCCTTCGAAACTCTGGACGGCTGACAAAGCCGGTTCAAACACGCTTTAGGTGCTTTTTCGAGCGCCCTGACGGGCGCGCGGGCACCGCCGGTTCAGGCCGCGCGGAGGTTGACCGCCTTCGGACCCTTGCCCATGCGGTCGGGTTCAACGTCGAAGGTGACCTTCTGGCCGTCGACGAGGGTACGCAGGCCCGAGGCCTCGATCGCGGAAATGTGGACGAACACATCCTTGGCGCCGCCGTCGGGCGTGATGAAGCCGAAGCCTTTGGTCGCGTTGAAGAATTTAACGGTGCCGGTCTGGGCCATTGGGGAAACTCCTTCACCCGTGTCAGTCTTATGGTTTGCCCGCCGCCTGGCATCGTGGGCAAGTCCCGGTGGTTGCTTCGGCAGTCCTGCATTTGCGCATGGTAAAACCCCCCGCCGAAAACGGGGCCGTCAGAGATTCACAGTATCGGGGAAAGGTCGTCCAAAACGTTCCGCTCTCCGGGTCGCAAATGCCCGAACACAAAATTTATCGCACGGAAACGTGATAGTTGCAAGATAGCGCCGCGGGCCGCGTCCATCGACGCATCCCAACGAAGGCGCTTCGATAAACCTGGGTTCTTAAGAGTTCATCAGCCAGAGCCCGGCCACGCATGGTCCAGCGGTCTGGTCCAGGGCCAAACCAATGCGCGGGCCAGGCATCGCATGGCTCCCGCGCCGCAAACGGGGGTTGCATTTGGCAAGGGAATGGCGAGGATCGACAGGCGCGTTTTGCGCCGGGGACGGGGGTCTCGAGGGAGGCATATTCATGAGATTTCTTGCGACGATCTTCTCGCGCCAGGGTTTTACTATTCTCTTCCTGTCGGGTCTTCTTGCGGCCTGCACCGTCGTCGTCGATGACGGGCCGGGACCACGTCCGCGCCCGCCACGGCCGGAACCGGAATTCTGCACCAGGCAATACGAGCCGGTCTGCGCGCGGCGCGGCGGTGACCGCCAGACCTTCGCCAATGCCTGCCTTGCCGAACGGGAAGGCTACCGCATCGTTCGCGACGGCCCTTGCCGCGACGGCGGTGGTGGCGGTGGTGGCGGTGGTGGCGGCGAAGAGCCGACATTCTGCACGCGCGAATACGCCCCGGTCTGCGCCCGCCGCCATGGCGAGCTGCGCACCTTTCCCAACGCCTGCGAGGCCCGTGCCGCCGACTACCGCGTCGTCGAGGACGGCCCCTGCTGATTTTTCCTTCTCCCCTGTCGGGTGAGTCCGCCGGAGGCGAATTCACCGTCCCACTGGCACGATAAAAGGCGGCGAATGCCGGGACCCTGCGAAGCAGCGGGGACCGGGCGGGTGGACCGGACCACCCTTGGTCCTTCGCAGGCTCAGGGCGTTCGAAACTCGAAAAGCCAACAATCGGCTTTTCGTCTGCTGCGCGGACCGCTTCTCACCCCCAAGGGAGAAGGCAAGGTCGCGGATCGGAGTGGTTGCCTACGCCGAATACGCCCCGTCGGCCGGGCCGGCATAAAGCTCTGCGCCGTCCTCGTCGCAAATGCGCAGACGGTCGGGGGTCTGCGGCATGGCGAGGCTGTGGAACAGCGCGGTGGCGCCCTGCAGGGCGGCGCGCAGGTTCGGCGCGTCCAGCGATACCTTGTCGAGCGTGGCTTCGTCGGCGTCGCGCGAGCGGCTCGACGAAGAACGTCAAGCAAGCCTCCGTTGCAGAGTTTTGGGCGAGATCGTCAGTCCGAGATCGTAAGTCCATTGCCGGCAGGTGCGCCAGGCGCGCCCTGCCTGGTCAGCCCTTCGACTTCGGCTTCAGGCTGCTCTCTGCCTGCTTGACCGAGGAACCGAACGGGGAGGCGGCCTTGGCCACCACCTTGTCTTTCTTGGGCTTGCGAGTTTCGCGATTGCTGCGCTGCTGACCCTTGGCCATCTGTCTGCTCCTTCGTACGTGCTGGGTGGGTGCGGTGTCAGACTGCCTGGCTGTCGGGGACAGCCGGGGCGTCCGCCACTTCGAGGTTGTCTTCCGTGGTGACCCGCTCATAGGTCTCCTCCTCGCTGCGGATGCGATATTGCGGCGAGCCATCCTTGACCGGCAATCTGCTCTTGATCTGAAACAGCTCGGCGGTCTGCTGGGCGAGCCCGCTGCGGCTCTTCATGCGCACGGTCTGGCCGATGGCGAAGAGGTGCGAGGGCGTATCGGTGCGCGGACGCGCATTCTGCTGGAAGCGGATCATGCTGCGTTCTCCTGGTCGCGCCTCAGCGCTGTTTCGAGTTCGAGGTAGTCGATGGCGACAAGCTGGCTGGTGGCCGGGTTCTTCACCGCCCTTGCCGGCAAATGGATGAAGGTGGCGACGCGACGCCAGGCAAGCCGCGACATGCCCTCGATCAGCTCTTCGTCGTGATCGATGTCATAGTCGCCGGCCGGCAGTTGCCCTTCCAGCCCGCCAAGCACGAAGGGTGCCGCGAAATGGGCGATGGAACGGGTGGTGCGATCCGGCATTGGCTTGGCTCTGGTTCGTCGATGCTTTCCGGCATCAACCGGGAACTCAACCATCGGCGATTGGAATGAGTTTGGCGGGTCGAGTATCTCCGACGCCGCTATATGCCAAGCTTGACCCAAAAAACGATCTCAGATCAATAATCCGAAATTGTTGGTTATTCAAGCTGATTTCCGCCACGGCTCGACCGGTATAAAAAATTTCTCGTATAAACCCCTAATAAATCTGCTATCGTGGAACAATATCAGCCAATTTCTTATTTAGAGAGCATCGGAATAATTATTCCGGTGCCCCTAAGATTATTTTTTACGAAAGGCAAAAATATATGAGATTCATGAAAACGCCGGATCGTCCGACCGCAACAATCGAGCCAATCGTCCTCTTCCCCAAGGCAATATCAGTGCGCCTGACGATAAGAAGCGACGAAGCGGCACGGCGCAAGATTGCCGACACCGACGGCACGCTACGGCGGGAGCGCCGGCTCGCCGAGAGCCACCGGCTGATTTGAACGCTACATTTTCCTGGAATTCCTCTAGAGTTTCGAAGAGGTCCGCGCCCTTGGCGAGCCCACTCTTCCCTTGAACCTGCAGCGCCGATGGCCTAGATCGCGGCAAGCGGACAAAACACGGCAGGTTTCCCATCAACAGAGATCAGAGAAGAGCGGCGGGTGCTGGAGCTGGCGGACAGGCGCCGCTGGGCCTCGACCAATATGTGCAGCAGGCGCTGCAGCTGCATCAGGCCGGGCGCCGGCAGGAGGCCGAGACGCTGTACCGGCAGGTGCTGGCGCGCAAGGCCAATCACCCGGCAGCGGCGCATTTCCTGGGCCTGTTGCTGCACCAGACCGGGCGCAGCCCCGAAGGGCTGGAGCTGATCGAGCAGTCTGTGCGTCTGCAGCCGAAGAATCCCGATTTCCTCAACAATCTCGGCACGGTGATGCGCGATCTCGGCCGCGTTGCCGCGTCCGCCGATTTCTTCCGCGGCGCGGTCGATCTCAAGCCCGACCAGCTCGCGGCACGCGACAATCTGGGTTCGGCGTTGAAACAGCTCGGCCAGTTCGAGGCTGCGGAGGACATCTATCGCGGCACAATCGGGCGCAATCCCTTCCATGTCCGCGCCCGCATCGGGCTTGCCGAAACGTTGCAGGAAGCCGGTCGTCTGGATGAGGCGCTGGCGACCTTTCGCGAGGCGCTGACGATCCGGCCCAAGGATGCCGACCTGTTGCATGGGCTCGGCGTCGGGCTGATGGAAAAAGGCAAGCTCGATGAGGCGGCCGACCTGTTCCGGCAGGCGTTGGCGATCACGCCAGGCATGGCAAAAGCCTGGCTGATGCTGACGCAGGTCAAGCGCCAGAAGGAGCGCGACGCCGAACTCGCCGGCATGGAGGCCCAGCATGCCAAGGCGCCGGCCGACAGCCTGGCACGCATGCAGCTGTCCTTCGGTCTCGGCAAGGCCAATGACGATTTGAAGGACTATAACAGGGCCTTCGACTATTTCGCTGAAGGCAATGCGATCCGCCGCAAGGGCATCGATTATGATCCGGTCAGGACGCGGGCCGAATTCGAGGCGATGAAGACGGTGTTCAACGCCGGCTTTTTCGAAAAGCACAAGCCAAGTGCAATCTCCGACGACACGCCGATTTTTGTCGTCGGCATGCCGCGCTCCGGCACCACGCTGGTCGAACAGATCATCGCCAGCCATCCACAAGTCTATGGCGCGGGCGAGCTCAGCATGTTGAAAACCGCGGTCGGCAAGCAATTTCCGCTGACTATGCCGGGAGGTTTCCCCTGGGGACTGGTCGATGTATCCGACGCGGAGTTTGCCGAAGCGGGCCAAGCCTATCTCGACACGCTGCATGAGCGCTATCCCAACTTCAGGCATGTCACCGACAAGATGCCCGGCAACTTCCTGCTCATCGGCTTCATCCATATGATGCTGCCGAAAGCCAGGATCATCCATTGCGCGCGCGATGCGGCGGCGACCTGCCTTTCGATCTACAAGGTGCATTTCCGCGGCGACAACCACCGCTACGGCTATGATCTGGGCGAGCTCGCCGATTTCCACAACATCTACACCGACATCATGGCGCATTGGCACGATGTTCTGCCGGGCGTCGTCCATGACGTGCGTTACGAGGATTTCGTGGCCGACCAGGAGGGACAGACGCGGGCGCTGATCGGGCATCTCGGCCTGTCCTGGGACGACAAGGCGCTGTCGTTCCACGAGACCGACCGCCCGGTGCGCACGGCCTCGGCCGCGCAGGTGCGCCAGCCGATGTATCAGGGCTCGGTCGATCTCTGGAAGCGCTATGGCGACAGGTTGAAGCCGCTGCTGGACAAGCTGGCCTGAGCAGCGGCTAAAGCTCGATGAAGGGCTGGAAGCCGCCGAAGATCATGCGCTTCATATCGAAGGGCATGGGCCCCGAATCGGGCGTCAAACGCGGATCGGCCATAACCTTGGCCATTACCGCGTCGCGGCTTTGCCTGGACGAATAGACGGCCCAGGCGAAGACGACGATCTCGTCGTCTTTTGCCTGAACGGCACGCGGAAACGAGGTCAACTCGCCATAGGGCACGTCGTCGGCGGTACATTCGACGTAGGCGAGCGCTCCGTGTTCCTTCCATATCGGGCCTGCGAGGTTGGCCAGCTTCTTGTAGTCATCGATATTTGCCTTCGGCACGGCGAGCACGAAACCATCGACATAGGACATGAGGTTCTCCTTGGAGTATCTCACAAAGCTCCTTACCGGCGTCAGCCGGTGAGGAGCTTTGTCAGCGGTGGTCAGTCTTTCTTCGCCGGCGCGTTCATCGCCCATTCGACCCCGAAGGGGTCGCGCATGTTGCCCCACTGGTCGCCCCAGAACATCAGCTGCAGCGGCACTGCGACTTCGCAGCCGGCACCGACCGCGCGCTTCCACCAGCCATCGATCTCGTCGGCGCCGAGATGGAGCTGCATGGTATAGCCCTGCGGCTTGACGGCAGGCATGCCGTTTTCGGGGTAGAAATCGGAAATCATCAGCGTCGAGCCGTTGATGTGGAGATGGATGTGCATCGTGCGGCCCTGCTCATCGGGCGGATAGAAGAACACCTGTTCGGCGCCGAAAGCCTTCTTGTAGAATTCGGCGGCCTTGAAGGCGCCGTCCAGCTGCAGATAGGGGGTCAATCCACCGAGAACTTTCGCGGCCGGCTGAATGGGGGTCTGGTCGGTCATGTCTTGTTCCTCTTTGGGTTTGGTCTGGGCATTTGGTTTGGCCTTGCGAACCCTAGGACGAACGAGCCGGCCGCGATCCTACATGTCTGATGCGATTTTCTGGCGAAACGAACTTGCGTCGGCGGCGCCCAATCAGAGCGCAATGCTCGCTGTCAGCAGGCTAGAAAGGGGACTGCTCCTTTAACCCCGCTGAGACGACAATGATCCTCTATTACCAGACCCATTCGCCCTTTGCGCGCAAAGCGCTCGTCTTCGCCCATGAGGTCGGGCTTGCCGACCGGCTCGAGGTCATTCATCACGAGACCAGCCCGACCTTGCGCAATGCCAGTGTCTACGCCGAAAACCCGCTCGGCAAGGTGCCGGTGCTGCTGCGGCCGGATGCGCCGCCGCTCTTCGATTCCGATGTCATCTGCGCCTATCTCGATACGCTGCATGACGGCCGCAAATTGCTGCCGCAGGACGGCGAAGCGCGCTGGCAGGCGTTGCGGTTGCAGGCGGTCGCCCAAGGCCTGGCGCAGACGGGCATAGGCCTGCGCTGGGAGACGGAAAGGCGGCCCGAACAGTTGCGCTATGCAGCGCTTGCCGAAGGCTACCGGGAAAAAATCGAGGCCAGCTATGACTGGATCGAAAGCGCGCTGGACGACGAGACACCGCTCCATGTCGGCCATATAGCGCTTGCCACCACGCTGTCCTGGATGGCGTTCCGCCAGCTGCCGTCCTTTCGCGCGCGGGCGCGGCTGACGCGCTGGTTCGAGGCGTTCGAAAAGCGTCGATCGATGCAGGCGACGCCGCTGTCGGGCGATACGCATGACTGAGCAACGGTCGCCCCGCGGCGGCCTGCATCGATCTTTCCCGACCGCATGGTCAGGGCGCCCTGCAGATCCGCGGGCCGTTTTGCGCGTCGATGAGGATTTCCGGCCAGCCGATATCCTTGCGCAGTTCGATCGGCAGGGCCAGAAGCTCGCGCTCGCTGCGATAGCGGGCGCGGTTCTGTGCGTAACGGGCGGCGACGCGGCCTATGGATGACAGAATGGACATGATGCGTTCTCCTCAGATGAAGCCGGCATCATCGTGTCGGCATCCCAAGGACGCAGCAGGTTCAGGCGATCCGACAGAGCGCTGAAAATATTTGCGGGAGATGCGAAAGCATGGGCCGCAACACGGTACGGCCCATGGTGGTAGTTCCTCAGCCCGCCGTTTCAGCCACCGAGCGGAAGAAATCCTCGGGGTCTTCGACTTCGGTCAGCTTCCGCTTGTCGATCAGCCAGAAGCGGTTGCCGATGGCGCGGATGAAGGAACGGTCATGCGAGGCGAGCAGGCAGCTCGCCTGATGTTCCAGCAGTTCCGCTTCCAGCGCTTCCTGGCCGTCTATGTCGAGATGGTTGGTCGGCTCGTCGAGCAGGTAGAAGTTAGGGTTGGCGAGCCTGAGCGCCAGCATCATCAGCCGCGCCTTCTGGCCACCGGACAGCACGCCGATCTTTTTCTCCTGCATCTCGATGACCACGCCGGCGCCGGCAAGCAGCGAGCGGGCGCGTTGCTCGCCGACATCGTAGCGGTGCGAGACCAGGGCCAGCGGCGTGTCGTCGCCACTGATGCCGGCCAGCGCCTGGTCGCTGTAGCCAAGCACCGTCGACGGCGTCACCTTGACGTTCGGCACCGTGTCCGGCTCGGCGATGGCGTTGCGGATCAGATCGACGAAACGCGACTTGCCGACGCCGTTGCGGCCGAGCAGCACGATGCGATCGCCCTGGCAGATGTGGCGCTTGCCGGTCTTGAACAGCAGCATGCCGTCGGGCGTTTCCACCGTGGCGTCGTCCAGCGTAATCAGCACCTTGGCATGGGTGCCGCGGTTGGCCAGCCGGATCGCGCCGGCTGATTTCTCGCGATGCGCCGATACCGCGGCGTCTTCCAGCTTCTCCGCCCGTTCCCTGAGTTGCTTGGTCTTCACCGTCAAAAGGTCGCTGCCGGAATTGATGCCGATGTTGTTGAGCTTGGCGGCCTGCTTGCGCAGCTGCTGCGCCACCTTCATGTCGCGCTCGAACCGGCGCGCCGTCGAAGCGTCCAGGTCGTCGAGCGCTTGCCTCGCCCTGGAATAGGGCAGTGCAAACACCGGCGAGTCCTCCGGGCGCAAGAACAGCGTGCGGTTGGTGACAGCGTCGAGAAAGGCGCGGTCGTGACTGGCGATGACCACCGGCACCTCGCGCGGCAGGGCGTTCAGCCAGCTTTCCAGCTGGCTGATCTTGGCGAGGTCGAGATGGTTGGTCGGCTCGTCGAGCAAAAGCACATCCGGATCGGTGACCCAGACGCGGGCGATCAGCGCCAGCCGCTGCCATCCGCCGCTCAGCGCCTGCATCGGCCGTTCGCGCATCGGCTCGGGCACGTCGAGCGAATCCAGCACCACATCGACGCGCCACATCTCGCTGTCGGCCTGCTCGGCCGGCAAGGCATCGGCCACCACCTGATGGAAGGTGCGGCTAAGAAGGGCAGGTGGAACCGACTGCTCGACATGGCCGACACGCAGGCCGCGCGTGCGAGAAATGTCGCCCGAGGTCGGCTCCAGCGCGCCGGTCAGGCATTTAAGCAAGGTCGACTTGCCGCGGCCATTGGCGGCAACGATGCCGAGCCGGTCGCCGGCGCCGATGGTGAGGTCGAGGTTGGAAAACAGCGGCGCACTCATGGTGACGCCGAAGGATTTGAGGCTGATCAGGGCCATTGTGATTTCTCTGGTCTCGCCGGAGACAACTCCGGATGCACTTTGACGGTGTGCTTGCCGGCCATCAGGCTCAGCTTTGCGCACCACGAAGGGCAGACCAAAAAATCGAAACGGGAAAAAACCCGTAATGTCCCTGGTCAACCCTGCAAGCGAACTCGCAGGGCAGAAATCGGGCCACGCTGATGATGGTGATCGATAGACACGCAGCCCTCCTTTCAAGACAAAACTTTGAGTGTGTGGAGCGATTACACCAAAGGCGGGGGTGGAGGCAAGTGGGCGGGTCGGTTGGCAATCGGCCGCTACTGTCACACGGGCCTCAGATGGCCTCCGCTCACTCCGTATTCCCTGTTTGGATCCAGCAGGAAATGTCCGAACACTGCGCTCCTGTGAAGATCAACAACGATCACAAGCAGGGCGTTGAACCTGCCGGTGCCAATCAGAACTTGATCGAACCGGTTTTGGGCATCCCGGTAGACATAGTGGACGTCGTTCACATAGGGCAGGCCGATCTCATCGAGATCCAGCGCCTCGACATACGGCCATATGTCCACGGCAGCCTCTGCCTTGGCGGTGACGTTCGTCATGGGCTCGGCGAAGCAAGCCTTGAACTCGTCTTCCTGAAGTCTGCGCGTGACGATCATCACGCATTCTAGTGGCCGGCGTCGAAAATTCGCAACGGTGCAGCGGGTCGGTTCTTACCTTCTCCCCTTGTGGGAGAAGGTGGCCGAGCGAAGCTCGGTCGGACGAGGGGTGTTCCAGAAAACACCAACGTCTCACTCCGCTGGAACACCCCTCAACCGTCTCGGCGCTGCTCGCCGATCCACCTTCTCCCACAAGGGGAGAAGGGGAAGGGCGCTTACTTTCCTGGCCGTCCCGTCTTCCCCGGCCGCCGCTTATCACGACGCGCATCGCCTGGGTCCTCGTAGGAGCCGATGCCAGCACGCTGGCGAATGATTGGCTTGGGGGAATCGTCGCGATCCTTCGCGCCCCCCTCTGTCCTGCCGGACATCTCCCCCACTTGGGGGGAGATTGGGTTTGGCTTGGCCGGCACTTTTCCTTCGACCGGCTTTTCGGTCCGCCGCACGGTCATCTCGTCCAGCGAGTTTTTCTTGAACAGCGGCTTGGTGGCATCGCCCGGAATGCCGAAGTCGGAGCCGTGCGCTTCCTGCGCCGACTGTTTCTTGAACAGCGAGCGCGACACCGCGCCTGACGGTGTCGGCATGTCGGTACCAGGCCCCATATCGTCGATCGACGGCTTGGCAAACAGCGGTTTCTTCACCGGCACGGCGCCGTCGGCACCCATTTCGTCGAGCGCCGGCTTGCGGAAGAGGTTGGACCGGGCAGCCCTGGCCGCCTCTTCAGCCGCGCGTGCGTCGTCGAACTTGCGAAAACGCTCCTGTTCCTCAGCCGTACGGTGCTTGGCCACGCCCTTGTTGTGCTTGCCCTTCTCGCGGCCGGAGACCGGGCTTTCCATGTCGGCGTATTTGGCCAGAGGGTCTTCCGAGATGGACAGTTCCATCTCGCGCAGCCGCTTGATCTCGTCGCGGATGCGGGCGGCCTTCTCGAAGTCGAGATTGGCGGCGGCGTCGCGCATCTGCTTTTCCATGGCGTCGAGATGAGCCTTGAGATTGTTGCCCATCATCGCACCGGCGCCGTCGGTGAACTGCGAGATATCGGCGCGGACATGGTCCTTCTCGTAGACCGAGTCCAGAATGTCGGAGATGCGCGACTTCACCGATTCCGGGGTGATG
Organism: Mesorhizobium sp. L103C131B0; assembly: GCF_000502275.1. Taxonomy (NCBI): domain Bacteria; kingdom Pseudomonadati; phylum Pseudomonadota; class Alphaproteobacteria; order Hyphomicrobiales; family Phyllobacteriaceae; genus Mesorhizobium; species Mesorhizobium sp. L103C131B0. The sequence continues at coordinate 145,898 of NZ_AYXC01000001.1, read as the reverse complement.
CCGTTGGCCGCGTTCCATTCCATCTGCTTTTCGCGGCGGCGGTTGGTCTCGGCCATCGCCCGCTCCATCGAGCCGGTGACCTGGTCGGCATAGAGGATGACCTTGCCGTCGACGTTGCGGGCGGCGCGACCGATGGTCTGGATCAGCGACGTCTCGGAGCGCAGGAAGCCCTCCTTGTCGGCGTCGAGGATGGCGACGAAACCGCATTCGGGAATGTCGAGGCCTTCGCGCAGCAGGTTGATGCCGACCAGCACGTCGAAAGCGCCGAGGCGGAGATCGCGCAGAATCTCGATGCGCTCCAGCGTGTCGATGTCGGAGTGCATGTAGCGAACGCGCACGCCTTGCTCATGCAAATATTCGGTCAAGTCTTCGGCCATGCGCTTGGTCAAAACGGTGACCAGCGTGCGGTAGCCGGCGGCCGTGGTGTCGCGGATTTCGCCGACGACATCGTCGACCTGGCTTTTCGCCGGGCGGACTTCGACCGGCGGATCGATCAGGCCGGTCGGGCGGATGACCTGCTCGGCGAACACGCCGCCGGCCTGTTCCATCTCCCAGGCGCCGGGTGTCGCAGAAACCGCGACGGAGAGCGGTCGCATGGCGTCCCATTCCTCGAAGCGCAGCGGACGGTTGTCCATGCAGGAGGGCAGGCGAAAACCATACTCCGCCAGCGTCGCCTTGCGCCGAAAGTCGCCACGATACATGCCGCCGATCTGCGGCACGGTGACGTGGCTTTCGTCGATGAAAACCAGCGCATTGTCCGGGATATATTCGAACAATGTCGGCGGCGGATCGCCCGGCTGGCGTCCCGTGAGATAGCGCGAATAGTTCTCGATGCCGGCGCAGGAGCCGGTGGCTTCCAGCATCTCAAGATCGAAGCGGCAGCGCTGTTCGAGCCGCTGTGCCTCCAGCAGGCGGCCGGCGCGCTCGAGCTCGACCAGCCGGTGCTTGAGCTCCTCCTTGATCGACTTGATCGCCTGGTTGAGCGTTGGACGCGGCGTCACATAGTGCGAGTTGGCGTAGATCTTGACGCTCTTCAGCTCTCCGGTCTTCTGGCCGGTGAGCGGATCGAATTCGGTGATCGCCTCGATCTCGTCGCCGAACATCGAGATGCGCCAGGCGCGGTCCTCAAGGTGGGCCGGGAAGATTTCGATCGTGTCGCCGCGCACGCGGAACGAGCCGCGCACGAAATTGATGTCCTGGCGCTTGTACTGCTGGGCGACCAGATCCGCGAGCAGAGCCCGCTGGTCGAGCCGGTCGCCGATCTGCATCTGGAAGGTCATCGCAGTATAGGTCTCGACCGAGCCGATACCGTAAATGCAGGACACCGAGGCGACGATGATGACGTCGTCGCGCTCGAGCAGCGAGCGGGTCGCCGAATGCCGCATCCGGTCGATCTGCTCGTTAATCGAGGATTCCTTCTCGATGAAGGTGTCGGTACGCGGGACGTAGGCTTCGGGCTGGTAGTAGTCGTAATAGGAGACGAAATACTCGACCGCATTGTCGGGGAAGAATTTCTTGAACTCGGAATAGAGCTGCGCGGCCAGCGTTTTGTTGGGCGCCAGGATCAAAGCAGGGCGCTGCGTCTGCTCGATCACCTTGGCCATGGTGAAGGTTTTGCCGGAGCCGGTGACGCCGAGCAGCACCTGGGTGCGGTCATTGTTATCGACGCCCTCGACAAGATCCTTGATGGCGGTCGGCTGGTCGCCGGCCGGCTCGAAATCCGACACCATCTTGATGGCGATGCCGCCTTCGGATTTTTCCGGGCGGGCAGGGCGGTGCGGCGTCCACAGCACGCCGTCCTTGTGCAAGGGGTTGCCGGATTCGATCAGCGCCGACAGCGCCGCGACCGTGGCGGTGACGCTGCCCGAGGCCATGGTCTCGGCGTCTTCCAGCGAGATGTCGAGACCGGCGACCGGGTTGAGGCCGGCGGCGGTGCGCTCGCGGGCCGTGGCCGCGCCGCCCATCGAGGTGCCGCGCGAACTGCGGCCGGGGGAGGTTGAGCGTTCCGGAATCTTCTTCGCCACCTTCGGCGGCTTGGCGCCGCCGGAACTACGCCCTTCCTTCTCGGCCTCCTGCTCTATCTGCTCTGCCCAGTCGGCAATCGAGCCGCTCAGCGGCGTGCCGGTGAAGTCAGCCTGCGGCGCCTCGGCGAAGCCACCCTTGTGCAAGGGCTCCGAAGCATCGAGGAAATCGGTCAACGGGCTGCGCCGCTTGGGCGGCGAAGCGCTGTTGTCACCCGCCGGAGACGGTGTCTTGTTCTCGGGAAGTTTGGCCATGCCCCAAATATGGGCAGAGTCCGCCAAAATGGAAAGAGTGCAGTGGCAAGGGACACTAAGCGGGTCGAAGCTCCTGACACAAGGGTGTCAGGAGCTGTGTCACGCAAAGCCGGGCCACCTGCTCAATTGAACCACAGCGCGAAGGTCAAAAACCCACCGCCACCGAACTGACGCTGGATCTGGTCGAACTCGCCGCTGGTCACGATTTCACCGCTCTCGAGGTAGGGCGCGATGGCCGGGCCGGTAATCGACAGCACGAGGTCGAAAGGCTTCGGTTCTTCGAAGAAACGCTTCATGTTGATGCCCTGGCCGGTGCTGGCCGTGATGCGGAAATGCGGCAGCAGCTTGCGGCCTTCCAAAAGGTCTTCGGCCATGGTCAGAGTGGCGAGCCAGGCCTCGACCTGCTCCTCGCCGACTTCGAGCCCGGTGAGCGGGTTCTCGCCCTTCTGCTGCGGTCCCGGCAGCCATTCGCGGTCATTGTCGGTCTCGGCGCGGATCGCCTTCCAGTCCTCGCGCGACAGCCGGATCATTTCGAGCAGATGGCGGCGCGCCGCTTGACGGCGCTCCGGCTCGACCACCGGCCAGTTCACGAGGTGAACCATGGAGATGAAATCCGCGATGCGCCATTCCGATGAGAAGATGCTGCTGCCCATGTCGCCGGCGGGAGGCACGAGAATGTCCTGCAGCGGCAGTTTGGCGCGCGGAAACAGCATGTGGAACGAGCCGTCGAACATGGTCCTGAAATCATGCGCCAGCCAGAAATCGGCCTGCGCCATCAGGAATTCGGCATAGCCCTGCAGCCAGAAACCGTCGGCCCGGTCGAAGCGGAATGTGAGCGAGGGAGCGGCGCCGTCCGACGAGATACCGCCGCGCGACAGCGCGGCCATGACCGCCGCGATGCTTTCATCCGGCGTGATACTGCCGTCCTCGTTGAGATCGATGCCGGCATGGGTGAGGTCGACGACCATGCCGATATCGGCTCCCGCGGGCACCGAACCCAGTGTCGCCGCCGACCGTTCCAACCGGTCGCGAAAGGCGACCAGGATGGCGCGGAACTGCTCATAGGTCAGCGGTTCGGGATTGGGATTGTCCGGAATCGGCAGCCGCATCAGCGGCAGCATGAAGGATTGCGGGCTTTCGAACCCGTGGCGGTGCAGGCCGCCGGCCAGGATTTCCAGGGCGGTGAAGAATTCGCCGGCGCCGGCGGCGTAGGCTGACGCCGGATCGCCTTTCGCTGCAGACTCAAGCGTTGTGAGCGCACGGTTGCGCTCAGCCACCGTTTTGGCCTCGAACAGCGCGGTCGCTGCTTCGGGCGCGGCGGCGTGGGCCGAAGATAAAGGCAGCAACAGGAGGAAGGCGGACGCCAGCAGGCCTGCAAAACGTGTCATCTCATTCCTCCACTATGCCATTGCGCAGACATTACACGCATTTGGCGCCGTGTCTGCCGGCGGCAGTGTTTCAAGGACTGACGGTCGACACTTCCCGGGCAGACCGTCTACACAAGCTAACCGATTGGGCAAACGATTGGGCGTCGCGTGTCGAACTATCCGCTTTCCTACAAACTGTCATGGCTGCCGCGCTTCCTGAAACCGTCTCTCGGCGGCGATGTCAGGGATTTTGCGCCCATCGCGGCGACGACACTCATCGATCCACCGCCAGGGCGGAAGGTGCGGCTGGCCTTTGTCGGCGATATTTCGGCGGTGGCCAACCGTAGTGCGCCGGAGTGCGATCCGGAAATCGCAAAGCTCTTGGGCTCAGCCGATCTGGTGATCGGCAATTGCGAAAGTCCGGTCGTCGAGCGGCCGAGCGTGGCGTTTGGCACGCGGCTTGGCACTCACCATGCGATGAGCGAGCGGTTTCTTGCCGCGGCGCTTGCCGCCGTAGGCATCGCGCGCGAAAAGCTCGTGCTGTCGCTGGCCAACAACCATGTGCTCGACCAGGGCGTCGCCGGTTTCGACGAGACGGCTGCGGCGCTGAAGCGGCTTGGCATCCGCACCATCGGCACCGCGAAAAAAGGACCGGTCGAGCAGGTCAAGGCCGGGCCGCTGACGATCGGCTTTGCCGCCTTCACACTGTGGCGCAATGGTGACGCCGGGCCATTCACCGAGCTTGTCTCGATGCAAGGCGATCCGGCGGCATGGCCGAGCGGCGCGGCCGACAAGAACATCGATCTCACCTGTGCGGTGCCGCACTGGGACTGGGAGTTCCGGCATTTTCCGCAGCCGCAAACGCAAATGCGGGCGAGGGTGCTGGCCGGTCACGGCGTCGGGCTGATTGCCGGGCACCACGCCCATGTCGTGCAGCCGGTGCAATGGGTCGGCAAGACGCTCGTGGCTTACGGGCTTGGCGACTTCCTCGGCACGGCGCTGGCGCGACAGCCCTGGCCCGGCCGCATCGGCGGCATTTTCGTCGTCGATGTCAGCGCCGATCTCGGCAAGCGCGGCGCGATCGCCGGCTACCGGATGCATCCCTTCATGCGGCTGCGCTCAGGCGGGCATGAGCGGTTGGTTCCGGTCGAGGCGCTGACTGGCCGGATGAAGGGCAAGGTCGAAGCCAGGCTGAAGGCGATCTTTGGCGACTGACGACTTTCCCGCTATTATAGGTATAAACGGACTTTGCGAGGGGGCGATGGAAGCAGCTGAGTTCATGCCTGATGAAGCGGTGGTCGCCGGCATCAGGAAGAATATCGAGATCTATGAGGCTGGACGGGCTTCGGCCTACCGCCAGGTGCGCTGGCGGGTGCCGGTGTTTCTGGGGCTGCTGCTGGTTTTTGTCGTGCTGGTGGCCTGGCTGTTCAACAAGGTCGCTGACTTGAACGAGCAATGGTTCTCGACGCCGCATGTGTTCCTCTATGCCGGCGGTTTCTTCGCGGCGCTGCTGCTGTACTTCCTGGCGATCAGGCCGGCGACGCGGCTGCAGCAATCGTTCCGTGACACGCTGCTGCCGATCATCTTCGGCTTCATCAGGGATGTGCGCTATCAGCACAGCGTGACGCCGAATTCCTTCGACCGGCTGCCGCGCGCCGTGGTCGGCGCCTTCAACCGGCAGAGCTTCGACGACATCGTGTCAGGCCGCTACGAGGATTTTCCGTTCGAGCTCTACGAGGCGGAGTTGCGCCAAGGTTCGGGCAAAGGCTCGTCGACGGTCTTCAAGGGCGTCATCGTTGCGTTCGAGACGATCGCGCCGTTCCCCGGCATATTGGTCGCGACGCGCCGCAGCAACGCGGTGGTCGGTTTCTTCCGCGGCATCTTCGCCGGCAAGATGCAGGAACTGTCCAGCGGCGATCCGCTGCTCGACGGCGACTACGAATTTAGCACCGACAATGTCGCCGCCGCCCAGCCGTTGGTGAGCGGCCGGCTGGCGCAGGCGCTGAAATGGCTGCACGAGACATGGCGCGATGATCCGGCGCGGGTGGCGCTTAATGGCAGCGATGGTTTCCTGCTCTTGCCGCAGCCGAAGAATTTCTTCGAACTGCCCGCCATTTCCGTGCCACTCGATTACACCAAGCACATCGCGCCGATGATCGCCGATATGGGCGCGATCTTGGCGACGGCGGCGCTGGTGCGCAAGACCGGCGCGACGGATGGCGAGGCCTAAAGCGCCGCGCGTCGAAACGAATTCATGCGACGCGCTTCAGGTCTTGTTTTGATGCATATCGTTGCCCCAAAACGGAGGTCCTGTTTAGGCGCATGCATTAGCCAGGCTGCCGCGCGTCAGCAGGCGAAGCCGTAGTTCTGGCGGTAATATTCGACGTCTTCTTGCGCCATCGTCTTGAACATCACGCAGACGGTGAAGCTCCCGACCTGGCGACCGTTTCTGGTGTAGCCCCAGTCGGAAATATCGTCCCGCTTGAATTCGAGTTCCTGGCCGGCCACGACATTGTGCACCGCTTGCGGCTCATTGGCCAATGTTCCTGCAAATCCGGTCGCGGTCTTGTGGAAGGGGATGATCCAGAAATGCTCCGAGGCGTCTCCGTCCCTGACCTCGACTTTCAACTTGTAGCTGGTTGTCCCGGCTGGCGGCGCATCCGACAAGGACAGGAATTCATCGAGGCTGGCGCGCGCCTGCGCAATGGCCGCCGCCATGTCCGGATCGTCCCTGGCGACGCCTACAACCTTGTCGCCGCCCTGGCCGGAATCCTGCGCACCGGCCGGAACCGGCGCCAACGCCAGCACCAGGGACAGCACGGTTCGAACTGCATGCTTCATGAAATGGCGCTCCTGCGTGTCGATGCCTGACACCATCTTGCATCTATCTGGAGTTTTCAACGGCAGTGCGACAGCGTGGTATGGTCCGAACGGCAGGCCGCTCACAACCCGCTCGGCACCAGCCCTGCCAGCCAGTTCGCGGACCGCTTGGCAATGCCGACCGTTGCCGACGCGACGCGGCCGAGATCTGTCTTGACCACGGCGTAGCCGTTCCTGGTGCGGTAGAGCACGCCTGTTCCGCCATCGACCACTTGCTCGTAGGCGACGGGCCGTACCGCTGCTGCCTCCATGGCCGTCGTCGGGGAGCCGACGGGAACGCTCGGCCGATGGCTCAGTTCCGGCGGCAACGGGGTTTGGACATTCCGGCTGGCCGGCTTCAGTTCCGGGCGGGATGCGGCCGCCGCCAGTTGCGAAGAAGACGCCGACCCCTTGCTGCGGCAGATGCCAGAGACCAGCGGATAGTCGAAGTTCTTCTGGTGCAGCATCTGGCTTTTCATCGCCGCTTCGCAGTCGGCGATGGTCGCCCACTTCGCCGGCGTCTCGCCGATATATTCGCAAAGCTTGGCGTCGCAGTCGCAGCCGACAATGGTCATGGCGACAAGGGCGGTCTTGATCACGGTCTTGTCCTTCGGATTGCCCCCCGGCAGCCAGTCCTTCCATCGCGCGCGAACAAGGCGGGATTTTGGCCGCAATCACGCGATGAGCCGGGGGATGCGTTTTTCGGGTACGGCTCACTATAGGTGGATTTCGAGACACCCGGTAGCAGATATGGCGGGGGCGTGATGCATTTGCAGGAAGAAGCCTGAATAAATCTTGTCGGCTATGGCCGCGACAACTGTTTCTTGGCCCGGTTTTCTACTACGATACTCACGGGGCGATACAACAATATAGGAGGGGTTTGTCATGGGAAGAATTGTCCGGTCCGCCGAGCCTGTGCCGAAAAGGGATTCAACGCTCGAGGCATTCCAGGCGATGCTCCGCTCGGCGTCGACGATGACAAGCAAGAAGATCAAGGATCGAAAGGCGGCGACGGCTATCTCGACCGGGTTGCGAAGTACGTGCCTGCCGAAGTCGTGGCATTTTTCATCTTCGTCAACTCCATCCTGGTCAATGCCACTGAGCAGCCGGTTGCCAAGGCGTTGACCGATGCGGTGGCGGAAGAGACCAAAGGCAATCCGGGGGACATTCCGGGTAAGGTGCAGGCAGCCATCTATAAGATTGAAATGGCCGGTATCAGCGTCTGGACCATTTCATGGATCATGTTGATCGTCGCGCTGGCGATGACGCCGGTGTATCTGAAATCGGTCAGCGATTCAGCCGACAATGCGGAGGCTCCGGGAGCCAACATCGTCATGTCGATGCTCGCCTTCCCATTCTGGGCCTATGCCGTCAACGCGCTGGCCCTCAGGCCATGGCATGACGGTGCGCTGGCCAGCATCATGCTCGCCACCTTCACGCTCATCAGCGGCGCCATACGGCCGGAATATATAAACGCTGGCCTCAATTTGATCCCGGGCATCGGCCCGAAGAAGTAGCTTGGCCTGCCGGGCAGGCCGCGGTGCAGGGCGCGGCTTCAGTTGTAGACGCGCTCCAGCCTCGCGCCTGCTTCGAACAGCGCCGGCAGCACGATGTGCAGCTTGCGCACGGCGACGATCAGCCCGGTGCGACGGGTGGCCGGATCGATCGGAACGGTTGGCTGAACAGCGCCCGGGCGCCTTCGGGCGGAGCGAAGTCTGCCGCCGAAACCACGGTGAGCATGATCGCGTCATTGCCACCGATCTCGACGAAGGACACGCCTCTGTCGATCAGGCGCGGGATCATGTCGGTGAATTGCTGATCGCGCCTGGTGATGAAGATGGTTCCGTCAGCGGCGAAATCTCGTTCCAGCAAAGTATCGGCTTCTTACGCGTCGCTTCGCCGACCGGACCTTGGCCCAAAAGACAGTCGGCGCCGGGATTTCTCCCAGCGCCTCCCTGTCAGATCAGGACACGGTCGCGGCAGCAACTTCCGCAAAGTCGTCGCGCCATGCCGGCCTTGATTTTGACGGTCCTGCCAGTCACCGCCCGAGGGCAGTGCCCGTTCCAGACCACGCCGTTCTCCACCCTTGCGAGCTTCGTTCGGCGCGCCATCGAAGGTTTTCGCCGTCCTTCATGGCAGCATCGGTCCGCCGTTGGCGTTCGCACGCTTTCCGCGGCCCCGTAGGTCTCGGCATCCGTCCCTCCAACAGGCAAGCCTGCTCTCGCTTCGGGCCGTACGGGCCTCAGGAAATCCGCCTTTTCGCTTTGCCTTTCGGCGTGGCGATCGGTAGCCGCCTGAGATGGGCTAAACTTACGCCGGGTAAGGGTTTTGGGGAATGGGCGTGAGCCTGTGGATAACGGGATTATCGGGGATCGTTCGCCACAAAGCTCGGAATTTCGACTCCAGCTGCATTAGACAGCCCGCCCGCTTTTTGGCGCCTGATCGGCTGTGCCCCTTGCTCCGCCGGCTGGCGCGGGCTTCAATGCCGGCAAAGCATCGAGCCTATCGGCTCGGTGCGGGGAGGGTGCGCATTGAAAGTCGGGGTGGTGCTCAATCCGATTGCCGGCGGCGGCCGGCTGAAACGGCATTGGCCGGAGGTGGCCGCATCGCTGAAAAAGCATTTCGGCGAATTCGAGCTGCGCGAGACGCAGGCCGAGGGCGACGCCGAAAGGCTGGCGCTCGACCTCGCGGCAAGCGGCTTCGAGCTGGTGATCGCGGCCGGCGGCGACGGCACCGCCAGCGAGGTGGCCGACGGATTGCTGCAGGCATTCGATGAGAGCGGCCGGACAACCGAACTTGGCTTGCTGCCTTGCGGCACCGGCATCGATTTCGCGCGCGGGCTCGGGCTGCCGAAAGAGGTGGATGCGGTGCTGAAGCGGATCGCCGAAGCCAAGGCGCGCAAGGTCGATGCCGGGCGCATCTGCTACATCGACGACCATGGCGCGCTGGCCAGCCGGCACTTCATCAATATCGCCAGCCTCGGCCTATCCGGCGCCACGGACCGTGCGGTCAATGCCGACAAGCGCAAGGGCAGGATGTCGGCCAAGGCGCTGTTTTTCTGGCGCACCGTGGTCGAGTTCATCCGCTACCGCTTCCAGGATGTCCGGATCACCGTCGACGATGGCACCCCGGTCGAGGCGCGCATGGCGCTGGTGGCGGTCGCCAACGGAAAGTTCTTCGGCGGCGGCATGATGATCGCCCCGGACGCCGAACTCGCCGACGGCCAGTTCGACATCGTCATCCTGCGCGCGGCCGGCAAGCTGAAGCTGATCTGGGATATTCGGCTGCTCTATGGCGGCCGGCACCGCAACCATCCGGCCATCACCATATTGCGTGGCCGGAAAGTGGTGGTCGAACATATCGGCGATGTCGAGAAGAACGGCGCGCTGGTCGACATAGATGGCGAGTCGCCGGGGCGTATACCCGCGACGTTTGAGATCCTGCCCGGAGCGCTGACGCTGAGATATTGAATCAAGGCGTTGAGGGATTGATTCAGGTGGTTTGAGCGGCGATTCCGGCGAACCGGCCAAGGGCCTGAAATCGCAGGACATATCTACCCGGCTTAGCTTTCCAGCTTGGCTGGGAAACCGGGCGCGCGCAGATCCATGTCGACGGCATCCTCGAGCAGTTTGACGATCTGGGTCGACCAGGCGCCGCCGCCATATTCCTGTTTGCCCATCAGGAAAATCTCACTCACAAGCGGCGCCAGTTGGAGTGGCAGTCTGAACTCCCTGCCCATCGCAAGCGCAAAGCCGAGGTCCTTCAGTGCCAGGTCCATGGTGAAGCCAATGTCGTAGGAGCCGTTGAGGATGAGCTGGCTTTCGGTCTCATGGACGAAGCTGTTGCCGGAGGAGGCGACGATGGCGTGGTAGGATTGCGCGAGGTCGAGGCCGCCTTGCTTGGCCAACATCAGCGCCTCGCCGGCGGCGACGAGATGGATGAAGGCCAGCATGTTGGTGATCACCTTGATCACCGCCGCGGAGCCGACCGGACCCATCAGGAACGACTTTGCGCACATCGCTTCGATGGCCGGACGATGGCGCTCGTAAAGCGCAGCATCGCCGCCGACAAGCGCGGTGATCTTTCCGACCGCGGCCAGATGCACGCCGCCGGTGACCGGGCACTCCAGCGTCTCGATGCCTTTGGCCGCGGCGAGGGCGGCGAGGCGCAGGATCTCGTCGCGGCCGTTGGTCGACATCTCGATCCAGGAGCCGCCCCTGGGCAGACCCTCGAGCAGGCCGCCGGCATTAGCCAGCACCGCTTCGCTGACCTTGGGCGAGGGCAGGCAAGTAATGGCATTGCCGGCCTGTGCCGCCGCTTCGGCCGGGCTGGTCGCGGCCGTGGCGCCGAGCGCCACGAGGCGCTCGACGGCGGCGGGGTCGCGGTCGAAGACGATGACGACAAAACCGTTGCGCAACAGGCTGGCGGCAAGGTTGCCGCCGAGATGGCCAAGGCCGATGAAGGCGTAGCGTTCGCTCACGGCATCAGCGGCGTTTGCATCATCTGCAAATGCAGGTCCTTGCCGGTGTAGGGATGCGCGTCGCAGACCGCTTCGTCCAGCTCGACGCCGAGGCCCGGCTCCTTCGATGGAATGACATTGCCGTCCTGCCATTCGATCTTCTTCTTGAGCAGTGTCGCGTGGAAGCCGTCCCACTGCTTCAGCGATTCCAGGATGAGGAAATTGGGCAGCGTCACCGCCAGCTGGATGTTGGCGGCCCCAACGATCGGCCCACAATAGCAGTGCGGCGCGATCTGGATGTGGTATGCCTCGGCCATGGCGGCGATCTTCTTGGTTTCGAGAATGCCGCCGGAACGGCCAAGGTCCGGTTGCAGGATGGTGGCGGCGCGGTTCTCGATGATTCGGGCGAATTCGAACTTGGTCGTCAACCGCTCGCCGGTGGCGATCGGGATCGACGTGCCTCGCGCCACCTGAGCCATCACTTCGGGCATGTCGGGCGGCACCGGCTCTTCGAACCACAAGGGATCGTAGGGCTCGATGGCGCGTGCCATGCGCAGCGCACCCGATGCGGTGAACTGGCCATGCGTGCCGAACAGAATATCGGCGCGGGTGCCGACGGCTTCGCGGATCGCCTTGACCATGCGGGTGGAGACATCGATGTCGATCAGGCGCGGCTGGTGGCCGTCGAAGGCGGTGTAGGGGCCTGCCGGGTCGAGCTTGACGGCGTTGAACCCCTGCTCGACATATTCGAGCGCGCAGGCGGCCGCCAATTCGGGGTCATTGTAGACGTTCCGGCCGTCCGGCGCGTCCTCCGAATGGACGCTGCCGGTGTGCGGATAGAGATAGGTGTAGGAGCGCAGCGTCTCGTGCACCTGGCCGCCGAGCAGTTTGTAGACCGGCTTGTCGGCTTCCTTGCCGACAATGTCCCAGCAGGCCATTTCCAGCGCCGAGAAACAGCCCATGCCGGTAACGTCGGGGCGCTGGGTAAATCCTGAGGAATAGGCGCGGCGGAAGAAGGTCTCGATGTCATGCGGATCGTGGCCGATCAGGTAACGCTCGGCCATGTCCTCGACCAGCTTCGCTGTTATGTGAGCCGAGAAGGTGGCGTTGTAGGCCTCGCCGTAACCGACGACGCCGCCATCGGTGGTCAGCTTGACGAAGATGAAATACTTGCCGCCGATGCCGGGCGGCGGGTTGCCGACTACCCAGGTCTTGACGTCGGTGATCTTCATTTTTGGTCCTCCAGAACCAGTTCGGCGCCCTTCCATCCGGTCATGACCGAGGCGGCGTTGGTGTTGCCGGTGATGTTGGCGGGAAAGATCGAGGCGTCGATGACACGCAGACCTGCGAGCCCGTGCACTTTCAGGCGCGGGTCGACGACGGCGGCCCCGGCGCCCGGCCCCATGCGGCACGTCGAGACCGGGTGATAGACGGTGCCTGAGCGCTTCCTGAAATCCTGGATCAGATCGGCATCCGATTGGATCGATGGGCCCGGCAAAACCTCCTCAGTGATGATCTCGGCCATGGCGGGCATCGAGGCTATCTTGCGCACGAATTTCACCGCCGCCAGCATCTCGTCGACATCGGCGTTGGTGGAATAGGCGTTGGCGACGATCCTGGGATAGTCCAGCGGATTGCTGGAGCGGATCATGATCTCGCCGCGGCTGGACGGGCGGCAGTTGGAGAGGCCGATGGAAAAGCCCGGCCACGGATCCGGCGTCAGGATCGGCCGCTCGCCGCTCTTCGGAATGACGGTCGAGAAAGCCTGGAAATAAAGCTGCATGTTGGGGCGCGAAAACGCCAGGTCGGTTCGGAAGAAGCCGCCGCCATGGTTCATCGACAGCGACAGCGGGCCGGAGCGGGTGAGGATGTACCGCATGCCGACCAGCAGCTTGCCCCACCAGGGCCGCAGGATTTGGTTGAGCGTCGGCACGTTTCCCTTGAAGGTATAGTTGATGCCGACATGGTCCTGCAGATGCGCGCCGACATTTTCGTTGCCGTGGACGACCGGGATGCCAAGCCCCTTGAGCAGTGACGAGGGGCCGACGCCGGACAGTTGCAGCAGCTGCGGCGAGTTGATCGAACCGGCGGACAGGATCACCTCGCGGCCGGCCCGCGCCGTCTTGGTCTCGCCGTTCTGCAGATATTCGATGCCGACGGCTCGCTTGCCCTCGAACAGGATTCTGGTCGCCAGCGCATTGGCTTCGACGCGCACATTCGCGCGCTTCATCGCCGGGCGCAGGAAGGCGCGCGCGGCCGACATGCGGCGGCCATTCCTGGTCGAGATCTGGTAGACGCCGACGCCTTCCTGGGCGGCGCCGTTGAAGTCAGGGTTGAGCGGCAGCCCAGCCTGCTGGCCGGCTGCGAGGTAGCGCCTGGTCAGCGGATGGACGGCGTTCGTCGTGTCGGTGATATGCAGCGGCCCGCCGGTGCCGCGCCATCTGTCGGCGCCGGCCTCATTGTCCTCAAGCGCCTTGAAGCCCGGCAACAGATCGTCATAGCCCCAACCGGGATTTCCGGCATCGCGCCAGTCGTCAAAGTCCTCGCGCGCGCCACGGATCCAGACCATGGCGTTGATCGAGCTGGAGCCGCCAAGCAGCTTGCCGCGCGGCCAATGGTCGACATTGCCGGCAAGGCCGGGGTCCGCCTCGGGCTTGTAGTTCCAGTTGACCGCCGGATCGAAGAAGGTCTTGCCGTAGCCGAGCGGCATCTGGACATAAAAGCGGCGGTCGCTGCCGCCGGCCTCCAGCACCAGCACGGAGAAGCGGCCCGAAATCGACAGCCTGTCGGCCAGAACCGAGCCGGCCGAGCCGGAGCCGACGATGATGAAGTCATAAGTCTGCATGATTGGTGTTGGCGGCTCCGCAAAACTGAGCGCAGCCTATCCGCGACGGCTTGGCCGCGCCCCTGCGGCTTCCGGCATGGCTTGTGAAAAAAGCGACCGTGAGACGCCTGGTCGGAAAAGCCACCATGGAACCGACATTGCGCCGGGAGCCTCGCCCGTCGCGTTGACCTCTTGGGCCCGTGACGCTACGGGATCAAGGGCTATCGCTTTAGGGGAATCTCGGATGGTGCATTACGCGGACGGACGGCCGATCGGCGATCTGACCTTGCGTACGCTCGCCATGCCGGCCGATGCAAATGCGGCCGGCGACATCTTTGGCGGCTGGGTGATGGCGCAGATGGATCTTGCCTGCGGCATCCGTGCGGCCGAGCGGGCCAAGGGCCGCGTGGTGACGGCGGCGGTCAAGGAAATGTCCTTCGCCAAGGCGATGAAGATCGGCGACACGCTGTGCATCTACACCCATGTCGAGCGCGTCGGCCGCACCTCCATGACGCTCAAGGTCGAGGCCTGGGCGCAACGCTACCTCTCCGACCTGATGGAGAAGGTCACCCACGCCGATTTCGTCATGGTGGCGCTGGATAGCGACGGCAAGCCGAAGCCGATTCCAACCGAAAGTTGACATCGTCGATTCTGCCAAGCTTGCGCTTATGTAACATCCCCCGCGCGGGCGATGCGCTGCGCGACATCCAATGGTTGCCTTCACATCCGATTCTGCGGGCGGCGGAGGGAAGACAATGCGTCAACACATGCTGAACGGCTGGCTCGTGGCGGCCCTCGTCGCGGTGATCTGGCTGCTTGGCACGACCGCTTATACCGAGATCAGGAAAGAGCTTCCAAGCGTTGCCTGCACGCACGACCGGACCGTTGGCAACGAGCGGACTGCCCAGCAGTCTGCAAGGGTAGAGACGTGCGGCGCAGTGTGTTGCAGCAACCCTGCGTCAAAGGCCTGAGGGCCCGTCAGCGGAAGACCTCGTCAGCATCAAAATGATCATGCGCCGGCGAACGAAACGCTGCAGCTATGTCGCGATGGCGCGACCAACGATGCCAGGGCGGATCCAGTTAAACCCGGGTACGCGTCGTCGACGGCAAAATCCGTAAACTATTGCTGGGCAACGGTTTTCAGGCGTGCACGCCATCGAATCTTTCACGCGCCGCCTGGACCCGCGAGGTGTTCTTCCGCGCCCATTCGCCGAGCGCGCCGACCGGCACCAGCAGCTCATGGCCGAGCTCCGTCAGCTCATAGTCGACGCGTGGCGGGATGGTCGGGAACACGGTTCGGGTGACGAAGCCGTCGCGCTCAAGACCGCGCAAGGTGGTGGTCAGCATCTTCTGCGAAATGCCGCCGACAGCGGCGCGCAACTCATTGAAACGCAGCGGTCCGCCGCCCAGCTTGCCGACGACCAGAACGGTCCATTTGTCGCCGACGCGCTGCAGGATTTCCGAGACGGCGCGGCAGTCTTCGGTGTTGTGCGGGTGCCTCAGTAACATAACGGTGCCTCCTTGCGCTGCCATTTGTCAGTATCTCATATAGCGCCGGTATCCAAACGATACCAGCTTTTGCATATATGGAGAGCCCCATGTCCAAGCCCAAAATCGCCATCGTCGTCGGTTCGACACGCGCCGCGCGTTTCGCCGATGTGCCCGCCCAGTGGATCGCCAAGATCGCGAAATCCCATGCCGACATCGACGTCGAGACCGTCGACCTGCGCGACTGGCCGCTGCCCTTCTTCGACGAGGTCGCCTCGTCCGCCTGGGCGCCGTCGCAGAACGAAGTTGCCCAGCGCTGGCAAAAGAAGGTCGCCGAATTCGACGGCTTCATCTTCACCGCCGCCGAATACAACCATGGCCCGACGGCCGTGCTGAAGAACGCCATCGATTACGCCGCCAATGAATGGAACAAGAAGCCGGCCGGTTTCGTCGGCTATGGCAGCGTCGGCGGCTCGCGCGCTGTCGAACATTTGCGTCTTGCCGCGGTCGAATTGCAGATGGCGCCGGTCAAATCCGCCGTTCACATTGCCTGGAGCGATTTCCTGGCGGTGCGCCAGGGCGAGAAGAAGCTCGAGGAGATCGAGCATCTGAACCAGGCTGCCACGGCGCTGGTCAACGACGTTGCCTGGTGGGCCCGCGTGCTCAAGGCAGCGCGTCAGGCCGACGCGATTGCCGGCGAAGCCCAGGCGGCCTGAGCCTTATCCTCCCAAGGACCGATGATTTTTCCAAAGGGCGGCGTTTGCGCCGCCCTTTTTCATTCACGTGAAGAGGCGCTCTCGGCTCCCTTGGCCGGATGGTGGAGTCGGACCGGCAAGGTCGCGCTGATGCCTTGACGATCCCGCGCGAAGGATCGCCGCCTGTCACAGCCAACCGCCGGAAAACCCGGCCCGGCGCAGTCCTGTGGTGATGGCCGGCACGCGGCGCATCAATCGCCACAGGAAGTCGGACCGGTAGTTCTCGATCATCAGGGCGATCGGCCCCTGGTTGATGCCGACATGGTCCGGCGATACCCAACCGCAGGCGCGGCCGTCGTCGGCAGCGATCGTCGGGTTGAAGCTCGCGGTGAAGCCGTAAGGGTTGCCGTCGCGCAGGTCCATCTCGTGGAAATGGCGCAGCGCCGGCAGCACGATTTCCGGCGCAAAAGGCAAGGAGGCGATTGCCGCCCATGGCGACAGCGTGCCGTCATCGGGGCCAAACGGTGCGCCGCGGGCGAGATAACCGAAGAAGCGGCGTCCATCGGCTCGCCGCGCGATCGGACCTGGGCCGTCGCTGGCGGTGACGCCCCAGCAATTCTCGCCATAGCCCGCGAACCCCCTCGGATTGCGGATTGCGTAATCGCGCTGCAGATACGTCGCCTGGCGGCTGTTTTCGAAATAGTCCCGGTCGTGATCGCGCATGAAGGCGTCGCGGATGTCGCGAAAATCGATCCAGATATGCGAGAACTGGTGGATGAAAAGCGGGCCGGCATAGACCACCTCGCGGCCGTAGATGGTCTTCCATTTGTAAGTGGACAGCCAGGCCGCGTAGCTCTCGGGAGTTAGCGAGTGGGTCGGCGAACCGAGACCCAGGACGTACAGGATCAGCGCCTCGTCAAATCCTTCCCAGCGGTAGCGGAGAAAGCCTTTTCCAGGCCGCCAGCCATGGGTGACGGTGGCGCCGCCGTTCTGCGCCCAGCGCCAGTCGGCACGGCGGTAGAGCGCATCGGCAAGCTGGCGGATTTCCAGTTCGAGCTCATCGTCCTCGTCGAAATAAGCGCCGGCGGCCAGAACACCGGCAAGCAAAAGGGCGGTATCGATCGTGGACAGTTCGCAATTCCAGACGCGGCGGCCGGTCTTCATGTCGAGGAAATGATAGTAGAAACCTTTGTAGCCGGTGGCATCGGGCTCCGGCCCGTGCGGGGCGTTCCAGAAGAAGCGAAGCGTGGCGAGCGTCCGCTCGATTGCGGCATCGCGCGTCATGAAACCGCGCTCGACACCGACGGGATAGGACGACAAAGTGAGCCCGACGGCGGCTATGCTGGCAGGCGACGCCTGCGTGTTGCGGTCGGCGACTAGGCCGTTGGCAGGGTTGGCCTCGTTGAGAAAATACTCGAAGGACAGGCGCTGGATATCTTGGAGAAGCTCGTCGTTTAGCGCGTGTTCGTTCGATGCATCCATGACAATCGATATAGAGGCTTTGGCTGCTTTTGCCATTCGTCCAGCGGATCAATCATGGGTGAGGGCAGGCTGGGGCCGATAGCGAAAGGCGCTGCCGACGCACCGAATTCAAATCGAGGGGCTGCGAAGATCGGTTGGACCGCCATATGCACGGCCCTGCCATCTGGCCTGGCCGTCCTCCCCTGATATATCCGGCTGCGATCCATCACATGAGCATGCCCCGTGAAGTTACCCAGCCCGTCAGGCGTCGTTTCCCCCATGACCCCGGTGCTGGTCTGTGCACTTGCGATCTTCCTTCTGTCCGCCATGGATGCGGCGATGAAAATCCTGGTGATCGCCGTCGGTGTCTACAACACGGTGCTGTGGCGAAGCATGCTTGCGAGCGTGGTCGCGGGCACGGCCTGGGCGGCGGGGCCGCGTTCCCTTCCCACGCCTTCCGTGCTGCGGCTACACGCGCTGCGCGCCGTGGTCGTGGGCATCGTTCTGCTGTCGTTCTTCTGGGGCCTTGCCAGATTGCCGCTGGCGGATGGGATCGGGCTTAGTTTCGTCGCGCCGCTGTTCGCTCTCCTGCTGGCGGCGCTGCTTTTGGGCGAACGCATACAGCGCCAGGCGATCTGGGCGTCGCTGGCGGGCATCGCCGGCGTCGTCATCATCATGGCCGGACAGTTCGGGCAAGGGAATTATACCGGGGATGCCCTGCTTGGCACGGTGGCGGTGCTCGCATCGACGGTGTTCTACGCCTACAATCTGATCCTCTCGCGGCGGCAGGCGCTGGTGGCCAAGCCAGTCGAGATCATGCTGTTCCAGAACCTGTGCGTTGCCGCCGTCCTTCTCCCCGCCGCTCCCTGGCTCGCGGTTGCCCTGCCGGGCAATCTCTGGCTTCCGCTGGCCGGGGTGACGGCGCTGTCGCTCTCCGGCCAGTTCCTGATGAGCTGGTCCTACGCGCGGGCCGAAGCGCAATATCTGATCCCGACGGAGTATTCTGCCTTCATCTGGGCGATCGTGTTTGGCTGGCTGTTCTTCGACGAGGCGGCGACCTGGACCACGCTGGCTGGAGCGGCCCTGATCGTGGCCAGTTGCCTGATCGCCTCGCGCTCCAATCCGAAGCTTGCCGAACCGATCGAAGCCGCGGTCTGAGCGCGCTATTCGCTTTGACGGCAGAGCGTCAACGCACCACTTCGCGATGGCCGCTGGGCAGCCGGGTGGCGATCAGCTTGTCGATGCGGCGGCCGTCGAGGTCGACGACCTCGAAACGCCAGCCTTGCGCGTCGACGCATTCGCCGGTCGCCGGCAGATGGTGCATGTGCGATAGCACATAACCGGCGACGGTCTCGTAATCCCGATTTTCCGGCAGGTCGATACCGAGAACGTCAGCCATCTCGTCGGCTTGCATGTATCCCGCGAGCAGCCATGAGCCGTCCTCGCGCTTGACGGCGTTTTCCTCGTCGCCGGCGTCGGTATCGGCCCGGAAGACGCCGGTGATGGCCTCGAGAATGTCGGCAGGTGTGACGATCCCTTCGAAATGGCCGTATTCGTCATGCACCAGCGCCATCGGCACGTCGGATTCCTTCAGCTTCTGCAGCACATCCAGCGCGTCGGCCTGGTCGTAGACGATGGGGGCGGCGCGCACATGCTTGCGCGGATCGAGTGCGCGGCCGGCGAGCAGGGCGGCCAGCACGTCGCGCGTCTGAACAACGCCAACCATGACGTCGACCCCGCCATCGCCGGCCGGGAGGCGCGAATGCTGGGTCTCCATCAAGAGCTTGCGGATGGCGCCCTCATCGGACTGCAAATTGATCCAGTCGACCTCGGTGCGCGGCGTCATCACGGCGCGCACGGCGCGATCGCCGAGCCGCATGACGCCGGCGATCATGCGCCGCTCGTCGGATTCGATGGTGCCGTGATGCTCGGCCTCGGCGACCAGCATCTTGATCTCTTCGTCGGTGACCTTCTCCTCGCTCTCGCCGCGCTGGCCAAGCAGCCACAATATGGCGCGGCCGGAAATGTCGAGCAGGAACACCAGCGGCGCGGAGACGGTGGCTAGGATGGTCATTGCAGGCGCCGCGCGGGCGGCAACGCGCTCGGGATCGCGCAGCGCGATCTGCTTGGGCACCAGCTCGCCGACGATCAGCGAGAAATAGGTGATGATGGCGACGACGATCCCGACGCCGAGCGGGTCGGCGATGTTTTCGCGCATGCCGGTCGAGGCCAGGTACACCGAAAGCCTGTCGCCCAGCGTGGCGCCGGAGAAGGCGCCCGACAGCACGCCGACCAGAGTGATGCCGATCTGCACCGACGACAGGAATTTGCCGGGATTGGAGCCGAGCGTCAGCGCACGCCCGGCGCCATTGACGCCGCGGTCGATCATCGCCTTGAGCCGCGCCGGGCGCGACGACACGATGGCGAGCTCGGACATCGACAGAAGGCCGTTCACACAGATGAGGACGACCACGGTGGCGATTTCGACGTATAGCATCAGGGCTCAATAGCATTGCGGCGGGCCGCAGGAAAATAGTCCGCGATGATTTTTGGAAAATGACAGTGGTTCAGGGGAATTGCCTGAGCACCCCGACAACAACCTTGCCGTCGGTGAAATAGGGATCGCCGCCGCCGTTGCGTCCGGTCCTGGTGGCGCCGATGCCCGGGATGTCGCTCACCGAGATCANGATCACCATGCCGGCCGCCGACAGGTCGTGGATCACGAGATCGCGCTCGGCGTCGATGTCAGGGGCGATATGGTGGGTGATGGCGCCGGTATCGTGGCTGAGACCAACGCCGCGGTCGAAGCTGGCCGAGCCCATCCAGAGCGTTCGGCCGTCGTCGCCGGTCGCATCGCTGCGCCAGAAGCGGACATGATGGCGCCGGTCGGCGCTGCCGCCGACCGGCTTTTCGAAGGCGAGATCCTGGGCGCGGCCTTCGAACAGCAGCCGGCTGACCGGGGCGTCAGGATAGGGATGATCGAACAGCACGCTCTCACCGATTTCGATCGCGGTCTTTAGCGTCACGCCATCGGCCGTATCCCATCCGGCCATGGCGAAGGCATGGACCATCTCTTTTTCGGTACCGACAAGGCCGATATTGATCGGGTCGCCCGGAATGCCTTGCGGCGTGTGTGTCACCATCTCGAAAGTCTGCGTGCGAAAGCCGCGGTCGCGAACCGTCCAGAATTCCGGCGCAGCGACATAGGCGAGGGCCAGCCAGACCGCCAGAAGAGCGGCGAGCCAGGTCAATGCGCGTCGTTGCAGGCTTCGTCGGCTCATGAAAGCGGCTCGATCCGTGCGGTATCTGTGCCTGACGGACCCTGGAAATCAATGGCCAGCGGCGAGCAGCCGTTCTATCGTCGGCCATCGTTTTTGCGGGGGGTGAGCAGGAATGGATAAGAAGCCGGTGGGTCGCAGCTCGATGGCATTGACCGCGGACCTTGTCGCAAGGGTCGAGCGTGTCGAACCGGATCCGGGTCCCGAGCCCGGAACAACCGAGCATACAGACGCGGAGTTCGATAGTCTTGTCGAGCAACTTCTGTCGGAGCATCGGCCTGAAGCGCTATGGGTCTTTGCCTACGGGTCGCTGATCTGGAACCCCGAATTTGCCCATGTCGAGCAGCGCCCGGCCACGGCGCCAGGATGGCACCGCTCGTTCTGCCTGACGCTGACCCGTTGGCGCGGAACCCGTGATTTGCCGGCGCTGATGCTGGCGCTCGATCGAGGCGGCAGCTGCAACGGCATCGTCTATCGGCTGCCCGCGGAAGACCATGTCGGGCAACTTGGCCAGTTGATGCGCCGCGAGATCGATGCCAATCCGCCGACTAACGTGCCATGCTGGATCAAGGTCAAGACCAAGGATGGGCCGTTGCGGGCCTTGGCTTTCGTCGCCGCGCCAGACGGCAGGGCCTATGCCGGCCGGCTGCCATTGGAGCAGGTTGCCGACACGCTGGCGCGGGCTGCCGGGCATTGGGGCTCGTCGGCTCAATACCTGTTCCGAACCATCAGCAAGTTGGAAGAGAGCGGTATCCGCGACAGGAACCTTTGGCGCATCCAGGATCTGGTGGCCCAGCAAATCATCGCTTCCACCAGGAACGCCAATCCCGACTGATTTCTGAACGGTGAAACGCCTTAGCGGCAGGCGCGGTAGCCGCTTTTGCGGTTCTTGATGTCGAAATGGAAATGGTTGCGGTGATCGTAATTGTAGCCGGGACCGAGCACGGTGGTGAAATACTGGCAGCCGTCGGCACGCACATTGTTGAGGAAGCCGCGGGTGCGGAAGGCAAACAGGCCGGGCTTGCGCACGTCGATGTCGTCGCCGTTGTTGAGCTCGATGCTCATGACGTCGAGGGCGTTGCCCTTGCCGTGCTCGGACAGGACACCTTCGCCGGCGATGTTGCGGCAGGAATAGCTTGAGCCCTGGTGGATGGTCTTGACGCCCGAGAAATAGCGCCAGCGGGCGGAGGGAACCAGTTCGTTGCTGGTCCAGGCGGCGAAACTTGCGGCCATGTCGCAGGTCAATGTTGCGGCGGGCTTCATCTGGATGCCGCCGATGGCGGAGACCTTGACCGGCCAGTCTATGCCGCACTGTCCCTCGTGGATCGGCTGGACATCGGTGTAGACGACGCGAAGCCGCTTCAGCTCGCCACGGCAATCGGTTTCGCTGGCCGGCATCTGCTGCGGCTCCGACTCCGACATCGGCTCGTCCATGTGCGGATAGGCGGCAGTCATATAGGGATTGGACGGGACGAGCTTCTGCATGCCTTCATATTGCGGCACGGCCGCGGTCTGCGAGCCGACATCGACGGCCGGCTGCAGCGACAGCACGCTGCCAGTGTTGCAAGCCGAAACGGCGGCCAGCGCAAGACCGGCGGCCAGTATCGCTGCGCTTTTTGCCTTCGCGGCGCGAAATATTGCGGCCATGGGCGGAATCCTGTCCTTGATCGGTGGGATTTTAACGATCAAGGGTAAAGGAAAACTCAGCGTTCCCGTTCATGCCTGCGGCCGAAATGCGGCAGCCAGACCATCACCGGCATGACGATCACTGAAGGGCCATCACTGGCAGAAAGTGCCACCATTCCGGCGCGGTTCGAGATCGAGATGGAAATGCAGGGAATGGTCCGGGTCCGCGCCCGGTCCAAGCACGGTCTTGAACGGTCCGCAGGCGGCCTTGCGCACCGCATTGAGGAATTTGCCGTCCTTCTCGGGCGGCGTTGGACCGACTTCGACCTTTCTGCCATCTGACAACGTGAAGCTGGCAATATCGAGCGCGTTGCCGAAGGCATGTTCCGACAGATGGCGCGTGCCGTTGCGCGGCCGGCAGACAAAGGCCGATGCCTGGTTGATCGATTTCAGGTCGGCTCCGAACTCGGCTTTCGCCGCCGGCTGTATGATTTCGGCGGCAAAGCGGGCTGCAGCCTCGGCCATCGGGCAGTTGAGTTCGGTCGCGGGGCCGATGGCGATGGATTTTCCGAGCGACTTCAGCACCAGGGGATAGGGGATCGAGCAGCCGATGTCGGGATTGCTTTCCGCCTTATGCTCCTCGAATTCGACACCAAGGGCCGTCAGCCGCTCGCGACAGGCGGCTTCCGCCGCCGGCATTTTTGCATCGGGCAAATCGGCCGAGCGCGCATCGGGCAGCATCTTCTTGTCGCCGGCATCGGGTTTTTCAGGTGGTTGCGGAGCAACGGCCGGCGGCTGAGCTTCAGGTTCCGAAGTGTCTGGCTTTTGTGTCGGAATCGGCGCCGCGGCCGGCGGCTCGGGCTCGCTTTGCCTATCGGTCGACGGCTTCGGAGCTGACGGTCCGGGCCGCGCCTGCTTTTTAAAACCGGACTTTTCTTCGTTGAATCGATCGTCATTGGACCGTTTGGGCGCGCCAAGGGGGTTCGGACCTTCGGCCTTTTGCTTTTCGATCGGTGCTGCGCCGGTCTTCGGCGCCTCTGAAGGACGCGCCTCGGGCAGCGGGACAACGCGCGAGGGCTGCACCGGAACATCGGCGGGCGAGGGCTTTTTATCCGGGGTCTTTTGTTCCACCTGCTTTGGCGTGATGTGCCGCTTTGGACTGGGCTTCTGGCGGTGCTTGCTGCGCGGCTTAGGATGCGAGTCGACCCGCGGTGAAAACAGCTGCTCCAACCGCTGTGACAGCGGCGTGTAATGCTTCTTGCGCTGTTTGGCGTCGGCTTGCGTCAGCAGGGGCGTCAGCAGCAGAGCCGTGACGACCATGACCAGTGCAACCCTGCATGTTCGGGAAAGTACAACAGACCCCATCGTCCTCAACGGCGCGAGCGCCCGGAGGTTGCCTGCGGCCCTCTTCCTCGGTGAGGTCTTCCGCGCTTTCCTCCGCCAGACCGTCATGGTGGTGATTGGCATGTGATTCACCATCGAGCTCGACCTCATGCTCGGCACCGTCGGCATAGTCTTCGTTGACGGCAGCACTCAGTCCCTTTGCCTTGAGAATGAACAGGCGCACGGTGTCCGGGCCGATCGATAGCTCCCATTCCCGCTCACGGCGCTGTTGCACTCTCGGGCACCCCCGCTGATCATTTCCCGAATGATAGCGGATTTGCAGCGCGCGTCACGTCATGTTCTGATCCCTGGCTCCCGCCTTTGACCGAATTCAGGTTAGGCACGGCCGCACAAATAGTTTCGGCGGCTGCGGGTTTCCGGGATGAAAAGTCTGCATCCCGGCGTTAGCTTTTCATTATCGTCATTTTCCCTCAAGATCGTCATTATCCCTCAAGGAGGCTTCGATGCATAAAAGAGTGTTGATCCAGGCGGCTGCGGCGCTTGTCGCGCTGCAGTTCTTTGCGGTTCCGGTGTTTGCGGCCGGCGGCGGTGGCGGTGGTACCGAGACCACCACCCAGTGCAAGAAGGGGCAGGTCTGGGACAAGAAAAAGCAGAAATGCGTCGCGCCGAAGTACGGCATGCTGGACGACGACAACATCTACGATGCTGGTCACGACCTGGCCATGGCCGGGCGTTATGATGAGGCGATCGCCGTGCTCAGCCTTGCCGCCAACAAGCAGGATCCGCGCATCCTCAACTATCTCGGCTATTCGCATCGCCATTCCGGCCGTGTCACCGTCGGCCTCGGCTATTACGAGGAAGCGCTGCGCATCAACCCGGATTACACGCTGGTGCGCGAATATCTCGGCGAGGCCCATCTGCAGATCGGCGACCTGGCCGGCGCCCAGGCGCAGCTGGCCGAGATCGAGAAGCGGACCGGCAAAGGTTCCCGCGAATACGGCATGCTGGCCGAACAGATCTACCATTTCATGAGAAGCTGACCCCACCCCAACGGCTTCTCTGGGCCGGCTGCGAGCAATCGCAGTCGGTTTTTTGTTGTCGCAACTGCAACACGCTGCACGTGCCGTAACGACAATTGGACAATCGGCTCATGATTTTTCAAAAAGCCTGCTTTTTCAGCGTGAAAAACGCGCGAGGATCGCTATATTGGGGAAAATTGCGGTGAAACGGTTCCGTTAGCCCGAGGCTGCCGGACCCGTTTTCTTTTTATACCCATCGACAAGGCTTTCCCCGAAATGCGGGGGTGGCGGCAGGAAAGGTCAGGCATCATGAACAAGGTCCCGATGACAGGCGAGGGGTTCGCGTCATTGAAGGAAGAGCTGCGTTGGCGCCAGCAGGAGGAGCGGCCGCGCATCATCGAGGCGATCTCCGAAGCGCGCTCGCATGGCGACCTGTCCGAAAATGCCGAGTATCATGCCGCTAAAGAGGCGCAGAGCCTCAATGAGGGCCGTGTCAACGAACTGGAAGACTATATTGCTCGGGCCGAGGTGATCGACGTCACCAAGCTTAGCGGCGACAAGGTCAAGTTCGGCGCCACGGTGGTGCTGGTCGACGAGGACACCGAGGAAAAGAAGACCTACCAGATTGTCGGCGATCAGGAAGCGGACGTGAAATCGGGCCGTATCTCGATCTCATCGCCGATCGCGCGCGCGCTGATCGGCAAGGAAGTCGGCGACGCCATCGAGGTCAACGCGCCTGGCGGCGCCAGGGGTTATGAGATCGTCCAGGTGCAATTTATCTAGCACCTCAGATACTTCTGAAAGGCTCTAGGCTGGTGCTCGTGATTTGAGCGCCAGTTGCTTCTTAGCTTCCGCCACCACCTTCGCCGGCGTTAGGCGCTCCCCCGATGCGGCCAGCAACGTTGAGGCATATTGCCCGCGCGGGCCGGTCAAACCCGGCTCGGTCGCCAGGAACACCGCGACCGTCGGCAGGCCGAAGGCGCTGGCGAGGTGGGTCAGACCGGTGTCGGCGCCGATAACCAGCGTCGAGCGGCCAAGGATCGCGGCAATGTCTGCCAGCGGCGATCTCGGCACCACGATCGTTGACGGCACGGCTTTCGCGATTGCCTCGGCGACCGCCTTCTCACGCTCGTTCGACCAGGTGGTGACCGGCGTCATTCCGGTACCAACCAGCAGGCGAGCGGTTTCGATCCAGTCTTCGGCGGGCCATTTCTTGTCTTCGCGGCTGGTGCCGTGCAGCAGGAAGGCCGTCTTGCCGTCGATGCCGGCCAGGCGGCCCGGAGGCGGCACAATCCCGGATGCCAGGGTCGAAAGGTCGGGCTCGTAGCCGAGCGCCAGCCCGAACAGCCGGCGCGTGCGTTCGATGGCGTGCAGGTTGCGCGGCACGGCGTATTTGCGCTGGTAAAACAACGTTGCCGAGGGCTCCCGCGCGCTCGCGCGGTCGAAACCTGCGATTGGTGCCGCTGCCTGTTTCGCCACCAGGGCCGATTTCAGCAGCCCCTGCGCATCGATGACGAGGTCGTACTCGCCTGCTTGCAGAGCGCGGCGCAAGCTTGTCGCCTCCCGCCATGTGCCGGCGTTGAACAGATGCTTGCGCCAGCGCCGGATGGCGACGGTATGGATCTTTGCTATCGCCGGATGCAGCGCGACGATGCCGGCAAAGGCTTCTTCGACGCACCAGTCGAAGGCGATATCGGGGCGTTTGCGGCGTGCATCTTCGACGGCGGGGAAGGTGTGGATGACGTCGCCCATCGAGGAGGTCTTGACGATCAACACCTTCATGCGGCGGCCGGGAGTTCCAGCAACCTGTCCGCCGCCGCTGCCACTCGGGCAACGTCCAGCGTCTTCAGGCAGTTGAGGTGGCCGAGCGGACAGACCTTCCGGTGGCAGGGCGAACAGGACAGATGCAACCAGATCAGTTCGCGCTGTTCAGCCAAGGGCGGCGTGTTTTCCGGCGAGGTCGAACCGTAGACGGCAACGACCGGCGTGCCGACGGCGGCCGCGACATGCATCAGCCCGCTGTCGTTGGACACCGCCAGCCTGGCCGCGGCGATCAGGTCGATGGCGTCCTCCAGCCGCGTCTTTCCTGCCAGATCGACGACACCGGGCGCGAGTGCTGCGATCTCGGCGGTGACGTCGCGATCGTTCTTCGAGCCGAACAACGCGACCTTGAATCCTTTCGCCATCATCTCTCCGGCGAGGCCGGCATAGCTTTCGCTAGGCCAGCGTTTGGCCGGACCGAATTCGGCGCCGGGCATCATGGCGACGAATTTTCCCGGCTGCACTGCGAAGCGAGCGAGCAGATCTTTCTGATTGCCGGCGTCGACGGTGAGCCGCGGCGGCCGGAAATGTCCGCCTTGGGCGAGGCCAAAATAGGCCTGCGCGGTGCGCCGTTTGACGGCATCGGGCAGCGGCACGATGTCGGTCAGCAGGCCGTAGCGCATTTCCCGGAGATTGCCGAAGCGGCGGGGGATGCGGGCAAAGAACGGGATCAGCGCCGATTTCCAGCTGCCCGGCAGGACGTAGGCCATGTCGTAGCGGCCGCGCAGCAGGCGGCCGAAGCGGCGGCGAATGGTGAATTCGAGCGCGCCCGGTTGCAGCGGGAAATCGATCTGCTGGCGAATCTCGGGCATGCGCTTGACCAGCGGGGCCGCCCAGGCCGGGGCCAGCACGTCGATGGCGGCGTTGGGATGGACGTCCTTCAGCGCTGAAAACAGGCACTGCGCCATGACCATATCGCCCACCCAGCGTGGGCCGATCACGAGGATCGTTGGGCTTTCAGCCATTCGACATAGTCTCTGACGCCGGTTTCCACGCTGCGGAATTGCCCATTATAGCCGGCTGCGCGCAAGCGGGACATATCAGCCTGGGTAAAGCTCTGGTAGCTGCCCTTGAGGTGATCGGGGAATTCGATGAACTCGATCTCGCCCTTGCCCAGCGTATCGATCACGGTCTCGGCAATGGCGCGGAACGGCTGGGCGCGGCCGGTGCCGCAGTTGAAGATGCCGCTCGAGCCGCGCTTCCACAGCCACAGATTGACGTCGGCGACATCGCCGACATGAATGAAGTCGCGGCTTTGTTCGCCGGGGCCGAAGCCGTCATGGGCGCCGAACAGCTTTGGGTTTTCGCCGCGCCCGACCTGATTGAACAGATGGAAGGCGACCGAGGCCATGGCGCCCTTGTGCGCCTCGCGCGGGCCATAGACGTTGAAGTAGCGCAGGCCGGCGACCTGCGAATGATCGGTGTCGAACACAGTGCGCCTGACATAGTCGTCGAATAGTTTCTTCGAATAGGCGTAGACGTTGAGCGGCCGCTCAAGTGCGGGGTCCTCGCGAAACTCCGAACCGCCGCCGTAGACGGAAGCCGAGGAGGCATAGAGGAACGGTATGCGCAGCGAAAGACAGCCATGCAGCAAGCGCTTTGAGAAGGCGTAGTTCACGTCCATCATGAACTTGCCGTTCCATTCCGTGGTGGTCGAGCAGGCGCCCTGGTGGAAGACGGCCTCGACGCGGACTAGGTCGCCGGCTTCCAAGGTGGCCAAGAATTCGTCCTTGTCGAGATAGTCGGCTATCTGCAAATCGGCCAGGTTGGCGATCTTGTGGCCGTCGGTGAGGTCGTCGACGACGAGGATGTCATCATGGCCTTCGGCATTGAGTGCGGCGACGATGTTGGAGCCGATCATGCCGGCCCCGCCCGTGACGATGATCATGAATGCCTCTGGTTGCTTGCGATTCCGGTCCTTATAAGGGAGGCCAAGCGTACTGTCGATGAAGCACCACGACGCCACAGTGAGACCGCGAAGCGGCCCGCTTTATTCGAGGCCCGCAAGCTAGGGGACAAAAAATGCCGTCGACCGAACTGCTCATTGCGTTTTTCGCCACCACGGCGATCTTTGCCTATATTCCAGGACCGGCGATGCTCTATGCCGCCGCGCAGACCATGGCGCGCGGGCGCTGGTCGGGGCTGACGGCGGCACTTGGCATCCATCTTGGCGGTTATTTCCATGTCTTTGCGGCTGCCGCCGGGCTGTCGCTGCTCTTCCATGCGGTGCCGCCGCTCTACATGGCGGTCAAGCTCATCGGCGCGCTCTATCTGATCTGGCTTGGCGTGTCCTTGTTCCGCAAGCGCGGGGACGGTGACACGGCGCTGCCGGCGATCGAGCGCAAATCGGCGCGCCGGGCATTTTTCGAGAGCATCACCGTCGAAGTGCTCAATCCGAAGACGGCGATCTTCTTCATGGCGTTCCTGCCACAGTTCATCGATGCCTCGGCGGGGTTCCCGGTGTGGCTGCAATTCGTCGTGCTGGGCACCATCGTCAATTTAATGTTCTCTTCGGCAGATATTGTCTGCGTGTTGCTGGCAGGCATGGTGATCGCCCGGCTGAAGCGCTCCAGCCGTGCGCAGCGCATCATGCAGCGGGCGGGCGGGGCGGTGCTGGTCGGACTGGGCGTCCACGTCGCGTTGCAGAAGAGCTGACGGCCGCCCTGACGTTGCGCTGCGCGGATTTGCGGTATATCGGCTTCGCCATGAACGATCCGGCCCGTAAATTGACAATTTTCAGCGTGATTGAGGTCGGCCTTTCCCTCGCATTGCCAGTGACATGATCAAGCACAATCCGCCTTCGCCCGAACCTTTGCACCGCGCCATTGCCCGCTTTGGCGACGTTGCCGTGCTGGTGGTCGGCGACTTCATCCTCGACCGTTTCGTCAACGGCGTCATCGAGCGCATCTCGCCGGAAGCGCCGATCCCGGTGCTGCACGGGCGCGGCGAGACCTCGACGATGGGCGGCGCAGGCAACGTTGTCGCCAACATCGTCTCGCTGGGTGCCAGCGCTATTCCCATATCGGTGATCGGCACCGATGTGGCCGGCGACAATCTGGTGCGCATGCTGCGCGAACTCGGCGCCGATACGGCTGATATGGCGCAGGAGCGCGGTCGCATGACGTCGTCGAAGAGCCGCTTCAGCGCGCTCAATCAGCAGGTGCTGCGCTTCGATGAGGAAGAGATCAAGCCGCTCGACGACAAGGAACGGGCGGACCTGGTCCGGCATTTTCGCGCCGCACTCACGCGCGCCGACATCGTCATTCTGTCCGACTATGGCAAGGGCATCTTGCTCGACGGCGTCGCCGCCGACCTGATCGCCATCTGCCGCGAGGCGGGAAAACCGGTGCTGGTCGATCCCAAGGGCCGCGACTATGCGCGCTATGCCGGCGCGACCGCCATCACGCCCAACCGCAAGGAGCTTGGCGAAGCTGTCGGTCGCCCGGTTTTCGCCGACGACGAGATCGTCGCGGCGGCACGCCAGCTGATTTCGGCACATGGCTTCGACTTCGTCGTCGCCACCCGCAGCGAAAAGGGCATGAGCGTCGTCGGCGCGGATGAGGCGCGCCACATCGCCACCCAGGCGCGCGAAGTGTTCGACGTTTCGGGCGCCGGCGATACGGTAATCGCGAGCTTCGCGCTGGCTCTGGCCGCGGGCGCCGATCGCGTCATGGCCGCCTCCATCGCCAATGCCGCCGGCGGTGTGGTGGTGGGCAAACGCGGCACCGCGCGGCTGACCGTGGAGGAACTCACCGGCGCGCTGTTCCGCTCGCACGGCCCCACCGCCCATAAGGACGCCATCCTCGATGCCGCATCGGCCGCGCGCATGGTGGCGGCGTGGAAGGACGAGGGCCTGAGCGTCGGCTTCACCAATGGCTGCTTCGATATATTGCATGCCGGCCATGTCAGTCTTCTCCACGCGGCGCGCAGCCAGTGCGACCGGCTGGTGCTCGGCCTCAACAGCGATGCCTCGGTGCGTCGGCTGAAAGGCGCCGGGCGCCCCGTCAACGATCAGCATGATCGTGCCTGCGTGCTCGCCGCCCTGGCCTCGGTCGATGCGGTCGTGGTGTTCGAAGAGGATACGCCGCTGGCGCTGATCGAGGCGCTTCTGCCCGACATTCTGGTCAAGGGCGCCGACTACACGGTCGAAACCGTTGTCGGCGCCGATGTGGTGCAGAAGGCGGGCGGGCGCGTCGTCCTGGTCGACCTTGTCGCCGGCAAGAGCACCACCGGCACGATCGGCAAATTGCGCGCCGGCGGCGGTACCAACTGAGGGATTTCATGTCCGGACTGAATGACTATCTGGTCCGCTCGGCGGCCGCGATCACCGCGACAGTCGAGCGTGACCTGACCGCCGAGATGGAACGTGCTGTGAGTGCGGTCGTCGCCGCGCTTTCCTCGGGCAAGGCGCTGCTGGTCTGCGGCAATGGCGGCTCGGCCAGCGACGCCATCCACATTGCCACCGAACTGGTCGGCCGCTTCCTTAAGGAGCGCAAGGCCTACAATGTGATTGCGCTGCCGGCCAACGCGGGCATGCTGACCGCCTGGGGCAATGACTATGGCTTCGACACCGTGTTTTCGCGCCAGGTCGAGGCGCATGGCGCGCCCGGCGGCGTGCTGCTTGCCATCTCGACCAGCGGCAATTCGCCGAGCATTCTGGCTGCCGCCGAACAGGCTCGGATGATGGGCATGACGGTGGTCAGCCTCACCGGCGACAGCGGTGGCAAACTCAAGCCGCTCACCGACATACTGCTCAACGTGCCCTCGACCTCGACGCCGATCATCCAGCAGGGACATCTCTGCCTCTACCACTATCTCTGCGAGATGGTGGAAGACCGTCTGTCGAATGGCTGACACCGGGGCCTACGGTCCATACCCGCTGGCTGAGCCCGGCCTGTGGGTTGAGCGGGTAGGTTCGCGGGTGTTTCCAGCCAACGCGCCGGCGCTGTTCCTCGACCGCGACGGCACCATCAATGTCGACACCGGCTATCCCGACGATCCAGCCAAAATGGCGCTGCGCGACAGCATCGTGCCGGTCATCGCCGCCGCCAACCGGGGCAACATCCCGGTGGTCATCGTCACCAACCAGTCAGGCGTCGCGCGCGGCTATTTCGGCTGGAAGGAATTTGCCGCGGTCAACGGCCGGGTTCTCAAGCTGCTTGCCGCCGGCGATGCCTTCGTCGACATGGTTCTGGCCTGTGCGTACCACGAGGCGGGCAGCGGTCCGCTGGCGGTCGCCGACCATCCGATGCGCAAGCCCAATCCGGGCATGCTGCTACAGTCCCGGCAGCGCCTCGGCCTCGATCTCAAACGCTCGCTGATCGTCGGCGACAATCCCGCGGATATGCAGGCCGGACAACGTGCCGGCCTGCCGCGCGGCTGGCTGGTGGATGGCGAGGGAAGTAATGAGCCGGGCTTCGAGGTTCTGCCGCTGCGCAACCCCGATGATCTGGAAGGGCTTTTGAGGGCTGTCGAGTCGCTCGGATCGAGACTGATTTAGCTTTCCGGATCTGTTGCGACGCAATCTCAATGGGTTAGCTTGAGCGTTTCACCGTTTCGCAGAAACGGCGAGCCGATCCATTTCTTTGCTTTGACGCTATTCCCCAGGAAAGCACCACGCTCTTTTGCGGAAAAACTGCAGAGATCAGACATCATTCAAGCAAGAAATTTGCAGATGTCATTCCATCGAAGAACGAGGGGAATTCATTGAAGAAAGCAATCTCTGTTGCCGTTGTCTTATCGGCATTGGTTGTGCTGTCAGCCATAGGGTATGTCTGGCAAAAACACGGCGTGTATGGGCTCAATGCACTTCTTCGCCGCGGCGGAAGCTACTGGATCGCCGTTGCACCCGACGATGCGCGTCTCTCGCCTGCCATGCAGCTTGCGTTGAAATCGGAAATTCCTGATGTGACCGCTGGAGCCAGCTCATGGAATGAAACCGAGCCTGGATTTCAGGTCAGAGAAATCCCCGTCATGGCGGGCGACCGTGAAATTGACCGGCTCTATCTCAACCGTTTCGATCCAGCCAAATTCCGTTTCGTTGCCCGTAACGAGCCCAGTGGTGCCAAGGACATCGACCAGTGGGAAGCGGCACTCAATCCACAAGGCACAGGCGGCACCGTTCTGATCGTCAATGGCAGTTATTTCGGACTGAAGGGCGAAGCCGACACGCCCTTTGTCAGCATGGGTGCGAGGCTCGGGCCGGATGAATACGATGCGAAGGCCGGCGCCTGGTTCGTGAATGCCTCCGGCACGCATGTGGTCGATCTCAATTCACGTGACTGGCGCGCAGTCACGGAGAATGCCGAAAACGCTATGGTTTCCTATCCATTGCTTGTCGGTGAGGACGGCCGCAACAATGTACGCGCCAAGAGCAACTGGTTGGCCAACCGCACCTTTATCGCGGAAGATCGTCAGGGCTGGATCATCGTCGGTTCGACCAAGGACGCTTTCTTCTCGCTGGACCGGCTAGCAAACTTCCTGTTGCAGACCGACCTCGATCTCAAGACGGCGCTAAACCTCGATGGCGGGCCTGTTGCCTGCCTCAGCGTCCGCTCCGGGAACTACCGGTTGAAACACTATGCCAAGTGGGAAGCCCAGGTCGCAGATGGCGACGTCTCACTGCTTCAAGCACCGCTAGATGTGCCCTGGGGATTGCCTGTTGTTCTCACGGTGGAGCGCAGGTAGCAGATCCTGCCCTTGGCAGGGTGGGTCAAAGTACTCCCGATTCCGTAGCTGAAACCGGATGGCATATTCAACCTTGGCCGCTCATGTTCACGCAATCTGACCCGGAATACCCTACGATTTCGGCGCCAGAATTCGCTTTCTGGCTCATATTCGTCGTCAACATAATTGTGATCGGCGCGGCGTTTCTCGCGTCAACAAACATTTTCCGTCTCAAATGGTTGCCGCATGTCATCACATTCGTCTGGCTTGCTGCTCACCTATTTTGCTAGGCTTTTTAGCTTTGCCGGAGATGTCCCCTGGTGAGAGCCCCGGCCCTGGCGACGGCTTCATTCTTTTGCCAGTTGTCGGAGAGGTAGCAGTGTGTCTGTTGGGGTATGTCTTGGTCGGCGTCGCACATGCTTTTTCGAAGTTAATCTCGCTTATGAGGCGCTGAACGCCACCAGCCCTTCGTCCTTGACGCGGCGGATGGTCAGCGCGGTGCGCACCGTGTCGACATTGGGGGCCGAGGCCAGTTCTTCAATGACGAAGGTCTGGAACGTGCCGAGATCGCTCGCCACGCAATGCAGCAGGAAGTCGGATTCGCCCGAGACCATCCAGGCGTCGCGCACGATCGGCCAGCCGCGAGTGCGCTCGGCGAAAGCTTTGAGCTCCGCGTCGGCCTGGTGATGCAGGCCGATCAGGCAGAAGGCGACGACATCCATGCCGAGCGCCGGCGCGTTGAGCAAGGCGCGATAGCCTTTGATGATGCCGGTTTCCTCCAGCCGCCGGACACGGCGCAGGCAGGGCGGCGCGGAAATGCCGACGCGGCTCGACAGTTCGACATTGGTCATGCGCCCGTCGGCCTGAAGCTCGCGCAGAATCTTCCAGTCGATGGCGTCGAGGTCGGCTTTCAGGGGCATGGCGGTCTCGGCTTAGCGCAAGAATCTTTCGCGATCTCGTCCTTAAACGACTTTTGTGGCGATGCCAGCCCTTGGTCGGGCGATTTTGCGACCGTAACGGAAGCGGCCATTGCGCGAATAAGCCTGTGGGCCGAAGCTTTCCGGGGACGACGGCCTGATCGTCTTGCTGGTGTGGTTGGCAACCCTTACATTACCAGCACCGTTTCACGTCTTTTTCCAAGGCACACTCGATTGTCCGCCCCGCAGAGGCTTTAGATGACCACCAAGCACGCGCCTGTCCTTATCATCGGTTCCGGCCCGGCCGGCTATACGGCGGCGGTCTACGCCGCGCGCGCCATGCTGAAGCCGATGCTCGTCGCCGGCCTGCAGCAGGGCGGCCAGCTGATGATCACCACCGATGTCGAAAACTATCCGGGCTTCGCCGATCCGATCCAGGGCCCGTGGCTGATGGAGCAGATGCTGAAGCAGGCCGAGCATGTCGGCACTGACATCGTCAACGACATCATCACCGAGGTCGACCTCAATGTGCGGCCGTTCCGCGCCACGGGCGATTCCGGCACCACCTACACGGCCGATGCGCTGATCATCGCCACCGGTGCGCAGGCGAAGTGGCTGGGCATCCCCACCGAACAAACCTTCATGGGCTTCGGCGTGTCGGCCTGCGCCACCTGCGATGGTTTTTTCTATCGCGGCAAGGATGTCGCTGTCATCGGCGGCGGCAATTCGGCGGTGGAGGAGGCGCTCTATCTCTCCAATCTGGCGAAGAGCGTGACCGTCATCCACCGGCGCAACGATTTCCGCGCCGAGCGCATCCTGCGTGAGCGGCTGTTGAAAAAGGACAATGTCCGAGTCATCTGGGACACGATCGTCGACGAGATCACCGGCCGGCCCGGCAAGACGCCGCTGCCGCCTTCGGTCGAAGGGCTGAAGCTCAGAAATGCGATGACCGGCGAGGTCAGCCATCTCCAGGTGGACGGCGTGTTCGTGGCGATCGGCCATGCGCCGGCGGTGGAATTGTTTGTCGGCAAGCTGAAGCAGAAGCCGAACGGCTATCTGTGGACGGCGCCGAATTCGACCCGCACCGATGTGCCCGGCGTGTTCGCCGCCGGTGACGTGACCGACGATATCTACCGTCAGGCGGTGACCGCCGCCGGGCTCGGCTGCATGGCCGCGCTCGAGGCGGAAAAATACCTGGCCGGCATCGAGGTGCACCGCGAAGCGGCGGAATAAAATCTATCAAGACGGCGTCGCAAGCCGTTCAAAAGCCTGATTTTTCATTCAGACGCCAAAAACAGAACGAGGGGAACTCAATGGCGTTGGACTGGGACAAGCTTCGCGTGTTTCACGCAGCGGCGGAGGCTGGGTCGTTTACCCATGCCGCCGAGACTTTGCACCTGTCGCAATCGGCGATTTCACGCCAGGTCAGCGCGCTCGAACATGATGTCGGGGTGCCGCTGTTCAATCGCCATGCCCGCGGCCTGGTGCTGACCGAGCAGGGCGAAATGCTGTTCCGCACGGCGCATGACGTGCTGATGAAGCTGGAGACCATCAAGTCGAAGCTGACCGAGGCCAAGGACCGTCCCTCAGGCGTGCTGAGGGTAACGACCACGGTCGGGCTCGGCGCCGGCTGGCTGACCGAGCGGGTGCAGGAATTCATCGAGCTCTATCCGGAAATCAGCCTGCAGCTGATCCTGGCCAATGAGGAACTCGACCTCACCATGCGCCAGGCCGACTGCGCGATACGGCTGCGCCAGCCGCAGCAGCCCGACCTTATCCAGCGCCGCCTGTTCACCGTGCATTTCCACCTCTATGCCTCGCCGTCCTATGTCGGCAAGCACGGCAAGCCGACCTCGGTCGCCGATCTGAAGAACCATCGCATCGTCACTTTCGGTGTGCCGGTGCCGTCGCATCTGTCGGAGCTGAACTGGCTGGAAACGATCGGCGATTTCGACGGTGGGCAAAGGGTGCCGACGCTGCAGATCAACGACATCTTGTCGATCAAGCGCGCCGTGCAGGGCGGCGCCGGCATCGCCATGCTGCCCGACTACGTGATCTCCAAGGAATCGGATTTGGTGCAGCTTTTGCCGGAGACCGAGGTGCCGTCCTTCGACACCTATTTCGCCTATCCCGATGCAATGAAGAACCAGGCCAAGCTGCACGTCTTCCGCGACTTCATCATCGCCAAAGCGCGCAGCTGGTCATTTTAAACATGCCCTTGGGAGGTGCTGGTCACCCCCGCCAAGGCGTCAGCCGTGGCAGCCAGCCGGGAACATTGCGGCGGTAGGTCTCGTATTCGCCACCGTAGCGGCGGGCGAGAGTCGGCTCCTCATAGAACCTGACGAAAGAGCCCATGACGATCGCGCCGATGGCGGCATAGGCAGCGACGCTCCAGCTTGAAAACAGCAACGCCTGGCCGAGGATGATCGACAGCACGGCGACGTACATCGGGTTGCGGACATGGCGGTAGACGCCGCCGATCACCAGTCTCTCGGTGGGTGCTACAGGCGCCGGCGTGCCCATGCCTTCGAGCGCGAAGCGGGCAAAGGAATGGACGAGCAGGGCGATGGCCGCGACGATTAGGATGGAGCCAGCCGGCACGAAGCCGGGCACCGTCGACAGCGGCAGACGGTAGCGGTCCGTCAGCAGCCAGGGCACCAGCCCGGCCACGACACAAGGTGCGGCGATGAAGAAGACCGCGCTGCCGGCGATCGCCTGGGGTGTCCGCATGTCAGGTCTCCCTTCTTCCGGCCGACCCTTCCCATCCCGCTGCCGCAAAAATAAACGCCTGCTGCCCGATTCAACGTCATTCGGCTTTTTGCCCGCGAGCGCGAGAATCAGCCCGACTTGCGGTTCTGCGAAGGCAACCGCACGGTCGCGCCATTCATTTGGCAACTTTTCGTGGTCCTATGGCCCCTAGACATGGGTTAGACCACAGCCTGTACCTTTTTGCATGCGTGTGTTGCAAAATAGATGCTTGTTTCTTGGGCATGAACAGCACATATATAGATCATCTCCTGGGCGCGTTCTCCTCCCATTAGCGCCCTCGAGTGTTCCCCTCTGGAGGTTAGCCTTAACAGGCACTTCCAATCAAACTCAGCCGGATCTTCATTGATCCGGCTTTTTTGTTTCCGGGCCTGCCGTAGCCAGCGAAAAATCGAGCAAAATCGCCGCGTAACAGTGACATGTAACCTCAGGTAACATGCCGCAGGCGCGATTCATCGTTTAAGCAGATCATAGGACGCGGTGTGGTTCGACCGGGAGATGGGGGCATCACTCGGAAGATCCGGGCTCAGGCGGCTACCGCGTCCGAACCTATTCGTCTGTCAGTGCCGCATGGCGCGGCGGATACGTGCGGCGGACCTGCCGTTTTCCTCCCAAGAAGACGGTCCGCAATAAGAGCGGCGTCCGGGTCATCCGGGCGCCGTTTTTTGTGCGGATCATCCTTCGGCCTGTCAGGCAGCCTTGCCGTTGGCGTTCATCGCCTCGTCGGCCAACCGACCGGTCAGCTCGGCCATGTGATCGAAGGCGCAACGATAGCTGGCGACGCCGGAGGTCGCCGAGCGCAGTTCGATGATCAGGTCGCCGATCTCGGCCTGCGGCATGGTCGCCTCCACGACATCCCATCCCGGCCAGTCAGGCCGCGCGTCGTAGCCAAGGATCTGGCCGCGCCGTTGCGGGATCAGCGCGATGATCTTCGAAGTGGCTTCGGACGGCGTGACGATCTCGACCTTCATGACCGGCTCGAGCAGCACCGGCGAGCAGGCCGCCATGCCTTCCTTCATGGCCAGCTTGGCCGCCATCTGGAAAGCCATGTCGGAGGAATCGACGGCGTGGTAGGAGCCGTCGGAGAGGTTGACGGCGACATCGACGACAGGGAAGCCGAGCGGGCCGGATTTCAGATAATCGCGCACGCCGGTTTCGACCGACTGGATGTAGGTCTTGGGCACGACGCCGCCGGTGATGGTGTCCGAGAACTGAAAGCCGGAGCCGCGCGGCAGCGGCTTGATCTCGATCACCACATCGCCGAACTGGCCATGGCCGCCGGACTGCTTCTTGTGGCGGCCGCGCTGCTGCACCGTCTTTCGGATCGTCTCGCGATAGGGGACGGCAGGCGCATGGCCTTCGACCGGAATCTGATTCTTGCCTTCCAGCCGCTCGCGCACGACCCGCAGATGCATCTCGCCATGGCCGGACAGCACGGTCTCGGCCGAGTCCTGGTTGTGGCGCAAGGTGAGCGAGGGATCTTCCTCGGCCAGGCGCTGGATGGCCGCCGACATTTTGACCTCGTCCTTGCGCTCCTTCGGCCGTAGCGCAAAGGCAAAGACCGGCTGCGGCGGCGTAAGCGTGACCAGCGGCTTGATACCGCCCTTCGTGGAACTCAACGTCTGGCCGGTCTTGACCTCGTCCAGCTTGCCCAACGCCACCGTGTCGCCGGCCTTGGCAGCGGTGAGCTTGGACTGGTCCTTGCCGAGCATCTTGTAGATGCCGGAGACCTTCGCCGTCNGCCTTGGCAGCGGTGAGCTTGGACTGGTCCTTGCCGAGCATCTTGTAGATGCCGGAGACCTTCGCCGTCTCGCCATTCGACAAATAGAGTTCGGCTGCATCGGCGATCTGGCCGGAGAGTACGCGCGACACGGACAGCTTGCCGCCATGCGCGGTGTGGATGGTCTTCATCACCTGGACCACGGTGTGATTGCCGTCGAGGACGCCGAGCCGTTTGCGCGTCGCCTCGACATCCGGTGCGTCATGGCGGATCGCCTTCAAAAGGCGCAGCACGCCGTTGCCTTTTTCGGCGGTGCCGATAAGCACCGGCGTTATGGCGCCGGCGCGCAGGTCGGCGGACAGATCGTCGAAGACCGCGTCTTTCGGCGGCTCGATCTCCTCCAGCAACTGCTCCATCAACTGGTCGTCATGGTCGGCAAGCGTCTCCAGCATGGAGAAGCGAGCCTCCAGTTCGCGCGCCTTGTCGTCAGTTGGAATTTCGGCAACCTGGCTTTCGGCATATTCGCGGTAGATGTAGGCGCGCTCTAGCGCCAGGTCGATGGAACCGATCACCACATTGTCCTTGCGCAGCGGAATCTGGCGCAGCAACAGCGGCGCCGCGCTCGCCGGCTGCAGCATCTTCAGCGTATCGCGTACGCCGGCGATTGCCTTGTCGACCTTGTTGAGGAACAGGATGCGCGGCACGCCGAGATCGTCGAGCTTGCGCATGATGAGCTGCAAGGCTGGGATCTTCTTCTCGTCGGCCTCGGCGACGACCACCGCGAGATCGCAGGCTGCCAGCACCGGCTCGGCCTCGAAGGAGAATTCGATCGATCCGGGACAGTCGACGAAGGTGATCTGCTCGCCCATGAATTCGGTGGTGGCAAAGGTCGCCTCGACGCTCATGGCGTGCGCCCGCGCCTCGGGCGAATGATCGGAAACGGTGCTTCCCGATGAAACGGGATTTTGGCGGGGGATGGCGCCCGTACGGGCGAGGATGGCTTCGAGAAGTGTCGTCTTACCGCTTGCAAAGGGACCGACTATGGCAATGCATTTCGGTCCCGTGCGTCGTCCTCCGGCGCGAGTACCCATGGCTGACCTCCACTCAGGCTTGGCCCTTGGAGTGCGATCAGCAAAAGTGGAAACGGTTTTGCGCCGATCGCACCCTGTCGTGAGCGGCGGCCGGCCTGTTCGACCGTCGCGGGGCGGGGTTGTTTCTCTTAGCCACCTGCCCAAGCCCATCGTCCCACGGGTTAGCCGGCAGGGCAAGGAAAATAGAAATCGCGCCGCCGTCAGGCGGCCGAGGCAAGACCCGGGGATCAGAACCGTCGGGCGATTTCAGCTTGCCTGAGTGCGGCGCGTGGGCGTGGCGGCTGCACTCTGCTTCACCACCATCTCGGCGTAGCGCGACAGCAACGGGTTGAACAGGTCCGGACGTTCCCAGAAGGGCGCATGGCCGGCGCCTGGTATGACATGGCATTGTTCCCACAGCGAGCCATAGGCCACCGTCTCGAAGTAACTCAGCCGCACCAGCGGATCATGCTCTCCATTGATCACCGCAACCGGGAACGGGGCGTGCTCGACCACCTGTTTCTGGTCGGCGCCCTTGCCCGCAAACATGGAGCGCGCCACGCCGGCGCGAAGCCGGCCGTCGGTGCGCCTGATGGCTTCGCGGAAAGACGGACTGGCGGTGTCGCCGTAGCACAGAGCCTCAAAACGCTCGATGTCGCGTTCGGAGTAGACCTTCTTGGAGGCGAGCAGCATGTCCCAGTTGGCGTGAAAGCCGCGCAGCATGCCAAGCGGCCCCCGCGACACCGGCGGCGCTCCGGTCAGCACCAGGCCGCTGACCGCATGGTGAAAGCTGGCCAGTTCGACCGCCACATGGCCGCCGAGCGACCAGCCGAAGATGATGGCGTGGCCGATGCCCAAAGCGTCGAGAAGCCGGGCTGTGGTCTGGGCAAGGCCGGTAATCGTATAGGCGGTCGCCGGGTCGCGGGCATCGGAGGACTCGCCGTGGCCGGGAAGGTCGAAGGCGATCAGCCGATGGGCGTCGGCAAGCGGGCTATCGAACTGACGGGCAAACACGGCGCGCGAACTGCCCGAGCCATGGATCATGACGATGGGCATGCCGGACCCAGACGACTGGCTGAGGCGCAAGTCGGCCTGCGGCGTGCGGATGGTGCGGTGAGTGATGCTCATGCTGGATTAGACCTTGAGATTTGCCTGACCGCCAACATCGCATCGCTGGCTCTATATGTTCTTTAAACATGTGGTTAAGAAACGATTTCTAAAGAGATAGCCGGCACGAACCTCCGGCTCCATGGCAACCACCCGCGGAATCCCGACAATGGAACCAGTCCTCGATCTTCTTGTCTCGATCTGCAGCATCGCGACGCTTGGCCAGTATGTCTGGTCGATGCGGGCGCATTTCCAATCGCAGGCGATGTCTCCAGGCGCCATGGTGATTTCGGCGGCGGTCATCGCCACGGCGCTGTTCTTTCTCGCCATCCTTTGGATCCAATCGCAGCCGGGTTCGGCAAAGCTCACCGGACTTGCCGTCGAACTGGCGAGCTCTGCCCTGTTCTGGTGGGCGATTGTCACGTCGCGCAAGGCGCGGTTGCGCTTCGCCTTCGCACCCGACGATCCGCACAGCCTGCTGACCGACGGCCCCTACGGCCATGTCCGCCACCCCTTCTATACGTCCTACATCGTCTTCTGGATCGGGTGGGGGATCGCGATCTGGTCGGTCTGGGCGGTGGTGCCGGTCGCCGGGATCGCTATCCTCTATGTGTTTGCGGCGCTGGACGAAGAGAAGAAATTTTCGCGCACGCCGCTGGCCGGAGCCTACGCGGACTATCGCGTACGTGCCGGCCTGTTCTGGCCCCGGCTGGGGTGGTAGCCGGCACCGGGGCAGGGTAGGTTCTGCCAAACTTAGGGGTCACCAGAGATGAAGATCATTGCCTGCGGCAGCGTGCCGACCCTCATCGCACCGGAGAAGTATTTCACTGGCCGCGTGCTGCAGACGCCCATCATCGAGAAGGAAGCGCCGGCGCGGCTGCGGGCCACGCTGGTCAGCTTCGAGCCTGGCGCGCGTACCCACTGGCACACGCATCCGCTCGGCCAAACGCTCTATGTCACGTCGGGCGCCGGCCTTGCGCAGACATGGGGCGGGCCGATCCAGCAGATCAAGGCGGGCGACGTGATCTCGTTCGAGCCGGGCGAGAAGCACTGGCACGGCGCGGGTCCAAAGACGACAATGACCCACGTCGCCATGCAGGAAGCGCTGGACGGCGTCCACGCAGATTGGATGGAAGCGGTCACCAGCGAGCAGTATGGCGGCTGAGGTCTGCTCCTGACAAAAACCCGGCTCGAAGCCGGGTTTCATGTCTCGGTGCCGCCAGTTCAGGTCAGCGATGCCGTGAACCGCTGGATGCGGGTGCAGGCTTCCTCCAGCAGCGTCTCCGACGTGGCGTAGGAGATCCGGAAGTTGGGGCCGAGGCCGAAGGCCGAGCCGAACACCACTGCGACACCCTCGCCTTCGAGCAATTCGGAGCAGAAAGTCTCGTCGGTGTCGATTATCTTGCCGGCTTTGGTCTTCTTGCCAATCAGCTGGGCACAGGACGGGTAGACATAGAAGGCGCCTTCCGGCGACGGGCAGGTTATGCCGCGCGCCTGGTTGAGCATCGACACGACGAGGTCGCGACGGCCCTGAAAGATCGCCTTGTTCCTGGCGACGAAATCCTGCGGGCCGTTGAGCGCCTCGACCGAGGCCCATTGCGCGATGGTGCAGGCGCCCGAGGTCTGCTGGCCCTGGATCATGTCCATCGCCTTGATCAGCTGGACGGGACCCGCGGCATAGCCGATGCGCCAGCCGGTCATGGCGTAGGCTTTCGAGACGCCGTTCATGGTCAGCGTGCGCTCGTAGAGTTTCGGCTCGACCTCGGCGATCGTCCTGAAGACGAAGTCGCCATAGGTCAGGTGTTCGTACATGTCGTCGGTCAGTGTCCAGACATGCGGATGCTTCAAGAGCACGTCGGCCAGCGCGCGCAGCTCGGCTTCCGTGTATGCGGCGCCGGACGGGTTCGACGGCGAGTTCATCAACAGCCATTTGGTCTTCGGCGTGATCGCCTTTTCCAGCACGGCGGGAGTCAGCTTGAAACCATTGTCGATCGAAGTATCGGCGAACACCGAGGTGCCGCCGCAGATCGCCACCATTTCGGGATAGCTGACCCAATAGGGGCGGGGGATGATGACCTCGTCGCCTGGGTTCAGCGTCGCCATGAAGGCGTTGAACAGGATCTGCTTGCCGCCGGTGCCGACAATGGTCTGCTCGGGCTTGTAGTCGAGATTGTTCTCGCGCTTGAATTTTTTCGCGATCGCCTCTCGCAGCGGCGCGATGCCCGAAACCGGCGGGTATTTGGTCTCGCCGCGGCGGATCGCCTCGATCGCCGCATTCTTGATGTTGTCGGGCGTGTCGAAATCCGGTTCGCCAGCGCCGAGGCCGATAATGTCGCGGCCGGCATTTTTCAGCTCGCGGGCTTTCTGCGTCACCGCGATGGTGGCGGAAGGCTTTACGCGGGCAAGGGCGTCGGCAAGAAAGGCCATGACCAGATATCTCCAGAGGGGTCGGCGCAACCGCAAACAGCTGCGGCGCTTCTCATGTCGCATCGACTCGGCAAGTGCAAGCATTGTCGGATGAGCCAGGGCTCAAGGACCTGTGAAGATGCCTTTTTGGAGCGCGTGCATGACGGTTTCACTCTGAGTTGCGGGCTCTGCAATCGACGGCTTATCCCCGGCAAGACTAAATTCATCAACGGCCGCTAAAACCTTTGACGGCAGGATCGCCAGCCATTTCGCCTGTCTCGCGGAGCGAGGGACCCTTGTCGCGCAGCACCGGGCTTGCCCACATCATCCGTCACGATGACGGCACCGCTTCAGGTGTCTGGGGTCCCTACACGCTGCAGAGCGCCTTTCAGCCGATCTTCGCCTTCAAGGACGGCAAGCTCTCGATCGCAGCGTTCGAGGGGCTGATCCGGCCGTTTCGTGACGGCGAGCCGCAATCGCCGATGAACTTCTTCCGCACCTGTCCGGCCGGCGACCGCCTGCATATCGAGGCGCTGACGCGCACGCTGCATTTGCTCAATGCCGGCGCCTGCCTGCCGCAAGAGGCTTCGATCTTCGTCAATTTCGATCCGTCGGTGTTTACCGAGCGCTCCATCGCCGATAACGCGCTGCGCGACATGCGGCTGGTGCTGCACGAAGCCGGGATCGATCCGCGCCGCATCGTGTGCGAGGTGACCGAGCAGAAGTCGGCGTCGCAGGAAACGCTCTACAGCTTTGTCGAGGCGCTGCGGGCCAATGGCTTTCGCATTGCCGTCGACGATTACGGCGCCGATGAATCCGACATCAACCGCATCAAGGAGCTCAAGCCCGACATCGTCAAATTCGATGCGCACTGGATCACGCAGCTCATGGAATCCGGCGCCGGCTTTGCCCTGCTGACTGCCATGGTGACGAACTTCGAACTACAGGGCATCCGCACGGTGTTCGAAGGCATCGAGGAAGGCTGGCAGCTTGAATTGGCCGAGAAATCCGGCGCATCGATGGTGCAGGGCTTCGTGCTGGCAAAGCCGGAACTGGCGCCGACCAGCTTTCGCGCTTTCGGCAAGGATACGCAGCCGTCTGTCGCGGCGGCCGAGCCTGGCAAGACGCCTGCCGGCCCGACTGCAGCGCCTCCGGCGCGGCCGGGCAGGGTGTTCGGGCGCAGGACCGGGCCATGACCGGGCAGCGCGAGAGGCGTCGCGATATCGGCGAAGCGATCTTTGCCGACGAGGTCGGCATCGAATACGGCGTCTACGGCGCGTTCCGGCTGAAGAGCGCCTACCAGCCGATCTTTGCGCCACGCGGCGGCGCGTTGGCCGCGGTTGCCGTCGAGGCGCTGATCGAACCGCAGCGCGCTTCCATGCCGGTTGCACCGGCCATGTTCTTCGACAGTGTTGCGCCGGGCGACCGCCTGTTTGTCGAGACGATGTGCCGGATGCTGCATCTGAAAAACTTCCGCAACATCGGCGCCGACGGGCTCGACCTGTTCTTCAATTACAACCCGATGATCAACGATCATCTCGGGCGGGCGCTGGCCGAGATCCGGCTGATGACGCGGCATCTCG
Source organism: Mesorhizobium sp. L103C131B0 (assembly GCF_000502275.1). Classification (NCBI taxonomy): domain Bacteria; kingdom Pseudomonadati; phylum Pseudomonadota; class Alphaproteobacteria; order Hyphomicrobiales; family Phyllobacteriaceae; genus Mesorhizobium; species Mesorhizobium sp. L103C131B0. The sequence goes on along the minus strand of NZ_AYXC01000001.1, from coordinate 101,146 downwards.
GCGATCTCGACCTGCATGCCGCCATGCTGGTCTGCGAGATCACCGAACAGGCGGCCGACGATAATGTGCTGGCTCCGCTGGTGCGCGAGATGCGGCGCCACGGCATCCGCATCGCCATCGACGATTTCGGCACCGGCCACTCGACCGCGGAGCGGATGAGCCTGCTTCAACCGGATATTGTGAAGATCGACGGCGGCTGGTTCGCCGAATTCTGCCGCCACGCTGCCGCCGAGCGCTTCTTCCGGCCGCTCGTCTCGTCGCTGCACGATCGCGGCGCCAAGGTGCTGGTGGAAGGCATCGAGCAATCCGTGCATCTGCGCGTCGCGCTGGATGGCGGCGTCGACCTGCTACAGGGGTTCCATCTCGGCCGCCCGGCGCTGGCCGGCACGATCTTCAACCGGGAGCCGCTGTCGATCGAGGCGCTGCTTGGCGCCGACAACAAGGTGGTGCCGCTGCATCTGCGGCGCTGATTTTGTCCTCACGCTTGCCGCCGCTTCGCGGCTCGTTCCGGACGGGACGCCAACGGGCGCGATGCCCGGTTGGGCTTGCGGCCTTCGGCCGTAGCGCGCATTCAAAGAGGGCGAACTCGGCCCGCGTGAAGTTCAGCCAAAGCCTGCTCGGCAAACTTATCCAGCCGGCCAGCCTTGGCGTCCGCCTCGATCTGCATATCCCACACCTCTGCCTGATACGCTGCGAACCATTTGGCAAAGGCCTTTAGTTCTGTGGTGTTCAGGGCTGCGATGGATCTTTCAATCTGTTCGAGCTTGGTCATGGGGCGAAACTAATAGCATGGCCATCGTCCAATTCCAGACAAACAAAAAGGCGGGATAAATCCCGCCTTCCCATTTTCGGTAGCCTGATCGAAGCTTTAAGTCCGGGCCGGCAGCTATCTGCTGATCCAGCTTGTCGGGTCTTTCCGCTCCAGCGCGCTTCTCGCGCGACCGTCAGTACATCCGTGACTTGCCGCGCGCCCCGAACTCTCGTCCGGCGCGCGCTATCGCAAAATCAGGCTGCCTTGCTCAGAGAACCAGCGGACGACTTGCCTGTGCGGCGGTCCTGCTCGATCTCGAAGTTGATTTTCTGGCCTTCGACCAGGGTCGACAGTCCAGCGCGCTCGACAGCGGAGATGTGAACGAAAACGTCCGCACCGCCCGAATCAGGCTGAATGAAGCCGAAGCCCTTGGTGGCATTGAACCACTTGACCGTACCAGTTGCCATATGAATAGTCCTCGCATTTGCTTTGGTTTGACCGAACCGAGGTTCAGCCGGTTTGTATCGAGATTTTGGAGATAGACGTCAGCAAACGCGAAGATCGCGAGGCCCGGATCGATCGGCCGAAATATCAATGGAGCTGATATAGGCGGGTTTCGCACCAAAAACAAGATGGCTCGAAAAATGGCGTTGCGGTGGCGCCGCCCAAAGGCCGCCCCAATCGCATGAAAGCGTCGAGCAATCGGGAAGACCGGGACGCCCGACGGCGTTAGTCCGGTTTTGGGAGACAGTCATGAAAACCGTTGTGAAAACCATTCTGCTTGCCGCCTCCCTGACGCTGGCGGCCGCCGAGGCGCAGGCAATTTCGCGCTACGACCCCACTCGTATGAGCTGCGACAGGGTGCAAGGCACGATCGCCCGCCAGGGCGCGGTCATCCTGCGCTATCAGTCCAGGCGCGTGCCCGGGCTGCCGCTCTTCGACCGCTATGTGCAGAGCCAGCAATTCTGCAATGTCGGCGAGGTCAGAAAGCGCGCCTATGTGCCGAGCGCCGATACCGAATCCTGCCCGGTCTATCTCTGCAAGCGGATCGAGAACGACCATTTTCACCGCCGCTTCCTGCGCCGTCATTAGGCATATTGATATTCAGGTGAGGCCGGCCTGCGAACGATGGTCTTCTGCGCTTCCTTCGCCCACGTACATTAAGTACGCTCCGCTCCGGTTCTCGAAGACCATAGTTCTCGGTGCGGCCTGACCTGAATCTCAACATCCCCAGCCGGCATACCATTCAAGCTCTTAGAACCCGAACGAGACCTGCGCCGCCGGCGGCGGGCCGACGCGCACGCCTTCCATGGCCAGCATCTTTTCCTTGGTGGCCGAGCCGCCGGGCGCCGAGAAGCCGCCGATCTTGCCGCCCGCGGCTAGAATCCGATGGCAGGGGATGACCAGCGGCACCGGGTTGGCGCCCAGCGCTGCCCCGGTTTCGCGCGGCAGGCCGGCTTGGCCGGCGCGCTTGGCCAGTTCGCCATAGGTGGTGGTTTCGCCGTAATGCAGTTTCCGCGCCGCGTCGTAGATGGCGAGACGGAAGTCGTCGACGCCGTCGAGATCGACCGGCACGCCGGAGAAATCGACGTCCTCGCCTGTGGCATACGCCTTGATCGAGGCGATCAGCTCGACCACCCATTGCGGCTGCCCAGTGTTCGCAGTCGTATTGGCGGCAGCACCGGCATGCCGCATCAGCCGGCGTTCCACCGCTTCGCGGCTCCTTTCGGGCAGGCAGAGCCGGATCAGGCCCTTTTCGCTCCAGGCGATGCCCATGAAGCCGATCACTGTTTCTAACACTGCGTGGCCGGCTGTGATCGAAGATGCCGTTTCCATGATGCGCTCCTTTCCGCAAAGCGGCGAAAACCGGGATACCGACCGGTACATATGCAGAACAATATGGCATCTGAGCCCGGCTCTCGCCACCCGAAAACCACCAGATGGTCCCGATTGCCCACCAGGAATCGCTGGTGTAAGGACTTCTTAACAACCGACAAATCGGACCCGCGCGGCTTGCCAGCAAAATTCAACCTTTTCGCGATCTCTGTGATCGTCGGCGCAGCTGCCCTCAGCGGCTGCCAATCGACCTCGCAGATGAAGGCCACGCCTGCGCTGACCGAAACCGCGACCGCCGCCGGCAGCGATGCCGGCTTCACCTTGCCGCTGCCCGATACGGTTTCGGTGCTACCGCAATCCTCGGGCATAACACCCGTTCAGTCGGCCGAAGCGACGCCGGCCACGCCAGCGCTCGATGCCGCTGCGCAGCCGGTTGCCGCGACGGCGGCCTTTGCCGGCGCGACGCCCACGGCCCCGGCCGTGCCTGCGGTGATGGCCGCCAATGCCTGGCAGGCGCCTGCGCCCGCCAACGCCGGACAGCCGGTCGCGGCGCAATATACGACCGCCAGCCTTGTCATGCCGGCGACCGCCAAGGGCGGCCAGAACGCCATGCCCGGCGTGCAGCAGGTAGCCTATGTCGTGCCGCAGAACCCGGCGTCCCTGGGCCAGTTCCCCGCCGCGCCGCTCGGTCTCCCGGAAGAAGAGCATGCGACCGGCATGCGCGGCGACGTCGACCGGCTGATCCAGAAATACGCTGCTCTCTACGAGGTGCCGGTCGATCTGGTGCGCCACGTCGTCAACCGCGAAAGCACCTACAATCCCAAGGCTTACAATAACGGCCATTGGGGGCTGATGCAGATCAAGCACGCGACGGCGCGCGGCATGGGCTATGACGGGCCGGCCAAGGGCTTGTTCGACGCCGAAACCAATCTGAAATACGCGGTCAAATATCTGCGTGGCGCCTGGCTGGTAGCGGGTGGCAACGCCAAGAAGGCCGATTGGCTCTACCAGACCGGCTATTATTTCGACGCCAAGCGCAAAGGCCTGCTCGAGGCGACCGGCCTCGGTGTCGACCGCAAGCGCCGCCGGCTGCAGCCCGACGCCTGAGCGCGATGCCTGAACCGCGCCCGCCGGCTCCAAACGACATCCGGCTGCGCAAGATCCTCGACGAGACGCTCGTTGCACCGCACTGGCCGGACGGCTTTACCATGCGCTGCTTCGAACATGGTGACGCGCAGCCCTTGCATGCGCTTTTGACCGAGGTGTTCGAGGACGGCGCTGACGGCCCGTTCGACGAATGGTGGCCGCGCATATCCAGCGATGCCGAATTCGACCCGGCGCTGTGTTTCCTGGTCATCGACGCCAAGGACGGCTGGCGGCGGCAGCGCTGTGCTGGACCAGGGCCTTCGTCAAGGACCTCGCGGTCCATCCCGAAGCACGCGGCCAAGGCATTGGCGAAGCGCTGATGTGGCAGGCTTTCAACGCCTTTCGGGATCGGGGCGCGGCCCATGTCGACCTCAAGACCAACACGGTCGAGAACGCCGCCGCGCTCAGGCTCTACGAGCGGCTGGGAATGGTGCCTGTCGCCTGGGAAGGGTAAGGGCTTTTTTCTTGCCGCAATTCCCTGGGGAAAAAGCTACGCGCTTTTCCCGGGAAAACCGGTTCCCACCTTTCCTGGAATTGCTCGAGCGCTGTTGAAAACCTCCGGATTGTGAACTGCTTCACATTGGCCGCCGCAACCGGATGCTACCTCACCATCCATGCCTTTCGACCGATGGCGGATCGACGACTGGCAGATGTGGGGCGGCTGCACCGGCATGTGTTCAGCCACTCCTTGGCGGGTCCCAGGCGGGGGTTTGGGGCCCGCCAGTCGTTTTGCGGTAGCCCTCAGATATCGGGCGCATTGCCGATCTTCTTTTTGAGCTCAAGCGCCCAGGCGCGGCCCTCGTCGCCGCCCCACAGCAGCCAGGCGATATGGCCGGCCGATGGATTGTCTTCATTGCCGTAATTCTTGCCGCGCTTGTCGACCTCGTGGCGGGCGAAGTAGCTGACCATGCGGCGGATAGTGGATGGCGCCAGCTTTTCGCGGTTCTTGAGTTCCGTCGCCCGCGCCACGCCGATCTCGGTGCCGCCCCGGCCGAATTCTCTTCGCAGCCTCAACCCCTTGGCGGCATTGTCGGCCACCACTTGCGGGCAGCGCAGATCGATCTCTTCATCCTCTTGCATGTGTCTCCCCAGCTCCGGAAACCTAACCTGCAGACTCAATACAGGGAAGTGCAACCGGCTCCCAATGCAGCGCCGTCCATCAGGACCAGGATCAGCGCGCCATCGGCATCTGCGAGATCCTGTGGAACCTTATGGATTTCACGCCTGAGGGTCGGCCGAACTGGAACGAACAGCTGCAATATGGCGAGGCGTGCTGTCCTCAGGTTTGTCCGCCAGGGGCTCGGGACGGCCCTTCGGCAGATGGTCGCTGACGAATAGTTCTCCGGACGCAACCCTGCCGCCAATGCCGCGTTTGATTAGCCGAGGGAAATTTTCAAAATCGGAGACCTCAGATGAAAACGCTTCTCACCATTGCCGCCGTCGCCTTGTTCGCCGGTGCCCCTGCCGCCCTTGCGGCCAACTCGACCGCGGTCGCGCCTGCCATGGCCGCCAGCAAGGTCGATACCCCAAGCTTCGTCAAGACCGTGCCTAGCTCCAACGAATTCGAAATCCAGTCGAGCAAGCTCGCGGAGGAGAAATCCAAGGCGGCTGATGTCACGAAATTCGCCAAGCAGATGGTCAAGGACCACACCAAAGCCGGAAAGGAGTTCAAGGCGGCGCTGAGCCAGGGTCAGACCACCGGTTCGACCAAAGCCGCGGGACCGGCCCTGCAGCCGAAGGAGCAGGCAATGCTCGACGAGTTGAAGAGCGCAAGCGGCAAGGATTTTGACGCCAAGTACATCCAGATGCAGACGGACGCGCACAAGGAGGCCGTAGCCCTTTTCAGCAGCTATGCCAACTCGGGCGACGACCCGGCGATGAAGGAATTCGCCAAGAAGACGCTGCCGACGCTGCAGATGCACGAGAAGCACGTGAAGGAACTCGCGGCCGCGCATCAGGGTTGAGGGTTGGTGACTGGCCAGCAATAGCATTCTACGGCGCCCCCTCTGTCCTGCCGGACATCTCCCCCACGAGTGGGGAGATCAGCAGCGTCGGCGCCGTGCTTTTCTTGCGACGGTGAAAATTGGCGAAGGCTGAGGCGACAGCCAATCTCCCTTCTTGTGGAGGAGATGTCCGGCAGGACAGAGGGGGGCGCCGTAGAGTGCGACGGCCGATGCCTGCCGTTGGCAAGGCATTGCGGCAAAGTGGCTCTGTGGCTGCGCCGGCAGTGACATACACTGCCGCCACCAATCCATGGAGCTCCCATGCCCAAGATCGACCTGTCCACCGTGCCTGTCCGCAAGGGCTCCGGCTACCCCGCACCCTTCGACGCCCCTTGCGCCGAGCGTACGCGCAAGCGCCTCGGCGATGCCGGCGGCCTCACCGATTTCGGAGTCAACTTGATGACCCTGCCATCAGGCGGCTGGTCGAGCCAGCGCCACTGGCACAGCCACGAGGATGAGTTCGTCTATGTGCTGGAAGGCGAACTGGTGCTGGTCGAGGATGGCGGCGAGACGCTGCTCAAGGCCGGCGACTGCGCGACCTTTGCCAAGAACAGCGGCAACGGCCACCACATGATCAACCGCTCGTCCACAACGGCGCGCTATCTCGAGGTCGGCTCGCGCAATCCGGATGATCTCATCACCTGCTCCGACATCGACATGATGAGCCCGAGTTCGGATGGCAGGTTCCTGCACAAGGACGGCATGCCCTATCCAGGGCAGGGGTGAAGGCTGGACCATGGTTCGGCGCTGGCGTTCGCTGGGCGGGGGGATAAGCTCCTCACAATCAAAGGTGGCGCAGGCCCCCTCATCCGACCGCTTCGCGGCCACCTTCTCCCCACTGGGGAGAAGAGGGGAGCGCTGGCGCTGACCGGCTCCTCTCCCCTCGGGGAGAGGTCAGCCGAGCGAAGCGGAGGCTGGGTGAGGGGGCCCTGGCGCCAGCTTGGCAAACAAGGGGAAGATCACCATGAAAAAAGAAATCATCGAAGTGCCCGTGATGTCGGCCAAAGTGCGGGCGCTCGGGCTGCCTTGCTCGACGGCGGTAAGGGCCAACGGCTTCGTGTTCATATCGGCGACGCCGCCGGTGGACATGGTTACCGGCGAGATGGTGCGCGGCGACATCGAAACGCAGACCGAGGCGTCGCTGAAGGCGCTGAAACACTGCCTGGAAGCCGCCGGCACCTCGCTGGACAATGTGGTGATGGTGCGCATCTACGCCGTCAATTCCGGCTTCCACAACGCCATCAACCGGGTCTATGCGAAGTACTTCAGCGTCAACCCGCCTGCGCGGAGTTTCGTGCCGGTGGCATCGTGGCCGATGGAGTTTGATATCGAGATCGAGTGTGTCGCGGTGGCGTGAGCCGTCCCTTCTCGAGCTGACACTGATCGAAAGATGGGGCAAAACGCAACTCGAGACAGGCGATTGCGCGACTCCGTCAGGGCCAGTAGCACCGGACACAACCTGGTGGCGCGCCTAGCGCCTTTCTGTTTTCGAATTCGGGCGTTGTAAGAGCCAAGATGGACGCCGAAAATAATGTTGGCATTCCAAAAGTGAGAAAGCTAGATTTGTAGAAATTCTAGACAGAGGAAGGCCCCCTAAGATGAAAATAAAAAGCTTAGAGATCGTTGGCCTCTTTGGCAGGGAAAGCAGGATCTTCTGCGAATTTGATGATGGACTCAAACATATTGACCGGCCGAAATGGAGCAGGAAAGACAACTATATTAAAGCTAATGTGGTACATAATGAGCGGCAATATCCTGATCGCTTTGAATGAAATTCAATTCCAAAAGGCCACATTAAAAACAGATGAATATGAATGCGTCTTATATAAACTAGGTCGCGTAACATGCAAAATAGAGCTTACAATTGGTGGTATAACTACCTTATACGAAGACCGAGGGGACGATGAAGATTTTCGAAATGCAGAGGATGACGTAAATGAAATATTAGTCCAGCATGGGAGTTCGATTTTCTTTCCGACATTCAGGCGTATCGAGGGTGGATTCACGCTCAATTCCCAGAGGATGCCTACCCCGGGATCTCGCCCTCCAAGACCTAAAAACGAAGTTGAGGAGGCGCTCGTTTCTCTCGCAAGGAGACTTACCAACGACCCACACGTCTTCGTGTCGTCTATTTCCACGGTTGATATCGTAGGCCTTTTGTTGCGACAGTACGCCGACCTGTCTGAGGTGGCCAATAGAACCCAACAGAAGACTTCCCAGGAGATCATTGAAACAATTAAGGCCTTCAAATCCGACAAAGATGATGTTCAGCAGATTGATACGGCTAACGGAGTTATCGATCAGATAAGGCAGAAAATTGAACAAATGGAGGAGAATCGTGAGTCTATAATGACTCCTATCGTATCCGTTGGGTTTATTGTCGAGAAGCTATTTAGAAACAATGGAATAAATTTTGGACCTCGCTTAAGCTTTGGTGATGCGGCTAGTGCCGTAAATTCTGAGGTACTATCGGCTGGTGAGAAGCAGATGCTTAGCTTTATCTGTTACAATGCATTTTACAAAAATAGTGTTATTTTTATTGATGAACCTGAGCTAAGTCTTCATGTGGACTGGCAGAGACTTTTATTTACTATTTTAGAACAGCAGCAGTCGTCAAACCAGTTTGTAATCGCAACTCATTCGCCTTTTATCTATAGCAAATACCCTGACAAAGAAATTATAATTGACCGTGATCGCGGGGATCGGGGGATCTAAAGACTATGGGCTCAAAGCGGCGGGTTGTTGATATTTCTGTCGACGAGTTGGTGTCGGTCCTAAAGCGATCCTCGTTGCCAACATTAGTGACGGAAGGTGGGGATGATGTTGTGGTTCTGCGCGAAGCAGAATTTTTCTTTTCTTCGATTGGCCTTGGGCTCCTTCCTGCAGGAGGCCGAGAGAAGCTGCTTAAGATATACGACAGAAGACAAGAATTTGTTGGAATACCTGTCGCCTTCGTTACGGATCAAGATTTGTGGGTGCTAACCGGAGTTCCGAACGAGTATGTGGCGGATGTTCTGGTATTTACTTGGGGGTACTCCATTGAAAATGACCTGTATCAAGACGGCAATTTCGAAAGGCTTTTATCGAAGAAGGAAAGGCGCAATTTCTTTGACGAATTGAATATTTTTGTCCGATGGTATGCTTTAGCCGTCCATCGCTATCTTTCCGGAAAGCCGGAACGAATACGCACCCATCCAAATTATGTTCTAGATGACAATAATTTTTCAAGTAAAGAGGCGGTGCTGGAGAATGGTGAATTTTATCCAGAGGAGCTCTTTGAGAAAATTATGGGAAATTATCAGATGTATGTAAGAGGTAAATCTTTATTGCCGCTCTTGATGCGACACTTATCTTACTCAGGAAGGTCGGCCCGTCACAACCACATGTCTTTATTAGAACTGGCCGCTTCTGATCGTGGCAAACTATTGCAGTCGATCTATGATAAACTTTCCGCCGTTTTTCTGTAATACGACTACGTCGAATTTATTGACTCTAAGCAAAATACTCTTGCAGCGGCCTGACCTCCAGGCTCCCCGCCTTCAGCGCCGCAATCGCTTCCGCCACAGCCGCAGCGCCCGACAGCGTCGTGTAATACGGCACCTTCTGCATCAGCGTTGCCCTGCGCAGCGATTTCGAATCCGACACCGCCTTCTGCCCGTCCGTCGTGTTGAAGACGATCTGGACCTGGCGGTTGCGGATGGCGTCTTCGATGTGCGGACGTCCCTCCAGCACCTTGTTGATCTTCTGGGCGTCGACGCCGTTTTCGGCGAGGAAGCGGGCCGTGCCGGATGTCGCCAGCACCTTGAAGCCCTGGCCGGCGAGGCGCTTGACCGCCGGCAGGATGCCGGCCTTGTCCTCGTCGCGCACCGAGACGAACAGCGTGCCGGAGCGCGGCAGGTCGACGCCGGCCCCTAACTGGCTTTTGGCGAAGGCCAGCGCGAAATCGCGGTCGAGGCCCATGACCTCGCCGGTGGAGCGCATTTCGGGCCCAAGCAATATGTCGACGCCGGGGAAGCGGGCGAAGGGGAAGACGGCTTCCTTGACGGCGATGTGGCCGGGGTTCCTGGGGTCGGGCAGGGCGCCGTAATGGGCGAAGGCGTCTTCCAGTTTCTCGCCGGCCATGATGCGGGCGGCGATCTTGGCAATGGGCCGCCCGATGGTTTTTGCGACGAAGGGCACGGTGCGCGATGCGCGCGGATTGACCTCCAGCACATAGACCGTGCCGTCCTTGATCGCATACTGCACGTTCATCAACCCGCCGACATTGAGCGCGCGGGCAAGCGCCGCCGTCTGGCGCTCCAACTCGTCGACCAGTTCGGAAGGCAGCGAGTGAACGGGGAGCGAGCAGGCGCTGTCGCCGGAGTGGATGCCGGCCTCTTCGATGTGTTCGAGAATGCCCGACACAAAGGTCGACGTGCCGTCGCAGAGGCAGTCGACATCGACCTCGATGGCGCCCGAGAGATAGGTGTCGAACAGCAGCGGGTTCTTGCCCAGCAGCGTGTTGATCTGGCCGGTCTTGTCGTTGGGGTATTTCTGCTTGATGTCCTCCGGCACCAGGCCGGGCACGGTGTCGAGCAGGTAGCTCTGCAGCATGCCCTCGTCATGGATGATCTGCATGGCGCGGCCGCCGAGCACATAGGACGGGCGCACCACCAAGGGAAAGCCGAGCTCGCCGGCGACAAGGCGGGCCTGCTCGACCGAATAGGCGATGCCGTTCTTCGGCTGGCTGAGGTTGAGCTTGTGCAGCAGCTTCTGGAAGCGGTCGCGGTCTTCGGCGAGATCGATCATGTCCGGCGAGGTGCCGAGGATCGGAATGCCGGCCTTCTCCAGCGCGTCGGCAAGCTTCAGCGGCGTCTGGCCGCCGAACTGGACGATGACGCCGACCAGTTCGCCCGAGGCCTGTTCGGCGCGCAGGATCTCCAGCACGTCTTCGGCCGTCAGCGGCTCGAAGTACAGCCGGTCCGAGGTGTCGTAGTCGGTCGAGACCGTCTCGGGGTTGCAGTTGATCATGATCGCTTCATAGCCGGCATCGCGCAGCGCGAAGGCGGCGTGGCAGCAGCAATAGTCGAACTCGATGCCCTGGCCGATGCGGTTGGGACCGCCGCCGAGGATGACGACTTTTTTCCGCGATGACACTTGCGCCTCATTGGCCAGCGCGCCGGCGAAAGGCACTTCGTAGGTCGAGTACATGTAGGCGGTGGGCGAGGCGAACTCGGCCGCGCACGTGTCGATGCGCTTATAAACCGGATGAACGTCGAGCTTTTCACGAACCTTCGCAATCACTTCGGCGTCGGTCTTCGTCAGCGAGGCGAGGCGGGCATCGGAGAAGCCCATCGCTTTCAGCATGCGCAGATTGACAGCGTCCTGTGGGATGCCGTGCTCGCGGATGCGGGCTTCCATGGAAACGATGCCGGCGATCTGTTCGAGGAACCACGGGTCGATCTTGCACATGGCGTGCACGTCTTCCAGCGAGGTGCCCATGCGGATCGCCTGCGCCACCATGCGCAGCCGGTCGGGCGTCGGCGTGCCGAGCGCGGCGCGGATGGCGTTGCGGTCGTCGGCGTGGTTGGCAGCTACGGCACCGTGGCCGAGGCCTGGGATTTCGATTTCGTCGAGACCAGTCAGGCCGGTTTCCAGTCCACGCAAAGCCTTCTGCAGCGATTCCTGGAAGGTGCGGCCGATGGCCATGACTTCGCCGACCGACTTCATGGCGGTGGTCAGCACCGGCTCTGCGCCGGGAAATTTCTCGAAGGCAAAGCGCGGGATTTTTGTGACGACGTAATCGATGCTTGGCTCGAAGGAGGCGGGTGTGGCGCCGCCGGTGATGTCGTTCTCCAGCTCGTCCAGCGTGTAGCCGACAGCGAGCTTGGCCGCGATCTTGGCGATGGGGAACCCGGTCGCCTTGGACGCCAGCGCCGACGAGCGCGAGACTCGCGGGTTCATCTCGATGACGACGAGGCGGCCATCGGCCGGGTTGACGGCGAACTGCACGTTGGAGCCGCCGGTCTCGACGCCGATCTCGCGCAGCACCGCGATCGAGGCGTTGCGCATCATCTGGTATTCCTTGTCGGTCAAGGTCAGCGCGGGGGCAACGGTAATCGAGTCACCGGTGTGTACGCCCATCGGGTCGATGTTCTCGATCGAGCAGACGATGATGCAATTGTCCGCCTTGTCGCGGACGACCTCCATCTCATACTCCTTCCAGCCGAGCACGCTTTCCTCGATCAGCACTTCGGTGGTCGGCGAGGCGTCGAGGCCGGACTGGACGATGTCGTAGAATTCGGCGCGGTTGTAGGCGATGCCGCCGCCGGTGCCGCCCATGGTGAAGGACGGGCGGATGATGGCGGGCAGGCCGACATGGTCGAGCGCCTGGGCGGCAATCGCCATGCCATGGCTGATGTAGCGCTGCTTGCGGTCGCCTTCGCCGAGGTTCCAGCGGGTTTCCAGCGCGTCGAGCGCGGCATCGAGGTCGGCAGGCGCCTCGGCCTTGACGGCGGCGCGCTCGGCCTCGTGCGTCTTGCGGTCGGCATTCTTGACATCGGTGGCATTGGCCAGCATCGACTTCGGCGTTTCCAGGCCGATCTTCTTCATCGCCTCGCGAAACAGCGCGCGATCCTCGGCCTTGTCGATGGCCGTGGCGTCGGCGCCGATCATCTCGACATTGTACCGCTCCAGCACGCCCATGCGGCGGAGCGACAGAGCGGTGTTGAGCGCGGTCTGGCCGCCCATGGTTGGCAGCAGCGCGTCGGGCCGCTCCTTGGCGATGATCTTGGCGACGACTTCAGGCGTGATCGGCTCGATATAGGTGGCGTCGGCCAGTTCCGGATCGGTCATGATAGTGGCCGGGTTGGAATTGACCAGGATGACGCGAAAGCCCTCCTCCTTCAGCGCCTTGCAGGCCTGTGTGCCGGAATAATCGAACTCGCAGGCCTGGCCGATGACGATGGGGCCGGCCCCGATGATCAGGATCGACTTGATGTCGGTGCGTCTTGGCATCGTTGTGAGTTCCGTTCGGCGAGCGGCTTGCACGAAAAACCGGGACGGGAAGACCCGGCCGGTTGTGCTTGCGATTCTGGTATCAGGCTAGGAGGGCCTTATAGGGAAGAGTTTTGGGAGATGTAACCCCGAAAATGAGGCTAGGCAGTAGGGATCAGGCAGTAGGGATCAGGCAGTGGGGATTAGGCAGGAGCAAGGTTAAGGCGCCTATTGCCCATTCCCTACTGCCTGACACCTAATCCCCCAGCGCGAGCTGATCCGTAATCTCAAACCGCTCGGATACCCCGACGCGGATCATGTTGAGGCTGCCTTCCCTTGTGAAGCGGAAGTCCTTGCCCAAATCCGAGTTGGCCGGCATGCCGGCAGAGAAGGAGATGACGCGGGTGCCGCCATCGGGCCAGGTCACGGTGATGTCTGCCTTGTCGGCGCCATTGTGGACGATGTTGACGGCGCAGCGGGTCATCGGTTGTCCGACATAGCGGGCGCAGGGGATCTCGGCGGTGGCGCCGAGGGCGGGCGGGGGTTCCAGCCGTGCATCGGTTTGCGTAGCGGTCGCAGCTTTGGCCTGGTCCGGCCGTGGCGTCGGGGATGGTACCCCCGGCGCGGACGTCGCATCTGGTGCGACTTCCGCATTCGCGGCGGAATCCTGTACCGGCTTCCCTGTGGTCTCCGTCGCCGGAGCCTCCGTGGCAGCGATCTCGCCCGTCGTCGGGCTTTCATTGGCTGCGAAGGCGAGGCCATAAGCATCCTGCATGGCGGTCCTGCCGATCTCGGCGGCGGACTTCGGCGCGCCTGGATTCGTGCCGCCAAGGCGCTCCGTCAGGTCGAGTGGAGCCGGCGCGGGTGCAGCCGGGGTGGGTAGAGCCTGAGTGGGTGCAGCCGGAGCGGCAGAGGCGGCAGGTGCAGTCGTCCGGGGCGCTGCGGCCACGTCGGCCGGCTGCGTCGACATGTCGGGCGCGAGCGTCGGGCCGCCGGCTTCAGCGCTGGCGGTCACCTGGGGCGGCGCGGCGTCAACTTCGACCACGGTCGGATTGTCGGGGATAAGATAGCGCGCGGGCGCCCAGCCTTTGACCAGTGGATTGTCAATCTCCTCGACCTTGCACCAGCGGTGGCCGTCCACTTCGTTGCAGCCGAAATTCCTGACGCTCGAGCCGATCGGCAGACGCGCCTGGGTTCTGCCGACCGGCGACGGCGTGGCGCGGATGTTGAGGAGATCGCCTGGGCCGAGCTCGGTCACTATGGAAACGATGTCGGCAGGCGCGTCCTCGGCATTGGCCGGCAAGCTCACCAACAACGGGCCCACCACCAACGGACCCGCCAACAACCGGGCTGCCCGCAGGAGCGGAGCGCCAGTCAGTCGATGCAAAATGGTTCGGATTGTGCGCCTCATCATTTGGCCGTGCGCCGATTACCCTTGCGGCAGCAGTCCTGCCGTATGCCAAGGCGGTTTTATAAGGGACGATACGCGGCCATGTAAGTCTGAAAATGCGTCCGATGTTTGGTGCCGCGAGGCGGAAGCAGGGCGCAGCCATGCGGTCAAGCGGAGCCTTGCCAAGAGGGTTTCGGCATGAAGCCGGTCCTCAGCGCATGCGCCCATTCCGGTCGGCCCGCCTGTGCGGCCTGTCTCGCCGCCGCTTCGTGGTCGTAGTCGACGGCGATGGTCTCGAAACGGTCTGGACCATCGCCATCCAAGGTGAGGATGCCGTAGCGCGCATGCGGGCTGCCTTGCTCCGAAACATGCGCCGGGGGCGTGTCATCTTCATAGGCGGGGGCGCCGACGCTGCCGGGATTGAAGAGCAAGGGGCCGCCGGGGATACGGACCAGTTCCGCGCGGTGGCTGTGGCCGCACAGCACGATGCGGCAGGCCGGGTCCAGCGCCTGCAACCGCCGCTGAATAGCGGCAAGCGGCGCGCGCACCAGTTGGCCATCGACGATCGCGTCGAGCAGGTATTTCTCGTCATGGTCGGGCCGCGCATGGAAAGCGACCACGCCGGGAACAATCTCCAGCGTGAAAGGCAGGGCGAACAGCGCCTCGCGCTGCGTCTCCGTCAGCCGCTCCTGGGCGTACCGGTCAGAAGCCCACATCGTATCGTCGGCCGGATCGACGGCGACGCGGCGGTCATGGTTGCCGCGCACAGTCGGCAGGTCGAGCGCTTCGAGCCGCTCGAACGTCTCGCGCGGCCAAAGCGGACCGGAGACGCAGTCGCCCAGGTTGACGGTTAGATCGGCGCCGCCGCGCCGCGCCAGATCGGCGAGCACGGCATCCAGCGCCAGCACATTGCCATGGATGTCGGCGAGAACGGCAATGCGCATGCGGCGGGCTCCTTGGTGCAGCCCCGTTGGAGGCTTGCGGCCCGTCTTCCTATCAAGGCGCTGCCTTCATTATCAAGCCTTTGAGATCGTTCGAGACAGCCGGGAGCTGGCTATCGCGGAAGCACTCCATCTGCTAGCGTCCACGCCGTTCCAGAGTTCATCTGGGGAGGGACCAGGCGATGACCCGCGACCAGATGGTTGCCCACCTCCGCGCCGCCAATGACGTCGCGCGCGAGACTGCCGCGCATGGGCACCATCCTTTCGGCTGCGTGCTCGTCGGCCCCGACGATCGCATCCTGATGCGGCAAGGCAACATCAACACCGTGCGCCACGCCGAAACCGAGCTCTCCCGGCGTGCCGCCGACACCTATCCGCCGGATTTCCTCTGGTCCTGCACGCTGGTCACAACCGGCGAGCCCTGTGCGATGTGCACGGGAACGCTGTACTGGGCCAATATCGGCCGGCTGGTCTACGGCTTCGAGGAGACCAAGCTTCTCGCGCTGACCGGCAACCACGCCGAGAATCCGACGATGAACCTCTCGTCGCGCACAGTCCTCGGCTCCGGGCAGAAGCCGGTCGATGTCCACGGCCCTTTCCCCGAGATGGACGAGGAGCTCCTCGCCCCGCATATCGGTTTTTGGGAGCGCTAGGACCTTGACTTCTAAACCGGTTAGGCCGGCATTTCGATGTCGTGGCCACCGACGATGGGCAGTGCCGGATCATCTCCGGCCGCCGCAATCACGCTATCGAGCAGGCCGGGGAAGCGGGCGTCGAGGTCGGCGCGGCGCAGCGTGATCATCCGGTTGGTGCCAGCCACTTCGGCGCGGGTGACGCCGGCCTCGCGCAGTTTGGCCAGGTGATAGCTGAGATTGGTCTTGGAGCCGAGGTCGAGGAACCGGCTGCAGTTCAGCGGCACGCCTTCCTTGCTGGCGAGATAGCGCACGATGGCGAGCCGGGTCGGGTCGCCAAGCACGCCGAGCACAACCGGCAGGCTGATCTGGTCTGTATTGGGGTGCGGCAAAGTCATGGCCCGAAACTAAGCACAGTCGGTGGCGATTTCAACGCGTCGATCTTTCGCGGGCATGCACAGTCCGTTTCGCGATTGGCCCAATGGCTGTCCTGACACAGGGCTGTCAGCAGGCTTCAGCTATTTTCACCTGGCTTCATTGACATCATGTCCTGTTATGTCCAATTGTTCAATAAGTTTTGAACTAAGGACACGCCCTATGGACAAGCGCCTCTTCTGGCTTGCGCTCGGATCGTTCACGATCTCGACCGAAGGCTTCGTCATCTCCAGCCTGCTGCCTGATATCGCCACCGACGCCCGCATTTCCATTCCGCTCGCCGGCACCCTGATCACCGCCTTCGCGCTGGCTTACGCCATCGGCACGCCGATCCTGGCAACGCTGACCGGCGAATGGGACCGGCGCCGCGTCATCTTGTGGACGCTGGCGTTCTTCGTCATCGGCAATGTGGTGGCGGCGCTGAGCTCGTCCTTCGAGCTGCTGCTCATTGCCCGCATCATCATGGCGCTGTCGTCAGGCCTGTTTGCCGCGACCGCTCAAGGCACGGCGGTGGCGCTGGTCGATGACCACCACCGGGCGCGGGCCATTGCAGTCGTCGTCGGCGGAACCACGGTGGCGGTTGCGCTGGGTGCACCGCTCGGCGCGCTGGTTGCCACGATAGCCGGCTGGCGCGGGACCTTCTTTGCCATTGCCGGGCTCGGCGCGCTGGTCGGCGCCATCCTGTGGTACCGGCTGCCGCGCGGAATTGTCGGCACCAAGCTGCCGCTCAGGCGGCGGCTGGCTGCGGCGCTGCGCCCCGGCGTCATGCCGATCCTGCTGACCACCGCTCTTGCCCTGATCGGCGCCTTCTCGGTGTTTTCCTATATCGCGCCGCTGGCCATCCAGAGCGGCGGCCTCAGCCCGATTGCGCTGCCCGGCATGCTGCTCGCCTTCGGTGTCGGCGCCGTCATCGGCAACATAGCCGGCGGCCAGGCGGCCGACCGTTTTGGTGCGACGCGCACCGTCGGCTGGTCGCTGGCGCTGAGCGCCGTCATGCTGGTGATGCTCTCGGTCATCCCGACCTTCCTGCCGCAGCATCTCGCCGGGCCGGCATTGATGGCCATGATGGTGCCGTGGGGCATGGTTGGCTGGGCATTTCCGCCGGCGCAGGCCAGCCGCATCATCAAGCTGGCGCCCGACGCCGCCCCGATCGTGCTGTCGCTCAACGCTTCGGCGCTCTATCTCGGCGTGGCGCTGGGTGCGGTGGTCGGCGGCGCCGTGCTGCGCTACGGCGTGCCGGCCGACCTCGGCCTGGTCGCCGCCATCTTCCCGCTGATCGGGCTTGGCGTGGTGCTGGCCGGCCGCTGGGCGGCCCGGCCGGTCGCCATGCCGGCGGAATAGACCTTTGCAAATCACTGGCGGCCGCTCTTTCAGCTTGAAGGGGCGGCCGCGGGCACGTCGTAGTCCAGCGCCGCGACTTCATCCAGCATAGCGCGCAGATCTGCCGCTCGTTGCGGGCCGACCAGCGCCTCGAAGCGCTGCTGGGCAATGGTCCACAATTTCGTCGTCTCCTCGAGCTTGGCCTGGCCTTGCGGCGTCAGCCGCACCCGCTTGACGCGGCGGTCGTCCTTGTCGGCGAAGGTGTCGACATAGCCGTCGCGGATCAGCGGCTTCAGCGTATGGCCGAGCGCCGAGAGATCCATGACCATCGCTTCGGCTATCGTGCCCATCGCCGGCTCGTTGCTGACATGGATCTGGTAGAGCAGGCCGTACTGCGTGCCCTTCAGACCCGAAGGCGAGATTACATCGTCATAGAAGCGGCCGAGCTTGCGCGCGGCCCGCCGAAGCGTGGCGTTGTTGCAAAGGCTAAATCCCGGCAGCGCGGTCTTGGTCATCACGACTCCTTGCCGGCAAAACCGCTGCCGGCCTGCCGCAGAAATAGTTTCTGCCGCCTCCGTTGACAAGATGGTGGCATATGCCTACTTCCGGGAAAGTGGCATATGCAACTAATTAGAAATCAGGCCGGGGCGAGGGTCATCGACCTGTCTCGCCGGGCAGAAAAAAGGAACAAGACAATGAGTGGACAGGACAACAAGGGTACCGCAGTCGTCACCGGCGCATCGGCCGGCATAGGTGCTGTCTATGCCGACCGGCTGGCCGGGCAGGGCTACGATCTGGTGCTGGTGGCGCGGCGCGCCGACCGACTGGAGGAACTGGCTGAAAAGCTGCGTTATGCCTACAAGCGCAAGGTCAGCGTGATATCAGCCGATCTTGCTGACGACAATGATGTGCGCCGGGTCGAGCAAGCGATCGCAGCCGACGATAGCGTCACGCTGCTGGTCAACAATGCCGGTATCGGCGGCCAGCAGGTGGTGGCAACGGCCGACGCCGACGAGGCCGAGCGCATGATCAAGGTCAACGTCATCGCCTTGACCCGCCTGACCCGCGCCGTTCTGCCGGGGCTTCTTGCGCGCAACCGCGGCGCCATCGTCAACATCGCCTCCGTGCTCGCCTATGATACCTCGTTCGGCGGCATCTACAGCGGCACCAAGGCCTATGTCGTCAACTTCACCGAGGCCCTGCACCGCGAAGTCGCCGGCACCAATGTGAAGGTGCAGGCGGTGCTGCCGGGCGCGACCCGGACCGATTTCTGGGAGCTTGCCGGCGGTGATATCGACAATCTGCCGAAGGAGATCATCATGTCCGCCGACGATATGGTCGATGCCGCGCTTGTGGGCCTATCCAGGGGCGAAGCCGTCACCGTGCCGGCACTTGCCGACACAGCCAAGCTGGACACGTTCCTCGGCGCAAGGCAAGTCTTCTACGGCAGCCTGCACGCCGACAAGCCGGCTGCCCGCTACGCGGCTTGAGGAGAGAGCTGGTTCGCTTCGCGAACCAGGACCCCCACCCCGCTCACTACGTTCGCGGCCCTCCCCACAAGGGGGAGGGTAAAGTGCGCGCTCCCCTACCTCCCCTTTGTGGGGAGGTCGGACCGCAGGTCCGGGTGGGGGGTACTGGCGCCGACCTCTGCGTTTACGCTCCCCGCCACATCGGTATGATCGATGCAGCCAGCACCAGCGCCAGCACGATGTTGAGCGCGCGCCATTGCCATTCGGTCTCGAGCAGCCGTGCCAGCACCATGCCCGCCACGCACCAGATCGACAGCGAGACGGCTGCAGTGAGGCCGAAGGTCGAGCCGAGCAGCAGCGCGAGTTGTCCCGGCCCGTCGGCAAGGGCTGCGAACGAGGCCGCCGCCCCCAGTCCCATCGCCCAGCCCTTCGGGTTCATCCATTGAATGCCGGCGCCGCCGAAGAAGCTGTTGGGTTTTGCCATCGCCACATCGAGATTGGGCGGCCCGGCGCGGCCGATCTTGATTGCCAGCCAGATGAGATAGAGCGAGCCGATGATTTTCATCGTCAGTTGCAGCGAAGGCATAGCCAGCAGCAGACCGGCGAGCCCGGCGGCGGCAGCAGCGGTCACGGTGGCGAGGCCGGCAGCGCTGCCGATCAATAGGGGAACGGAACGGCGAAAACCGAACTGTGCACCTGAGGCAGTCGACAGGGTGGTGGCGATGCCGGGCGTGACGGTGGCCACGAAGGCAAACAGGATGAGCGGAAAGATGGGCTGCAACATGAGGCGTCCTTCATCAAAAGCCCAATGGTAGACTTCCGCATACTTCAGTAAATGCAATGTTTGCGATGGTTGGCATTAGCAGATATAATGCCAACCATGATCCGCAACCTCGACACAGCGCTGATCCGCACCTTCGTCACTGTCGCCGACAAGGCCAGCATGACGGCGGCGGCGAACGCGCTGCATCTGACGCAAGGCGCCGTAAGCCAGCAGATCAAGCGGCTGGAAGAAGCGCTCGGCTGCAGCCTGTTCGAGCGCGACCGGCGTGGCTTGCGGCTGACGCGGCCCGGCGAGCGGCTGTTCGGCAAGGGCAAACGGTTGCTTGGCCTCAATGACGAGATCTGGGCCGAGATGGCGGGCACCGAGGTCGCCGGCCAGGTGCGGCTCGGTGTTCCCTATGACCTTGTCGGCACTTTGCTGGCGCCGGTGCTGAAGGCCTATGCCGAGACCTATCCGCAGGTCGAGATTTCACTGCTCTGTGCGGCTTCGCCGGACCTTGCCGCGGCCCTCGCGGCCGGCACCATCGACCTTGCCGTCATCGAGGAACGGGTCGGCCCGTCGGCCGGTGAGTGCCTGACCATTGACCGGCTGGTCTGGGTGGGGGCCAAGGGCGGCGTCGCCCGCGCCAAGCGGCCGCTGCCGGTGTCGATCGTCGCCGACACCTGCGCCTTCCGCCCGGTGGTGCTGTCGGCGCTGAACGAGCACGGGCTGGAATGGCGCACCGTGTTCGAGAACGGCAACATCGACGCCACGACCGCGACGGTGCGCTCCGACCTTGCCGTCACCGCCTGGCTGGCCTCCACCGTGCCCGCCGACCTCGACATCCTGCCTTTCGATGCCGGGCTGCCGCCGCTGCCGAATTTTTCCATCAATCTGCATTTGCCGAAGTACGGCACGGCGCCGGCAGCGCAGGAGTTCGCGCGGTATATCCGGGGTGGGTTGGCACGGCGGGCTGTGGCGGCTTGACAGAACTTGCATTTCCTCTCCCCCGTCGATCGGGGGAGAGGAAAGGTGCCAAGCCTGTCCCTGTCACTTCCAGTTCTTACGGCGCTCGAGCTCGGCCTCTGACGGCTCTTGCGTGGCGAACGACCCGACCTTGACCTCACCCCCGCGTTCGTAGGTCGCCATGATGACGCCGGTGGTGGTAGCCTGCGACTTGACGAGCTTGAAAGCGGCCGGCATCGCACCACCATCGAACAGCCGCTTGCCCTTGCCCAGCAGCAGCGGGAAGATCATCAGCCGGATTTCGTCGATCAGACCGTTGGCCAGCAAGGTCTGGATCAGTTCGCTCGAACCCTGGATGAGCAGGTCAGGCCCATCTTCCTTCTTGAGGCGGCGCAACGCCGCGACGATATCTTCCTCAAGCCATTGCGTGTTCTCCCAGGTGAGCG
The DNA here is from genome assembly GCF_000502275.1 of Mesorhizobium sp. L103C131B0. Lineage (NCBI taxonomy): Bacteria > Pseudomonadati > Pseudomonadota > Alphaproteobacteria > Hyphomicrobiales > Phyllobacteriaceae > Mesorhizobium > Mesorhizobium sp. L103C131B0. The sequence goes on along the minus strand of NZ_AYXC01000001.1, from coordinate 80,073 downwards.
AATCCGGCCGATGTGTCGCCACATATTTGATCGCGGGGTTGAAGACGTCTCCGATCGCATCTTTCTGGTACGGCCAGTACGCGGCGAAGATGTCGTAGGTTCTGCGGCCGAGCAGCAGGGCGAAGGGCTTGGAGAACAATTCCTCCATGGCCACGCCCGCCACCTCGTCGAAGTAGTGGAACGTCCAGCCGCCGAACTCGAAGCCGCCAACCGGGTCTTCTTCCGGGCCGCCTGGCGCCTGCATGACGCCATCGAGGCTGACGAAGGTGGCGGCGATGATCTTTCGCATTGGATTTTCCTTTTCCAGGATCCGCGCCGTCAGGGCCGGATTTCTATCTAAGGACGGACAGGCCTGCGGCCGCCCGACAGGCGTTGGCAAAAAAACGCTGCCGGCCGACAAGAGTACCTACCGCCGTCGCCCGCCGCCAAGCGCCTGCGACGAAAACCAGACATCGCCGATGATGGCGGTGGCGGTCCGGTCCGGCGCCCTGTCTGATGTCAGCCAGATCGAACGGCTGCGCGCGGCCTTCTGGAGGTCGGGGATTTTGGCCGCCGAACCGGCGACCGAGGCGCCGACGCAGGGGATGAACCACGAGCGCATGAAGGGGTCGCAGGCAAAACCTTGTTTGGTGCGGGTCACCATCACGGCCAGGCCGACGCTCTGGGACGGGCGCCAGGGAAAGATCATGCGGCCACCGGGTTTCAGCGCCCGCAGCCAGGCAGCCGGCGGTGCGACGACACCGGCATTGACATAGATGATGTCGGACGGCGGCACATCGCCGGTGACGGCATCGCCGTGGATGACGCTTACATTGCCGTAGGTCTCGAGATTCTTTGTCGCTCTGGCAGCAAGATCGGCCTCCATTTCGAAGGCGGTCACCGGGCCGGGCGCAACCAGCCGGGCCAGCAAGGCGGTGTAGTAGCCGGTGCCGGCGCCGATATGGGTGACGGCCTCGTCCGGTCTGGGAGCGATCCTGCCTATCCACATGGCGTGCAGGGAGGGTTCGCCATTGTTGATGCCCTTGTCGGCATCGAGCGCCACCAGCACGTCCTGATAGATGTGAACAGGATCGGCGCTCGGCGTCATGATCTTGCCGTTGCCGGTGGTGAGCGCCCTGCCGGCGACTACCGCCCAGGGTCCGGGACCGAGAAAAGCCTCGCGCGGAACGGTGGCGAACGCCTCTTCGAGGCGCGGATCGGCCGAGCCGGCATTGGCCGCCATCAGCTGCGCGTAAAATTTCCTGGCGTCTTCGACACTTGTCATGATGGCCGGTAAGATAGCGCAAGCCACCGGTTTGTCGCCGTCTTGAGCAATTCCAGGAAAAGTGTGAGGCGGCTTTCCGCCCGGAATTGCGTCAAAACAAGAGATAGAGCAGTTCGCCGTTTCGGCGAAACGGCGAACTGCTCCAGAAGAAACTCAGCCGACGCCGAAGACGGTGTCGTAGAGCAGCTTGAAGTTGAGCACCAGGATGACCGCCGCGACGACCCAGGCGAGGACCGCCACGCCGCGGGGAATGGCAAGGTTGCCCATCTTCTTCTTGTCGGAGACGAACTGCACCAGCGGGATGACCGCGAAGGGCAGCTGCATCGACAGTACCACCTGGCTGAAGACCAGCAACTGGCCGGTGCCCTTTTCGCCATAGAGCGCGGTGACGACCACCACCGGGACGATGGCGATGCCGCGCGTCAGCAGCCGGCGCGCCCATTGCGGAATGCGCAGGCGCAAAAAGCCTTCCATGACGATCTGGCCGGCAAGCGTTGCCGTAACCGTCGAGTTGAGGCCGGAGGCCAGCAGCGCCACCGCAAACAGGATGGAGGCGATGCCGAGGCCGAGCAGTGGCGACAAGAGCTCGAAGGCTTGGCCGATCTCGGCGACATCCTGATGGCCGGTGCCATGGAAGGCCACCGCCGAGACGATCAGGATCGAGGCGTTGACGAACAGCGCCAGGACGAGCGCGATGGTCGAGTCCGTCGTCGCCCATTTAATGGCGTCGCGCTTGCCTTTTTCGGTCCGTTCATAGGCGCGTGTCTGTACGATCGAGGAGTGCAGGTAGAGATTGTGCGGCATCACCGTGGCGCCGATGATGCCGATGGCGATGTATAGCATCGCCGGATTGGTGACGATCTCCGTCGACGGCACGAACATCGAATGCAGGATCGAGCCGACCGGAGGGGCAGCGGCAAAGATCTGGATGGCGAAACAGCCGAAGATGATGATCAGAAGCGCGATGACGAAGGCTTCGAGATAGCGGAAACCCTTGTTCATCAAGAGCAGCACGATGAAGGCGTCGAGCGCCGTCAGCAACGCGCCGCCGATCAGCGGAATGCCGAACAGAAGCTGCAGCGCGATCGCCGTGCCGATCACCTCGGCGAGGTCGCAGGCGATGATGGCGAGTTCGCAGGCGATCCACAGCACGAAACTGACGGGACGCGGATAATAGGCGCGGCAGGCCTGGGCGAGGTCGCGGCCGGTGGCGATGCCAAGCCGGGCGGCAAGCGCCTGCAGCAGGATCGCCATCAGGTTGGACAGCATGATGATGAACAATAGCGTGTAGCCGAACNCGGGCGGCAAGCGCCTGCAGCAGGATCGCCATCAGGTTGGACAGCATGATGATGAACAATAGCGTGTAGCCGAACTGGGCGCCGCCGGCGAGGTCGGTGGCCCAGTTGCCCGGATCCATATAGCCGACCGAGACCATGTAGCCCGGTCCCATGAAGGCGAACAGGCGACGGAACCAGACGCCGGACTGTGGCACCGCGATCGTGGAGTTCACCTCGCGCAGGCTGGGAGGATTGTCCTCCGGCCTGTCAAATCGCCAGGATGATCCCAAGGTAGCGTCAGCTTCGGACATGGAGGGCTTTCCACTGGGTGGATCGGTTGACGTCATCCTATCTATGCCAGGGCTCAACATTATGCAATAGGCTATATTTCATTGTATGTGCTTCCTGTTGCGCCGACCGGCAGGCCGGCAGGGGATCGCAAACGCCGGTTGCGCCTGCCATGGAATGGAAATAAACGGCTGGAATAGTTAAGCCCGTGCTATGAATGGCAAAGGGCGATTGCTTTGCCCAAAGCCGATTCTTGTCAAAAGATAGGAAGGAGCGCGTGTTGGCGCTGAAGCACAGACGGGTTGGACGCGAGGAGCCGCTGCCGGACGCCGAGATTCATTCGAAAGGGTTCCGGCAGCAGCGCGAAGCGCGCCGCGGCGCGCTGGTCGAGGATTATGTCGAGCTGATCGCCGACCTGATCGAGGACGGCAATGAGGCGCGTCAGGTCGATATTGCTGCGCGGCTGGGTGTCGCCCAGCCGACGGTGGCCAAGATGCTGACCAGGCTGTGCGCCGACGGGCTCGTTTCCAGAAAACCCTATCGCGGTGTGTTCCTGACCGACGCCGGGCGCAAGGTGGCGGAAGAGAGCCGCATCCGCCACCAGACGGTAGAAGCGTTTTTGCGTTCGCTCGGTGTCAGCGCCGAGACGGCGCGCATCGATGCCGAGGGCATCGAGCATCATGTCAGCGCCGAGACGCTGGAAGCCTTTCGCAAGGCGATGATCGCGCCGCGCTGAGGGGTGCCGGGGCCGCACCACTGGAACCTCCGCACGTCAGGCTCGTTGCTCCTGACGTTGCGCGTGATTGTTGCGCGCCAAGGAGGAAAACATGGGCGTCGAACAGGCACCGACCGCGAAGGGCAAGCAGGCGGCCGAGGGTTTGAGGCAGGCAGCGGCAAAGGACGAACGCAAGACCGAGGTCGAAACCGGCCATGCGCTGAAAAAGGGCGCCGCGCGTTTCGAGGAACGCTCCAAAAGCTCGGACGGCAAAAGCGCCGGCACCAAGCAGAAGATCTGAGTTCTGTTCGCAAGCGGCAACCTGCCGCTCATTCCTCGGTGTCCTGCACCCAACTGCGCGGATGGCCGTCGACGCGGAACTGGAAGATGAAATAGGGCGGAATGCAGGAGCCCTTGCCAGGCTTGGCTGCGGCCAGATCGTCGTAGCCGGCGGTGCAGATATAGTCCTCGCGGCAGGGATGCGCCTTGTCGCAGGCGCGCAGGCCGGCGGTCTTGGTGAATTCCTTGGTGCAGAATTTGTGGTCCTTGCCCGACGCGATGCAGTCGTTGAAACCGGTCTTGGCGAGGCGGCCGCAAGTCGCCTCGTCGGGAAGCTTGTCGCAGCTTGCCTTGCGCAGCATGCCCCCGGGAAAGCCACCGGTCTTCTGCTCGGGGTTGTCGTAGCGTTGGCGCGCCGCGCCATAGCCGGCGAGCTTGATTACCGGTTTCTTGTCGCGCGCCGGATCGATGGCGCAGGCTTTTGCGGTGGCCGGCGACAGGCGGCAATATTTGTCGCTGCCCCAGCTCGACATCTTGATCTCGCCAAACTCGACGGGGTCGCCGACTTCGGTGGCCGCCTCGCTGACGCAGGTGCCGAAGCCCGGATGGATGTCGCTTTCATGGACGCCGGCGCAGCGCAGGCTTTCGCCGCAGCTCCAGTCCTTGAAGCTCGCATCCTCGCCGCTGTAGCAGATCGAGCCCCAGCCATTGTAGAGATCGGTGCCTTTCAGCGCTTCGGCGAGTTTGGCGTCCGGACGGGCGGCGAAGCCGCGGGAGAAATCCGGATGGCCGCCTGTGGCGAAGTCCTCGACGATCGCGCGGCGGCGCGGCAGGTCGGCGAAGAACACCGCCGAGCCGGGGACGAAGACGGCGTTGCGGCGCGGCTCATTGGCCGGATCGGCGCCTGTATAGTGGAAGCCGGCAATGCCGTGCGTCTGGTGGCAGCCGGTGCAGGTCATTTCGTTGAGACGCAGATTGAAGCCGGCCACCGATTTCACGCTGCGCAGCGTGTTGCCCCTGGCGACATAATCCTGCAACGCCCTGTCGATGTCAGCATCATCGAGCAGCCCATAGGCGATGTTGTTTTGCGATCTGGCCATGCCGCCGGGTGCGACCGAGACGGCGCTGGTCGCCAGGAATTTGTCGCCGATGACCAGCCGGCCGCGGTCGAGATCGTAGATGTTGCGGTCGGTGAGCAGCCATTTGGCGAAGGCCGGCCGGTCGGCCAGAACCACTTTCCGGTCGATCTGGTTCTCCATCTTCGATTCCTGGAAGGTGGACGTCGTTGGGTCCCATTTGAAAATCTTGAGGAGATATTCGGCGTGGCCACCGAAGTCGCGGCGGCTCGAGGCCGACAGCCGGAGAACCTGCATGTTCAGCTCAAGCCGCATGATCTGCGACGAATTCAGCATGGCGTTGGAGAGCGGCCCTTCGTCGGAGCGCAGCCAGGCTGCCAGTTGCTCGGGCGCAAGGTTCTTCTGGCCGGCGGCGAGCCAGCGCTTGGCGATTTCGGCACAGGAAACGGCGGTGGTGCTTGGACGGTCTCTCGAAGCGCGGGGGCGAGCCTCGCCGGGCCTGGCGTTGAAGACCAGACTCATGGTCAGCGGCAGCCGCGACGAGATGCGTTGCGCTGTCTTTCCCTTCGGGGGCTTCTCCGCCACCGAATAGTGGAAGCGGTAGATCAGCCTGATCTCGCCGCATTCGGTGTGGCCGAGATAGCCGCGGTCCATGCGGTTGACGACGCCGGTCAGGTCGAGCGTCGAGCCGTCATCGTCGATGTATTTCGGGTTGAATTTCTGGCTGGTGTCCTTCGACTTGGCCATGGCCGCGACGTAAGGATCGGGGCTATTGGCAGGCTCGTCGGCGATCTCCTGCTTGACGGCGTTGCGCACAGGGGTCAGCGCGCGCACCGAAAACAGGCCGCGATTGTCGACCTCGCGCGTGAGACCCAGCGCCGGGCCGAGCAGGCGGCTGATCGACAGGCCGCCACGCTCAAGCGCCTGCAATGTCTCGGGGTCGGTCACGGCGACGCTGGAATCGAGCGTCACGGCGCGCGCCGGCGACGGGCCGAGGCATAGCACCACGGCCAGCAGCAGAAATCGACCGATCGTCCGCAAGTCCCCGACACCCCGTTCGAACCGGATGCTACAGCGCGCATGCCGCCTCGACCAGAGTGCGAACGCGATGCCGCCGCCACGAAAAATACTGTGACTTGGCGCAACCATTGCGATAATTGTCTGTTGGGTCGGACTGGGCCACGACAATCGGCCAGGCCAGCCGAAAATTTGCATACGGGGAGTTGCCATGCTCTGGAAGGGCCGCCGTCAGAGTGACAATGTCGAGGACGAGCGCAGCGCCAGCGGCGGCGGTGGTGGTTTCGGCGGCGGCAGCCCTGGCCAGTTCCGCATCCCGATCGGCGGCCGCACCGGCGGCGGCGGCAGCATCCTGCTGGTCGTCCTCGTGGTGCTGGCCGGATGGTATTTCGGCTTCGACCCGTCGCAGATCCTGGGCAGCGGCGACGGCGGCGGCGTGCTGCCGGGTGGCGGTGGCCAGATTACCGACAACAGCGGCGGCCAGGACGACGGCGCCGGCACGCCTGCGTCCGACGAGATGAAGCAGTTCGTGTCGACGGTGCTGGCCGAGACCGAAGAGACCTGGACCGGCATCTTCCAGTCGCAGGGCCTGAAATATGAGGACCCGAAGCTTGTGCTGTTCAGCGGCCAGATCCGCTCGGCCTGCGGCTCCGCCTCGACGGCAGCCGGACCGTTCTATTGTCCCGGCGACCACAAGGTCTACCTCGACACCACCTTCTTCCAGCAGCTCGACCAGCAGTTCGGCGCCTCGGGGGATTTCGCCCAGGCATATGTGATCGCCCATGAAGTCGGTCACCATGTGCAGAACCTCACCGGCATCCTGCCCAAGTTCAACCAGATGCGGCAGTCGATGGGTGAGGCGGAAGCCAACCAGATGTCGGTGCGCATCGAGCTGCAGGCCGACTGCTTCGCCGGCGTTTGGGCGCATTTCACCGCGCAGAAGGGCATTCTGGAACAGGGCGACATCGAAGAGGCGCTCAACGCCGCCAAGCAGATCGGCGACGATACGCTGCAGAAGAAGATGCAGGGCTATGTCGTGCCGGAAAGCTTCAACCACGGGACGTCGCAGCAGCGGCAGACCTGGCTGGCGCGCGGCTACAAGAGCGGCAAGCTGTCGGATTGCAACACGCTGACCGGTCCGGTTTGAGGCGCTCGCAAGTTCCAGCCGACCGCGGTCCAAAGCGCATCCGTCGGCGGGCCGATTCACCACCGGCAACAGATGTCAGGAGGAGAACGCCTGAGGCGTTCTCCTATTGTTCCAAAGTGGCGCCTCGCCTATAACGGGCGCCCGCCCAAGGGCGGTCTCAGGGAGCAGACGCCATCATGATCAACCCCAAAACCGCCAGGCGGGGCCTTGCGCTCGTCTTCACCACGCTGCTGCTCGACATTATCGGCTTCGGCATGATCATGCCGGTGTTGCCGGCCTTTCTCAGGGAGCTTTCCGGCGTCGGCATCAGCGAAGCGGCGATCGAAGGCGGCTGGCTGTTCTTCGTCTATGCGGCGATGCAGTTCTTCTTCGCGCCAATCATGGGTGGATTGAGCGACCGCTTCGGGCGGCGGCCGATCCTGCTTGCCTCGGTGCTTACATTCTCGATCGACAATCTGATCTGCGCCATCGCCTGGTCCTATCCGATGCTGTTCATCGGCCGCGTGCTGGCCGGCATTTCGGGCGCCAGCTATTCGACGACGTCGGCCTTCATTGCCGACATCTCGAACGATGACAACCGGGCGAAGAATTTCGGTCTGCTCGGCATCGCCTTCGGCGTCGGCTTCGTCATTGGGCCGGTGCTGGGCGGGCTGCTCGGCACGTTCGGGCCGCGAGTGCCGTTTTACTTTGCCGCCGGGCTTGCCTTCGTGAACTTCCTCATCGCCATGTTCTTCCTGCCTGAAACGCTCGATGAAAAGCACCGCCGCCGCTTCGAGTGGAAACGCGCCAACCCGGTCGGCACGCTGCTGCAGATGCGCCAATATCAGGGCATCGGCTGGATCGGGCTCGCCTTCTTCCTAATGACGCTCGGCCACATGATGTATCCGGCGGTGTGGTCGTTCGTGTCCAATTATCGTTATGGCTGGAGCGAGCAGCAGATCGGCTTCTCGCTCGGCGCCTTCGGCCTGTGTGGGGCGATCGTCATGGCGACGGTGCTGCCGCGCGTGATCCCCAAACTTGGCGAATGGAGGACGGCGGTCATCGGCCTGACATTCACGGCGGCCAGCGCCTTCGGCTACGCCTTCGCCTCGCAAGGCTGGATGATTTATGCGGTGATCGTCGTCGGCTGCCTGGAAGCACTGGCCGATCCGCCGCTGAGAAGCCTTGCCGCCGCCAAGGTGCCGCCGTCGGCGCAAGGCGAATTGCAGGGCGCGATGACGTCGATCTTCTCGATCACCTCGATCATCACGCCGCTGCTCTACACCGCGATCTTTTCCTGGTTCACCGGACCGAATGCGCCCGTGGTGTTCGGCGGCGCGCCCTATCTGGTTGGCGCGTGCTTCCTGACGCTTGCGGTCATTGTCTTTGTGACGAAAGTTGCGAGGCCGACGGCGGTGAGAAGCGTTGCCACCGGCGCTGCGGAAGACGGAGCCCAGATATGAGCCATGACAGCCGCATAGAGCTGACCAAGGACGGAGTGTCGCTGTCGCGGCTGGTGTTCGGCGCCTGGCGCCTGCTCGACAACGCCGCGCGCCCGGACGCCGACCAGATCGCGCGGCTGATCGGCACTGCGGTCGATCTCGGCCTGACCAGCTTCGACCATGCCGATATTTACGGGCATTACCAGGTGGAAGCTGCCTTTGGCGCCGGCTTGTCGCGCTGGAAGGGCAAACGCGACAGCATCGAGCTGATCTCGAAATGCGACATCATGCTGGCATCGGCCAACCGGCCTCAGAACCGGCTGAAGCATTACGACACCAGTGCGGCCCACATTGCCGCCTCAGTCGACCGTTCGCTCGCCAATCTCGGCACCGACTATCTCGACCTGTTGCTGCTGCACCGGCCGGATCCGCTGATGGATGCCGACGAGACGGCGGCGGCCCTTGCCGGGCTGGCCAAGTCGGGCAAGGTGAGAGCGGTCGGGGTCTCCAATTTCACGCCGTCGCAGTTCGACCTTCTGGCTTCGCGGCTGCCGTTTGCCTTGGCCACCAACCAGATCGAGATGTCGGTGCTGAAGACCAATGCGCTGATGGATGGCAGCCTCGATCACGCGCAACGCCTCGGCTATGCGCCGATGATCTGGTCGCCGCTCGGCGGCGGCTTGCTGTTCACCGGCAAGGAAGGGCGCGAGGCGCGGGTCAGGGCGGCAATCGCGGCGGTGGCTGCCGAGATCGGCGCCGGCGATCTCGCCGCCGTCGCCATCGCCTGGTTGCTGCGCCATCCGGCCCGGCTGGTGCCGGTGCTGGGCACGATGAAGCCCGAGCGGCTGGCCGCCATGGTCAAGGCACTCGATATCGCGCTCGACCGCCAGCAATGGTTCGCCATTTTGGAAGCCAGCGAAGGCCGGCCGGTGGCATAAGGTTACCCAGGCGCGAACTTCGAACCCGCCATAGGTGTGTGCTTCGTCCGTTAATGCGGCGCGCAAGCGAAGCGATGAGGGGGGCTTGGGCTCAGGGGATGCCGTCGGCGCTCTCGAAGCCTTCGTCGCTTCGCGCCGTCACAAACAGACCGGTTGACCGGTTTATTCCATTGACCCAAGACAAGGGCAATCGCGCCGCGTTTGTAACTCCGGCTATTCGGAGCATCACGATCTGGGCAACGGCTAGACGAAGACCTGTAAAATCAAACCCGTTCGGCCAGCAGTTCCTCGCCGCGCTTTTCGCGGATCAGGTTGACGAAGCGGCGGAACAGATAGTGCGAATCCTGCGGGCCGGGCGAAGCCTCGGGGTGGTGCTGGACCGAGAACACCGGACGTCCGGTCAGCGCGATGCCGCAGTTGGAGCCGTCGAACAGCGAGACATGGGTTTCCTCGACGCCCTCGGGCAAGGAGTCGGCATCGACGGCAAAGCCGTGGTTCATCGAGACGATCTCGACCTTGCCGGTGGTATGATCCTTGACCGGGTGGTTGGCGCCGTGATGACCCTGGTGCATCTTGGCGGTCTTGCCGCCGAGCGCCAGGGCCAGCATCTGGTGGCCGAGGCAGATGCCGAACACCGGAATATCGGTCTTGAGCAGGTCCTGGATGACCGGCACCGCGTAGTCGCCGGTGGCTTCCGGGTCGCCGGGGCCGTTGGAGAGGAAGATGCCGTCGGGCTGCATGGCCAGGATCTCTTCCGAGCCGGTGCCGGCCGGAACCACGGTGACCTTGGCGCCGAGGCCGGAAAGCAGGCGAAGGATGTTACGCTTGACGCCGTAGTCGATGGCGACGACGTGCATCGACGGCTCGGCCTGTTCGCCAAAGCCTTCGTTCCACACCCAGGGAGTTTCACGCCAGACCGAGGACTGGCCGGAGGTGACTTCCTTGGCGAGGTCAAGCCCGATCAGGCCCGACCAGGCGGCGGCCCGCCGCTTCAAATCGTCGAGGTCGAAGATGCCGTCGGGCGCGTGCGCAATGACGGCATTGGGCATGCCCTTTTCGCGGATCAGCGCGGTCAGCGCCCGGGTGTCGATGCCCGACAGCGCGACGATGCCGCGCTTCTTCAGCCACTGGTCCAGCCCGGTGCCGGCGCGGTAGTTGGACGGGTTGGTGACATCGGCCTTGAACACCGCGCCAACGGCGCCGGCACGGGCGACCGGGTTCAAGTCCTCGATGTCCTCGTCATTGGTGCCGATGTTGCCGATATGCGGGAAGGTGAAGGTGACGATCTGGCCGGCATAGGATGGGTCGGTGAGAATTTCCTGGTAGCCGGTGAGCGCGGTGTTGAAGCAGACTTCGGCAACGGCGGAACCGGTGGCGCCGAGGCCGCGACCCTCGATGACGGTGCCGTCGGCCAGCACCAGGACGGCGGTCGGCTTTTCGGTTGCCCAAGGCGGGGTCAGTTCGGGGGTCATCTCGGCCATGGCGACGCTCCTGTCACGCTGCGCGCTTCGATGGCGGGCCATCTGCGCAGCAAACGGCGCGGCCGATCTCTCGAGCCTGCGCGCATCAATTCTTTGTCTTGTGCAAGGCCGAGTACATAGGGGAAGGCGCCAGAGCGGTCAATGATGCCCGTGCCAAAAACGGCGAGCATTTGTTTCGCCGAACGATATCAGGGCTTTGGCGCGTTTGCTTTGCGGATGGGCCGCGGTTATTGTCCGCGCCGTTCGAAGGAGAAAGCATCATGCGCGCAAAAATCGCCGAATCCCTGAAAAGCGCGATGAAGGCGCAGGACAAGCACCGGCTGCCGACGCTCAGGCTGATCCAGGCCGCCATCCACGACCGCGACATCGCCAATCGCGGCTCGACCAAGGACCCCGCCAGCGACGAGGAGATCCTGCAGATCCTGGCCAAGATGGTGAAGCAGCGCGAGGAATCGGCCAAGGCGTTCGAGGACGGCAAGCGCCCGGATCTGGCCGCACAGGAGCGTGGCGAGATGGAGATCATCCGCGGCTTCCTGCCGACGCAGCTGGATGACGCCGCCGTAACAGCTGCGGCGCGCGAGGCGATCGCTGCGACCGGTGCCGCCAGCCAAAAGGACATGGGCAAGGTGATCGCCGCGCTGAAGCAGAAATATGCCGGCCAGATGGATTTCGGCAAGGCCAGCGGCATCGTCAAAGGCCTGCTGCAGTAAGAGCCGACACCGCTTCAGTGGCGAAGGAGAGCAGGGGGCGGGACATCACCTCTGGGCAAGAAACGGTCCGCACCGGCTTAAGCGAGCCAAGCCTTGACCTGCCGGAGAGACCCACCATGATCGAGATCGTCAAACCCACGCTCGAACATCTGCCCTCCTACAAGGCGGCGCTCGAGCGTGGCTGGTCGCCGGACAATGTCCGGCTGATGGAAGCGACGCGCGAGCAACTTGCGGCGATCGACGAGGATCCTGCGGCGTTCCTTGCCAGCCTCGACGATCCCGAGGCCAAAGGAGGCCCGATTACCTTGCCTAATGGCACGAAAGTGCCGCGGCTGCCCGGCTTCCGGCGCTGGATCTGGGACGGCGAGGCCGCCGGCTCGATCGGCTTTCGCTGGCAGCCCGGTACGGCCGCACTGCCGTCGCATGTGCTCGGCCATATCGGCTATGCCGTGGCGCCGTGGAAGCGCGGACGAGGCTATGCGACCGAGGCGCTGCGGCTGATGCTGGACGAGGCGAGGGCTGTTGGTTTGCCATATGTCGAGCTCACCACTGACCTCGACAATCCGGCCTCGCAGAAGGTGGTGCTGGCCAATGGTGGCCGTGTGGTCGGTCCGTTCATCAAGGACGCCGCGTATGGCGGCGCCGAGAGTTTGTTGTTCCGGATCGATTTGTAGTCCGACGCTATTCGGCCGGTGCCGGCAGCGGCGGCGCTGCCCGGCTGCGCCCCTCCCAGATGTAGGAGGCAAGTGCCACCACCACCGCCACCAGCATGGCGGCAGCGCCCACAAACGGCAGGCTGCGATAGCCGTAGCCGGCATTGAGCATGGCAGCGCCCAGCGACGCGGCGAGCGCGATGNTGCGCCCCTCCCAGATGTAGGAGGCAAGTGCCACCACCACCGCCACCAGCATGGCGGCAGCGCCCACAACCGGCAGGCTGCGATAGCCGTAGCCGGCATTGAGCATGGCAGCGCCCAGCGACGCGGCGAGCGCGATGCCGACATTGAAGCCGGAGGGGATGAGCGAGGAGGCGAGGTTGGAGGCGTCCGCCGTCCAGGCCAGGATGCGGGTCTGGATCGGCGTGCCGATGGCGAAGTTGAGGCCACCCCAGACGACGATGGCGATGACCATCGGCACGGGGTAGGGGCTGACGGCATAGATCACGCCCAACATCACCGCGTGCAGCGCAAGCATGGTGATCAGCGACGGCATCAGCTTCCAGTCGGAAAGCTTGCCGCCGAGAAAGACGCCGACGGTGGCGCCGACGCCGTTGAGCAGCAGCACCCAGGGGATCAGGCTCTCGTCGAGATGGGTCACCTCAAGCAGTGTCGGGGTGATGTAGGTGAACAGGCCGAACTGGCCGATCATCAACGTCAGCATCAGGATCAGCGAGGTCCAGACTTGCTGGCGCGCCAGCACGCGAACCTCGCTGCCAAGGCTGGTGGATGGGCTCGATGCGCCCGTTTTGCGCGGCAGGAGGGCGGCCATGGCGGCAAACGCCACCACGCCCAGCGCGCACATCACCCAGAAGGTGGCGCGCCAGCCCCAGAGATTGCCGATTGCGGTGCCGGCCGGCACGCCGATGACATTGGATACTGTGAGGCCGGAGAGGATCACAGCCACGGCCATGCCGCGCTTGTCCTCGGGCACGAGGCCGACCGCCACCACCATGGCGACGCCGAAATAGGCGCCGTGTGCGACGGCGACCGCAATGCGCAAGAGCAGCATCGAGGTAAAATCGGGCGCCAGCGCGCAAGCGGCCTGGCCGATGGTGAAGGCGACGGTCAGGCAAAGCAGCAGCGTCTTGCGGGAAATGCCCTTGGTGGCGAGCGCCAGCAATGGGCCGCCAACCGCGATGCCGCCGGCATAGCCGGAGACGAGGTAGCCGGAGGTCGGGATCGAAACGCCAAGGCCGTCGGCCACTTGCGGCAGCACGCCGGCAATGACGAATTCGGTGGTGCCGAAAGCGAAGGCGGCGATGAACAGGGCAATGAGCGGAAGCATGGCGCGGAAGCGATCCTTGAACGAGTTGGCCTCAAATCATGGATGGCGCTTGCCGGCCAATGCAGAAATTTTTGCGGCCGGTTTAGGTTTTCTTGATCAGCTCGCCTTCAACCTGGAGCCGCCGAGCAGGCCGCGCTCTTCCAGCACCGGGTAGGCCATCGACGCCAGCAGCGAGTTGATCTGCTTCAGGTCGCGGATGGTGTCGAGGTGGATGGAGCTGGTCTCGACGCTCTTGGCGGTGCCGTCGCGCAGGCGCACGAAATGGCTGGCGCTGGTTTCCTTTTCGCGGTCGCGCAGCCGGTCCTTTTCCAGCACCAGCTGGCGGGCAGTCTCAGGGTCGCGCGACACCAGCACGTTGAAGGCAAGCCTGGCATTGGCCAGCACCGAGGTGTGAAAGGCGAGCAGCTCGCTCCAGCCCTCGGGCGTGAACTCCAGCCCGCGCTCGAACTTCTTCTTCACATGCACCAGCATGTTGCGCACGATGATGTCGCCGACCTGCTCGAGCTTGACGCAGGCGCCTATCAGCTCCTGGCAGCGCAGCGCCTCGTCCTCTGTGAGCGAGTTCCTGGTCAATTTGGCCAGATAGAGCTTGATCGCCGCGTGCTTCCTGTCGACGCGGTCGTCAAGGGCGGCCAGCGCCTTGATCTTGTCGCCGTCGGCGCTTTCATACAGCTCGATGATGCGCTTGAGCATGATCTCGACCGTCTCGCAGACGCGCACCACCTCGCGGGTGGCGTTGGCCAGCGCCTGGCTCGGAACGTCGAGCGCGCCGTCGTTGAGGGCGGAGAGTTCGACCACATCGAGCTCTGTAGCCGGCCCTGGCTTGGTGCCCATTGCGACGATCTTCTCAGAGGCACGATAGATCAGGCTGGCAAGCGGCAGGCCGGCGAGCAGGATCAGCACATTGAACAGTATGTGGGCGTTGACGATCTGGTCGGGCACGGTGGCGCCGAGGAAGGCGACCGGCGGCTTCAGCGTCATGAACAGGATCAGCATCACCAGCGAGCCCATGCCGCGCATCAACAGATTGCCGATCGGCACGACGCGCACGCCAGGTTCGGCACTTCGGGTGAGCAGCGGCGCGATGATCGACGAGCCGAGATTGACGCCGAGCACCAGCACGATGCCGAGTTCGGGCGGGATGAAGCCGCGGCCGGCCAGCGTCACCATCAAAAGAACGGCGGCGATCGAGGAATGGAACAACCAGGTGACAAGCGCGGCGAGCAGATAGGCGGTGACGTAGTCGCTGGAGAAATATTCGATGATGAGCGGCATCAGCGTGCTCTGCCGCAGAGGCTCCGAGGCCTGACCGATCATCTCCAGCGACAGTACCAAAAGGCCGATGCCGACCAGGATGCGGCCGAACTGGCGCCAGTCGCGCCGCTCGGTGGCCATGAACATGACCGTGCCGGCGACGAGGCAGATCGGCACCAGCAGCGTCAGATCGAAGGTCAAGAGCTTGACCACCAGCGCCGAGCCGATCTCGGCGCCGCGCACCGCCAATTGGCCCGACATGCCCGAGACGATGCCGGCGCCGGCGAAGGAGCCGACGAGAAGCGTGACGGCGGTCGAGCTCTGCAGTGCGATCGACAGGCCGCAGCCAGCCAGCACCGCCATGATCGGATTGCGCATGGTGGAGCGCAGCCGGTGACGCAGCACGTCGCCGTAGGCGCGCTCGACGCCTGTCTTGACCATGCGGGTGGCAAACAGCATCAGCGCCACCGCGCCCGCCAGATGCAGCAGGACGACGGAGCCGCTCATTTCGAAACCCGCACGCAGACAGCTACCGCGACGCGGAGGGCGCGCAGTGCAGGGAGGAAAACGGGGCTGCGAATCATGGTCATGACAGTCTTGAACAATATCCGGAATATTTTAGCCGGGTAATAAAATCTTGTCGATTTCAAGAGCCGTCGCGGCGCGACAGGGCGTGTCGGAAAATGGACGGATGCGCAAATGGTTGCATGGCGGATCCCCGGTGATGGCAGCGGATCGTCCCGGTTTGCCGGACTCCCGGCAATCGCCTTTGCGATGATGTTCAAATATCCAGGATAAGCACCGGATTTCATTACGTAAATGTAATGCTAGTGTTCAGTTTCGGTTCATCCTTCGGGCGCTATTCCCTAGGCATCGACAACCAAGGAGCCCCGCTATGAAACGTATTGTTCTTTCCGCCCTCGCTTTCTCGATGCTGGCCGCCACTTCGCTTACCGGCCAGGCCGCACCGGTGAACGCACCGGTCGCACCGCAGTCGAATTACACGCAGGTCGACTGGCAGAGGCCCGGCAAGCATGTCGATATCAGGAAGCGCGTCGTGAAGAAGACGGTGGTCGTCAAGCGCAGCCATTGGCGCAATGGCCAGAAATATTCCAGCTGGAAGCGGCACCAGCCGATCCGCGATTATGGCCGCTATGGCCTGCATCGCCCCGGCCGCGGCCAGGAATGGATCCGCGTCGGCAACGACTATGTGCTGGTCAGCGTCCTGTCCGGCATCATCTTCGGCGCCATTGCCGCGCATTAAGCCCGGCCTCGCCGGCGCAATGCAGAGACTTGAAAGGAGGCGGCCCGAAAGGGCCGCCTTTCTTTTGGCTGTAGAAACCGGGCTTTTTGGCTGTGGAAACCGGGTATGGTCCGCAATAAGGGTCGTCGGATTCCGCGAGCATGATTATATGAGGGACAAACGAGTTCCCCAATGCGCTTTCCGCCCGCCTTTCTCGATGAGATACGCGACCGTGTGCCGATTTCATCGGTCATCGGCCAGCGCGTCGCATGGGACAGGAAGAAGACCAACGCCTCGCGCGGCGACTATTGGGCCTGTTGTCCGTTCCATGGCGAAAAGAGCCCCTCCTTCCACTGCGAGGACAAGAAGGGCCGCTATCACTGTTTCGGCTGTTCGGTGTCGGGCGATCATTTCAAGTTCCTGACCGAGCTCGACGGATTAAGCTTTCCCGAAGCGGTCGAGAAGATCGCCGACATGGCCGGCGTGCCGATGCCGGTGCGCGACGAGCGGGAAGAACAGCGTGAGAAGGAACGCGCCAGCCTGACCGATGTCATGGAGATGGCGACTGCCTTCTTCCAGGAGCGGCTGCAAGGACCGGAGGGTGCAAAAGCCCGCGCCTATCTCAGGGATCGCGGGCTGACGCCGGCGACGCAGCAATCGTTCCGGCTGGGCTTTGCGCCCGACAGCCGCAATGCGCTGAAGGAACATCTTGCCGCCAAGGGTGTGCCCAAGGCCGACATCGAGGCCTGCGGGCTGGTGCGTCATGGCGACGACATCCCGGTCTCCTATGACTGGTTCCGCGATCGCATCATGTTCCCGATCCCGGATTCGCGCGGCAAGATCATCGCCTTTGGCGGCCGCGCACTGGCGCCCGATGCGCTGGCCAAATACATGAATTCGCCCGACACGGAGCTCTTCCACAAGGGCAACGTGCTCTACAATTTCGCCCGCGCCCGCAAAGCGCTGGCGAAAGGCGGCACGGTGATTGCCGTCGAAGGTTATATGGACGTGATTGCGCTGGCGCAGGCCGGCTTCGAGAATGCCGTGGCGCCGCTCGGCACCGCGCTCACCGAAAACCAGCTCGAACTTCTGTGGCGCATGGCGCCTGAGCCGATGCTGTGCTTCGACGGCGACCAGGCCGGGCTGAAGGCGGCGTGGCGGGCCGCGGATCTCGCGCTGCCGTCGGTGCAGGCCGGGCGGTCGGTGCGCTTTGCGCTGTTGCCGGAGGGCAAGGATCCCGACGATCTGGTCAAGGCAGAAGGGCCGGACGCGTTTCGTGCCGTGCTGGCGGAAGCGCGGCCTCTCGCTGATTTGTTGTGGATGCGTGAGACATCCGGTGGCGTCTTCGACACGCCGGAGCGGCGGGCGGGGCTGACAAAGACGCTGCGCGAACTGACCAGCCGCATCCGCGATGAGAGCCAGCGCTACCACTACCAGCAGTGGATGCGCGAGCGGGAGCTGACCTTCTTCAGCGCCCAGCGCGAAGTGCGGCAAGGTCGCCAGGACTGGAAACCGGGGCAGGGCAAAACGCCCGCACCCGGCGGACAGTTCGCCAAAGGCAGCGGGGCAGGCGCGCGCGCCGCGATCACCGAAAGCCTCGGCCGCTCCGCCATGGTCAAACGCGGTGGCGAGATGATGTCGGTGCGCGAGGCGACGATCATCGTAGCCCTCGTCAACCATCCGGCGCTGATCGACGAGAACTTCGCCCATGTCGAGTTCCTCGATCTCGCCAACACCGATCTGCAGCGGCTGCACGCCGCCATCCTCGATGCGATGGCGCACGACATGGCCAATGACCGTAGCGCGGTGATCGCCACCATCGAACGTGCCGGCTGCAGCGATATCTGGGGGCGCGCCGTGGCGCTCATCCAACGGGCCAGGCAATGGCCCGCGCTGGAAACCGCAGCGCTTGACGATGCCCGCGACGCCTTCAACCAGGCGCTGCACTTGCAGCGCAGCGCGCGCACCTTACATAAGGAGCTGAAACAGGCGGAAGCAGCGCTCGCCAGCGATCCCACTGACGAAAACTACCGGCACCTCATCGAGATTCAGGCGCAATTCCGTGATGTACAAGCAACGGAAGCGCTGATCGAAGGGTTCGGTGTATCCTCGGGCAGGGGTGGGCGCGTCTAGGTCGAAACCTGCGCAAGAATGAATGTTGTACGTGCTGCGCGTCGAATCGACGCCTCTAAGTCTGGTAATTGATTCGCTTTTTTGATGCGAATCATGCGAGAGGCGCTTGACCTTCTGGCAGAATGACGGAATCAGGACGATTCGAAACCTTAACCCGCGCCGGCGTCGACGGAAATGCACTGACGCGAGGTGCTGATCACTGGACAGGCTGTCAGCCTGCCACAGATATCAGGGTTAATCTGGACTTAATGCATATCGCCCAAAAGTGAAAACCGGTTTTGGGGGCACGATATGAACAAACAAAAGAGTTGATTCGGTTACCGGCCCGGTTAAGCGCCACCAGCGCATGTAGTTTGACCGGTGCGGCAGCTACGCGGCTTCGATGCTCGGCCGCTAGGAGAAGATAAAGACTATGGCGACAAAGGAAAAGGAAGAGGTCGAGACCGAACGTGAAGGCGCCACCGATGGGCCTCTGCTCGACCTTTCCGATGATGCTGTCAAGAAGATGATCAAGGCCGCCAAGAAGCGCGGCTATGTGACTCTCGACGAACTGAACGCGGTGCTGCCGTCGGAAGAGACCGATCCGGATCGCATCGAAGACATCAATGCGATGCTGTCCGACATGGGCATCAACGTGGTCGAGGACGACGATCAGAGCGAGGAGCCCGAGGCCGCCGACAGCAATGCCGACGCCGAGGAAGACGCCAACGAGCTGGCCGAGCAGACCGGCACCGCCGTCGCCGCCACGACCACCAAGAAAGAGCCGACCGACCGCACCGATGACCCGGTGCGCATGTATCTGCGCGAGATGGGCTCGGTCGAGCTCCTGTCGCGCGAGGGCGAAATCGCGATCGCCAAGCGCATCGAGGCCGGCCGCGAGACGATGATTGCGGGCCTCTGCGAAAGCCCGCTGACCTTCCAGGCCATCATCATCTGGCGTGACGAGCTCAACGAATCCAAGATCCTGCTGCGCGAGATCATCGACCTCGAAGCCACCTATGCCGGCCCCGAAGCCAAGCAGGCGCCGGTGGTCGAGCGCATCGAGGAGGCGCCCAAGGCCGAGGACAAGCCGAGGCGTGGACGCGACGAGGAAGACGACATCACCAATGTCGGCGCCGACACGCGCGGCCTGGTCGATGACGACGAGGAAGACGAGGACGAGGCGAGCCTGTCGCTGGCGGCGATGGAAGCGGAACTGCGCCCGCAGGTGATGGAGACGCTCGACGTCATCGCCGACACCTACAAGAAGCTGCGCAAGCTGCAGGACCAGCAGGTCGAGAACCGTCTGGCCGCGACCGGCACGCTGTCGCCAAGCCAGGACCGCCGCCTGAAGGAGCTGAAGGACCAGCTGATCAAGGCGGTGAAGTCGCTGTCGCTCAATACGGCGCGCATCGAGGCGCTGGTCGAGCAGCTCTACGACATCAACAAGCGGCTGGTGCAGAACGAAGGCAAGCTGCTGCGCCTGGCCGAAAGCTATGGCGTGCGCCGCGAGGAGTTCCTCAAGGAATATCAGGGCTCCGAGCTCGACCCGAACTGGACACGCTCGATCGGCAATCTCACCTCGCGCGGCTGGAAGGAATTCACCAAGAACGAGAAGGACGCGATCAAGGATCTGCGTTCGGAAATCCAGAACCTCGCCACCGAGACGGCGATCTCGATCCTGGAATTCCGCAAGATCGTCAACCAGGTGCAGAAGGGCGAGCGCGAAGCCGCTATCGCCAAGAAGGAAATGGTCGAGGCCAACCTGCGCCTCGTCATTTCCATCGCCAAGAAATACACCAATCGCGGCCTGCAGTTCCTCGACCTGATCCAGGAAGGCAATATCGGCTTGATGAAGGCGGTCGACAAATTCGAATACCGCCGCGGCTACAAGTTCTCGACCTATGCGACATGGTGGATCCGGCAGGCGATCACGCGTTCGATTGCCGACCAGGCGCGCACCATCCGCATTCCGGTGCACATGATCGAAACGATCAACAAGATCGTGCGCACGTCGCGCCAGATGCTGCATGAAATCGGCCGCGAGCCGACGCCGGAGGAACTGGCAGAAAAGCTCGCAATGCCGCTCGAAAAAGTGCGCAAGGTCTTGAAGATCGCCAAGGAGCCGATCTCGCTCGAAACCCCTGTGGGTGACGAAGAGGATTCGCATCTGGGCGATTTCATCGAGGACAAGATGGCGATCCTGCCGATCGATGCGGCGATCCAAGCCAATCTGCGCGAGACCACCACGCGGGTGCTCGCCTCGCTGACGCCGCGCGAGGAGCGGGTGCTGCGCATGCGCTTCGGCATCGGCATGAACACCGACCACACGCTGGAAGAAGTCGGCCAGCAGTTTTCGGTCACCCGCGAACGTATCCGCCAGATCGAGGCCAAGGCGCTGCGCAAGCTCAAGCACCCGAGCCGGAGCCGCAAGCTGAGGAGCTTCCTCGACAGCTGATACCGGCAACAGACCAGCATTCGAAAAGGGCGCCGATGGCGCCCTTTTTGTTGCCGGGTGAAGGCTCTTGTCGCCCATCTCCGTCGGGAGGATACTTGCCTGGTCGGATGCATGTTCTGGGCGAAAAACCGGATGTCCGCCCCGGCTGATGTCCTCAGCCGTGCTCCGTGGCGCCGGAGGGAGGTGTGTGATGACAACCTACATCCTGCTGATGAACTGGACAGAACAGGGCGCCAGAAATATCCGAGAGTCGCCGAAGCGGCTCGATGCCGCCAAGAAGCAACTGGCCGACATGGGCGGCTCGTTCAAGGCGTTTTACCTGACTATGGGCGAATATGACATGGTGGCGATTATCGAGGCGCCCGACGATGCTGTGCTTGCTCGTTTCGCCCTGATGCTGGCAACGGGTGGCAGCGTCAAGACGCGAACGCTCAAGGCTTTCCCGGAATTTGCCTATCGCGAGATCGTCACTTCGCTTGGATAGCGCTGGGCGTGGGTCCGTGCGGCTCGGCGTCATATTGCGGGGCCGTGCCGTCAAGGCGATAGTCGCGCCATGTCCAAGCCTGCGCTGACCGTCTGGTACAACACACGCTGCCCGGTTTGCGATGGCGGCATCACCCGGCAGAAACGGCGGCTGATCGAGGCGATCAAGGCCGGGCGGATCGAATTCCGCGACATCAACCTCGAACCGGCGGCGCTCTCTGGCTACAGCGCCTCGCTGGAGGACATACGCCGCCGGCTGCATGCCACCGATGCCGAAGGCAGGCTGCTGGTCGGCGCCGATGTCGCGGTTGCCGTCTGGCGGGCGACGCCGGGCGAGGGCTGGCTGGCGACGCTCTTCGGCAATCCGGTCGCGCTGCCGCTGACGCGGTTCGCGTACAATCGCTTCGCCGNGGGCTGGCTGGCGACGCTCTTCGGCAATCCGGTCGCGCTGCCGCTGACGCGGTTCGCGTACAATCGCTTCGCCGATCTTCTCTATGCCTGGAACCGGCGCAAGGGCCGCTGGTAGCGAGGCAAGGCCCGAAGATATCTGCGGGCCTTACCGTCATGGGCGTTACCGGGACGCCGGCTCGCAAAGCCAGCCGACAATGCGGCGCACCGCCGGCAGCACCGTGAGCAACGTTGGGAACGCTACCAGCCAGGACAGGCCCCAGGCAGTGAGCCAGACAGCCGGCAAATCAGGTTGCAGTCCAAGGCTTTTCAGCGTCGATATGAACGAGACGATGAAGGTCATCAGCAGCGACAGCACCAGCGGGCTGACGATCGCGGCATAGCGCGCCGGCAGCTTGCCGCGCTTACGGTTCGTGGTCATTTTTGGATTTTCCTGAAACATCCGGTCCGTCGCATTTGGCATCCATTGCGCCGGGTTTCCGGCGGAACTGCCCGGAAAGACCGGGGTGGATGCGTTGCTTGACGTCAGACGCTTACGGAGAGGTTTTGGCCCTCACGCGCTTTCTAGCTGCCGGCGGCGGCGAAATCAACCTTCTGGCGCCGCCTTTAGATACATCGTAAGATATATCTTGACTCGTCGGCGGGGCAAGCCTAATTAAGATGTATCGTAAGATATAACTCAAGGAGCAATTCATGCACAGACATCATCCCTTTGGCGAGCGCGCCGAGCGCGCATTCCTGCACATGGCAGGCAAATTTGGTGGAAGAGGGGGCAGCGGCTTTGGTCCGTTCGGCCACGGCGGACGTGGCGGTGGACGCGGCGGCCCGGGCGACATGTTTCGCGCCGGGCGCATGCTGGCCGACGGCGATCTCAAGCTGATCACGCTGTCGCTGCTGGCCGAGGCGCCTCGCCACGGCTACGACATCATCAAGGCGCTGGAAGAGCGCACCAGCGGCATCTACAGCCCGAGCCCGGGCGTCGTCTATCCGACGCTGACCTTCCTGGAAGAGGCCGGCTATGCGGCTTCAGCCGCCGACGGCAACAAGAAGGTGTTTTCGATCACCGAGGCGGGCCAGGCGCATCTCGCCGAGAACCGCGAGATGATCGACGGCGTGCTGGAGCATCTCGAGCGCTTCGGCCGCAAGATGGCGAAAGCGCGGGACTGGTTCGGCTGGAACGACGACGGCGAGGAAGGCGGACGGCGTGGTGGACGGGGTCGCTCGGATGCCCGCGAGGAGTTCCGCGCCGTGCGCCACCGGCTGCGTGCCGCGCTCGGCGATCTCGTCGACGCGCCGGCTGAAAAGCAGGCCGAGGCGATTGCAGTCCTGGAAGCCGCCGCTGAAGCCCTGGAAGCGCTATCGCGCGGTTGACCCCTGGCGAGAACGCTTGCCCGTTCGACTGAGGAACGGTACTGAAAATCATCCTGCACCGCGAGACGTGGTGCAGGATGATTGCCGTTGGAGGAAGCCCCATGTCTTTTCTGAAGCGTCTTTTCGGTGGTGGCGGTGAGGGGGGCGAGCCCAAGAGCGCAGCACCGGCAAAGCAGGTTGAGCACAAGGGATTTTTGATCAGCGCCACGCCCTACAAGGCGGAGGGGGGCCAATACCAGACCTGCGGCGTGGTTTCGAAGGAAGTCGACGGCGTGATGAAGGAACACAAATTCATCCGCGCCGATCGCTTTGCCGGACTGGACGACGCCGTCGACATCTCGATCAAGAAGGGCATGCAACTGGTCGACGAGCAAGGCGAGAGGATGTTCGGGTAAGGGCCGAACTGGTCGAGGCGCCGAACATAGGTTTTGCGCCGGTCATCCGTCGCCAGAATCTCGAATAACGGCAGTGGGCGGCAAGCAGAAAGTATCGACAATTGAGCGTAGCGTTTGCCAAGGAGGAAAGCGCCGAGGCAGCATCGGAAACCATCCTGCCGGCTCGCCCTGTCTCCGATCGGGTCAACCTTGTCACGGAAGCGGGCCTCAAGACGCTGCAGGTTGAATTGGCTCGCGCCCAGCAAGCTCTCGAGGCCGCTAGCGTGCTGGAAGATGTCAATGAGCGGCGACGCCAGTCAGCGGTTCCGGTTCGAGATATGCGTTACTATGCCGAGCGCGTCCGTACGGCACAGCTTATGCCGGTGCCCACCTCTAATGAGGTGATCGCCTTCGGGCACACCGTTACCTTCAAACGTGATGATGGCCGCACTCAGACCTTCCGCATCGTCGGAGAGGATGAGGCCAACCCGTCTGAAGCTTCCATATCGCATGGTTCGCCGGTTGCCATCGCGCTGACCGGAAAAACCGTTGGCGACTTTGTCCAGCTAGGGCCGCGCGAACTTGAGATCCTGTCCATTTCCTAGGACGCAGGTATGATGCGCGACCGAGGCCGGTGCACCTTGAGACGTGATCAGATGCCCGCAATTGCCAAAAGCCAAGCCAGGATGTCGAGCAGCAGAAAAACCAGCGCAATCTGCAACGCCAGCCGGAGCCGCTGGATAATTCGCCAGTTGCCGGCCATGTCCGCCTTGATCCGAAGGGCAAGCGCGCGGCGCATGGCCGACATTGTCGTCGGCCTGTCGCCGTCGACATATTGATCAAGCAGATCTTCCGGATCGAAGCGGAATGTATATTGGTGATAGGGCCAAAGCATGAAGACGATCAGCCCGCCGATGCCGAACAACAGGGCCACTGCGGTCCAATCCCAAAGCCCAAGCCCGTTGGAAAGCGCCGCACCGCCGAGTAGCGAGTTGGCAAATGCGATGGCAAAGACAAGGCTGCCGGCGCGGGTGCTCATGTTCTCCACAAGCGTCTGCTGTTGAGTGAGACCTCTCACCGCCTCCTGATAGATGAACGCGAGACGCGGATCATCGTCGGCAACAGCGCTTGCGACAATTCCGTTGTTCTCTCCTCCACTCGGACATTCGGCCATAAGTTGCCTCTCTGTTTTGACAGGGTTGCACGAGTTTAGCCCGATCCGTCGGTGCAAAAACAGATTGGCCGTGGACCAACGGCAAATCCGATGGCGATGCCGGGGGCTTCCAAACCTATGAGGGCCAGCTGATGAACGGGCAAGAATAGTTGGCAGCCATCGAAAACCCCGCCACGAACACCACGCCATCTGCCGGTGGACCCTGCTCTCGGCCCCGGACAGCAAGAAGGCAGGCACCGAAGCGCCTGCCTTTTCAATGCGAATGACGGGGTGTGCTTACGCGGCGATTTGCGCGCTCGCGGTCTTGGCCACCACGGCATCGACCTTGGCGGTCGCCTTGGCAAGTGCGGCGGTGACGGCATCAGGGCCCATGCCGACGCCTTCGATGCGGATGACGTCGACATCGGTCATGCCGAGAAAGCCGAGCACGCCGCGCAGATAGGGGATGGCGTGATCGAACTGCACGGCCGCACCTTCGGAATAGATGCCGCCCGAGGCGAGTACGATATAGACCTTCTTGCCGGTGACGAGGCCCTTGGGACCACCCTCGCCATAAGAGAAGCTCTTGCCGGAGCGGGAGATGTGATCGACCCAGGACTTCAGGGTTGAGGAGATGTTGAAGTTGATGAAGCCGGTGGCCAGGATCACGGTGTCGGCTGCGAACAGTTCGTCAAGCACGATGTCGGAGACGCCGACGACTTCGGCCTGGCGCGGCGTGCGGGCTTCAACGGGGGTGTAGATGCCGGTCGCATAATCGGTGTCGATGTGCGGCAGCGGGTTGGCCACGAGGTCGCGTACGACGAGCGTATTCGACGGGTCGGCGGCGACGAGCTTTTCAGCGAATTCGGTAGCGATACGGGTCGAGTGCGAGGCAGCGCCGCGCGGGCTCGAGGTTACAAGCAGGATAGACATAGCGGTTCTCTCCAGTGGGAATTGATTTCTCCCGCCTGATATGGGCCTACCGAGCCATTCAAAAAACTGGTATATTTTCTATACGATCCATCCATAAAGTAGGTATGCCGTGCAACCCAATCCGACGCTCGACCAATTACAGATCCTGGTTGCGGTCGCCGACACCGGCAGCTTCTCAGCCGCCGGCCGCAAGCTTAACCGCGCGCAGTCCGTCATCAGCTACGGCATCGCCAATCTTGAAGCGCAGCTTGGCCTGAAACTGTTCGAGCGCGAGGGCACGCGCGAGCCGCAGCTGACCGAAATCGGCCGGGCGATGCTGGAGGACGCCCGGCGCATGGTCGGCATGCTGCAGCGCATCCGTTCGCGTGCCGACGGTCACCATCAGGGGCTGGAGGCTGAAGTTGCGCTATCGGTTGACGCGGCGCTGCCCTCGCCGGTGCTGGTGCGGGTGCTGAAGGCGTTCGAGGCGCAGTTCCCGACCGTGATGATGCGACTGCATATCGGCACGCTCGGTCTGATCCCCGACCATGTCGTCAGCGGACAGTCGGATCTTGGCATCGGTGGCTTGCTGGGCGAGGTCGACGTGCATCTCGTGCGCATCGGCTTCATGTCGATCGTGCTGGCTGCCGCCCCCACCCACCCTCTGGCACTGCTGCCGAAACCGGTGGCGCTCGAGGATGCGCGAGAGCACACCCAGCTGGTTGTCAGCGACCAGTCGGAACGCACCAAGGGACGCGACTTCGGCGTCTTTGCCTATCGTACATGGCGGCTGACAGATGTGCGTATCAAGCATACGTTGATGCGCGAGGGGCTGGGCTGGGGCGGGTTGCCGCGCTGGCTGATCGCGGACGATTTGGCCAGCGGCAGGCTGGTCGAACTCGACCTTGAACCCTTTAGCGAGGTGCGCTCATCGCTCTATGCCATGCACCGCGCCGACCGCAGCCCGAAACCGGCGGCGGCCTGGCTGATCGACCAGTTCAAACGCCAGCTCGGCTGCTTCAACGAGTTCGACCCGGACGACCTGCCTGAGGATGAGCCGGAGACAGCCCATCGATCAGAGCCATGAGCACGGCGCGATAGTCTTCGGCCGAGGCGCCGGCCTCGACGGCAAGTGCTGCGCGGTCGAAGGCAGCGGCGAGCAAAGCGGTCAGCGCATCGGCCGGCAGTCTGGTCATCGACTGTTCGCGCATTGCCGCAACCAGGCCTTCGCGCAGCGACCGGTTGCCGTGGCGATTGTCGATCGCATCCATGGCGGCGCGGCCAAGCACGGCCGGCCCGTCGAGCAGCAAAAGCCGCGTGCGGCCGGGCGCGCGCATGGCGGCGAGATAGGCGTCCGAGCCGGCAATCAGCGCATTGCGGGCAAACAAAGAAGGCGGCGAGGCGCGCTCGATCTCTTGCGCCACCGCCGCCGCCTCCTGCTCGACCACGGCGGCAAACAGCGCCTGCTTGTCGGCAAAGTGGTGATAGAGCGCGCCGCGGGTGACGCCGGCGGCCGCAACGATCTCCGGCGTGCCGGTCTCGGCATAGGACTTTTCGATGAACAGTTTGCGCGCCGCAGCGATCAGGTCGGCCCGCGTCGCTTCGGTGCGGTCGCGGTTGGAGCGGCGCGGGGTTTCTCGTTGCATACATGCAGCCTGTATGTTATTTCGAATTACATGCAAACTGTATGTTGGCTAACGGGAGAAAGAAAGATGAAGACGACGAGCTATTATCCGGTGCTGATGACGGGCGACGTAGCCGGCACAAAAGCCTTCTATATCAATCACTTCCGCTTCAAGCCGCTGTTTGCGAGCAACTGGTATGTGCATCTGCAGTCTGCCGAGGATCGCCGGGTCAATCTCGGTATCGTCCAGGGCGAGCACGAGACGATCCCCGAGGGGGGGCGCGGCCGCACATCGGGGCTGCTGCTCAATTTCGAGGTGAGGGATCCTGATGCTGTCTATGAACGGATCGTTGCGGCCGGCCTGCCGATCCTGTGCCCGCTGCGCGACGAACCCTTCGGCCAGCGCCATTTCATCACCAGGGATCCCAATGGCGTGCTGATCGACGTCATCAAGCCGATCCCGCTCAGCCCGGAATTTCAGGCGCAATTCGCGGCGGGCGCGGCGGGCGCCTGAACAATGGCAGCAAATGTCGGCAGCGGCTCCGGCCGCTGTGGCCGGACCCGCACCATGCGGTCTATGTTGGTGATGTTGAAGCTGGGCCTGCCGCATGCGTGACATCTGCCTTGTTCGTGCGCCATCCAATCTCGGCCTTCGGCCCTTGGAGCCGGGCCATGTGCCCGGCACCTGGCGTGCGCCGCAGGCGCTGAGCGAAGCTGGTTTGATCGAGTCGCTGGCGCCGGGGCGGGTGGTCGATCTCGACAGACCCGCCTACAGTACCGAACCGCAACCGGGCACTAGGCTGCGTAATGGTCCGGCGATCCGCCGCTTCAACCTCGATCTTGCCGAGATCGTCACCCGTGCGCTTGGGCAAGGCGAGTTCCCGCTGATCATCGGCGGCGACTGCTCGATCCTGCTTGGCGCACTGGTCGCCGCGCGGCGCTCGGGCGCAGTCGCCCTGATCCATTTCGATGGCCACAGCGATTTCCGCCATCCCGGCAACTACGATGTCAATGCCTCACTCGGCTCGGTTGCCGGCATGGATCTGGCACTTGCCACCGGACGCGGCGAGGCTTTGCTGGCGCAATGGCCAGGTGTTGTCGGTCCGCTCGTCGCCGACGAGGCGGTGGTTCAGATCGGCGAACGCGAGAGCCGCGATGCCGATTTTGCCTGGCCCGACATCAATGCGACCGCCGTGACGCGCATCGACGTCTTTGCCGCGCAGGAACTCGGCGCGGCTGGAGTGTTGCAAACCACAAGAGCGACGCTGGCGCGCGCCGGCTGTCCCTACTGGCTGCATCTCGATGTCGATGTGCTCGACCAGACGGTGATGCCGGCGGTGGATTCGCCCGGCAGCCCCGGCATCGACCCCGATGAACTCGTTGCCATTCTGTCGGCGCTGGCAGCGGACCAGCGCTGCACCGGCTTGGACATGACGATCTACGATCCCGACCTCGACCCGACCGGTGACCTTGCGCGACTGCTGGTGTCGCTGCTCGGGCGGGTGCTCAAGCCTCGATAAAGGCTCAGCTCGCCCTTGCTACCGGCGTCACCGTCACCTGGCTGACGCCGGTGCGGCGCACCACTGTGCATAGCGTCTCGCGGCCGATGCGTTCGGCGTCGAGCATGCGCACGAGGTCGTCGACGCCGGTGACCGGGCGACCGTCTATCGCCGCGATGATGTCGCCTTCCCTGAGGCCGGCCTTCGCCGCGGGTCCGTCTTTCTCGACGCTGCGCAGCCGCACCGCAGTACTGGTGGTCACCTGCGACAGGAGCGCTGCGCGGCGCGGCAAACTGGTGGTGTCGGCCGAGATGCCGATGAAGGCGCGCCGCACGCGGCCGAAGCGGATGATCTCCGAAATGACGAAGTTGGCGGTGTTGGAAGCGACCGCGAAGGCGATGCCTTGCGCGCCGTGGATCATGGCGGTGTTGACGCCGATGACTTCGCCTGCCGACGACACCAGCGGTCCGCCGGAATTGCCGGGATTGAGCGCGGCATCGGTCTGGACGACATCGTCGATCAGCCGCCCGGTCGAGGCGCGCATCGAACGGCCAAGTGCGGAGACCACGCCTGACGTTACGGTCCATTCGAAGCCGAGCGGATTGCCGATGGCAATGGCGATCTGGCCGCGCCGCAGCCGCTTGGAATCGCCGAGCGGCGCGACTTCGGTGAAGCTGCCATCGGCGCGCACCAGCGCGATGTCGGTGTCAGGGTCGCGGCCTAGCACGCGGCCTTCGCTGGAGGCGCCGTCGGGCATAGAGACGCGCACCGTTTTGGCATCGCCAACGACATGGAAATTGGTAACGACCAGCCCGTCCGGCGCGATGACGAAGCCGGAGCCATGGCCACCTTGGCCACCGACGCGCTCGATGCGGCAGACGGCTGGGCCGATGCGGTCGACGGCGTCGGCGACTGTCGTCGAATAGGCGTCGAGCAGTGTGTCGTCGGTTTCGAATTTGTGGGCGGCGAGGGCCATTGGCGGGGCTCCGTGTTTTCAGGCGCGATGATGACTATATGTGCGGAGCGGCTCGAACTGCCGCGACCTGACCAGATGGCCAGTCACACCAGTAACTAGCCGTCAGACGAGTACCTCCGGGCGCACTGCCGAGCGATATCTGGGGCATGAGAAAACCCAGGAGATCATCATGAGTGACTTCAACCTTAATGCATTTTCCGACGCCATCGCCGATCTCGCCGCCAAGGCTGCGCCGGCAACGGCAAGTTTCACCACCCATCACCATCGCACCGCCAGCGCCTTCCACTGGCGTGACGGCTATTTCGTCACCGCCGAGGAAGCTGTCGAGGCCGGTGAGGAGATCGAATTGACATTGGCTTCGGGCGAAGCGGTGAAGGCCGAACTGGTCGGTCGCGATCCGTCGACCGGCGTAGCGCTTCTGAAGCCGGCCGGCGCTGCCGCAGCGCCTGCGCTGGCCAAGGCTGACGCGGTACGGCCCGGCAATCTTGCCATCGCCATCGGCAGTAGTCAGGGTTCGGCGCTGGCCGTATCGGGTTCGGTCGGCGAGGTCGGCCCCGCCTGGCGCTCGATGCGCGGCGGCAGCATCGATCGGCGCATCAATCTCGCCGTCAATGCCGGCGGCCGTTTCGAGGGCGGGCCGGTGCTTGACGCCAAGGGCGCGCTGATCGGCATGCTGCTGTTTGGGCCACGTGGTCGTGCGCTGGTCATGCCTTATGAGACGATCGAGCGGGCCGTGGCGACGCTGCGTGAAAAGGGCCATGTCGCGCGCGGCTATCTCGGCGCCGGCCTGCACCCGATCCGTGACGGCGCGGCGCGCGGCGCCATCGTCATGAGCCTCGACGACAATGGTCCGGCCAAGGCCGCCGGCCTTGCGCTGGGCGACATCATCGTGGCGTGGAATGGCGAGGCCGTGCACGGCCCGCGCGAACTGATCCGAAAGCTTGGGCCGGATAGCGCGGGCGCCGCGGTGACGCTCGGCGTGGTGCGCGGCGGCGAGCAGCGCGACGTCGCGCTGACCGTCGGTGAAAAACCGCTGAGCTGAGAGGGGCGATGGAAAGCGACACGCTGACAAGGCCGGAGGCGGGTGGGCCGGAGGTGGGTGGGCCGGAGGTGGCGGGCGGCGGACGCCAGCTCGTGGTGCTGATCGCGCTGCACGATGCCGCGCGTGCCGAGCGCCTGTCAGCTTCGCTTGCCATGGCGGACGATCTGCTTCCGGTCGTGGCCGGCAGCGGGATTGCCGACGTCGCTGTCGTCGATGACGCTGTTGCGAACAGTCCGGCCTGGCTCGATCGGGCCGATGGTGGCAACAGCGCAATCCCACGGGTGCTGCTATCCGCGAGCGCTGGCCGGCCGGAAAACCGGGTGCTTGCCGTGCTGCCTTTGGCGTCGGATGCGAATCTGATCGCGGCTGCCGTCAGACTTGCGGCGGCCGGCTACCGGGTGTCCAGGGATGGGCGTTCGACGCCCGCTCGCCACGACGATTTCGATGGCGCCGCCAACGGCGGAAGCCATAGCGGGCTGTTCGGCGAGGAGCCGTTGGACGATGGCGCTACCGCCCGTCCGGCGCTGTCGCCGCGCGAGGCCGAAGTGCTGGCGCTGCTGGCCGAAGGCGCGCCCAACAAGGTGATCGCGCGGCGGCTGAACATCTCCGTGCACACGGCAAAGTTCCACGTCGCCGCGATCCTGATCAAGCTGGGTGCTGCGAACCGCACGGATGCCATCGCGATCGCGATGCGGCAGGGCCTGGTGCTGGTCTAACCCCCTTATCCATTTGAGCCTACGTTGCGTAACCCGTTGCAGGCTGCCGAGGCCTTGCGCAGTGCATTGCCGCCGCGCAATGGTTCGCGTCAGTGATGTAGCAAGGGAGGTGCCAAGACATGTCGCTCAAGGGAAAGACGCTGTTCATCTCCGGCGGGTCGCGCGGCATCGGTCTTTCGATCGCGCTGCGAGCTGCGCGCGACGGCGCCAATGTGACGATCGCGGCCAAGACCGCCGAGCCGCATCCGAAGCTGCCGGGCACGATCTACTCGGCAGCTGAGGAGATCGAGCAGGCCGGCGGCAAGGCGCTGCCTGTTTTGTGCGACATCCGCGAGGAGGCGCAGGTGGCTGAGGCGGTTGCCAAGACCGTCGAAAAGTTCGGCGGCATCGATATCTGCGTCAACAATGCCAGCGCCATCCAGCTCACCGGCACGCTGGAGACGGACATGAAGCGCTACGATCTGATGCACCAGATCAACACGCGCGGCACCTTCCTGGTGTCGAAAATGTGCATTCCGCACCTGAAGTTGGCAAGCAATCCTCACATCTTGAATCTGGCGCCGCCGCTCGACATGAAGGCCAAATGGTTCAAGAACCATGTCGCCTACACCATGGCCAAGTTCGGCATGTCGATGTGCACGCTGGGGATGAGCGCCGAGTTTGCCAAGGACGGCATCGCGGTCAATTCGCTGTGGCCGATCTCGACCATCGACACGGCTGCGGTGCGCAATCTGCTCGGCGGCGCGACGGTGGCGGCGATGAGCCGCTTGCCCGACATCATGGCCGATGCCGCACACGCCATCTTCATGCGCTCATCGCGCGAGACATCAGGCAATTTCTACATCGATGAAGAGGTGCTGCGGGCCGAGGGCGTGACCGATTTCGCGGTCTATGCGCCGGGCGCGACCGGGCCGCTGGCCGGCGACTTTTTCGTGCCGGACGCGGTATTTGCCAATTCGCCGACGAACGTCAAAAGCATCTACTGACGGAAATCACGGGCCGACGGCGCTGCTTCCTCATCCACCTGCCGGCGTTTTTCGAAAAACCAAGCAATTGGCTTTTCGCCCGCTGTGCGGACCAGCCTCACCTCCCCATGAACGGGGAGAAAGGGGCTCATCACTCCTCGCCCTTCTTGCCTTTGCTCAGTCCCATCAGCCGGTCGATATAGGCCAGCATCAGCGCCGAGACGACGAAAGCGAGGTGGATGATGGTCAGCCACATCAGCTGGTCGATCGTATAGGAAGACGAATTCAGGAACACCTGCAACAGGTGGATCGAGGAAATAGCGACGATGGTCGAGGCGACCTTGACCTTCAGCGAACCGACATCGATCGTACCCAGCCAGTGCACACCGCCATCCTGGTCGTCGAAGCGGCTGACGAAATTCTCGTAGCCGGAGATGATCACCATCACCACCAGCGAGGCGACAAGTGCGGCGTCGATGAGGCCGAGCATCTTCAGGATGGTGTCGGTGTCGTCGAGTGTGAAGGCGACCATGACGAACTCGTAGAGTTTTTTGCCGAAGGACAGCGCATAGACGGCGAGCGCCAGGGCCAGCCCGATGTAGAAAACCACCAGCAGCCAGCGTGAGGCGAGGATGATCGATTCGATGGCGAGTTCGAGACGTTTCATGCAGCGGTTCCGGTCAGCTTTCTGAGGTCGACTGGGGTATTTCGATCAGCTTGCCGCAGTTTGCAAGGCAAATTGCGACGCAAAAAAACCCCGCCGGGAGGGCCGGCGGGGTTCAATGCATCCCGCTGGAGTCGGGACGGGGCAGGGAACGCCCAGGCTTGAATCTGGGGAGGGCGGCCGCTCTATTCAATGAGCCGGTTCTAATACCAGTACAATTCTTGCTGAACCGGGATTGCTGTCCGCAGCTCGACCCATCCCGATCTGCCGGGATGGGTCCTTGTTGTCGATCTGATTCCAGAAAGCTGCTCAAGCCATTGGAAAGCAGATCAATTGTTACTCGCCACCGGTGCCACCAGCGAGGTGATGCGACGGATGCCGACACGGCGGTTCTCGCGGTTGGGCGCCGTGGTGTTGACCTTCAGGTATTCCTCGCCATAGCCCTGAGTGGTCAGGTTTTCCGGCGGGATCCCGAAGGCATTGGTCAGCGCTTCGGCGACAGACTCAGCGCGCCGGTCGGACAGAGCAAGGTTTGCTTCCGGCGTGCCAACCGCATCGGTGTGGCCTTCGATCAGGAAGGTTTCGGCCGGGTTCTTCTTCAACAGTTTCTCCATGGCCGTGGCGACGCCTTCCAGTTTCTGCACTTCGGCGTCGGATATTGAGGCCGAGCCGAACTCGAAGTTCAATGTATCGAGGTCGACGCGACGGGCAATGTCGCGCACGCGCGCCGAACGCTTCACTTCGTCGATGGAATAGAGGCGCTGGACCTTCTCCACCGGCGGTTGTTCGAGGAACTCGTAATAATCGTCCGGGCTTTCGACATCTTCCGAATCGAGGATGTACTCGCGGCGCGGGATGGTGAGCCGCATCGGCGGCAGGTCGTCACCGGGATCGCGCCAGTCATTGTCGTCGTCATAGCTGCGCTCGTCGACATAGCTCAGCACATATTCGTGCCCATCCGGCGTGATGCGCGATCGCCTGATGACGTCGCCATTGCGGTTGCGGATGGTGACGATCTGGATGCCATTGTCGCGCTCGACGATTTCCCGAGAGCGATCGCCCGACAGTTCCTCATAGTAAACATTCCTGGCGCCGCGGTGCATGCGCGGAGCGTCATTGCTTTCCACGATCGTCTGGTTGTTGAACTGCAGGATGACGCGGTCGCCGAGTTCCTTGACGACGTCGACGCCTTTCGGACGCCGGCGGTCGCGGACGTTCTCATCGGGTGCACGCTCGACGCGTTTGCCTTTTTCCTCCGTCACCGGGGCGATCTTTTCTGGCTGAATTGCCTGCTGAGCTGACTTGTCGTCGGTGGGCGGCGGTCCCTGGTCGACCGGAGCCGGCTTCGGGGCTTGCGCCTCGGTGCCGCCCTGCGCGGGCTGCTCGCCCGTCTGGCCGCCAGCATTCTGGCCGTTCCCATTTTGGCCGTCGCCATTCTGGCTGTTGCCGCCCTGGTTCTTGCGATGCTTGCGCCTGGCATCCTTCTGGCTGTCCAGGATGGGTGCTTCGTCGGGGTTGGCCGTGGCTTCGCCTTGCGCCGGCGTCTCACGTTGCGCGGGCTGCTCGGCATTGGCCGGTTGCTCCGCAGGCTGTGGTTCACCGGTCGCAGGCTGCTGTTCGCCCGTCACCGGCTGTTCGCCGACAGTTTTTTTGCCGTGCTTTTTCGCCTGATCCTTCGGCTGTTCACCTTCGGCGGGAGCCGCTTGCTGATCGGCCGGGGGCTGAATCGGCTCGGCCTGCGGCGCGGGCTCTCCGGCAGGCGCAACTTTGACGTCTGGCGCTTTGTCGGCAGGCGCGGCCTCGATCTGCTGATCCTGCTTGCGCTTTTTCTTGCCCGACTTGTTGTCGTTTGCCGGCGCCACCTGTTCGGTGGGCGCTGCCTGCTCGGCAGGCTGCTGGGCCGGCTGTTCAGCGGGCGCCGCTTCGATCTGCTGTTGGTCGCGCTTCTTCTTGCGTGGCTTTAGCGGCTGTTCTTCATTTGCCGGAGCTACCTGTTCGGCCGGTTGTTCAGCCGGTGCTGCCTCGATCTGCTGCTGGTCACGCTTCTTCTTGCGTGGCTTGAGCGGCTGCTCATCGGTCGCCGGCGCTGCCTGGGCGCCGCCCTCATCCGCAGGCGCCGCCTCGATCTGCTGCTGTTGATTGCGCTTCTTTTTGCGCGGCTGCTGTTCCTCGGCGGCAGGTGCGGCCTGTTCGGCCGGGGCCTGCTCGGTCTGCTGCTGATCCCGCTTCTTCCTGCGCGGCTGTTGTTCCTCGGCGGCAGGGGCGGGTTGCTCTGCAGCCGGTGCAGGCTGCTCGGCGGCCGGCGCTGCCTGTTCGGCCTGCTGGCGTTTCTTTTTGCGCGGCAGTTCCTGGTCGGTCTGCTGACCATCTGCAGCAGGGTCGTCCTGGACCAGGATCAGTGGCGCGGCCGTGTGCTGCAAGGGGCCGAAAACGGCGTTGCCCTGCAACGGGGATGCGCCCAACGGCGCGGATGCCATAAGCAGGCCAAGTGCCGTACCTGCCAGTACCCGTGGTTGGCGTTTCATCTTAAATTCTCCTTGTGGGGTCCCATCCCTGCCCAAACTGTCCTTGACCGGATTGGTTCCGGTTTGCGGGCATTACCCGCACCCAAGGACGATTGACCGGCGTTTTGAAGGCAACTTCATGTTTTTCCTATGGTGCGGCCGGAATTTGAAGTCACACAACAGCTTGACCTTGCCGCATGCGGAGGCCACATCTCGACCCATAATGGAAACGCCGTTCTGGAAGACCAAGACGCTGGAAGCGATGACGCCCACCGAGTGGGAATCGCTGTGCGACGGCTGCGGAAAATGCTGCCTGTCTAAACTCGAGGACGAGGATACCGGCGAGATCTACTGGACATCAGTCGGCTGCCGGCTGTTCGATGGGCAAAGCTGCCGCTGTTCGGACTATGCCAACCGGCTGGCGCGCGTGCCGGACTGTGTCGGGCTGACGCCGCAGAATGTGCGCACCATCACGTGGCTGCCGAAAACCTGTGCCTACCGGCTGGTTGCCGAGGGGCACGACCTCTATTGGTGGCACAGGCTGGTGTCGGGAAGTGCCGAGACTGTTCATGATGCCGGCATCTCCATGCGCGGCCGCGTCCGCGCCAGTGAGACCGATCTGGCCGAGCCGGACGACTATTTCGACTATATGCTCGATGACGAGCCCTGAGCATTCTGGAACGGACGCTGCCATAGGGCGTTCTGCGCCATTGGACGTTTTTGACGGTCAGGATCGTTTGCAGCGGTGGAAGGGGCGGTTGCTTTCAACCTGTCGGGCAGATTAACCGAAAATGAACGGCCGGTTCGCGAAGAGTTCAGATTGCAAGGAGCATTCTCCCCCCATCGGTTCGACCAAGACGGGCGCAAGCCCTCAACAAGGAGAGAAGACAATGTTCAACTCATTCAAGACGGCAGCCCTTTCGGGTCTCGTAGCTCTCGGCACGCTTGCCGCAGTGCCCGCCCAGGCGGACTCGATCTATCTCGGCTTCGGCAACAACCATGACCGCCGCGTCGGCGTCTACACCGGCGACGATGAGGACGGCTTTCGCCGTGACCGCAATTGGCGCCGCTGCTCGCCGGATCGCGCCCTCGACAAGGCCGAGCGCATGGGCCTGCACCGCGTCCGCATCGTCGATGTCAATCGCCGCGTGGTGAAGGTCGCCGGCCGCCAGTATGGCGATCGCGTAGTGGTCGTGTTCGCCAATGAGCGCGGCTGCCCGGTTATCTATCGCTAAGAGAACCAGACTGATCTTCTGCGAAGATCAGTCTGGGATACGACCTTCTGCGAAGGTCGATCCGGAGGCATGCTCCTCTGCGAGGATCAGCCTGGAGTAGCGGCATGACCCTTCTAGGGTCAGCCAGGAGCCCCTTTCCCTCCGCGGAAAGGTGCGGCTCGAAAAAACCCCGGAGGCCAGTCCTCCGGGGTTTTTCACGTCGGAAATCTGCGGTTCCGGCCGACGGCCCGGCCCGGTGGCCTGCTACTTAAGCTCGAATGTCACTGTTACCTGCACGGCGTAGGCATTCTCGCCGGCCTGCACGGGAACCGCGGCGCCTGCCGCATCGAAGGCCTTGGCATTGATCGGCATCGGCGCCGGCGCAACGTTCTGGTCGGTGATTTCCAGCACCCGGCCGATGCTGACGCCGGCGGCTTCGGCCAGCGTCTTGGCCTTGGCCATGGCATCGGCGACCGCCTTCTTGCGGGCTTCGGTGACGGCAGCTTTCGGGTCTTCGTTGGAGAACGAAATGCCGCCGCCCTGGTTGACGCCGAGCGACACAGCCTTGTCGAGAATCTCACCTGTTTTGTCGATGTCGCGGATGCGCACCGAGAGTGTGTTGGTCACCTGGTAGGCTACAAGCTCGGCTTCCTGGCTGCCGTCCGGTTTGTTGGTGTAGTTGTAACGCGGGTTGATCTGGATGCCGGCGGTCTGCAGGTCGCGATCCTTGATCCCTGCCGACTTCATTGCCGCGATCACGGCGGCCATGGCGTCGTTGTTGGCGTCGAGTGCCGCGCGTGCGGTCTTGGCCTCGCGCATGACGCTGAGCGTCAGCAGCGCCAGGTCAGGCGCCACGGTCGACTGGCCTTCACCCGACACGATGATGCGGGGCGGGGGCAGCGAATCGGCAGCGCTTGCCATCGCCGGAAAAGCGATCGCGGCGGCAAGTGCGAGCGGCAAAATATGTCTGGTCATGAAAATCTCCTCGGTGTGCGATCCAGTCGCGCCTGTCGACTAGGGCGCGAATATGGGCTGATTTGGGCGATCTCGGCCAGCCCGTCCGGAAAGCCTTGTGCCGCGCAAGGAAAAACACTAATCCAGCGCGCGTGGGGCCTGTAGCTCAATGGTTAGAGCCGGCGGCTCATAACCGCTTGGTTGGGGGTTCGAGTCCCTCCGGGCCCACCAGTCGCCTTGATGCATAAGGCTTTGCGTCGAGGGTAGACGACCCGGTTAGACATCGGTTAGACAAACCGCTTCAGAAGCTTCGCCATGCCATCCACGGCGAGCCGCTCCTGCTCCGTCCTTGCTGTAAAGCTCTACGTGGTCCAGGTCGTCGTGGCCGAGAATGCCTGCCGATTGTTTCGGGGTCGCGCCCTCCTTGGCCAGGTACTTCCCCAGCGTCTTCCGAAGTCCATGCAGCGTGCAGCCGGGCCCCATGCTCGCCATCTTGCTCCAGTGCGCCATCATGCCGGTCAGCGACCTCTCCGAGAAGGAATTGCCGTAGGCGTTCAAAATCACCGTGTCGGCCGAGCCCCAATGCTTCGGTGAGCACATAGGTGATCGTTAGCGGACTTCAAATGCGATCCGCTGCTCACTAATTACTTGATCCCGTAAATTACATGATCACGTACCGACTTTTTTATTGAAATCCCGAATTCGGTGGCCTTATAAGACCGATGTTGCCATTGCTCGTAGGTCGGCTGTGATGGATAACGTGGTTCCATTCCGCAAGGCCGTGCCTTGCGTCGAAGTGACAGAAACCTGCGGCGAATGGTTCGTCCGCGTGGTTGAGAAAGATCAGGAAATTGCCCGGTCATTCAATCAGGAATCGTTCGCGTTGTCCTTTGCAGAAGGCCAGCGGACACGCCTAGGGCTAGCGAAGGTCGTGCGCCTGTAGGGCGCTGTGGGGCGGCATTGTAGGCATTCAAGCATGAGCGGAACCTAATTTGCAGCCGCAAATTAATGTCCAATGAATGAACTCCCAAACCGGAAAAAACTCGTGCCTGACCCTCAACCTCGGCGGGGCTCCAACAAAGGTGTGTTGCTAGCGGCTGCAGCGCTGCTGTTTGCCTTTCTCGCTCTTATTCTGTTTGGGTTTTTTCAGTAAGTGCGCGCGGCGCCGGCTTCCCAGAGAGGGCAGAGCACCTGCCGACGTGATCTTCGATCCGCTCGCGTCCTTGCGGTGGGGCGACTATCCAAGCCGGCTCGGTTCGTCGCTCCTGACGGGTTCGGCGGTCCCACCACAGCAGGATGATCATTCGGCAATTCTTGGCAGCGCCGGTATTCAACTCACGCCCAAAGCGATTGAACTGAAGCTGGCCGTCGATGTCGTGACTGACGCAGCATGAGCCGAACAGGCGAGGCAAGCGCAAGCCTTGGGGCCCAACCTCAGACAGACGAAGCAC
Organism: Mesorhizobium sp. L103C131B0; assembly: GCF_000502275.1. Lineage (NCBI taxonomy): Bacteria > Pseudomonadati > Pseudomonadota > Alphaproteobacteria > Hyphomicrobiales > Phyllobacteriaceae > Mesorhizobium > Mesorhizobium sp. L103C131B0. Next base: position 41,082 of record NZ_AYXC01000001.1, on the reverse strand, counting down.
GCTCGTGCAGTCTGGAGACAGCGCAACGAGTTATTCATTCGGGCGCCTTCGCATCACCAGCGGAACGAAAGAGTTAATTGGCGGTTTACTAGGGAAGGATTGCAGGACGAAAAACATTGAGGATTTCTGCCATGACAATGTTGTTCGAACCACTCGACTCTGAAGGTTACAAGCGCAGCGTGGTCTACCATGCCGCACGCTTGTCCATGCTCCACAATCGAATGCTGAAGCGTTTCGACAAGGTCGATAAAGCGGCTGAAAAGGTTGAAGCCGAGGTGGAGCTGTTTGATGAAGCTGTTCGCACTCTCTGCGAATGAGCGGCATGTTGACCGCCGACGTTCCTGCTGGCGCGTATACGGGCGCGGGGTTCACCGTTGCGTCACCAGGCGATGTCGCGCCGCGTATTTGGGCTTGATAAGCACGATCTAATGTATACGATTCACCCAGCCGGCCTGGCTCCCCCGCCATCGGGCCGGTCAGGCCCGACGGTCCAACGCACCACCCCAAACGACTGTCGGGCCGCCAGGACGCTCACTGCGCAGCCGGGTTCATGCTTTGCCTTTTTTTCTCGAAAAGCGCGAGCTTGGTCATATAACCAATTCTGATTTTTGCATGGCATTGGGTGCAGTTGAAGTTGGATATCACCTTCAACCACGATCCCTTTTTTATGATGACATGAGAACAATTTGGACATTCCAGTTCCAGGTACTCGTCCCCCATATCGTTTGAAATCGGCACTACGACACTCCCCAACAGTTGCCCGTGAAACTTGCGCTTCGAGATCGGCCGGCACCTCCGTGCTCAAACCCCGAACGTGGGTCCTTGGCAGATGTTCCGCAATCCGACCTCTGGCGACCGGGATCGGACCTAAGTCCAAATCGCCGCCAACAGGCCGAGAAGTGGAACCCCGGCGGATGCTTTTTGAACGCTGAATTTCCGTCCTCGCCGGTCGTAGTCCGCCGTCCTCCTGGCCAAAGCGCCAATGTTGCCCTTTGTGAGACTGACCTCGTCCGGCCTACCAGGTCGCCAGGGCGCAACTCCGGTAATAATGCGGCGGAGCGAATGTCAGCGCGAAGCTGTGCGCAGGGACGCCAACTCGCTGACAGCAGCAAGGATGACAGCATCGGTTGCCGGCTTCGGCAGGAATCTGCAGTCGCGGAAAGCCGCGGGAACGTCGGCGGGGCCAAATCCCGACAAGAAGGCAAAGGGGATGCCTCGCGCCTGCAATATCCTCGCCACCGGCAGACCCGTTTCACCGTTCAGCTGGATGTCTAGCAACGCCACGTCAATCTTGTCCGATTCGACAAGACGCAGAGCGGCGGATACCGACGGCACAGGTCCGACCACCTGATAACCGGCGCGACGCAGCCGCGCGGCAGTGTCCTGCGCGACTAGCCATTGATCCTCAACAATCAGAACACTCACGCTTTCGCTCACGGCCCCTCTCTGCGATTGACCGGAAATGAGATGTCGATCCGAGACCTTCGGACAGTTGTTTCGACATGTCCGCAAACCTATAGGTAACCTCTCCATGCAGCAAGGTGAGGCTGATGCTGGAGCGGAGGCGCTTCCACCGACCACTTGCTGAATTACCGGAGCCGAAGATTAGCGCGTCAATGGGGCTGCGGTCCGCGCCTCCGCTCCATCAGAGTTGGATAGGCGTTTACCCCTCTCCACGATCCACAAAATCTAAAAGCCGCCGTACCGCGCCATTGGCTCTTCAAAGCATGAGCAGCACCTCTCTCTCCATCTTGGGCGACCTGAGATTGCAATCGGTCAATGAGCGTCAGAAGTGCGATGCACCGAGTTTGTGCCTGCAGTTTTTCGAAGGAAAGGCTTGAGAATTCATGATTTCGGAGCAGGTTTGGCTGGCGCATGAGCGCCGCAGATCTATACTGGGGAGATCAAGCGATGGGGTCGCCATGAGCAAAGAGTTCAGTGTAGCTGATGCCTATGGCGCCGGCCGCGCCATGTTCATGGGACTTGAACTGCTGGTTTCGCCCGGTGCGCTCGTCCCCAGACCTGAGACCGAGTTGCTCGGCAAGACCGCGCTTGGTGTGTTGCATCAGATGAACCTGCCGGCTCCGCGCATAGTTGATATGTGCTGCGGCACTGGGAATCTGGCGTGCGCGATCGCCTACCATGTGCCCAGCGCCCTTGTCTGGGCAAGCGATCTCACCGATGAATGCGTCGAAACGGCACGCCGCAACACCTCAAATCACGGCATGGCTGAGCGTCTTTCGGTGCTTCAGGGCGACTTGTTCGACTCTCTCATCGGCCTTGGGCTAGACGGAACTATCGACGTAATCGTCTGCAATCCGCCTTACATTTCTGAAAAGCGGCTCGAGGGCGACCGCGCCCATCTGATCGAGCTTGAGCCGCGCGAGGCGTTCGCAGCCGGCCCTTACGGCCTGAGCATTCATATGCGCGTACTGAAAGACGCACCGCGATACCTGCGGCGTGGCGGCATCCTGCTCTTCGAGGTCGGGCTTGGCCAAGACCGACAGGTAGCGGGTCTGCTGGAACGCAGCAAGGCATTCGAGAACATCCGTTCGGTCTCGAACGAAGCGGGCGAGGGCCGGGTGGTTCTGGGGCAAGTCAAGTCGCAGGCATGAATCCTGCGACAGTCAGACCAAATACGGGCTGCTCTGGGCGTTACGCTTACTCATCAGTTCATTTTGCGGATGATGTATTGCTCGATCCCCTGGATGGAATCGAGGTTTTCAGGCAGAAGTTCGCTATCCTCGACGGTAATGCCAAAGGTCTCCTCGATGAAGCCGATAATCTCAAGCACACCCGTCGAGTCGACAATGCCTTGATCGAGCAAGGATGCGTCATCCAGCAATGCCTTGACGTCGCTGACGTAGAAATTTGAAACCAAGAAACTACGAATCTGCTCGCTGTAGATTCCGGTGCGTTCCTTGATGGTCAACATGAATTCGTCCTCCGTGGCGTCACCATTAAATCAGCGACTTGGTTCTGGCCCCGTATCATGACAGCGCCGTTTTCTTGAGTTTTCCCGTGTCCGTCATCGGCAGGTTCGCCACAACGACGATGGATTTCGGGACCATGAAGTTTTCCAGACGCTTCTGGCACTCCTTCTGCAGTTCCCTTTCGCCAATGGCTCTTCCATGCTCCATCACCACAAAAGCTTTCACCGCTTGCCCGAGGAGCTCGTCGGGAACACCGATGACAGCCGCTTCTCGGACTCCTGGAATGTCCATCAGTACGTTTTCCACTTCCCTTGGCGCCACCTTCTCGCCTCGCGACTTTATGATCTCATCCCCACGGCCAACGAAGTAGAGGTAACCCTCCGTATCCATCCGGCAGTAGTCGCCGGTGTATAGGACCTGCTCGCCGGGCAGCGGGCCGGGTTTGAGTTTCCTGGCCGTTGCCTCGGGCTTGCCCCAATACCCGTTCATCACCGTTGCGCCGCGAATGACGAGTTGGCCGACAACGCCTGGGCCTATCCGCCTGTCATGCTCGTCAACGATCCACATCTCCGTATTCGGGATTGCGATCCCTACGCTCAATGGCTTTCGCTCGAGGTCCTCTGGCGGCAAATAGGTGCAACGTTTGCATTCGGTGAGACCGTACATCGAATAGATGCGTGCACCCGAAAACAGCTCGCGAAGCATGAAAATATGCTTGAGGGGTAGGGCTGCCGCAGTGTTTGTGACGTAGCGGATGCTCGAGAAATCCTGGTCTTTGAGGGACCTGAGTTCGGAGAGTGCGGCAAAGATTGTGGGCACGCCGGGAAAGCCCGTAACTCCCTCCTGCCTGATCAACCCGAGGATCTGTGCCGGGAAAGCGAACGAGCGTTCGAGCACCAGCCGGGCGCCGGTACGAAAAGCCATGATCATCTGGTACAGTCCATAATCGAAGGCGAGGGGTAGGACATTGAGGATCACCTCGTCCTCGGCAATCGCCAGGTAGGAAGCGACAGACGCGCACGCGGCCATCATGTTTCTGTGCGTCAGCATCACGCCCTTGGGTTCGCCCGTCGACCCGGACGTGTAGATGATGGCTGCCAGATCAACATCGATGCACTGCCGTGCCGGCGGCGTATCCGCGCCATTGGCGAGGGCGGCGTCCCAGCGCACGGCAAACGGCAGCTGGGCGAGTTCGACGTCGTCGATAGGTCCCGATACGATCACCCGCAGAAGTGACGGGCAGCCGCGCGCCGGCTCGCGGAAGATCGCTTGCAGATGGCCGTCCGTGATGAGCGCCGTCGGCCGGCAGTCGTTGAGCAGATAATCGAGCTTGTCGCTCTTGGTGAGCGGGTTGACGATGCACACCACCGCATTCGCCTTTAGCACCGCCCAGAAGCTAACCACCGTCTCGACGGTGTTGTCGGCGAAGATCATCACGCGGTCACCGCGAACGACTCCGGATGCGGACAGGTCCCAGGCGATCGCGTTGGCTCGCGTTTCGAGTTCGAGGTAGGTGACACGCTGCCTGTTGCACACCAGCGCCACCTTACTTCCGTGTCGGACGGCGGAATGGGCTAGGTAGTCATGCAGCAATGGTACGGCATCATGCAACATACAGGCGCTCTTCCCGATGTTCGCAGTCGACGTCGACGCTGAGCGTGCATTCGAGCGTTGCACTGGGACAACCCGCGACGAACTGCTGATGAAGAAGTTGGGTCGACAACACGCCGACCAGCGCCATGTTGTCGGCATTGGACAGGTCGCCACCGCCAGTTCTGGCCTGGCATTTGGCAAGCAGGTGCGTGACCCCCTTTGGATCGAAGACATTCGCCTCGCGCAGGGCCGTCTGCGAAACCGCCTCGCGAGCGTAATCCGGAGCGTCTGCGCCGACGAAGCAAAGCGCGTTGGGCGCGCGGAAGGGCTGCTTCTTGCGGGCTACGATCTCGGAGGGCAGGATGGGTGCCGCCATGCGCTTCAGCACGTGCTTTTCGTCGAGGCCGCGGAGTTTGAAGGAGGGTGGCAGCGAATTCGCGAGCCTCACAAGTTCATCGTCCAGGAACGGGAAGCGCCCCTCGACGGAGTGAGCCATCAGCATCCTGTCGCCTTGCGAGGAGAGCAGATAGCCCGACATCAGTGTTTGCACCTCGAGATACTGGTCCTGCGCAAGGGGACTCCAACGGGCAAACTGCGCGGGCAGACGGGCGAGCAACTCGGACACGGCGTCGCGGCCCTGCGTTCGAGCCCGCATATCGGCCGTAAACAAGCGCTTGATGGCCCTGGTGGTTTGCCAGCGGGTTTCATGAGCAAAGCCCGGCGCGTCGTAAGCCTGAATATTTCGCCCGAAGAACTGACGCGCCATCGCCTGCTGTTGCACCGGCGAGCGGGTGAGATAGGGGTAAAGGCGTTCCAGGAGCCGAGAGCGTCGTGTCGAAGTCGGGTGGCGCCCCCAGAAGCGGCGGACCTTGCCTTCGCGGAACAGGTCGTAGCCGGCGAACATTTCGTCAGCGCCTTCGCCGGTCAGCACGACCTTGATTCCACGCTCGCGCACCAGGCGCGAGAGCAGGAAGAGTGGCGCCGGGGCAGTCCTCAGTATCGGGCGTTCGGTGTGCCGGATTACCTCCGGAAAGATTCCGGCTATATCTCTGCGCGAAACGACCACTTCATGGTGCTCACTGCCGGTCGCCTCGGCAACCATTCGCTGGAAGCGGGTCTCGTCATATTCGGCGTCGTCAAAACGCAAGGAGAAGGTTTGGAAGCGCTCGCCCGCGAAGCGCCTCGCGAGCGTGGCCACAAGCGAACTGTCCAGCCCTCCGGAGAGGTAGCACCCGACAGGCACGTCGGCGCGCACCATTCTGAGCGCCGTCGCGGCCTCAAGAGCGCTAGACACGCGGTCCACCGCGTCATCGCTGGACCCGGTGAACTCGCCCTGCCGCGATCCGAACTTGTCGGGATAGGAAGGCTGCCAAAAAATCCGCTCACGAACGGTGCCATCCTGATAGATGCGGACATGACCCGGCTCGAGTTCGTTGATTCCGTGGAAAACTCCTTGCGGCGGAACGACCGTCCAGAGCGTGAACGTCTGATCGATGCCGGCTGGATCAAGGGCGCGAGGTATGGTTCGATCGGCCGCGAAAATGGCTTTCACTTCGCTGGCGAAATAAAGCCGGTGCGCATGTTCGCTGAAATACAGCGGGCAAATGCCGAAGCGGTCGCGCGACAATATGAGACGATTGGCCACTGAATCCCAGATCGCAATTGCCCATTGGCCGTTCATCCGCTCGAAGGCCGTTTCTCCCCACTCACGATAGGCGTGCAGCGCGACCTCCGTGTCGCTGCGGGTTCGGAAGCGGTGGCCGAGTGCCGTGAGTTTTTCACGCAATTCGACGTAGTTGAATATCTCGCCGTTGAACACGATCCACGTCGTATCGCCTGTATCCGCCATCGGCTGCTGGCCACTAGAAAGATCGACGATGGACAGGCGCACATGCGCCAGCCCCGCGCGTCTGTCCCGGTAGAGACCGCGCCCGTCGGGACCGCGATGCGCCAGCGCGCCCATCATCTGCATCAGCGCCTGCCGCGAAGGAGAAGCCGCTGTGGCATTCAGCGCCACGATTCCAGCGATGCCGCACATGCTCGGTCAATCTCCGCCTTCGGCGGACAGCAAAGGCCGCGCGTGAAGATAGTGGGCCGCCCTTCGTTTCGCTTCGATGTCCTTGAACACTTTCTGAAGCTGGGGCTCGGTGAGGCCAGCAACCGCCGCGAGCTCATTGCTGGCGACCCCGTGGTTCAGGCCGTAGAGGCATAGATCCATCAGGTGATAGGGCAGCGCGAAATAGAATTCTTCCTGGCTTTGGGTCATGGAAAAGGTGTCGGTGGTCGGTGGCCGCCGCCGGATTTCATCATCCACCTCGAGATATTCCGCGAGTTGATAAACCTGGGTTTTGTAAAGGTGAACGATCGGCATCACGTCGGCGGCTCCGTCGCCCTGCTTGACAAAAAAGCCCTGGTCGTACTCGAGGCGATTTGGAGTGCCGACAACCGCGTATTTGAGGCGGTCGGCGTGATAGTATTCCGTCATCTTGCGCAGGCGCTGCTTGTAGTTTGTCGCAGCAACGATCTGCAGATAGGCAGCTGGCGGCAGACGCACGGTATCTACTTTACCCTGCGGATCCTGGACCGTGAGGCGGGTTATATTGAGCCCGCTGCTCTCCAGAACCGACGCGATCACCAGCTTGCATTTCCATCCTTCCCCATAATCGGGAACGACGGTCTGGATCGCCTCGATCTGCCGGCGGTAGGCCCCAATGGCCTCCAGTGCCGGTGCTATGTCCTCAAGGACGCTTTCAATGCCAAGCTGTGCCGCGAGGCGGCGGCCAAGTCTCAGGGAGTCGCCGGAAGAATCCCGCTCCGGCATGAACAGTCCCAGGACCTTGTCTTTCCCGAACGCGCGCATGCACAAGGTCGCGACGACGGAGCTGTCGATACCGCCGGAAAGACCGACAACCACGCCGCGACGATGCAGGGTGCCGAGAACCTGAGTGCGCAAGGTGTCAACGATGCGATCGACCTCCGCGCGGGCATCGAGCGTCAGCATGTCCTTGCTGAATTCCGGAATTATGTCGATGACAAGTCCTCCCTTTTGCGAGATTCGGCGGGGGAATAGGTCTGCACGATGGCCGTCTCGATAAGCGGACGGTTGGTGGCAAGGTTTGGTTCGACGACAAGGTCGATGTGGCTGCCCGTGATCGAAATGACGTCCAGGTGTGCCAAGACGCTGTCCCAGCCCAAGGCCCGCGGCATTCCCTCCCTGCGACATCGGAACAAGGTACCGGAGAGGGGCAGAGCCGGCTTCGGTGCCTCAAGCCACTGGAAGAATGACTTCGCCCTTAAAACCTCCTGCAGTTCCAGTTTGGTCCTGAAGATCGTCGGGTTGAACTCTCCATTGGCAAATCTGTCCAGAATCCTGGCCAGACGCGCTTCGCCGCCCACGGCGACGGTGATCTTCGCAAGGGCTCTGCAAGCCATCCGGTGCGCGGATATGCGGTTGGTGCGAATACGATAGAACGTACGGGTAAGAGTCTCCCAATGGTTGCTCGGCTCGTCCAGAAGGCTCGTGTCGAGGATGCCCAGGAACCGCACCGTTCGCCCGGCCTTCATGAGCCGTGCGGCAACCTCGAATGCAACCGCGCCACCCAGAGAATGGCCGAGAAGTCGCACGGGGCCCGCAGGTTGGATGCGGCTTATCTGCTCGAGTGCGGCGCCAGCCATGGCGCTGAGGGTGTTGTGTCCGTCCAGTATCGCCGCAAGGCTCGGATATCGGATGGGGTTTACACGGGCGACTTTCCCCATGGCGGCTGCGAACGCAGCCAGGCTCGGACCATAGCCAACGGACCCTGGAAACAGGAAAAGAACCGGGGGGTGGTGCTTCTTTTCGCGCCCTTCGCCTAACCGTGCAGAGACGACCGCCTCAACCATCTCGTCCAAGCTCATGCCGACGGTGAATGCCTCGAGGCCCAGCTCTTGCCCGATGGCGTTTTCGATCGCCATGACGCAGTGCAGCAGCTGCAGCGAATCTCCTCCAGCATCATCCCAGTTTCCCGTGGCAGTGCCTGTGTTGAGAACCTGCGTCCACGCGTGCTGCACTATTTGACGCGTGTCCTTTGCTCCTCCGGCGGGCGGAGCATCGAGAGTGGACGACCGGGCGGCTCGCGCCCTCCTTCCGTGCGAACGATCTATCTCGGCCAGTGTTGCCAAATCGACCTTACCTCCCGACAGGCGTGGGATTGCGTCAACGGTGTGCAATCGCAAGGGACGCAATGGTGCCGGCAAGGTCATTCTGAGGAGCTTGCGAAGGTCGTCTGCAAAAGCGCCGCCTGCGAAGCGCTGGGGAACCGCGAAGGCGATGAGTTCCTGCGCGGCAGTTACCATCACCACGGCATCCGCTACCGAAGGCGCGCAACGCAAGACCCGTTCGAGTTCGGCGGGCTCGATGCGTCGACCATTGATCTTGATCTGGCGCCCTTTGCGGCCGACGATCCTCAAGATGCCATCATCGTCGAGCCGAACGAGGTCCCCGGTCGAAAAAAGCCGAGCCTCGGGATCGTCGGGGTCCGGCTGCGCGGGAACGACCACACCGTTCTCCCAATGACCAAGCAGGACATAGCGGCTTTTGATAAGAAGCTCTCCACTTTCGCCTGGCCCTACATTGCGCTCCGCTTCGTCGACGATAGCGAATGTCATACCAGGGAGCAGCCTGCCGACGGGAACCGACGCGTCTTGCTCGGGCCAGTCAGGCGGCAAGAACCATTGCGAACCGATGGTTTCAGTCGATGAGTAGCCGATCTGGATCAGACACTGGTCCGAAACGGCTTTGCGCAGCAAAGCGATGTCCGTCCATGACACTTTCTCCCCACCGATCCGCGCCACTCTGAGCGGCCAGGAAGCGTCGGCGGGCGCCTCAGCCAGGAGGGCTCGAAGCAGTGCCGGCACAAGATAGGCGATCGTCACACCTTCGGACTGCAACCGAGCGCGCGTAGCACGCAGGCCGACAGCCTCCACCTCGAGAAGATGCAACGTGGCGCCCGTCAGCAGCGCCGCAAAGATCTCCCGGCAACCGGCGATCGTGGCTGGCCCGGTCAGCGGCAGGAAAACGTCATCCGCGCTGATATGGCACGCATCGACATATTGCCGGACCCGCCATAGCAGGCTGCGTTGGCTGTTGACGATTCCCTTGGGGCGCCCGGTGCTGCCCGAAGTGTAAAGCACCAATGCGGGCGCATCGACCGAAACCATAGGGGGCTTATGCTGCTGTTCTGGGTGTTGATCGTTGGACGCCACGGCGGCCGCAATTTCGATCCAGATGATCTCTTGGGCCAATTCGACCGGGCGAACATTTTCGGCGCCTATAATCGCGCCGAGCCCCGCGGCACTGACTATATCGAAAATGCGAGAGGCGGGATCTCTTGTGTTGAGCGGAACCGAAGGCCGTCCCGCCGCCATGGTCGCCAACATCGCCACAGGATACCAAGCGGAGTTTGCTTGCAGGATGCCGATGGCCTGCCCTTCGGGGACGACGGCAGCGATATGAGTTGCCAGCGTCTCGACCGCCCGGAAAAGCTCAGAAAAAGTCAGGCGGTTCGCGCCGTCGCTGATTGCGAGCTTGTCAGGATGCCGCCTGGCGACATCTCCAAGGTGGTCGAAGATTGGAATGTCTGCAAATTTGGCACCCATCTGTCGGTAACGGCGCCAGACTGGCCCCCCTTGGTCAAGGTCATATTCGGGAACGACTGACCACCTTCGGGTGGGTCGCAGATCCACCTGTAGGTTTTGATTTGCCACTTCCGAATGCAAACACACTGAGGACATTCAGGGCCCCGCCAAGCTGTCGGTCGAACATCGCTCGCCGCGGAGATCTTTTCATCAATCATTCGGATGATGCCTCGATCTTGCCTAGCCAGCGCTTCCCGAGCGTCCTTCAGAAGTTTTGCCATTCGTGTCCAGCACCGGTCGTTTTTCCTTGCAAGCTCCGTGGAGCGCAAGACGGCTTGCCCAGGCGAACGGATGCGATCGGCATCTCCGCTAGAATCCGGGCTCGGTGCCTAGATTCACTGACTGGAACAATCATTCAAATGAACGTTGGTGTGATCTGAAATCCGGCTAAGCTTGATCCGTAGGGGAATGACTGCTCGTTCGGAGACGCTTGAGCATATGATCATCGAGTTGTTTGGGCCGCCTGGCGCGGGTAAAACCACGCTGCTTCGCGGCCTCTGCCAAGGGCTGGCGAGACACGGCATCAATGTGAAGACAGTAAATGGGTATCGCCTGATTGAACCTGGATCGGCCCAGGATGACGCTCCGGAAATCCGCCATGGCATAGGAAGAATTGGCAAAAAGATTGCCACATCCGGTCCTATCTTGCTGTCGACCTTGCCAAAGGACAGTGTCGCGGCCCGGCTTCTGGCATCGATCCCTCTTCGAAGCCGCGTGTGGTCATGGCGAATGAAGGTCGACATCGCCCAACTGTGCCAGTCCTGGCGCCAAGCGCGGGAGTCGCCCGGTTGCTTCATCTTCGAAGAGGGCATGATTCAGGCTTTGTGTGCGCTGGGTGTGCTGGCTAGAACTCCAAGCCTCGACGCGGTCCGCGAGTGCCTGGCGTTCCTGCCGCGGCCGGATCTCGTTGTGCAACTCGACGCGCCCCAGGAAACGTTACGCCGCCGTCTTGTGGATAGGCATGCGCAGCAACCGCTCCTCGAGGTTATGCTGTTCGAACTTGGCGTGGACAAAGGATTAAGGCAGGCCGAAATCTCAAGAGAGGTCGGCGAGTGCCTGCGCCAGGACCGATGGCCGTTGATACAAGTCAATGGTGCTGAACCTCACGACGTGGACGGGGTCGTCGCGCGCGTTCTGGGAGAGCATGTTGGTCATGCTGCCTAGGCTGGCCCATGACCTATGATCCACGACACATTTATGCATTTGGCGCCAAGCCGGGCAGCATCTGCCGCCAAGCGCGCAATCATGTCGAATCGTGCTGATCGAGCACTTCGAGCATGGTCGTCAACATGCTTCCGACTTCCTCAGAGATTTCCTCGGGGCGGATTCCCGCTCTGATGGCATCCGCCGTTGCTTGGTCCGCAAGTTTCGCCGCAAGAGCCGGATCGGCCTTGGTGTAGAGTGGGATCTTATCCTCTACCCATTTCTGCAGGAATTCGATGCCGCGCGCGCTCATACCAAGTACAAGCTCGGCCGGGCTTCTTGGTTCCGTCAGCCATATTCAAGAACGTCAGACCATCTTGCTCAGGCTGACGTTCCCACGGTCACGTCACGATGAACGAGGACGCCGTCAGAGCCAGATGTGGCGATAGAGTGGCAAATTGGATCTGATGTGCGCCGCCCGAGCCGTCGCTGTCAAAGGAAAGCGCGCCGGTCGTGCTGTTATAGACGATGTGATCGCCGCTGTCGTGCGCGGCCCTGCCGGCGTAAAACGCCGAAGAGGGAAGGGCGCCTGTATGCAGGCCGGCAAACACGGTGTGGTCGAGTTGGATCTTGTCGTGGCCCACTTTGAAATCGGTGACCTTGTCGATATTGCCGACCTTGAGAGCCGAATCGAAGACAAAGACGTCGTTGCCGCCATGTCCCGTCAGAACGTCTCTCCCGCCACCGCCGTTGATAGTGTTGCTCCCGGAATTGCCATCAATGGTTTGGGCGAATTCGTTTCCCGTGAGCTTGATGGCGGCAGTTCCCAATTTGCTGGTGGTCGCAAGATGCTCGACCTGCGAGCCGGCCGACAGCGCGTAGCTGACCGATGCCAGCACGCTATCGTTGCCGCTGTGCCGCAGTTCCACCACCTTGTCGCCGGCGTTGTTGACATAGTAGGTGTCGTTGTAGCCGCGGCCCATCATCGTGTCCGCGCCAGCGGTGCCGCGAAGCACATCCGCGCTACCCGTGCCGTAGAAAATGTGATCGCCGGTGCTGGTCGGAGGGACACTTGTGGGCGGAGGCACTGTGCTGGTAGGCGGCGGCGTCGGTTCGCTGGCCGAAGGACCGCTTGCGGTGCTCTGGTTGTGTTGAAGGAACAGAGCCTGCAGCGTCGGCGAGCTCTCAAGCGCCGTGTCGCCCTGTTGAGAACCCCAAGCATAGGCATAGTCGAAGGCGGGCGAAGGCGCTACCTTGGCCCAGTGGTCCAACATGGTCTTTTCCTGAGCAACGCTGGGCAGGACATAGCGACCGCCCGTGTCGGTCGTCCAGTCGCCGCCGCCGAAGGTCTGATACACGGGAACGACCTGACTGAGCGGGATGCCCGAGGCGACGGCCGCCGCCACAGTCCTGTCGATCATGTTGTAGTCAATCGTGCTTGTTCCGGTCCGTACCGGGTAGGGATCCAAGCCGTAATAGTCGATATGCGTGTTGGCAGGATTGAATGTGTTTGAAAAGTCGGGGTTAGCGGAAGACCCCATGTTCATCATGGTTATGAAGGTCTTGGCGCCGGGCAGGTGGCTGTGGATCCAGTCTGACTCCGCCTTCAGATCAGCGGCGGTGGCATAAGTTCCCCATTTGCCGGTCGGGTCCGGCTCATCGACGAGGAAGAAGCCAAACACTTTCGGATTGCCGATGAAGGGCGTGACCTTCTGGATAAAGGAGGAGGTTGCACCATCGGCTTCATTGAGCCACACCAGGCCTTTCTGGCCGGCCGGCAAGGCGTTGAGCTGGTCCAAGGAAGATACATCAACAAGATTGAATCCAGCTTTCGCGACCTCGGAGGCCGACCCGCCCGAGGCGTAATGGAGTGTTGTCATTGACATACCCTTCGTCCGATTCGGTAGGCGCCCCACACCTGCCTAGGGAAAGGATCCATTAGCGACAAATCAAATACCGGCGTCCCTTGATAGAATCTTTGATCATCGTCCGGAAAACACAACAGCCTCGATGTTACGCTTGCGTTAGAGGTTTGTAGATGATCCAAGTATGTCGGGCGCTCAAGCCTGCAACGAAAGCATTGCAGCGAAGTCTGCCGGAGCGCCTGCGCATTTGCAGTGGCGGCAATCGGCCAATGCGCGCTTCGGTTGCGCGAGCCACCGCCCAAATGCGCGCTTCCGCAGGATTTATTCGAGCTCAGACCGCAAAAGGAACCGCGTCCTGGCGAAGCCTCCCATTGCAGCCGCTCGATGCTCCTCAACGCGGTCGCCTAGCCGCGGGAAGATGCGGCTGGTGGGTCCGACCATATCCAGAGACCGGGTGAAAGCCTGTTTCCAGACGAAGCGATCGGAGAACTGGCGGTGCGAGTCATCACACCGCCTGGTCGCGATGTTGATCCGGCGAGAGAAGGCGGGCGGAAGTTGCTTTGAACGCGGCGCGCGGACCTTTCGAACACAGCCCTTTTTTATATCCGGCCCGCCGTGTCGTACGCGAAGATGTCGTCCTTGCACCGTCAGACCGGATGATCCAACGCACTGACCGAGGCGACAGCGATTGTGGCTGCATTGCCGCATCGTTGATCAGCTTGCTTCATGCAAACAGACGAGGACAGCACGAAAGCCTCCTCCTAGCGTGGGACTGGCTGTTGTGTGTTCAGGGGCGATAAAACCGGCCATGGAAACCGCGGATAGGATCAGCTGTTTTAAGCGATTGGTATCGCATCCAGGAGCGACAGGATGAGTCCGCATCTGGTTTGCGTTGGAGGCGAGGATCATAGACTAAGAATCCCGTTTCTTTTGGCGCTTCGCGAAAGGGGTTTTCAAGTCACTGCCGTTTCGAGTGATCTCGGAGCCGCCTTTTCACCCCATGGCATTGCCCATCGCCGATTCGGGTTCGACCGCTTTGGCAGCGGCGGTGCAGAATGGGGTGCTGTCAGCGCGATCCGTGAACTGATGTCCGAACTGCGTCCGGACATCATTCAAAGTTTCGACACCAAGCCCAATCTCCTAACTCCACTGGCGGTGCGCGGGCACGTTCCCGTCGTTCGCACCATCAACGGGCTTGGTTGGACATTCTCGTCGCGGGAGCCGCGGGCCCTGGCATTGCGTCCTTTCTTTTGCGGCCTTCAGGGGGTGGCGTCTCGTTGGACAGCCATGACCGTCTTCCAGAATAGTGATGATCAGGCCTTCTTCGAGCGCTACCGGCTGGTGGCTCGCGGCAAAGGGCGACTGATCCGGAGTTCTGGCATCGACCCCGATGCATTCTCGATGGCAAGGTATCGTGGTCCTTCGGCTGCCACGATGCGCGAGGAACTTGGCCTACAATCGGCCCAGGTCATAATATTTGTCGGTCGGCTCACGCGGCAGAAGGGGATTCCAACCCTCATCGAGGCGGTTCCTCGCGTTATCCGCGAGAGGCCCAACGCGCGTTTCGTACTTGTCGGCCCGCAAGACTCCGAAGGTCCGTTTGCCGTCAGCAGAGCCGATATCGAGCGCCATGTTCCCCACGTTGTCGCATTGGGGCCAAGGCGCGACATTCCAGCCCTCCTGGGGATGGCGGATCTGTTTGCGTTTCCGACGCAATATCGCGAGGGAATTCCGCGTGTCCTGCTGGAGGCGGGATTGTCCGGATTACCGATCGTCGCCTCCAACATGCCGGGCTGCAACGATGTGGTTGAGGATGGCTGGAACGGCTATCTCGTGGCGCCGCGCGATGCGGATGGCTTGGCCTCCCGGATAGTCGATATTCTTTCCGACCCCGCCCGTGGCAAGACCATGGGGAGCCGTTCCGTCGGATTCGTGCGGGAGCGGTTCTCGTTGTCGTGGGTCATCGACCAGTATTGCGACCTGTACAAGACAATCCTGGGTGGCAGATATCGCAGCAGGCTTGTTCAAGCTGCGCAGGCGAATCCGAGGGAAGAGGCGGTGCCGAGCCCCCATCGACTGGGCGAGGCGCGGCAATGATGCGTGATGCGCTTCTGGCCTTCGGCGTCGCGATGTCCTACGCGGCGCAACTCAGCATCCCAGGGCTGCCCTTCGGCTACAGCGAACTGTGCCTCACGCTCTGGATAATGCTGTCGATGACGCGAATCCTTGCTGGCGGCCAACTGGAGGTTACGCCGGCACTGGCCAAGCTTGGGCTTTTCTGGCTGATCCTGGCGCTTGCCATGGGCGTGGGTTACATCATCGGTTTTCTGACAACCACGTTGTTCCTGGATCCGTTGTTGCACGACACGCTGGCCTATGTGCTGTTGGCGTGCGTCACCTGTCTGGCCGCTGCGGAGCCCAACGCGTCTTTCCGTTTGCGTCGTATCGCCTGGTGGATGGTTGCTGTCGCGAATGCGGGCTTCATCATTCAGGTAGGGCTTGGTTTCGGCTGGCTCCATCAGGCTGGGGTCGAACCCTGGTACTGGGACCGCTTCTGCGGGTGGTCCGACAATCCGAACCAGCTTGCGCTCTACTGCGCCCTACTCGGTCCACTGGCCTTGCATCTTGCCACAACCACCAGCAATAAATGGGGAAGATGCCTTGCCCTATGCAGCCTCATATTCACCGTTTACGTCGGAAGGCTGACAAAAAGCGATACCTACCTTTATACCACGGTCCTGGCTTGTCTGATCCTTCTCGGGCTGCGGGTCCGGGCCTGGCTGGCGAGCGACGGCAATAAGGCGAGCCTTTCAAGGCAGCTTGCCGTCCTGATGGCCGTTGGCTTCCTGCCGCTGGCCCTGTCTATAGCGCCCTATGCCCTCAGCGAGGCCTCCAGCGCCGAAGACTTCGCCAAGAGCCTGACCAAAGACAAGGGCGGGGAAGCGACTGCCCAAACCGCGGCGCTTCGCCTCTACCTCTGGAATGCAGCCTTGGAGAAGGGGGCACGATCGGGATCGCTTGGACTGGGTCCGGGCCCGCATCTAGATAGTCCGCCCGTGGTCAATCAACAGTTTTTGCCGCGGCCCTTCGAGGCGCACAGCACCATCCTGGATCTCTACACTCAGGGCGGCCTGATTTCGGTTCTAGCCCTGATGTGGATCTTCGGCTCGGCTGCGTTGTCCGCCTGGCGGGCGAAGCTGGACGCTCTCGTGGCGCTCGTGGCATCGATCGCCGTTTTCAGTGCTCCGCATTTGGTCATCCGCCATCCGATCGTGTGGTTCTGTCTGACCCTCTGCCTTGCCGCCGGGACGCCGGAAGCGATCCCCGCGATTGTTCGCCAGAGGAGATGCTAGAATGTGTGGGATCGCCGGAATTTTGTTGGCGCCCGATGCAGCCAACGCAAGTGCGCTCAGGGCCATCGGACCGATGGCGACGACGCTTCGTCATCGCGGACCTGACGGTGAGGCCTTCTGGGTGAGCCGTGAAGGGGGGGTAGCCTTCGGCCACCGGCGACTGGCCATCGTCGACCTGTCCGAAGCGGGTCGCCAGCCAATGCTCTCCGCGAGCGGTCGGTATGTCATCACGTTCAATGGCGAGATATACAATTTTCGCGATCTGCGCCGTGAACTGGAAGGGGCGGGCCATCATTTCCGCGGCGCCAGCGACACGGAGGTCATGCTGTGCGCGATCGAAAGCTGGGGCCTTGATGCAGCCCTCGCGCGCTTCGCTGGCATGTTTGCTTTTGGGCTGTGGGACCTGAAGAACCGAACGCTTCAGCTTGCCCGCGACCGAATGGGGAAGAAGCCACTCTATGTCGCCTTGACACGTGATGCGCTCGTCTTCGCCTCGGAGTTGAAGGCGATCACTTGCTTCCCAGGCTTCACCCCGGAACTCGATGTCGATGCGGCGACGACAATGGTTTCCAAAGGCTGGGTGCCGGATGACCGTTGCATTTGGCAGGGCGTGTTCAAGCTGCCACCTGGATCAGTCCTGTCGGTCACTGCGGCGCAATTCGCCAACGCCCGAGGCAGCGGTTCGCTTGCGCATCGCATTCACCCTTGGTGGTCGCTGGCCGATGTCGCCTGCAAGGGACAGCGCGATCCGATAGCTGCCAGCGACGAGGACCTCGCAACCGAGCTCGACAGCCTGCTCCGCCTGGCCGTCAAGGAACGAATGATTGCAGATGTGCCGCTGGGCGCCTTTCTGTCGGGCGGAATCGACAGCTCGACTGTCGTCGCGCTGATGCAGGCACAGTCCCGAAACCCCGTTCGTACGTTCACCATAGCGTTCGGCGAAGGTGGGTTTGATGAAGCTCCCCATGCGGCCGCGGTGGCTCGGCATCTGGGCACCGATCATACGGAACTTCATCTCTCGCCGGCCGCCGCGCTTGAGGTCATTCCGGAGCTGCCCCGGATTTGGGACGAGCCGTTTGCCGATGAATCGCAGATACCGACGCTGCTGGTGTCGCGGCTCGCGCGGCAACATGTAACCGTGGCGCTTTCAGGCGATGGTGGCGACGAGTGCTTCGCAGGCTATTCTCGACACTTCCTGGCAGCCCGCCTCACAAAGCAGCATGAGCTGCCATTGTCATTTCGCCGGCTGTTGGCATCGGGGGCTGGGTTGCTGGCCCAAGCCTCTCAGAAAGATATCTTCGGCAATCTGCCGCTTTCATCGAATATGCGGCATGGCTTGCGCGGTGACCGCCTGGCTCGCCTTGCCCGCCTGCTCGCGGCGCGAGATGAGGACGAACTCCTTCTGCAACTGACCAAATCTTCAGCCAACGACCTTGTTCATCGCAAGCCGTCGACAGCACCTACCGACACGACAAAGCTCGACGGCCTGCTCTCGCGTCTCCTATTCGCCGACATGACAGGCTACCTACCGGGCGACATTTTGGTGAAGCTCGATCGAGCCACCATGGCCAACAGCCTCGAGGGGCGATGCCCGATCCTGGACCATCGCGTCGTTGAATTCGCCTGGCGCTTGCCAGCCCGTGCCAAAGTCCGAAACGGGAAGGGCAAATGGTTGCTTCGCCGACTGCTTGATCGTTATGTACCACGCCGACTGGTCGACCGGCCCAAGCAAGGTTTCGACGTTCCGGTCGGGACTTGGTTGAAAGGGCCCTTGCGCGGCTGGGCAACCGATATCATTGCCACGATCGGCCGCTCCGGGGACGGGGTCATCGACCGTGAGAAGGTCGACGCATGCTGGCGCAATCATCTGCATGGAAGCCAAGATAATTTCCGCGACCTGTGGCCGGTGCTCATGTTTCAGGCGTGGCGCAACGAAGCCATGCGGCCATCGACGGTCGCCACGCACCCTTCTTACCATATCGAACTGACAGGGGATTGAGATGGAAGGTTCCATAGCCAACCGCGCCCGGCGTCCGCGCGCCAAGCAGATGGAAGCTGGGACACTTGAAACCAATCTGCGCTTGATGCGGCCGCCACGCGAGCCAACGCAATCGTCACCCTTCCACCAGCTCGTCATCATCCTGACGACGCGAAAATGGTTCTTGCTTGCCATGGCCCTTCTGGGCGGCATCCTGGCCGGACTGGCAGGCTTCACCCGCCCGGTGCTGTTCGAGGCAACTACCCAGGTCATTATCGATGCCCCGAGCAGCAGTGCTTCGGGCGGCGTGGCATCCGCCCAGGACTCGCTGGAATCGAACATCGATGATCATCTGACGATGCTCTCCTCGCAAGGCCACCTGCGTCGGGTCCTGGCAGCACTCCGCAAAGCCCAACCAGTCGACGGTAACGGAAAGACCGTCGTCAATGCCGTCCCGCCCGCGGCTGGCTCGTTCCTCATCGATCTCCTGAGCAGGGCCTGGAGACAGGATAACACGGTGGCGGAAAATCCGGACGCAGCGGACGCGCCCGAACTGAAGGCGCTACGCAACGGAATGAGGGTCGGACAAGAGCTGCGATCACGCGTCATCACCATCGGCTTCACCGATCCAAGTCCGGCGCGTGCGGCACTTGTCGCGAACACGTTTGCCCAGGTCTACATTCAAGATCTGGTACAAAAAAGCCGGGCATCGGATCAGGTTAATCTGGATTCGATAGTCGCCAGCCTTCCGCAAGTACAAAGGGATCTTGTCGAAGCGACAGATCGGCTGGAGACATACCGGCTCACGCATGGCGCCGTCGATCAGACTGCGGCCAACAACGCAGCCAGTGAGACAGCGGAACTCGGCCGGCAGATATTCCTATCGAAAGCCAGTCTTTCCGCGTCGGAAGCGCGCCTTCGCCGTATTGAGGACCTGCGCAAGGCGGACGCCCCGGTCACGGCCATCGCTGAAGAAATCGGGTCGCCCGTGTTGACGGACCTGGTGACACGCCAGTCGGGTGCCGCCGCCGACGGCGATCTGCGCTACGCGATCGCCCGCGAAATGGAGCAAAGCGTTGCCCGAATCGCTGCCGAGGCAAATGTCTACCGGTCTCAGGCTACGGCTCTTGAAAGTCGCAAGGCGATGCTCGACGCGGCCGTGGCCGACACGGCGAGCCAACTTTCGGGGCTGCGTTCCCTTGAGCCTAGGGTAGCCATCGTGACGCAGCATTACAACGAACTCCTGAGCCGGCAGCAGGATCTGATACGTCGCATCGCCGCTCCTTCGTCAGGCGTAGCGGTCCTTTCGACCGCCTGGCCGCCGTCGACCCCCGTGACATTGTCGCCGATTTTCCTGATTCCCCCCGGCATGGTCGTCTTTGGTCTCATGGGGGCGGTCATTGTCCTGGTCCGCAACGGTTTCAACCAAACCTTGCGCAGTGAAGCCGAAGCCGAGGCCGAGCTTGGGGTCCCGTGCGTAGGACTGCTTCCCAGGGTTGCGGGACTTAATGCCAGAAAGCTGCGGCATCTGGTTCTGAGCCAGCAGAACTTGCCGTTCAGCCGCGCCGTGACTTCGCTGCTCGTCACTGCGGCGCCAACTCAGGGGAAGGGGCAGCCGCCGCATATCATTCTCGTGACGTCCAGCATCCAGGACGATGCCAAGACCGAGTTGGCATGGAGCCTGGCGCTGGCGGCAACGCGGCTGGGAGGAAGAGTGCTTTTCCTCGATCTCGATCGCAAGGATGTACGGCTCACGAACGGGTTTCGTGGTGAATTCAGCACCGACAAGGCCCGGAACTCCTTCGGCGACTATGTGAATGAACGTTGCGTGCTGAAGGATGCAATTACGAGGATGCCGGAAATCGGTATCGACCTCATGGCCGCTCCGGCACCTTCCGATGATCTCCTGACGCTTCTGTCCACCGTCGACAAATGCCAGTTCACCGAGGAGCTGCGTTCGGCCTACGACGTGGTCATCATGAACGGTCCCCTGGGCCTCGGGGGGCCTGAAACCAGGCTGCTTAAGCGCTGGGCCGATTCGGTGCTTTTTGCCGTTCGCTGGGCAAGGACGAGGCGCAGCATTGCCCGTGGTGCTCTGGATGCAATAGGGGCCGGCGGATCCGCCCCCGTTCCAGTAGGGAGTGTGCTCACCCGGGTGAACCTGAAGAGGCTAGCCGGCTCCAGGCTCGGAGACAACGCCGATCTTCTGTTGGAGAGGGTTTGAAGATGCGTGTGCGATCTTCAACAGAAGCTCCAGGGAGCGATCGAGCCCCTAAATCGAGCCAGCTACACGATGATCATTGAATTTTTCGGACCTCCAGGATCCGGCAAAACAACCTTCGCACATGCGCTTGCGCAGCAGCTGCGCGGGAAAGGCTATCACGCCAAGGTCGCTCTCAGCTACAAGCCAAGCACCAGGGCCGCCAAATATGATCTCGGAATCTTTCTGTTCATATCACGGATCGTATCGGCGATGTTTTCAACAGCCAGAATACTGCTTTTTTCGGCAGGGCGAGCCGATGATATTTCCAATTCCTTTGCAATAGTGAGGATGATACCGCCAAAAAACCGAATATGGCGCGCGCGAATCTGGCGATACATCCTGCACCTTTCGCGTTGCTGGAAGTCTGCGGAGCAATCGCCCGAAATTATAATTTTCGATCAAGGATATGTTCAAGCGATTGGTTCGCTTGCGATGTTTAATGGGAGCACCAACCCCAGAGCGCTGGAAAAGGCGCTCAGCCTCGCACCGGCGGCCGATCTCACCGTCAGGCTCTTGGTGCCAGCTGCGGTCGTGGAAAGTCGCCTTCGTCGGCGGATGGAGCTTGAGCCGCCGGCGGAACGGATTTTCGAGGCCGACTTGAGCGTTAACATGCGCTCATTCGCCGTTTTTGAAGCGATGCATGACCTCCTGACAACATCTGGCCGGGAAATCATCTCCGTCGAAAACACCGATGGTCCATCGACCTTTAAAAGTATTTGTCGGATTGAGAGACAAATACTTTCTGCATTGTCGCGCTTCGATAGGTCGGTCGGCGAAAAGCAAATTGAGTTGCCGGCTCATCGCGCAGATGTAACTGGTTCAGCAACCGCACCGCCGCGCAACAAGGACATGGGCTCGCGGCTGGCTTGGGCAAGCATATTCGCCTTGTTGATCTATATTGGTGGCGCTGGTTTGACCAGTCTTGCACAGTTGGCAATTGCACGCCTTATCGGACCTCACAACTACGGTATCTATTCCTACGTTCAGGCTTGGACGTCAGTGCTCGCCTATCTGGCAACGCTTGGCTTTAATGTATCATTGTTGCGTTTCCTCCCGGCCTATAGGGCCAGTGGCAGGCTTGATCTAGCCCGCGGGGTGATAAGATTTGCGCTGCAGAGATCGCTGATAGCGGCAACCTTGTTCGGGATGATCGGCGCTGCGTCCGTCCTGTTCCTTTCAGATCCAACGGAAAGAGGGCTTGAGACAAGCATCGTGCTCGGCATGATGGCTGTGCCCTTGGTTACGGCCTATGCTCTCGGAGCCACGCTTGTGCGTGCTTTCGGCGGCGTTGTCTCGGCGTTGTTGCCGGAGCGCATCATGCGAGACGGACTCCTGCTCGTGTTGGTAGCGCTCCTGGCATTGTCGGGATTTCGAACAGTGGATGCGCCCTCGGTGACGATGGCGGTGCTTGTGAGTTCCGCTTTCACAGCGGCGCTGGTGTTCATCATCGCGAGGAGGTTTGAACCACCCGGCCTGGGACACGCCAAGCCAAGTTATGCCTCGAGGGAATGGTGGCTTGCCGTCCCCCCGCTCATGCTCATCACTGGGCTCGATGTTTTCGTCAGTCGGGCAGGAGTCCTGGTTTTAGGCTGGACAAGCCATATTGCTGAAGCGGGTATTTTCGCGCTGGCCTTGAATGTCGCGATGCTCGTGGGCCTGTCCCGTATCGCCGTGGCAACCATGTTTTCGCCAACAGCAGCCGATCTCTACGTCAGAGGCGATCGCAGAGGCCTACAACAGCTGTTCGCGCGCGCAACCCTGCTTTCTGCTGGCGGTGCCATCCTGGTGGCCGTCCCAATGATGGTGATAGTCGAGCCGTTCTTGAGCTATTTCGGTGAGGGTTATAGCGCGGGAGCGCCGATCGCACGGGTTCTGATTTTGGGATATGTCTTTGTCGCGCTGTGCGGGCCCCAACAGAATCTCCTGACCATGACTGGAAATGAATGGGCTGCGGCAACGACGATGGTAGCGGGTGCTGTGGCCAATATAATTGCCTGTGCAGCCGGAGTTGCGGTGTACGGCCTGCTTGGCGCTGCGGTGGGTGTGGCACTTGCACTGAGCATCTGGAGCATTGCCATGGCCGTCTATATCCGCAAGCGACTGAAAATCATGCCAGGCTTGGTTTTTGCCTTGCTGTCGATCAGGCCGAGCGCGGTCGATGCCCGTCAATGGCATTGGTTCTTGAGGGCGAGCAAATGAGACCACTGTTTTGGCTACGGTGATTGCCGTCGTTCGGGCAGGAAGTCACGAAGCCCGGATCGCACAAAGGCCATAGGGCTGCACAGACGCTTCGGCGTATCTCTGTTCCGGACACCCGCGCGGGCAGCCGATACTTCGCGGGCTGTGTCCGTCATTTGAAGGATGCATCAGTTTCGGAGGCGCCCCAGGGTGTGCTCACAATCTGCGGAGCATCCATGGAACAAGCCCGAATGGCGAGCGCCTCGGCGCCTGCAGTGCGCCGTCGCTCGGAGAGATCGACGCCTGTCGAGCGCAGCCAACGCGAAACCCTCACCCAAGTTCAGGTCCTGCGCGCCCTCGCGGCTAGTTCGGTCGCGCTGCGACACGCCCAGCATGATGCGGCCACCCTGGAATTACAGGCCGGCCGCACCTTTCAGAGCTGGAATCCGATACCATGGAGCGCTGGAGTCGATATTTTCTTCGTGATTTCCGGCCTTATCATGGTGCATACGTCGCGACAGCTGTTCGCAAAGCCCGGGGGCGCGCGTCTCTTCATTTCCCGCCGGATCGCGCGAATTGTCCCGCTATATTGGGCGCTCACCTCGCTCTACATTGCGGTAGCGGTGGCCGCCCCAAATCTTCTCAACCAGAGCTACGTCGATTTCAGGTTTGTAGTCGAATCCTACTTATTCGTTCCGGCCAGTCGCCCTGACGGCGTCGTTCAGCCGGTCTACGAGTTGGGTTGGACGCTCAATTATGAGATGCTGTTTTACGTGCTGTTCACGGCGACGATCGTGCTGCCCATGCGGTGGGCAGTTACGGTCCTGCTCGCGATCCTGGTTGGGATGGTGCTCTCGGGCGCTCTTGGGGCTCCTTTGCCTGAGCCCTGGGGTTTCTGGACCAATCCGATCATCCTCGAATTTGCTTTCGGCGCGATGATCGGGGTCATGTGCGCCTCAGGCCTGCGGCCTTCCGGCCCAATCAGGGCCTGTATGGCCGCAACGGGACTGGGTGCCCTGATGCTTGCGGCGGCGTTTCCCGATATCTCGGCCGGCTTTGGTCGCTCTGTCGTGTATGGCATTCCGGCGTCTCTAATTGTTTGGAGTGCTGCCTTGGCACCGCCGGGTAAACTGAGGCATGACAGCCTGGCGGCGAGGTGGGCCGCTGGCGTTGGCGATGCGTCATACGCTCTTTACCTCATGCATCCATTCGTGATCCGCGCCATGCGCATATTGTTCTGGCGTACAGGGTTGATCTTTGTGCTCGGCCCGTGGGCCTTCATCGGTTCGGCCTTGGCGATAACCCTCGGCGTGGCATTTATCACCCATCGTCTGTTCGAGAAGCCGCTCACCCGCTATGCGCGGCGCCTTTTGGGGGTCGGGCACAGTACAGGACGGCAGCTTGGGCCCCTTCCAGTGCCGGCGTATCCCAAGACAGATTGAAGGCGAGCCGCGACCCTGCCACACCAAGGAAATGGCGGCGTTGTGCTCACTATGCCGTTGCCGGAAGGCCAGCTGGTCGCACCTGCCCCACAGGGCGTGCATGGAATTCCCGATACCATTCCACGAAACGTTGCACGCCGTCCTCCAGTGTTGTCGCCGGTGCGAAGCCAACGGCGCGGCGGAGGTCCCTGACATCGGCGCGGGTTTCCAGGACGTCACCTGGTGGTAAAGGTACGTTGACGCGAAGGGCGCGGCGACCAAGGGCCGTCTCGATGAGCGCGATCAGATGGTTGATTTCTTCAGGCCGATCATTGCCGATATTGTAGAGCCGATACGGCGCCGAGCTGGTGGCAGGATCGGCAGCGCGACCGTCCCAACCGGGATCCTGACACGGTGGTTTGGCGAGCACGCGAACAACCCCCTCTACGATGTCGTCGATATAGGTGAAATCCCGCCATACGCGCCCGGCATTGGCGATTTCGATCGTTCGGCCCTCGGCGATGGCATGGGTGAAAGTATAGACAGCCATGTCGGGCCTGCCCCAGGGACCATAGACGGTGAAGAAGCGCAGTCCGGTTGCGGGCAAGCCGAACAGATGGCTGTAGGAATGCGCCATGCACTCGTTGGCGGCCTTGGTGGCGGCGTAGAAGCTCACCGGATGATTGGCACCATGATGCTCGGAAAAGGGTATGCGTCGATTGGCACCATATACGGAGCTTGACGAGGCATAAACGAGATGGCTGACGCCGGTGTGTCGGCAGCCCTCCAGAACGTTGAGAAACGCGACTATGTTTGACTCCACATAGGCATGCGGGTCCACGAGCGAATGACGTACCCCGGCCTGGGCGGCCAGATGCACGAAGTGCGATGGCTGGAATTCGCAGAACAGCGCTTTCACCAGCGACCGGTCCGCCAGGTCGAAGCGCATCGGCGTGAACCTCGGCTCGGCGCAGAGCCGTGTAAATCGCGCCTCCTTCAGCTTCAGGTCGTAGTAAGGCGTGAAGTTGTCGACGCCGATGACCTCGGCGCCGAGCCGCAAAAGGCGTGACGCAACATGAAATCCGATGAACCCAGCGGCGCCCGTGACGATGATCGGCCCCGTGTGCGGAAGGTTCGACGCAGCACCATCCTGCAGCCCGTGAACGATATCCGCCAGCTTGTTGACCTTCGAATCTGCTTCGGCCATGGCAAGTCACTCCCGTTTCCAGGTTCCGCGTTCCGCGCTATCTCGGCAGCGCTTGAACGATCGGAAATGGCGCCGCCGGCCTTGTGATCTACGCGACAGCGCGCTCGATGCGGGCTGCCGCTGTCTGAATCAAAGCGGATGCAGACAGCAGTCGATTTCTCATGGCAAAACCGAAATGCGCCCTAAAAGAGCCACTAGTTCCGCCTGACGCCTCGTGTCGGTCTTGGCGAACAGCGAGGCGAGCTGAGAGCGGATAGTCGTGCGACTGAGATGCCAGCTACGGGCGATCTCCAGGGGCGCGTCGCCATGGGCCAGGCGTAGCGCCAACTGCGTTTCCGCGCTGGTCAAACCGAACATCCTTTGCAACGTGCGAGGGTTGGCCGCCGATTTGTTATCCCGGTCCAGCAATGCGACGACGGTTGTCCCGTCCGGTGTAACGACGCCCGTCTCGTTCATGGTCACCGGCCTGTCGCCTCTGCTGTGGATCACTACCCATGAGAGTGAGCCCGGCTGGAGGTGGACCGGAACATTCGCGACCAGCCGCCTCAACCCGGCAGCAAGCTCGACGGCTGTATCAGTTGCTTCGCCCTGGCGTGCGAGGGTGTCCCGAGCGGCAGCGTTCCATTCTATTACTTTCTTGTCTCGGTCCAGGACGAGATAGCCGCAACCCATACGATCAAGCATGCCGGTGATGGATTCCAGGCTGCGTCGTCGAGATCCGCCGACCCTTGCGTCCGGTCGGTCCACAAGGCTTATCGGCCTTTCGTGGCGGGTATCGTTCAATACAATGTATTGCCTGCCTGCAAGCGCATCGTTTCGCGTTTCAATCAGTGTCATCGCTTCCACCCAACCCATTGCTACTGACGCAAATCAAATCTGATGAAGTTGCTGCTTCAACTTGAATTTCCACATACTGCGAGAAATCTGCGAATGGTTTTTCCGCAGCGTCTCTTGGATATATCTTTCTGAAGAGCGCTCCTGACACCATGATTTTATTCGCCGGCAAAGTCATGGCAATCGGGCATTGGGATTAGGTGCCACCCCTTCGGCCTAGTCTCGACGGACTAGACCGAAAGTTGTAGTCTTTGCGCATGGGTTCGGACCTGCGCTGGCTCAAATCGAATGTGTCGAGCACTACGTGGGCTCATCTAGCTTCGCTTTTGGTGTTTGCAGCATCGATAGCATTCGAGGCGATAAGTACGGTATATGGCGGCCAGCCGTTGCCGCTTGTTGCGTTTATCCCCATAACCGTTGTCATCGTGTATCTTGAGGGCCGTTTTGTTGCCATCGCAGCAACGCTTCTGATGGCGGTCGCCGGCTTGTGGATGCGACACCTGTTGGACGGTCACCTCACTGGTCGAGACTGGACCGGGGCCGTCTTCCTTCTGGGTTCGGGTAGCCTGATCGCAACCGTGTTCCACCGCCTGCGACAAGATCTGCACGGCGCGCTCAGGGTGGCAGAAGCGAGGCTCGCTGCCATCGATGCTGCCGCCTTGGGCTTTGCTAATACCAATCGCCATGGCGAACTGCTGCAGTCGAACAGACGGCTTTTGGAGATGACCGGCTACGCGCACAAGGAACTTGCCCAACTGGAGCTGGAGGAACTCATTTTCCCCGACGATCGAGGTACTGTGCGGAAGCTTTTGCAAGATTTGGGCAATGGGACCGCGTCGGCGACGGATATCCGCGTTTTGCGCAAGGATGGCACGGCATTTTGGGCTCACCTGGCCCTGTCTTCGTCGCGGCCGGACGAGGCGCCAAATGAGAGCGTATTCGTGGTGGTTGACGATATTTCCGAGCGACAAGCGGCACGCGAGGCCCTTCGGGCTCAGAAGGAATGGCTCGATCTCGCCGTATCTGCCGGGCGCCTGGGCACATGGCAAATAGACATTGAGGATGGGACAGTCGCCGGCTCCGGCAAGTTCTGGGACATCCTTGGTCTGCCTCCGGCCCCAGTCCGCCGCTTGGAAGAACTCTCGGCCGTAATCCATCCCGTCGACTGGCCGAAGTTGTCCGCCTCGGCAAAGCCTTCATCGGCATTGAACTTTGACGTCGAGATTCGCGTCCGGCAAGTGGATGGTCACACACGCTGGATTGCATTGCGTGGACGGCAGGAAGAGCACGGCGACCGCAAAATGCGCATCGGGGTGGCGGCGGATCTGACCGAACGTCGACAAACAACTTTGCTTCGCGCCGCCGTAAAGAGACGCGAGCGCATAATGCGCGAAGAGCGCCATCGGTTCAGCAATGTGTTTCCAGTGATTAGAGCTCTGGTCAACATGATCGATACTCCCGACAATGATGTTGCCAAATACAAGGAGATGTTGATCGATTGGATTCGAACACTGGAGGCGACCCATCGCATCCTTTCTCGTCATGCCAACCT
Source organism: Mesorhizobium sp. L103C131B0 (assembly GCF_000502275.1). NCBI lineage: Bacteria > Pseudomonadati > Pseudomonadota > Alphaproteobacteria > Hyphomicrobiales > Phyllobacteriaceae > Mesorhizobium > Mesorhizobium sp. L103C131B0. The sequence goes on along the minus strand of NZ_AYXC01000001.1, from coordinate 13,086 downwards.
GTCAGGGATGCTCCATGAACTCGTGGACCGGGAATTGCAGCCCTTCAAGGAGACACGCGACATTACGATCAGTGGACCTTCCCTCACTGTGCCAAGCGGCGCCGCCGAGGGCTTGGCGATGATCCTTCACGAGTTGACGACAAACTCGGTGAAACATGGTGCGCTGGGTGACCCGAATGGCAAGGTCGAAGTTAAGTGGCGATTTGCATCCGAGGACGAAGGCGACGACCTCGTGTTCGATTGGGTGGAATCGGACCGACGGAAGAGTTCAAAAGTCGTACGCCGCGGGTTCGGGTCACTGATAATCGGTGTGGACAGCACGCCGCTTGTCGGGCATTCCCCGAATATGGAAATAACCGAAGATGGCCTTCGATATTCGCTGCGTGTATCGCGCAAAGAAATTGAGGAATTTGGACTGCAATAGAGCCCCTCCAAGTCGAAGCCGACCAATTAACCGATGGTGTGGGCCCTTTGCTGCGATTTCCTGCAAGCAAACTCGGGCCGGTTCGAGGGGCATGCGTCAACTCGCCTGTCTCGTAAGCCAGCTTTGGAGCAACACAGCTGCTTCGGTACGGTTTCTAACCCCAAGCTCACGCAGCACGGCTGCGGCATGGATTTTCGTTGTCGCCTCGGCAATGTCCAGATTGCGGGCAATCTCCTTATTCGAGTACCCCTCTGCCATCAGCTTGAGGACGTCCTTCTGTCTAGACGTCAGCCTAGCGACGTCGCCCGAGCCCTCGTGCCGGCGGCTGGCATTTTGAACCGGAGGTGGGGGGGCATGCGATCTCTGGTCGGCAGACGTTCGAGATAGGAGAGATGGCACATAGATCCGGCCAGCGAGGATTTCGTTTACAGCCAGCACGACTTCTTCGTCGCTCTGCGATTTGACGATATACCCGTGAAGTCCGATCGAAAGCGCGGTCAGTATCTCCGAGCGGGAATCATCCCCGGAAACGATCGCAAAGCGAGTGTCAGGATAGGCAGCCATAAAGTCGCTGAGCACTTCCTGATGGAACAGCCCAGGCATGTTCAGATCGAGGATCGCAAGATCGATGGACGCCTGCTCCTCTAAAAGATTGACCGCGGCATCGAAACACGAAGCTTCGAATATTTCGGCGCTTGGAATTCCAGCCATGAGTGCCAGCCGGAGACCACGCCGATATAAGCCGTGATCGTCGGCAATGACGATCCGAGCCATGCAACTACCCCAACGCGTTACTCGGTTCCCGACGAGAAAACCCGCTGGAACCTCCCATTCGCCTATGATCGACAATCCGTGGTGGTCCTAAAATGGCGGCCATCCACTGGTCAACGCATCACAGTGATGTCCGCAGCGTCCCATCCACGCACATCCAGAACGTCTAATATAATACTAAATTGCGAAGCTCATCCATAGATTTTTAACCCTGGCGTGCGGTGCCTGTCCGCAAAACGATGCCGGTTTCCCATCTCTGGGTCCAAGCCAGCTGTTCAGGACCATCGTAATCATGTGGCATCTGTTATGTCGCCACCCGCTGTCGCCGGACCTGTAGGCCGGTCCGGCCCTGGCGGATCGCAGCTTTCTTGAAAGCAACTGCTTTCGTTTTATCGGCGTCATGATCAGTGCCCAATCGCGCTTCTGTAGGCTGTTGATCTCGTGGCCATCTAATACCTTGAACGTTTTGAATCCCTACCATTCGAATGCACGACGACAGCCGCCCCGGCTGTCACATACCTTTTCGCATATGATGTTCGGATTGCCGCCGAGGTTTGGCCGGATTTGAGGGGGTGCCCTGGCCGGACAATGGAACACCGATCCCGAACAAAGCCAACTGCAGATCAGGAGGATCGAATGAAAGCGGTGATTCAATGTGGTGGGATGGGTACGCGCCTTCGACCGTTTACATCGGTCCTGCCGAAACCATTAATGCCGATAGGGGCCCGGCCTGTTCTTGAGTTGCTTTTGAAGTGGCTGCGGCGCAACGGCATTGAAGAGGTATATATTACGACAGGGTATCTAGGACATTTGATCCGTAGCGTCTGCGGCGACGGATCGCAATGGAACTTGAAGATCAAATATACCCAGGAAATGGAGCCACTCGGCACCGTCGGACCTCTCTCTCTGATTAGGGATGAACTGAACGAAACATTTGTCGTTCTGAACGGCGATGTCCTCACAGATCTAAGCCTGAGCCGGTTTGTAGCCGCGCACCGCTTGCATAGGGATCCCGTTACGATTGCCACGGCGTGCCGTCATATCAAGATGGACTTCGGGGTCATCGACGAGATCGACAATACCGTCCAGCTCTTCCGGGAAAAGCCGACGCTTTCCCATCTCGTCAGCATGGGGATTTACTGCATGAACCCAGATGTCCTGCGGTTCATTCCGTCCGGGATCCCATTTGGGTTCGATGACCTGATGCTGCAGATGATGCAGGGCGGCACGACCGTGCATGTTTACAAGCATGACGGTCTTTGGCTCGACATCGGTCGTGTCGATGACTTCCAGAATGCACAGGCAATTGCCTGGGAAGATCAGTCGTCCTCAATCGAGGTCGCGGCTGCCGCTGCAGCCGCATGAAAGTCTGATGCAGAGGTCTAGCCACTAACAAGGCTTTCAGGAGGTCAAAATGCTCTTGGTGAGCGCCCCGATCCTAGGCGTGCCAGAGAAGGCAGCCCTGTCGCAGGTGATTGATAGCGGCTGGCTTACGATGGGGGACAGGGTACGAGAGTTCGAACAGGCCTTTGCCGGCATGCATGGCGCGCGAGATTGCGTTGCGGTTGGTTCCTGCACCGCAGCGCTCCATCTTCTCCTCCATGCTTTGGGCATCGGCCCTGGCGACGAAGTACTGGTTCCTTCGCTGACGTTCGTGGCGACGGCGAATGCGGTGCTGTATGTAGGGGCGACGCCGGTCTTCGTCGATATCGAGTCCGTCGACGTGCCGTTGATCTCGGTTGCGGAAGCCGAAGCGCGGTGCACGACGCGCACGAAAGCGGTCATTCTCGTTCACTTCGCCGGGTATCTCCCCGATCGGGAACAATGGCAGCGGTTCGCCCGGCTTCGCGGGCTGCATATCATCGAGGACGCTGCGCACGCGCCCGGGCTTAGGGAAGTCGGGACATTCGGCGCCGCGGCCGCGTTCAGCTTCTATGGCAACAAGAACATGACAACGGCCGAAGGGGGCGCCGTGATCGCACGTGACCCCGATCTGCTCGACAGGGTTCGCCTGGCCCGCGGGCACGGAATGACCACGGGGACGCATCAGCGGCTGAACAGTCGTACGCCGCAATATGATGTCACGATGCTCGGGTTCAACTACCGAATGGACGAGATGCGAGCGGCAATAGGGCTGGTTCAGTTGCAGAACCTGCAAGAGTGGAACGAAATCAGGCGTATCATAGCTGTCTTGTACCGACGCCTGATCGCGGACCGTTGCCCAGCCATTGTCATTCCATTTAGCGAACCCCGGACGTCGGCTTACCACATCATGCCGATCGTCCTGCCGCGCTACGCGAGCCGGCAGGATGTCATCGACGAGCTGCGGACACAGGGCATACAGACCACCATCCACTACCCGCCGGTGCACCAAATGACGTTCTACCGCGAGCGCCTTCCCGGCGTGAGTTTGCCCCACACAGAGGATTTCGCTCAGCGAGAGCTCACAATTCCGCTGCACCCCCAGGTCACTTCCGCCGCCGCCGAATCAGTCGTGGCTGCCCTGGCAGCCGCGCTCAAAACAGGCGCGCTCAAAGCAGGCGCCCAAAGAGGAACTGCTGCATGAATGCGTTAGACCCTGCCTTTCACCGGATGTTCGTTCCAAATCCTGATCACGGCTTTGCGAGACGCGCAATCGATCTTGCGGTGGCGGGCATCGCTACCGTCGCATTGGCGCCATTGATGCTGCTGATCGCCGGAGCGCTTCTGCTCGAGGGCGGTGGCTCGATCTTGTTCGCTCAGACCCGCATCGGGGCCGGCGGCCGAACCTTCCGCATGTACAAATTTCGCAAATTCGGTGTGAACTGCGGCTCTCAAGGCCTTGCGCTGACGGTCGTGGGCGATACACGCATGACCACCGTTGGCCGCTTTCTCGCAGCGACGAAGCTGGACGAACTACCGCAGCTGTGGAATGTCCTCAAAGGCGAAATGGCGATCGTCGGTCCACGACCCGAGAGCCTGGCTTTCGCCGATTGTTTCCGGGGCGAGCTTAGGGCCGTGCTGCAATACAAGCCAGGCCTGCTGGGTCCAGCCCAGGTCGTTTTTCGGCACGAAGCACATTACTTCCCCCAATCCGTGGATCCGATCGTGTTCTACCGGGAGGTCATGTTCCCCGCCAAGGCAACACTGGACCTCTCGTATTATCCGCGACGCACCATCGTCTCCGACCTCGCGTGGATGGTGCGGGGAGTGCTGGCAGTGGTCGGTTGGGTTCCGGTACCGCCGATCGACGTTTGAATATCCAAGGGAAGCGTTCCAAACAGCCAAGGGAATGCGCAGTGATGAGCTACAATGGAAAGAAAGTCCTGGTGACCGGCGCGGACGGATTCATCGGTTCGCATGTCACGGAGGCGCTTGTTCGCAACGGGGCAGATGTCACAGCCCTTGCCCTTTACAATTCCTTTGACAGCCATGGATGGCTAGACGATCTGCCGGACACCATCCGCAGCCAGTTGAGGCTCGTCCGTGGTGACGTCCGCGACAGTGCGTTCCTTAACCGGATCATGCGCGGCCAAGCCGCGGTTTTTCATCTGGCGGCGCTTATTGCGATTCCATACTCCTACGCCGCTGCCCAGTCCTATGTGGAAACCAACATCTTAGGCACGGTGAATGTCCTCGAAGCGGCGCGCCTATGGGAGACGGAGCGGGTGATCCATACCTCGACGAGCGAGGTCTATGGAACTGCCCAAACCATGCCGATCGGCGAAACACACCCCCTGCAGGGACAGTCACCATATTCGGCATCCAAAATCGGCGCCGACATGATGGCGGAGTCCTACGCCAGGTCGTTCGATGTCCCTGTGGTCATCATGCGACCCTTCAACACGTATGGCCCGCGCCAGAGTGAGCGCGCCATCGTGCCGACCATTATCCGGCAAGTCCTCGACCCGAAATGTCCTGCGATCATGGTCGGGGATACCAGCCCGATCCGCGACCTGACCTATGTCGAAGACACCGCGACAGCGTTCCTGACCGCAGGTCTCGCCCAGCTCGAGTTCGGCCACGCCTACAACGCTGGCAGCCAACGCGCTGCGACCGTCTCGGACGTATTGGCCATTGTTCTTGAGTTGACCGATTGCAAAAAGCCGGTCCGTCGTGATGAAAGCCGCCTGAGGCCGCAAAATTCCGAAGTTCGCGCCTTGCTCGCCGATTCCTCGCGCTTTGAACGTGAGACTGGATGGCGGACACAGACCAGCCTGCGCGATGGGCTGGAGCGAACAACCACGTGGTGGCGCGAGCGCCTTAGTGAAGGCCGGGTACGGCGCGAAGTGGGTTACATGACATGACCCTGGGCGGCCGTCATGCGTTGGCGCTGTTGCTGGCTGCCGGTGCCATATCTCCCAACATCTATGTTGCCGGCGGCCGTCAAAGCAAGGCAGCGGAGGTGGCGGCCACAGCGGTCGTGAACAACCTGCCGGGCTATGTGCGCCAAACAAGGGATCCTTGGTCTGGCATGGTTTTCGCACGGATCACCAGACCGGGCGTTCTCGGCCGGGCGGGTGTATGCGGGAAGAAGTACTGCACCCACCGTTACTCAAGCGCACAGGCTTGGAATGCCGACCAGAGCCTGCTCCTGATCGCCAATGGCTGCGGTGGCCTGTGCTTTCTCGACGGACAAACCTACTTGCCTTTGTTCCACCGCAACCGCGCGACCGAATGCGAATGGCATCCCACTGATCCCGAGTTGATGATCTGCGTCGGGGGCCGGCAGATTGCGACATGGGCCCCACGTACCGATCATGAGGACGTCGTGTTCGCCTCCGGAGCGTACTCCAACCTCAAATTTGGACCCAACAAAGGCAATCCGAGCCGCGACGGCAGCCGGATTGCGGTGCGTGCAACGAACAATGACGGCCGAGCGGTGGTTTTTGGCTACGATCTCAAGCAACGGCGGAAATTCCCGGATATCGATCTTGCCGAATTCCCGGGAACGACCGGCTCCTGCTCGATCTCACCACTCGGAATCAACATAGTGTGTTCCCAGCAATCACCGGACGGAATTGAAGCGAGTTTCGTCTTCTCCATAGACGGCATATTGCGCCAGAAGTGGATGGAGCACCATCGACCAGGCCATGGCGACATGACGGTCGATTCCGACGGAAGCGAAATCTATGTCGGGATCAGCAAATCGGATCCTGACAAATATCAGGTGATCAAGCGCCGCTTGGCTGATGGCAAGGCTACCTCGCTGATGAAATATGGCGAGGCCATGCATGCGTCACTCAGGTCGCTCGGCAGGCCCGGCTGGGTGTTTCTGAGTTATGGCGGCACGCCAGCCGAACTATCGCAGCACCCGGATTGGGCGCCTTACGCTCAGCAAGTCATTGCGCTGCGTCTAGACGGCAGTGGAGAGGTCCGCCGTGTCGCAGACACGCACAACGCGCCCTTCGACTACTGGAGCGAGACGCATGCCTCTCCGTCTCCAGACGGCTCCCAGGTGGTCTGGTCCAGCAACTGGGGCGTGCCCGGTGGCCCGGTATACGATTTCGTTACTCGTGTTGAATGGCCTTTGAAGCCGGTGTTCGACCGGAAGGAGATTGTCGCAAATGACCTTCAGTAGACGATACGTTCTTGGCGCAGTCGTGATGATGTCGCTAACCTCGATGGCTTGCGCAGGCGAGGTCGAGCCCTATCAACTCTCACCTGGCGATACGGTCGAGATAGGAATAGCGCCGATCCCTGATCGGACGCAGCGCGCCATAGTCCAGATGGATGGCAATATCGCCCTTCCGGAGGCGGGGATGATCATGGTCGCAGGCCTGACGGCGTCCCAACTGCAAAGGCGCATGCAAGAGGTCTTGCCAAGCAAGATTTTTCACGTGCGTCTGACTGATGGGCGGGAGCAGACAGTTACTGTCGAGCCCGACGATGTCACAGCGATCATAGCGGACTATCGCCCGATCTATGTAACGGGCGATGTGCTCACCCCGGGACAACAGGCCTACCGTCCGCTCATGACTGTACGGCAGGCGCTCGCCGTTTCCGGCGGCTTCAGTTTTTTGCGATCACGGGCGGGCCAGGCCGGGCCTGATCCGGTTGATCTCAAGCGCGATTACGAAATGCTCTGGGGAGATTACACGAAAGAATACCTTCACGCTGCCCGCATTCGCGCCGAGCTTCAGGGCCAGGCGGATTTCGACAAGAAGACACCACAGGGATCACCTCTTTCGCCGAGCGTTGTAGCCGCGATGGCTCAGGCTGAAGCAGAGGCGCTAAAGGTTGCGCTGAGTGATTTCCGGCAAGAGCAGGATTTTCTGGAGAAGGGCCGGACGGACGCTGCCGAGCAAATTGGCGTTTTGCAGAAACGCGAACGAGTCGAGGGCGAGAGCGTGAAGGCGGATGAGCAAGATTTGGCGCGAGTGACGAAGGCATTCGATGCAGGCAATCTGACCAACACCCGGCTCGCGGATGTCAGGCGCGCGTTGCTTCTGTCTTCAAGCGGCGCGCTTCAAACCTCGGTCGAACTGATGAGGGCGCGGCGCCAGCAGGAGGACTTTGTCAGACAGCACGAACGCAACGACAATCAAAGGAGGATTGGCCTGCTGACGGATCTGAAGGACACCAACGCCCGGCTGGCGGATGTCACCGCCAGGCTCCATGCCGCCAGCGAGAAGCTGCAGCCGACCGGAGCATCCACACAGCCATTGCCGATTGCCGGCGAAACGGTACGGGCCCAGGTGACCATCGTGCGCAAGATCGGCAATGAATGGCGCAAGCTGTTGGTTGACGAAGATGCGATTGTGCTGCCGGGGGATACTCTCGAAGCCAGATTCAGCAGTGAACTGCAAAGTGTGGCAGTCCAATAGGGCGTCAGCGCAGTCCGTGCGGAGCTTACTGTTCTATCGGGGGGGCAACCCAACTGAACGGAGATCCAAGGTGAGGCGCATTTTCAACCAGGGAGCGACCCTGACACCCTCAACGAACGCGGATCAGATGACGCAGTCTGCAAGTTATCCTTCCCATATGCCGTCAGCGCGAATTGTGCGGTCCAGGTCGCGCGCCGGTGAGTCCGGAAATTGGCATGAATTTACGTCCAGCAAGGAGAGCAATGCGCAGGGCGGCTGGGTGTCGGACGGCTACAGGACCAGCCATTGCGCGCCCGGCTACGGCCTACATTACAACAAAACGCACAGTTCCGGCTATTATGGCGCGCTTTGGGAGAACATCGAAAAGCCCCTGATCCTCGACGTTCTTCGCCCCTTGAGCGGAGCGAGCCGAAACTGCCTCGATTTCGCATGCGGAACAGGTCGCATCGCCGAGGTAGCCGCCGGCCTCTTCAGCGAGGTGGTTGGCGCCGACGTTTCCAGAACTATGCTCGACAGCGCTCAAGTACCGCCCAACGTGAGTTTGCGTCACGTCGACGTGACAAGGGAGCAGTTGGGTATGACGTTCGATGTGGTAACCGCATTTCGTTTTTTCCTGAACGCAGAGGATGAACTGAAATGGCATGCACTGAAAGCGATCAATGAGCACCTGAAAGATGGCGGGCGGCTTGTGTGCAACGTTCACATGAATGCGACGTCGCCCGTCGGCCTGGCGTGCCGGCTGCTCAATCGAGTGTCTGGACGCACAATTCGCCACACGCTGAGCGCAGCGAGGTTCAAGGCCCTCCTGACTGCCTCGGGATTCACGGTCGAGCAGACGATACCGTACGGTTACCTGCCTCGGCCGGGAAACCTGTTGCCAGGGTTCTGTGAAATGATGATGCAGCCTGTCGAGAAGGCCTGCAGAAGGCTTTGCGTTCCTGGCCAGCTGGCGCAACACTTCCTGGTTGTTGCGAGGAAGCGCTAAATCCCGAGAAAGCCCCGAAAACGGCAGGCAGCGGTTTTCTTGGGGTGGCTCGCCCGGCATGAAACCCCGTATAAATACGGTGGAACGGCAGTTTTCCCCCGATTTAATATGTGGGTTCCGGGTTTCTCTGGTCAGCGCCACGATTTTGCTACATTTTGACTAAAGTCCAATCATGTTAGTGGGGCGTAATATTAGAAGGCTAAGGGGATACGCTCCTGAACAGCAAGAGATTGTCCGTGCCCAGTGGGGCCAGTGAGCTTGCGCAACGATCTCTCACGGGAGGTCGAAACCCATGAACCCTGGTGGAAGGAGTTCGTCGGATCTGCGAGGCGCAATGCTTGGCACCGTGCCTGGCCTGGTAGGCGTCGGCATCTTCTCGGCAGTCATAAACCTTCTCGCCCTGACCGGCTCGGTCTATATGCTGCAAATTTACGATCGCGTTTTACCTTCGCAGAGCGTTCCGACGCTTGTCGGGTTCACCATCGGAATGCTGGGTCTTTACGCTGTCTACGGGCTGCTGGATTTCGTGCGGCTGCGCCTGCTGGTTCGAGTGGGCAATCGTGTCCATAGGAATTTGAAGCAGAGGGTGTTCGGCCTCTCGCTGTCCTTGCCGCTCATTGGCGGGCAGGATGCGAACCGGATACAGCCCCTCCGTGATCTCGATCAGCTACGCGGCTTCCTTTCCGGAATGGGGCCGACTGTCATCTTCGACGCGCCGTGGATTCCATTTTACCTGCTGATCATCTATTTCCTGCATCCCGCGCTCGGTGTGTTGTCCACAAGCGGTGCGATCATTGTCGTGCTGCTCACGGTCATGGCGGAAGTTCTTGGCCGCACATCGGTGACACGCGCGTCCGAGACGCTGGTGTCGCAGCGCAATCTCGCCGAATCCGGACGCCGCAACGCGGAGGTCGTACGCGCGATGGGCCTTTCCGCACGGCTTGCCCACCGCTGGGGCGAGATCAATAACGCATATCTGAGGCACCAAGAGAAGCTTTCCGACGTCGTCGGCGCCACCGGGGCACTCTCTAGGGCACTGCGTTTGGCCTTGCAGTCCTGCGTTCTTGGACTGGGTGCCTACCTGGTGATAGGAGGCGAAGCCTCGCCAGGCGTGATCATCGCATCCTCCATCTTGCTGGGCCGCTCATTGGCTCCTGTTGACGCCGCTATCGCGAACTGGCGAGGCTTCGCCGCGTTCCGGCAAAGCTATTCGCAACTGGCAACGGCCCTGGCCGCTTTTCCTGACCGGGACGAACATATGGAACTTCCGCGCCCCCAAGCGGAGCTTGCGGTCGAGGACCTGACCATAGCGCCACCGGGCCAGCAAAAACCGACGGTAGCCAATGTCAGCTTCCGCCTGGCTGCAGGGACGGGAATGGCCGTTGTCGGCCCGAGCGGTTCTGGCAAAAGCACGCTTGTGCGCGCGCTGGTGGGCGTCTGGCAGCCACTTCGCGGCACGGTGAGGCTGGACGACGCCTCGCTTGACCAATGGGACCAAGAACGTCTTGGCGCACATATTGGCTACCTGCCCCAGGACGTCGAACTGTTTGATGGAACGGTTGCCGATAACATTTCGCGATTTGGCGGGAAGGGCGACGCCAAGGGCGTGCTTGCAGCTGCCAAGGCAGCGGGCGTCGACAAAATGATCCTGCGATTGCCGAACGGTTTTCAAACTCGCATGGGCGAGGGAGGAACAGCGTTGTCGGCTGGACAGCGGCAACTCGTAGGGCTTGCCAGGGCACTTTACGGCGATCCGTTTCTCGTCGTTCTGGACGAGCCGAATTCAAATCTGGACGTCGATGGCGATACCGCCTTGGCCGGCGCGATCCTGGCAGTGCGCAGACGTGGAGGCATCGTCATCGTAGTTGCGCACCGTCCTTCTGCCCTTACCAACATCGACAGGGTACTCGTAATGTCCAATGGGATGCTTCACGCCTTCGGCTCACGCGAGGAGGTCCTGGCCAACGTCATCCGCCCCTTTGCTGCGCCTGTTGAACGCCCGGCAGCGGCCGTCGCGATGCACAAAGGGGTGAGCGGTCATGCATGAGGGATATTTTTTTGTCTGAGGCGACGATGGCTCCATCGGCCCCGATCGGCAATGGGAGCCGGCGCAACGCGATGATTTCGGGCACGCGCGATGGAATCAGGGCCAACCTGATCCTGGGGGCGGCGGTCACGGTTACGTTAATTGCCGGCGGCGGGCTCTGGCTCGGTCTGACCAAGATTGCTGGCGCGGTAATTGCGCCGGCGACCGTGGTGGTCGAGAGCAACATAAAGAAGGTGCAGCATCTGACGGGCGGCACGATAGGTGGCATCTTCGCGCAAGACGGGGATCATGTACGGGCCGGCGATGTGATGGCACGGTTGGACGACACACTGACACGGGCCAATCTGCAGATAATTAGCAAGGATCTTGATCGGGCAACGGTTCGGCTTGTGCGGCTGGAGGCAGAGCGGCAAGGCCTGTCGGAGATGCAGCTTCCGTTCAGCCTTCAAGCGCGAATGGGCGAGCCGGAACTGGCTGCCCTGGTGAACGGTGAGCGCACGCTGTTCGAAAGCCGCGCTACGGCCCTCAACGGGCAGAAGGCACAATTGCAAAGCCGCTCAAAGCAACTCGAACGCCAAGTTGAGGGCCTCAAGGCGCAACAGACCGCGGAAGAACAATCCGTGGTCCTGCTGGATGGCGATCTTGTCGATGTACAGGCGCTTTTTACAAAGAAGCTGGTGTCCAAAGAGCGACTTAGCAACATCAGGCTGGATGCCACCCGGGCGCACGGAGAATCGGGGCGCCTCGCAGCGGCAGTTGCCGAGGCGCAGGCCCGGATCAGCGAGACCGAATTGCAGATTCTTCAGCTCGATGAACAAAGGCGTAGTGACGTAACGAGCGAACTTCGTGAAACGGAAGCCAAGCAAACCGAACTCAGCGAGCGCAAGGTTGTGGCACAAGACGAACTGGCCAAAACCACCATCCGCGCTCCGCAATCGGGAACGGTACAGGAATCTTCCATTCACACGATCGGCGGCGTGATTGCCGCGGGCGAAGTTCTGATGATGATCGTCCCTGACACCGGCAACCTTGTGGTCGACGCGCTGATTGCGCCGTCGCGCATAGATGACGTTCGTCCAGGTCAGCGGGTCTCGATCCGGTTTCCGGCTTTCGACGCCGGCACCACGCCTGCCTGCCAAGGGTCTGTCAAGCGCATCTCGGCGGACCTGATAAAAGATCAACAGCGCCAGCTTTCTTATTTCTCGGCGCGCATCAATGTCGAAGACAAGTCCACCTGTCTGACCGATGCCAAAGTGCTCAAACCCGGTATGCCAGCGGAGGTTCACATAAGTACGGACGAACACAGCGTCTGGTCTTATCTGCTGAAGCCGCTTACCGACCAGATGTCGAGGGCTTTCCGGCAATGACATGGCGGCTGTGAGCGGTCGACCGCGGGAACACGGCAGGCGTGCTTGCTGACATATTAGGGTAGGCGACGTGATGCCGTTGTGTGCGTCAAGTTCTGCAAAATGGGGCAGCCATGATGCTGGTCATGCGGCTTGGGGCAGAGCGAGCTTCTTNGTCCTCCGGCGGACAAGAAAACTGTCACCCATGCTATCGGTCCATTCTGTTACCTATCTATCCGGTTCGGACACCCTGCCGGGCATCTCCCCCCTCGAGGGGGGAGATCGGCAGCGGTTGTGTGCGTCAAGTTCTGCAAAAGGGGCGGCCATGATGCTGGTCATGCGGCTTGGCGCAGAGCGAGCTTCTTGTGCTCGCGCAGGTCGTCCATGTTGATGTATCGGTTGGCCTCCATCCAGTTTTCATTGGTCTCGACGGCCAACGCCCTGACCAGGCGCAGGCAGCTTTCGGTGTTGGGGAAGATGCGCACGACATAGGTGCGCCGGCGGATTTCCTCGTTGAGCCGCTCCAGCATGTTGGTGGATTTNTTGGGGAAGATGCGCACGACATAGGTGCGCCGGCGGATTTCCTCGTTGAGCCGCTCCAGCATGTTGGTGGATTTAAGATGCTTGTGGTGCTGTCTCGGCAGCCTGAAGAAGGTCAGGGTTTGTTCGATGGCATCCTCGGCCCAGCCTGTCAGGCGCGGATAGCG